>NZ_JBHSBC010000001.1:539418-572985 GCF_042650425.1 Streptosporangium jomthongense | reverse complement strand
CAGCGGTGGCGGCGGCCCGCGCCGCCGAGGCCGGTCACGATGTCACCGGCGTCCACCTCGCCCTGTCCGCGAACCCGCAGTCGCATCGCACCGGCGCCAGAGGGTGCTGCACGATCGAGGACTCCCGGGACGCCCGCAGGGCCGCCGACGTGATCGGCATCCCCTTCTACATCTGGGACATGGCCGAACGGTTCCAACGCGACGTGGTCGAGGACTTCGTCAGCGAGTACGCCGCGGGCCGTACGCCCAACCCGTGCCTGCGCTGCAACGAGAAGATCAAGTTCGAGGCGGTCCTCGACCGGGCCCTCGCGCTCGGCTTCGACGCCGTGGCCACCGGCCACCACGCCCGGCTCGTGGACGGCGTGCTCAGCCGCAGCCCCGACGAGGGCAAGGACCAGTCCTACGTGCTCGGCGTGCTCACCAGGGAACAACTCGGCCACGCGATGTTCCCGCTGGGCGACTCGACGAAGGCCCAGGTGCGCGAGGAGGCCGCCAGGCGCGGGCTCATGGTGGCCGACAAGCCCGACAGCCACGACATCTGCTTCATCGCCGACGGCGACACCCGGGGCTTCCTCGAAAGGCGTCTCGGCACGGTCCCCGGGCCGATCGTGGACGCCTCGGGCGAGGTGGTCGGCAGCCACGAGGGCGCCTACGGCTTCACGGTCGGCCAGCGCAAGGGCCTGCACATCGACCGGCCCGCCCCCGACGGGCGCCCGCGCTACGTGCTGTCCATCGAGCCGGTCTCCAACACGGTCACCGTCGGGCCACGCTCGGCCCTTGAGGTCACCTCCGTCGAGACCGTGCGCCCGGTGTGGAACGGGCCCGTCGCCGAGCCGTACGAGCCGCTGGCCTGCACGGTCCAGCTCCGGGCACACGGTGAGGTGTACGGCTGCCGCATCCAGGTGTCCGGCGAGGAGGTCCACGTCGCCCTGGACACCCCCGCGACCGGGGTCGCCGCGGGCCAGGCCGCCGTGTTCTACCTGGAGGACACCGTGATCGGGTCCGCCACGATCGCCAGGGCCGTGTGACCTTCGCGGGAGGCGAAGGTCACTCCTCGATGGCTCCGCCGACCGCGCGCAGGTGGGCGCGGAAGGTCAGGGAGGGGTCTTCGGCGCGTCCTGCCAGGTAGGCGCCGAAGGCCACCTGCTCGCGCAGTGAGGTGCCCGCGTGGATGCGGTCGGCCTGACGCCGTTCGACGTCGCGGATCGCCTCGGCGCGGGTGAACACCTCCTCGGCGCGTCCGGCCGGGATGAAGATCACGCCGTCGTCGTCGCCGAGGACCAGGTCGTCGCGGCCGACCGTCCACTCCCCGACGGCGGCGAACTCCAGCGCGCCCTCAGGACGCTCGTTCAGGCTCAGGGGGCCGGTCGGGATCGAACCCAGGCTGAAGACCGGCAGCCCGATCGCCCGGATGTCGGCCGTGTCGCGGTGCAGCCCCCAGATCACGACCCCCGCGAGCCCGGCGGCCCGGGCCTCAAGGACCACGAGGTCACCGATGCAGCTCTCGTCGAGCCGTCCTCCGTTGTCGGCGACGAGCACGTCACCGGGCGCGGACAGCTCGCACGCCTCAAGGAAGACGTCGACGCTGCCCGCGTGCCTGGCCGGGCACACCCGTCCGGCCAGACGGCCACCGGGCACCGCGGAGCGGGTGCCCGCCGGGGCGCAGCGCACCGCAACCCCGGCGCGCAGGCAGCCGTCCGTCAGATGCGCGGTGGTCAGAGTCTCGAACCGCCGCCGGAGCTCCTTGGGGTCCATGCCGCCCTTCCTCTCGCCGGGGAGATCACGTCGCCTCCCACGGTAGGGCCGGACCCCCGGCTAGGACAGGGTGACGGACTCACCCGGCGCGAGGCGGCGGATCTCCGCCCCCTGCTTGTCGGCCTCCATCGCCAGCCACCTGTCGACGAGGCCGAGGCCGACGTCGTTGAGCAGGCCGTCATGGGTGGAGAAGGCCCTGGCCGGGCGGACCTGGCGGAGGTAGTCCACCGTCTCGGAGAGCTTCAGCCATGGCGCGTTGGTCGGCACGAGCAGGGTGGGGACCTCGGTCCCCGGCGGGGTGAACGCGTCGCCGGGGTAGAAGACCTCCTCGTCCACCAGGAAACCGACGTTGCTCACGATCGGCGCGTCCGGGTGGTTGGGGGCGTGCCACTCTCCGACGACCCGTACGGCGAAGCCCGCCGTGTCGAAGGTGTCGCCGTGCCGTACGACGTGGATCTTGGCCGGGACGTCGGTCAGGTCGGCCGCAACGGCCTCGTTGGTCCAGATCTCCAGTGACGGCTCGGCCTCGGCCGCCCCGCGCAGCCGTTCCACCTCCACGTGGTCGAAGTGCTCGTGGGTGATGAGCACGGACCGCGCCCCCTGGAGGGCTGACTCCTCGCTGAAGGCCCCGGGGTCGATCACCAGGGCCGAGCCGTTCTTCTCAAGGC
This sequence comes from Streptosporangium jomthongense, assembly GCF_042650425.1. Taxonomy (NCBI): domain Bacteria; kingdom Bacillati; phylum Actinomycetota; class Actinomycetes; order Streptosporangiales; family Streptosporangiaceae; genus Streptosporangium; species Streptosporangium jomthongense. Next base: position 570,562 of record NZ_JBHSBC010000001.1, on the reverse strand, counting down.
GGACACACGCGTGCGTGAACTTCGTCAGCTTCATCGTCCCAGCCTAGGCAGGCCGCTCAGTAGCCGACGTAGCCGGTGCCGGTCTTGGCGCCGACGACGCCGGGGACGTTCGAGACCGAGCCGTAACGGCTGATCGCGTAGCGGACCCCGGCGATGATGTTGTCGACCGGGTTGTAGATGTCGTCGTACCCGCTCAGCTTGTAGCTGCCGAAGGTCGGGTCGATGGTCTGCATCAGCCCCTTGGACGGGGTGCCCGCGGCGGCGTTGGAGTCCCAGAGGTTGATCGCGTGCGGGTTGCCACCCGACTCGTGCTGGATGATCATGGCGATGTCGGCGGGGTTCATCTTCTCCGGCGGGTAGCCGTGGGACCTGAGGATCTCCAGCGCCTGGTCGATCCACTCCTTGAGCTTCCCGGTCGGCACGGGGCCGCCACCGGGCGGGGGCGCGCCGCTCGGCCCGTAACCTCCTGAGGCGACCGGGTTCGGTGTCCCGGTGTCGCCGTGCGGCGCGAGGTGCGGCCGGTAGCCGACCGTCCTCTCCCACACGACCGTACGGCCGGCGCCCGGTACGAACGTCTGGTCGAGGGGGGCCGGGATGTCGGCGAAGGAGATCTTCCTTTCGGCCATGTGCTTCTTGACGGCGGCCAGCGCCTGGGTGACGGCCTTGTCGGCGGCCTCCATGTGGGGGCGGGCTCCGGTGACGGCACCGTTCACCAGCGAGGTGATGTGCGGCTGCAGGTCCTTCTCCTCGGCCTTCGGGTTGGCCGTGCGGTAGGCGGACACGTCGTCGAGGAGGGTCGAGCAGATGGAGCGGACCTTCGCCTCCGCGCCACGCAGCACCCCGGCCGCCGTGTCGAGGGTGTTGGCGCAGCCCGCCAGCGCGTCGTGCAGGGCCTCCGCGGCGCGGCCGTACTTGCGCATGTAGGTGTCGAAGGCGTCCGCGGACTCGCCCTGCCAGGCGTCGTTGACCGCGTTGACGACGGTGCCGAGCCGCCCGGCGTGCTCGTTGAGTTTGCCCGCCGTACCACGCCAGCGGGTCGCGACGGCGCTGACGGCGTCGGCGTCGGCGTTCACCTTGTTCAGGAGGTCGGAGAGCGTACCGCCGCCGGGGAGACCGGAGATCGCCTCGGTCGTGTCCGCGGTCACCGCTCCCCGCCCGCGCGGTTGGCCGTACGGACGTTGTCCTCGATGTCGTTCAGGGCGCGCTCGACGTCCTTGAGCTTGCCGGTGACGTTCGTCAGCTCCCCGTCGACCGTCTTCTCGATCCCGTCGAGGAACTCGGCCAGGGCGGATGAGTCGGTCAGCCTGCCGAAGATGGTGGAGTCGGTCGTCTTGGCCGGATACGGACCACCCAGTTCGCCGAAGTTCTTCATCAGTTCGTGCACGGTCGTACGGCACTGCTCAAGCGCGTCGTAGCTGTAGTCGATCCCCGCCACTTCTACCCCCTATGCGAGACCGGCTAATCGATCATAAGGGGCAGATCGCTCAATGTGTCGGGGCGGCCCTCCCGGCACCGGGTGAGGGCCGCCCCGAGGTGGGCTACTTGGCCGGGGTGATCGCGACCGTGGTGGTGTAGGTCCGGTACGGCGTCACCAGCTCGGTGGCCTCGATCTGGTAGCGGCCGGGGACGCACCCCCTGCCCAGCACGGGCAGCGCGAAGCGGCCGTTGTTGTCCGCCCTGAGCCGGGTGCCGTCCCTGAGACTGGTGGCGATGCAGGCCTCGTTCAGGCCGTTGCTGGTGAACCGGACGTAGCCTTTCTCGGCGAAGCCGTAGCCGTTGACGACGAAGGCGATGTCGCCGTCGGCGTCGGCGGTCGCCGGGGTGGTCCTGAGCGCGGGGACACCGGTGCCGGGCAGCGGATGGCCGATGGTCACTCTGGCGGAGTAGGTGCGGTAGGGCGACTCAAGCTCGGTGGCCTCGACCCGGTAGACGCCGCTGACGCACCCACGGGCCGCCCCGACGAGGTTGAAGTAGCCGTTGCGGTCGGCCCGCAGGACGACCCGCCTGAGGTTGGTGTCCTCACACGAGGAGTTCAGCGACGTGCTGTTGACGGCGACCTTGATCAGGGAGGGGAAGGACCGGCCCTCGACGGCGAAGGCGACGTCGCCACCGGCGGTGGGGGAGACGACCGACGGGGTCGTCGTCAGCAGGGCGTCGTCCGCCTGCGCGCCCGAGGCCGGTAGACCGCCCAGCAGTGAGGCGGCGGCGACGGCGGCGGTGAACATGAGGCGTTTGACATTCATGGATCAGGTTTCCTCGCGTTGTCCTCGGTGGTTCCCCTGTGCCCTTTGAGGCGCACAATTTGATCTTCTTGGTGGCCACCGGTTCAGGCCTTCGTTCGGCGGCAACGAGAACGGAAAGAACCGTAAATCAATCGCCTGTTCCCTGGTCTTTCTGACAAAGCCCGTCAATTTCATGGGGGAGGCGGGCCCGCCTCGCCGAATCTGTCCGTCGCCGCGCATGTCGATCGGCCACTCACGCGGGGCCGTTCTCATCGCGCCGGGGCGGCCGCCGGTGCCGCGGCCCGGGGGTCTGGCGGGTCCGGCCCCTGTTGCGGCCCGCCATGACCTCGGCCACCGGCACCCCGGGCGGCGGTGAGCCGTCCTCGCCCGTGCGCTCGGCCACCCCTTCCGGTACCGGTTCCCGCGCGAGGTCGGACGCCTCGCGCGGGTCGGCGTTCTAACAGCTGCTGGAGGACGCGGCGTAGTAGATGGACCTTCCCTCAGGCGCGACGATGGGAGCGTAGAGCAGCGTGACGGTGGTCCGGCCAGGTATGTACTTGGGGCCGTAGTCCGCCCAATAGGGGATCTCGACGCACACGTACTTTCCGGTGCTGCACTCGTTGTAGACGTCCACCTTGTGGGTGGTGCCCGAGGAGTACCACTCCCCGTGCTGGACGCCACAGGCCGCCGCGCCGGTTGAGGAGGCGGAGGCCGCGCCGGCCGTCATTCCGGTGCCGGTGAACGCGAGCGCCGCGATAACGGCCGCGGCGGCGATCCTGGTTCTTGCCATCATGTTTTCCCCTTCACTGAAATGTGTGCTGGTGAGGAGCGGTGACACGGCCTAGCAGTAATAGACGCTGCTGCCCTGGTTGATCGAGGTGGGGGCGTAGGCGACGTCACGCCACTCATAGGCGTTGAGGGTGTAGCGGGGGATGGGAAACCAGGCGGGCCGGTCGGGAATGGCGATGCACACCGTCTTCTTCGAGTTGCACTCGTTCTGGAGGCGGACGTGACGGTATCCGCCGATGGTGTACCACGGCTCGTGCTGGACGTTGCAGGCCGCCGCGCTGCCGGCCGTGCCGCTCGCCGTCGTGGCCGCGCCGGCGGCGGGCCCCGCGATCAGCGCGGTGGCGCCGGCGAGCACCACCAGACCGACCGTGATCTTCTTTTTCATGCGTGCTTCTTTCGTCGCATTGCCTCTGCGGCGCGGATGTGTTCGAAAACGAATGGCGCGCCGGCTGAAACGCATCGGATATCCCCGGCCGTGGTGTTTTCGCAGGCCGGGGGCTTACGGCTTCGAGTCTCGGCGGCCCGGGAATTGTCCGGAACCCTCGTTCGTCACTGCAGACAAACTTGATTGACCCGATGTGGCTGTGTATTTTGTGCTGGTTTGCCGTTTCTGATGGGAATTAGTCACATTCGGGGAGAGTAAGTTGGGGGAACGCGCAGGGCGCCGGGAACGGCCGGTCGATCCCACCGATGGTCCGGTGGCCGCATTCGCCGTGGAGTTACGCAAATTACGTGAGGAGGCGGGTGGCCCGACCTACCGCGCCATGGCGGCGCGCGCGCATTTCTCAGCCGCCACGCTGGCCCAGGCGGCGGCCGGGGACAGACTGCCGACCCTGCCGGTCACGCTGGCCTACGTCGAGGCGTGCGGCGGGGACGCTCAGGAGTGGCGGGCCAGGTGGGAGGAGGCCCGGTCCGCCCAGCGGGAACACGCGGCCAGGAACGGTGAGCCCGAGCGGGCGCCGTACCGGGGACTGGCGAGGTTCGAGACCGAGGACCAGGCCTACTTCTTCGGCCGGTCGGCGCTGGTAGAGCGGCTGGTGACGCTGCTGGAGGCGCACCGGTTCGTACTGGTCGTCGGTCCGTCGGGAAGCGGCAAGTCCTCTCTCCTGCGCGCGGGACTGGTGCCGGCCCTGCGCGTGCGCGCCGTACGGGTCCTGACACCGGGCGCGCACCCGCGACTGCCCGGCGACGCCGCCGACGTGCTCGTGATCGACCAGTTCGAGGAGGCCTTCACCCTGTGCGAGGACCCGGCCGAGCGCCGGAGGTTCGTCGACGCGCTGATGGCCGCCGGACGCGACGACCGGCGCACCCGGGTGGTGCTGGCCGTACGTGCCGACTTCTTCGGCCAGTTCACCCACCATTCGGACCTGGTCGAGGCCGTCAGGGACGCCACCGTCCCGGTCGGCCCGATGAGCCCGGCCGAACTGCGTGAGGCGATCGTCAAACCCGCCACGGCGGCGGGACTGATCGTGCAACGCGAACTGACCACCCGGATCCTCGACGAGGTCGCCGGGCAGCCGGGCGGGTTGCCGCTGATGTCGCACGCCCTGCTGGAGACCTGGCGGCGCCACCACGGCAAGGCCCTGACCGTCGAGGCGTACGAGGCGGCGGGAGGCATCGACGGCGCCGTCGCCCGCACCTCGGAGGAACTCTACGAGGAACTCACCCCCGAGCAGCGGGAACGGCTGCGCCACCTGCTGCTGCGCCTGGTCACCCCGGGAGAGGCGGGCGCCCAGGACACCCGGCGCCCGGCCGCGTGCGCCGAACTGGTCACCGGATGCCGGAACGACCCCAGCCCACTGCTGCTGGAACGGCTGGCGTGTGCCCGTCTGATCACCCTCGACGACGAAACGGCCGACCTGGCGCACGAGGCGCTGCTGACCGCCTGGCCCCGGCTGCGCTCCTGGGTCGAGGAGGACCGGGAACGCCTGCGCGTGCACCGCCGCCTCACCGAGGCGGCCGACGCCTGGCAGGCGCACGCCCGCGACCCCGGAGGCCTCTACCGGGGGCTGCGCCTGTCGCTGGCGCGCACGCACCTCGCCGAACGGGCCGGCGAGCTCACCCCGCTGGAGCGGGACTTCCTCACCGCCAGTACGGAGGGGCGTCATGGCGAACGCCGCAGGAGCAGGCTGCGCGCCTTCCTCATCGGTGTGCTGGCGACCGCCATGGTGATCACGGGTTCGCTGGTCTGGCAGCAGAATCTCGTACGTGACCGGCAGGAACGCGAGGAGCAGGCCCGCCGCGCCGCCGGCTATGCCGCGAGCCTGCGCCAGACCGACCCGCAGCTGTCCATGCGGCTCAGCCTGGCCGCCTGGCGCCTGGCCGACCTTCCCGAGACGCGGGCGAACCTCCGTACGGCGAGCCTCCAGGCCCAGCAGGAGGTCTTCACCGATCCGGACACCGGGTCCGACACCGTGCGCTGGCTCAGCTCCGACGGCCGCTTCCTGTACAGCATGGGCGCGGACAAGGTCGTCCGCTGGGACGTGGAGACCCACCGGGTCGTCACGACCACGCCGGGGCCGGCCCGCTGGCTGGGCAACGTGGGAAAGGGCCAGGGAGATCCACTCTGGCTGCCCGTGCACTACCCCACGGCCTCCGAGACGGTCGAGGTGACGCTGCGGGACATGACGACCGGTCAACGCGACCCGCGGCCTCTCGACGACGCCAACCGGGGAGTGGAGGTCGCCCCGAGTGGACGGCGCGTCGTCACCTACCAGGCGAACGGCTCCCACCATCGCGTCCGTGTCTGGGACGCTTCCGCCAGACGGTTGATCGTGCAGGTGAACGTTCGCAGAAAGGGAGGGCCCGTCCGGCGAACAGGCGATTGGTCGTCCACCCTGGCGATGTCGCGCGCGTTGCAGAACGGGCGCTACCTGACCGAATCGAATGTCCCGGACGCGACGCTCAGCGCCGACGACACGACAATGGCCCTCTGCGTGCCCGGCACGCCGGTGCGGGTGTGGGACCTCAGGACCGGCCGAGAGTCGGACGTCCCCAACATGCCCACGCCCTCCGTCGATCAGTGCCGTGAGGAGAGCCTGCGTCTGTCCCCGGACGGGCGGCGGCTGTTGATGACGACCGGCACGAAGATCCGGCTCTGGGATCTGCCGTCGGGCAGAGAACTCCCCGCCATCAAGGAAGCAGGCGTGGACGAGATCGGTTTCAGCGCGGACGGCGCTTTCCTCGCGACGGCCAACTCCGACGAACTCCTCGTGTGGCGGATCGGCGTTCCGGACGCTCCGCTGTTCCGCCATCCGTTGGCCGGTGAACGCGCCTTCGACATCAGAGTCGATCCGGCCGCGGGCCAGGCGCGCTATCTCGCCGGGGCATCCAACGCCTTTTCGTGGCCCGCGACCGTCAGGACACTGAAGCTGAACCCCGTCGTCAACGCCGACTGGCGGGACGAGAGCGCTACCTCCGCCTTTTTCAGCTCTAACGAGAACACACTCGTCACCGTCTACCCGAATCGGGTCGAACTCCGGGACACCAGGACCGGACGACGACTTCCCGGGCCTCCTCCGGTCCCCTGCCGAGAGATGGGCACCATGATGCCGGAATGCCACGTGACCGCGGCGTTCCGTCCCGACGGAGCGGTCCTGGCCTACGGCGACACCCGCCTCGAACCTTTCGACGCCCGGATGTGGGACCTCGCCGGTCGGCGCGTCGCCGGCAGCGCCGGCCCCTTCGACAGCGCCACGTCTGTCGCCTACACCCGGGACGCGGGCACTCTGCTGGTCAGCGGGCCGCCCACGAATGGTTCGCTCGTCCTGTGGGACCTGAACCGGGGTGTCACCACCACGACGGTCCCCGGTGTCAACGGCAAGATCGTCCTGGCTCCGTCCGGGCGGTTGCTGATCACTACCGGGGGGCAGGTCGTCGACCTCGTCTCCGGCCGCGCCGTCGTGCGCGAGAGCGGCCTTCACTCGGCGAGCGCGCTGTCCTTCAGCGCCGACGGCAGATTCCTGGCCGTCGGCGACGAGACGGGACGGACCGCCCTGTGGGACGGCACCGCACGACGTCAGTTGGGCGCGTTGATCTCCGCCTCGCCGTATACGTCGAGCTGGGTCAGCAGCCTGGCCTTCTCCGCCGACGGGAGCGTCCTCGCCGTGGGCACGGTCAACGGCACGGTGCAGCTGTGGGACACCGCCACCCGGCAGCCGATCGGCGCGCCCATCTCCACCCCGAGCGGATTCGTCGCCGCGATGACGTTCGACGGTGACACCCTGTACGTGGCGGGCGAGCACATCCCCCTGCGGCGTTACGACCTCACCCCGGAGGCCGCCGCGCGGACCGTCTGCCAGAGGGCGGGCCACGGTCTCGGCCCGGCCGAATGGGCGACCCACTTCCCCGGCTACCCCTACCAGGCCACCTGTGCCTAGGGTCGCCGACGGTGGAGGACGACCTCCGGGTAGCGGTTCGACGGCCCATCGAGGAGGGGTTCCCGAGAACCGCGCAGATGCCTGTCGAAGAACGCCGTCGAGTAGGCGTTCACGATCTCGTGCACCCGCCCGGGGTCGGCGGGGCCGGTGACCCCCAGGTACGGGAACAGCGGTGACCAGGAGGGGACGTCCGTCAGGTTCACATGGAACATGTCCGGCACCTGGACGAAGTAGCCGTCGCCCTTCAGGTTGCCGAACGCGGTCCGCATGGAGGTCTGGTGCTGGACGATGTCCACCTTGTTCCACTTCTCCTGCCGCATCGTCCGCGCGTCCCGCGTGATCCACAGCACCGGTCGCCCGAGCCCGGGGGACACGACGTCGTCGGGCATCGGGGCGTCCATGACGAGGCAGGCGCCGAGCCGTGTCTCGGTACGGCACGCCTCACCGGCCACGATGCCGCCGAGGGACACGCCGAACGCGCCCACCCGCCGCATGTCCAGTTTCCCGGTCAGCAGGCGCTCGGGGTCGGAGGCGTTCAACGCCGTCAGCCGGTCGAGGACGAAGGAGACGTCCCGCACGAGATAGGGAACGATGCCCTCCGGATAGGACCTGCCCTGGAACGTCGGGGCGGTCCTCGCCGGGCTGACGCTCTGCTGTACCAGGGCGTTCAGTTCGTTCTTCCGGAAACCGGTGACATGCCGGCCGTCGGGGAAGGTCACCGAGGCCGCGATGTAGGGGTGGTCCACGGCGACCACGACGTATCCGTGGGAGACGAGCTCCTCCACCTGGAAGGTGTTCATCTGGCGGAAGCCGTTGAAACCCTCAAGGAACACGAGGACCGGATGGACGCCGGCGGACACCGGCACCGACTCCCTCGCGTTCGTCGTCACGTACCGCAGGTGGTCGAACGTGAACGACGGCAGGTCGATCATCCTGGCCAGCGCCGGAGCGAGCGCCTCGACGCCCTCGGCGTAGGCCGCGCGCCCCCCGCCGGAGGAGCGCGCGGCCGGGTACCAGACCTGGGTCATGAGCTCACGGCGGGCGGCGGGGTCGGCGCTGAAGGTCTCCTGGCGGGAGGTGTCCGTCCAGTGGTACGTCACGGTGCCGACGCCGTACGGGCCCGTGGGCTCGGGGAAGGTGAAGACCGGCAGGACGACGGGTGGCGGGAGGGCGACGAGGAGTCCCAGGACACCGGGACTCACACCGAGGAGGCCCCTGAGCCGCCGTCCCCACAACCACACCAGGAAGAACGAGAGGGCCAGCGCGTAGGCGGGGAACAGCTGCCAGCGCGCGCCCTCGACGACGACCTGCGCCACGGCGGCCAGGAGCGCGACGGGCGGCACGTGGTTCACCGGCCTCATCCCGCGCAGCCGTGGCAGCGCCAGGGTGAGGAACGACAATGTCGTGGTCGCGAGCGCGACGAGCTCAAGCGGCCGCACGGCCTGGCCTCCCGTCCGTTCCAGGTGAACCCGTTCAGCCGGCCCCGATCACCGCCGGTGCGGGCTCCTCCGGCCGCCGGGAGAGGCTCTCGCCCTCGATGTCGAGGTTGGGCAGCACGCGGGCCAGGGGGCGGGGCAGCCACCAGGCGGCGCGGCCGAGCAGGGACATCACGGCGGGAACCAGCGTCATGCGGACGACGAAGGCGTCGATGAGCACGCCGACGGCCAGGGCGAAGCCCATGGACTTGATGATCGGGTCGTGCATGAAGACGAAGCCGCCGAAGACGGAGGTCATGATGAGCGCGGCGGCGGTGACGACGCGGGCGTTGTGGCCCAGGCCGTTCACGGTCGCCCGCTGGGCGGTGTCACCGTGGACGAAGTCCTCCCGCATGCGCGAGACCAGGAAGACCTCGTAGTCCATGGCCAGGCCGAACAGGATGCCGATGAGCAGGATCGGCAGGAAGCTGACCAGCGGCCCCGGCCTGCCGACGCCGAGCAGGTCCGCCAGGTGCCCCTGCTGGAAGATGGCCACGGTGATGCCGAACGTGGCGCCGATCGTGAGCAGGAAGCCGAGCGCGGCCTTCAGCGGGACCAGGACCGACCGGAAGACCAGCAGGAGCAGCAGGATGGACAGCCCGACCACGAGCAGCAGGTAGACGGGCATCGCGTCGGCGAGCTTGGCCGAGATGTCGATGCCGATCGCGGTCACGCCGGAGAGCGCGACGCGGGCGCCCTGGATGTCGTTCATCCGCTCGCGGATGGCGTGCACGGTCTGCTCGGTCGCGGCGTCGGCGGGACCCGTCTTGGGGATGACGGTCAGCAGCGCGGTCGTGCCCTGGGCGTTGGCCTGCGGCGGGGTGACGGCGAGCACTCCCGGGGTGGTCTGGATGGCGCCCGCGGCCTGCTTGGCGGCGTTCGCGGTCGCCTGGGCGTCGTCACCGGTGACGACGGCGATCAGACGGCCGTTGAAGCCGGGGCCGAACCCCTCACTGATCAGGTCGTACGCCTCGCGGGCCGTCGAGCCCTCGGCGGCGGTGCCCGCGTCGGGCAGCGCCAGGCGCATGTCCCTGGCGGGCAGGGCCAGCGCGCCGAGCACGACGACGGCGACGACCAGCACCGGGACGCGCAGACGGGTGACGAGCCGCCCCCAGCGGAAACCCATGGCCTCGCGGTCGTCGCCGGTGCCCGTGTCCGCACCCGCGCGCTGCCTGCGGGGCAGCACCCGCGCGCCGGCGAAGCCGAGGATGGCGGGCAGCAGGGTCAGCGCGACGAGTACGGCCAGCGCCACCGTCGCCGCCGCGGCCAGGCCCATGACGCTCAGGAACGGGATGCCGACCACGGCCAGGCCCGCCAGGGCGATGATGACCGTGGCCCCGGCGAAGACGACGGCCGATCCGGCGGTGCCGGTCGCCCGTCCGGCGGCCTCCTCGGCCTCCATGCCCTCGGCCAGGTACTGGCGGTAGCGGGAGGTGATGAACAGCGAGTAGTCGATCCCGACGGCCAGGCCGAGCATCAGCGCCAGGACGGGGGCGACGTTGCTCAGCTCGACCACGCCGGACAGGGAGAACAGGCCCGCCATCCCGGCGCCGACGCCGATCAGGGCGTTGAGCAGCGTCATGCCCGCCGCGACCAGGGAGCCGAAGGTGACGACGAGGACGACGGCGGCGATCAGGACGCCGAACGCCTCGGTCGAGCCGATCTCGACCTCGGCCTTCATGATCTCGCCGCCGTGCTCGACCCGCAGGCCGGGGGTGGTGGCCCCGGCCCGTTCGTAGGCCGCGCGCTGGGCGTCGGTGATCTTGTCGAGAGGGCTGTCGAACTGGACCTGGACCAGCGCGTGGCGGCCGTCGGGGGAGACGGCGCCGACCTGGAAGGGGTCCATCGCGGCCAGCACCCCGGGTACGGCCGCCGCCTCACGCACGATCGGCGCGAGGGCGGCCGGGTCCAGTTTGCCGCCCTCGGGCGCGGCGACGACGATGGTGCCGGTCGTGCCGCCGGCCTGGGGGAACTGCCGCCGCAGGGAGTCCAGCGCACGCTGGGACTCGGTGCCGGGCATGGTGAAGTTGTCGGTCGTCGGCCCGGAGAACGCGGCGGCGGCCCCGCCGAGCAGGGCGAGCAGGATGAGCCAGGCGGCGAGTACGCGCCCGCGCCTGCGGAAGGAGAACCGGCCGAGCCGGTACAGCACAGCAGCCATGGAGAGGGAGGGGTCCGTTCAGGCGAGGTCCGGCGTCCGGCGGAGGCCGGGCCGGTCCGGGTGGTTCAGGGGTGGTCGGGCTCGCGGCCCAGGGTGCGCAGCGCGCCGCGGATCATCTCGGCGCGCAGGACCTCCTCGGGCACGCCGAGATCGTCGGCGGCGGTGACGGAGACGGCGCCCAGGACCATGTAGGCGGCGATCGTGTCCGAGGGCGCGGTCGAGCCCCCGGCCAGTGCCGTGAGTAACCGCCTGATGGTGGCGGGGACGGCGCCGAGCGCCGGGTGGACGGTCATCGTGGGGATGTCCTGGAACAGGATCCGGACTTCCAGCCGGAACCGCAGGGCCAAGTCGACGAAGCCGGTGACGGCCGCCCGTGCGGCCTGCTCACCGTCCAGTCCGACGAGCCGGGTCCGCAGCGCGGCCAGGCCCTCGCCCGCCGGGGCCAGCAGTTCGGTGAGGATCGCGTCCTTGCTCGCGAAGTGGTAGAGCAACGCCGCCTTCGAACAGCCCGCGACCTGGGCGATGTCGTGCAGTGAGGTGCCCTTGTAACCGCTGTCGGAGAACAACCGCAGCGCCGAGCGCAGGATGTGCTCACGCAGAGCGGAAGGGGGACGTGCCATGCCCCAATGATAACTGTCCGATCGGTCAGATCTGACCGATCGGACAGGAATGGAGACGTTCGGGCCCTCGGTGTGGTCACGAGGAGGCCGGGAGGTCTCCAGCACGCCGATGGAAGTACGGCGTGCCGGGGGTGGAGATCGACCCGCGCGGGATCAGGGGGCCGGGGAGGGGGCCGGAGTCCCGGGAGGCGTGGTGGGGAACGGCGGGAAGGGGCCGCCGGGCCAGTCCTGACCGTCGTGGACGGCGTCGGGGTCGACACCGAGGGTGATCGAGGCGCTGATGCCCCTGGCCACGTGCCTGGGGTCGTAGCGCACGTCGAGCATGCCGTCGGCGGTGGTGTCGCCGGTGTAGAGCATGTCCTGCTCGTTGGTGGTGCGGGTCTTGGTGTTGGTCGAGTACGGCCTCAGCACGGAGACGGCCTCGATCAGCTTCTCGGGGAAGTAGAGCTGGCCGGTGTGGCAGTCGTTGCCGCCCAGGTAGGCGCCGTGCCGGAAGGCACCGTTGACGTGGACCTTGACGTGGATGTGGATCGCGCGGCCGATGTACCAGCCGGGGAAGGCGCTCCTGAAGGTGACCCAGCCGTTCCTGTCGGTCATCTGGAAACCGCGGAAGTAGGTGGTGTCGCTGTCGGGCTCGGCGTGCATGCCGCCGCCGGGGGCGCCGGTGGGCATGTCCGTCGGGAAGGCGGTGGGGAACGCGGTCGGGAAGCCGGGGCCGTCACCCGAGGAGGCCTTCTCGTAGCTGGAGTAGATGCCCAGCGCGTCACAGTGCCAGATGTCGACGGCCTTGTTGCGCAGCGGCCTGCAGTTCTCCGAGTCGACGATCTGGATGCGCAGCAGCAGCGGGACGCCGGGCTTGTGCTCGGTGATGTTCGAACGGTACTTGTCGTAGTCCAGGTAGTAGGGCCCCTCGATGGTCTCCTTGGAGAGCGGCAGGCAGAGCTTGCTCGTGGGAGTGGGGACGGTGGGGGTGGGGGTGTGCGCGGCACCGGCCGTCGTGCTCGCGGACGCGGTCGAGGCCAGGTAGCCGGTGCCCAGACCGGCGGCGGCGATGCTGACCCCGCCCGCGATGAGGAGCTGTCGGCGGTTCGGTTTCGGTGCGCTGGTTTCTTCCATGCGCACGAACATTAGGGGCGCCGTGTGAAAAAAGTCTAAGAAAATGGGCTGGATTCTGATGTTACGTAACGGAAATGTGATCCACGGGGGAGCGGTTGCGTCACGGGTATTAACCAAATCTTATATGTGAAAGATATGGTTCGGACGCCGGTGGTTACTCTCTGTAAATAAATCGGTTTCCCGTTGACGGTGTGACGGGCGCCCCGCCGGTGGGGCGGGGCGCCGTGCCTCGGTCAGGCGCGCTTCCAGCGCCACCGCCCGTTGGGGTAGCGCGTGCACGTGTACTTACGGCCGGTGGCCTTGGCGTAGCCGTACCTGCCGTGGGCGGCGGCGGGGCAGTAGGCGCCGGGGGTGACGCAGTTCCAGTGGTTGCCCGAGCGCTGGTAGGTGCACGAGACCGTCGCGCCCGCGGGCGCGGCGGCGGCCACCAGGGCCGAGGCGGTGGTGGGCACGAGCACGGAGGCGGTCAGGGCCGCGGAGACCACGAGACGTCTGAGCAAGGAGCGCTCCCAGCGTGTGGGGATGAACGGTGAACACCGAGGAGACGCGCCTCATATATCCGCAGGTTGACCTATAAGTGTGTCCTTATTAGGACAATTGCCGGGGTTCGATCAGGTCTCCTCGGAAGGTGGGAAGAAGGCCGTCTGGGTCAGGCGGGAGCCGTACCGGCGGTCGACGTAGTAACCCCGTCCCGGCGGCAGCGGATGGGCGCGGACATTGCCGAACAGGAAGCCCTCGTCCTTGTTGCCGGACAGGATCACCGCGGGGCTGGCCATGTCCTTGACCCGCTGGATGATCGGGTCGAACATCGCCCTGCCCACACCGCCCATCGCGCGGGACATCACCAGGTGCAGACCGATGTCACGGGCCTGCGGCAGCAGGTCGGCCAGCGGCAGCAGCGGGTTGGAGGAGGTCGCGACCAGGTCGTAGTCGTCCACCACGATGTACAGGTCGCAGCCCTGCCACCAGCTCCTGTCCCGCAGCTGCTCCGGGGTGAGGTCGGCCGGGGGCAGCCGCTTGAGCAGCGCGCCGCGGACGTCGTTGATCAGGTCGGTCGCGGCGGCGCTCGACGCGGCGTAGCCGATGCGGTGCTCGGTCGCCGCCGAGTCCAGCAGCGACCGCCGGTAGTCGATCACGATCATCATGGCCTCCTGCGGCGTCTGCCTGGCGACCAGTCCCTCGGTGATGACCCGCAGCAGGTTCGACTTGCCGCTCTCGGTGTCGCCGACCACGATGAAGTGCGGGTCGGCCTCGAAGTCGAGCAACACCGGCGACAGGGCCGCCTCGTCGATGCCGAGCGGGATGCGGGCGCGCCCGGTCTGCTCGACGCCGGGCAGCGTCCCGACGGGCAGTACGGCGGGCAGCAGCCGGACCGGCGGGGCGGGCGGCCCCTGCCAGGCGTCCCTGATCGCGTGGACCAGCGCGCGCACCCCCGTCGACAGGTCGTCGGCCTTGCGCACACCGTCGATCCTCGGCAGCGCCGACAGGAAGTGCAGACCCTCCTTGGTGAGTCCCCGCCCGGGAACCCCCTCGGGCACGGCCAGCGCCGACTTGCGGTTGATCTCCGACTCGTAGGCGTCGCCGAGCTTCAGCTCGACCCGGGTGCCGAACAGGTCGCGGATGCCCGGCCGGAACTCCGACCACTTGTTGGTCGCGGCCACCACGTGGATGCCGTACCCGAGACCGCGGGCGGCGAGGTCGGTGATGACCGGTTCGAGCGACTCGAAGTCCTGCCGGACCGTGAGCCAGCCGTCGACGACGAGGAACACGTCGCCGTAGCCGTCGCCCTCCGCCCCCTCCGCGAGCCGCTGCCGGTAGGCGGTGATCGAGTCGATGCCCTGCTCGGCGAAGTCACGTTCCCGCCGCTGGAGCAGCGCGGAGATCTCGGCGACCGTACGGCGCACCCGGTCACCGTCCAGGCGGCTGGCCACCCCGCCCACGTGCGGCAACGCCTCAAGCGCGGCCAGCGAGCCACCGCCGAAGTCCAGGCAGTAGAACTGCGCCTCACGTGGGGTGTGGGTGAGCGCCATGCCGGTGATCAGGGTGCGCAGGACCGTGCTCTTGCCGCTCTGCGTGCCGCCGACGACGCCGACATGACCCGCGGCTCCCGACAGGTCCAGCCAGAACGGGTCGCTGCGCTGCTCGAAGGGCTTGTCGATGACGCCGATGACGGCGTGCAGCCTGCCTCGGCCCGCCCAGCTCGGCGTGCTCAGCCCGAGCTGTGGGGTGACCGAGATCTGCGGAAGCAGGTGGGCCAGGGTCGGCGGGTCGCCGAGCGGCGGCAGCCAGATCGGGTGCGCGGGGGGTCCCTGCCCGGCCAGCCTGCCGACCACCAGGTCGAGCAGGCTGGCGGCGGCGCGCTCGACGGGGATCTCCCCCGTCGTCAGCTCCTTGGGCGGCTCCTCGATGACGGGGACCGGGGCGAAGCCGGGACCGTACTCGACGACCTGGTGCAGGCCCGCCGCCCCGCCCCGCGCCACGGAGGACAGCGGGTCGGGCTGGTAGGAACCGGAGACATAGGCGGCCTTGAACCGGGTCATCCCGGTCGTCTCGAACTTCAGGTAGCCGTTGCCCGGCGCCGACGGCAGCTCGTAGGCGTCGGCGACACCGAGCACGACCCGGCTCTCCATGGCCGAGAAGGTCCGCAGGCCGATCCGGTAGGACAGGTGGGTGTCCAGGCCGCGCAGCCGTCCCTCCTCAAGGCGCTGGGAGGCCAGCATCAGGTGCACGCCGAGCGAACGGCCGAGCCGTCCGATCATCACGAACAGCTCGATGAACTCGGGTTTGGCGGTCAGCAGCTCGCTGAACTCGTCGATGACGACGAACAACGTCGGCATCGGCGCCAGGTCGGCGCCCTGCTCGCGGGCCCGCTCGTAGTCGCGCAGGGAGGCGTAGTTGCCCGCGGCGCGCAGCAGCTCCTGGCGGCGGACCATCTCGCCGTGCAACGCGTCGTACATGCGGTCGACCAGGGGAAGCTCGTCCTCAAGGTTGGTGATGACCGCCGAGACGTGGGAGAGGGTGTCCAGGCCGAGGAAGGTCGCGCCACCCTTGAAGTCGACGAGGACGAAGTTCAGGATCTCCGACGAGTGGGTGATGGCCAGGCCGAGCACGAGCGTGCGCAGCAGCTCGCTCTTGCCGGAACCGGTCGCGCCGATGACCAGGCCGTGCGGTCCCATGCCGCCCTGGGCGGACTCCTTGATGTCCAGCTCGACCAGGCGCCCGTCGACCCCCAGGCCGATCGGCACCCGCAGCCGGTTGCGTCCCGCCCTCGGCCGCCAGGTCACCGCCGGGTCCAGCAGGGTCGGCTCACCGACGCCGAGCAGGTCGGTCAGCGAGGTGTTCACCGACAGCGCGTCCTGGGTCTCCCCGCCCTTGACGGTCGAGGCGCGCAACGGGGCGAGCTGCCTGGCCAGGCCCTCCACGCGAAGGAAGTCCAGCCGGTCCGGGTCGCCCAGACGGGTCGAGCTGCGCTTGCCCGCGTGGTCGATCTTGACCATGAAGAAGCCCTCCGGCCGCACGTCGATGCGCAGCGTGTTCTTCTCCTCGATCGGCCCCGCGGAGCCGGACAGGTCGATCACGGTGACGCCCTGGATGGCGTCCGTGCCGAGCTGCGAGTCGTGCGGCACGTGCCCGCCGTCGAGGATCAGCACGTGGTACGGCAGCGCGTCCGGCGAGGCTCCTGGCCTGAACCGCGCCCGCTCCTTCAACGCCCCGCCGAGCAGCCGGTCCAGCTCGGCCAGGTTGTCGGTCATCAGCCGCACCTGGCCCGCCGCGTCGGTCTCCTCGGGGTGCAGCGCGTGGGGCAGCCACTTGATCCACTCCCACTGGGCCATCCACTCCTCGCCCGCGCACACCATGATCCGCATGTCGTCGGGGGAGTGGAAGACGGCCGTCTGGGCGACCATCGCGCGGACCAGTTCGCGCACGGCCACCGGGTCGCCGGTCAGGTTGATCCGCGCGAAGGAGTGCAGGGCGACGGCGACCGGCAGTTCGGAGACCGTCGAGTGGGCCCTGACGAACCTGCGCAGCGCGCCCGCCGACAGGGCGTCCAGGTCCTCGACCGGTTTGGAGTCCGGCGGGATGAGCTGGATGGCGAGCTTCTGCACCCCGGTGCCGAGCCGTACGGTGCCGAAGTCGTCGTCGCGGGGGCGCCGTTCCCACAGCCGGGGACCCAGGGCCACCCACCACAGGGAGTCGGGGGAGGGGCTGCTCCATTCGAGGGCCTCGCGCTGCTGCTTGGCGGCGCGCCGTACCTTCTTGCGGACCTGGGCGAGGTAGCGGAAGTAGTCCCTGCGCAGGCCGTTCAGCCGGTTCTTGCGCTCGCCCGACTGGCGGCCGAGCTGACCGGCGGTCATGCCCATCATGGAGACGGCGAACAGGCCGCTGGCCACGTACATGATCGGGCTTCCGGTGCCGCCCGCGGTGAACATCAGGCCCATTCCGGCGGCGCCCGCGGCCATCGGCAGGTAGGTGAGCAGACCGGTCAGTCCCTGCGGCTGCACCTCGGGGATCTCCGGGGGAGACTCCAGGAGGATCTCACCTCGCGGGGGCTTGGGCGGGGGACGGCGCTCTGGGCGCCGTACGACGACGATGCTCACCCTGGAGGTGCCTTCCTGGTCGGTTTGTGCACATCTGTGGCGAAAGCGATTGCCGACGGATGTCGCGCGTGATCCCTACTCTCCCCGCTACCGTATCCGGCATATCGGTGGTTTCCGTGATGCTCCACGATGCTTGCAACCAAGAGGGAGGACGACCGTGAGGTCGCTGGCTCAGGCCCCCCAGGGGGCCGTCACACCGGGTCTCCCAGTTCAGAGCGCCGCTCCGTTGCCTCCCATGTGCCACATCACGATCGTCGCCCCCCGCAGGAAGGCCGATCTGGCGCTGCCCGCGGACATCCCGCTCCCGCACGTCCTGCCGGGCCTGTTACGCGCGATGGGCGAGGTCGGGGGTGAATCCGCGGCCGCTCCCGGATGGGTGCTGCAACGGCCGGGCGGCTCCCCCCTCGACATCGGCCAGAGCCTGGGCGCCCTCGGGGTGCTCGACGGGGAGGTGCTCTACCTGCGGCCCCGCGAGGCCGTGCTGCCGCCCGCGATGTTCGACGACGTGGCCGACGTCGTCGCCACCGGCTTCAGGGAGGCGCCGGGAGGCTGGGGCGTCAGGCACACCCGCTTCGTCGGGGTCGGCGCCGCGACCGCCCTCCTGGTGGTCGGGGCCCTCGTCCTGCTGTTCTCCGGACCACCCTGGCGGGTCTCGGCGGTCTTCGCCGGAGCCTTCGCGCTGTTGCTGACCGTCGCGGGCGGCCTGCTGTCCAGGGCGGTCGGCGACGCGCCGGCGGGTGCGATGATCGGCTGCGCGGCGCTGCCGTACGCCTTCCTCGCCGGACTGCTGGCGCCCGCCGGGGACACGGGGCTGGCCGGGCTCGGCTCGGCGCACATGCTGGCCGCGTTCGCGACGACGGGCCTGGTCGCGACCATCGGCACACTGGCCGTCGCGGACGGCGTGCAGGCCTTCCTCGGTGTGTCCATCGCCTCGGCGACGGGGGCCGTCTGCGCGGCCGTGGTGATGTTCGCCCAGGCACCCCCGGCAGGGGTGGGGGCGATCGCCGCCTCGGTCCTGCTGGCGTGCGGCCCGCTGTTCCCGATGCTGTCCTTCAGGTTCGCCGGTCTGCCGATGCCCTCGATGCCGACCAACGCCGAGGAACTGCGCCTGGACAACCAGCGGATCGACGGCCCGGCCATCATGGAGCGCACCGCCCAGGCACAGCGCTACGCCACCGGCTTCGTCGCCGGAATCGGCCTGACCTCGGTGGTGGCGCAGGTCTACCTGGCCTTCGACCCCGGCTGGGTCGCCCTGGCCACCTCGGCCACGCTGTCACTGACGCTCCTCATGCGGGCCCGTGTCTTCCAGGGAACCGGGCAGCGACTGTGGCTGCTGCTTTCCGGCGTCTTCGGACTGGCCGTACTGGCGTTCTCCAGAGCCCTGGCCGGCGGCGGCGTCGCCCTGGCCGTGGCGATGGGCCTGCTATGCGTCGCGCTCGTACCCGCGGGCATGGGCCTGTGGCTGCAGTCGGGCAAACCCTCCCCCTTCTGGGGCAGGGCGGCCGACATCCTGGAGATCGTCCTCATAGTCGCCCTCTTCCCCCTGGCCCTTGGCGTCCTGGACCTCTACACCTGGATCCGAGGCCTAGCCGGCTGACCTGCGATTCTCCCCGGTGCCAGGTGTGAGGGGTTTGGCTTTTTATGCCTTACCGGTGCCGTGCGTGAGGGGTTTCGGTTCGGGCGCGCCGGCGCTTGGACTGAGGAGCGAAGGAGCGAAGCGGATGAGCGACGAGGGAAAGCACCGACTCAGGGCGCCCAAGCCCGCGGCGCCGAAGGCGCCGCAAAGAGACAGGGGATGAGATGGAATTCGGTGAGTTCGCCAACATAGACGTGGAAAAGCTGCTCTCTGGAAACAGTTCGCAATTCGCGAAAATGGAGGAGCTGCAGAGGACGATCGCCACGCTCGTCGGTCGTGCCCAGGACGAGGACGGCCTGGTCGCGGTCGAGTACGCCGCGGAGGGGCTGCGGGGGCTCGAACTGCACCCCAAGGCCATGCGGCTCAGTTCGGGCGAACTGGCTGAGCGGATCAAGGAGGTCTTCGCCGAGGCGTCCAGGGACCTGCAGAGACAGCTCGCCGAGGCCGCGGATCAGGCGTTCGGCGAGGGGGACAATCCGCTGAGGACGTTCGGCGGCCCGGACGGGCCGCTGGAGCAGGTCCAGGAGGCGGGGGTCGCCTACGACCGTGCCTTCCAGGACGTGATGGGGGAACTCGACCGCATCCGGCGCCGTCTCGAACTGTGAGTTCACGTAGACGGCTTTCCAGATCACGGAACGTCGCCGTTTTTTCGCCGACTTCTTTCCGTGATGGAGGAGTCACGCACTCGTCTGGCCTGCTCGTTTATAGATAAGACGCTAAATGTTTACTTTTCCGTAATATGAATGCATGTTAGCTATGTGATCCCTGATGGCTAGCATGCCGTCTGATGATGTTCGTCGGGGTAGTCCTTTCTGTCCGCTCGTGTGGCTTCTCTGGCCATCCGGGTGGCATCGCGTGGGCCGTACGGTCCGCACGGGGGCGTGACACCACCACGGACAAGCAGGCCTTATGTCACGGAGGTGTGACCGGTGGCGGAGTTTTTCGGTGCGAGCCCCGCACAGATCAAGAAGGCGTCCGAGCTCGTCGTGGACACCGCGCAGTACGTCGAGGGCCTGCGCAAGGGCGTCGAGACGACCACGCAGGAGCTGACGGCCTCGGGCTGGCTGGGCACTGCTTCGGCCAAGTTCCTGGGCGCCATGCGCGAGTGGGACCGGCAGATGACGATCGTACGGAGTGACCTGGAGAAGATCGCCCAGAACCTGGGCGACAGCTCCGTCACCTACGACGCGGCCGACCAGGACGTGCAGTCCGGTATGAACCGGGTTGACGCGCTCATCAACACCGGCGCCAGGTAGTACGGCCCATCCCGCAGTCGAGGACGGAGAACAGAGTGTCCGACTATACGAAGGTCAACTTCGTGGAGATGGAGAAGGCCGAGCTGGGCCTCCTCCAGGTCGTCACCGCCATGGACAAGGCGACCGACGACCTCATCACCAAGCTCCAGCAGGTGCTCGGGGAGCACTGGGCCGGTGACGCGGCCAACTTCTTCGAGGAGCACAGGAAGGTCTGGGACGCCGCGGAGCAGGAGATGGGGCGTCAGCTCAACGAGGCCGCCAAGGCCCTGGGCATCGCCAGCGAGAACTACAAGGCCGCCGAGGCGCGGAACAAGGCCATCTGGAGCAACCACTGACACGGTCGCCGTGTGAGCGGGTGCTCTCCGGCCGCCGCCGTACGCGGCGGCCGGGGTGGCGCCGGGCGCGCCGAGGAGAGGCATGAGCGCATCGGAGTGGCCGAGTCTGGACGACGTGGCGAACATCACCGAGTTCGACACCTTCCAGATGAGAAAGGTCGCGCAGGAGCTTGAGGAGTACGCCGCGGGGTTCGCGGGCCCCGCGTTCTTCGAGGGCTACACGACGGGTTCCGCGGCCAGCGTCGAGACCAGCGGAAACCTGAGCGGCCAGGAGGTCGGCGAGTGGCCCGCCGCCCGGACGTTCGGGCAGACGGTCGCCGGGGGAGCCTCCACGGACGGCAGGATCGCGGTCCTCGCCCAGGTCTACGCGGAGTTCGTCGCGCAGTACGCCCAGGTCATCAAGACGATCAGGGACAGCGCGAAAGAGTACGACGGCGCCAACACCGCCAACGGCGCCGGGAACGGGTGACAGGGGGAGCAGTGGACACCCAGAAACGGACCGTGCGGGTCCGTTCGGCCGCCGCACCGGTCCAGGGGGAGGTCGGCGACTCCTTCACGGCGATCGACGACTGGCTCAAGGGCACCTCGCCGGCCGAGATCGAGAACGCCGGCTTCGGGTTCACCAACGGGGCCGCCGTCATCGAACTCGTCACCGGTGCCCTGGAGGGCAACGCGGCCAGGCTGGCCCAGGTCTGGGGCGGCCCGGCCGCCGTCGAGACGCACAAGGCCATACGCATGCTGCACACGACGGGCACCGAGCTGGCCGCGGTGATGAAGGAGGTCGGCACCGTCCTGCGGACGTACGGGGGCGTTAACCTGCCCGCGGCGCGCCAGGAGATGGAAGGCCTGCGCACGAAGCGGGCGAAGGCGCTTCAGGTGGGCCCGCAGCCCCCCGAGGCGGACGGGACGGTCGACGCCCGCAACCTCCTGAAGAAGCTCAACGGGCAGATCGTCGAGCTCTACGCGAAGATCCCCGAGGAGTTCACCTACACGCTTCCGGCCGCCGCGGAACCCGCGGGGACCGGCGGTTACACGACCACGGACTACTCCTCGGTGGGACGGCCGACCGGTTCGCGGGGCAACGGGAGCACCTCGCGGACGGACACCGGCCCCTGGCGGGGAAGCGGCTCACCGGCCGACGGTCCGTACGGCACCGGCGGCACGAACGGCGGACACAGCGGCACGGGCGGCCCGGACGGCACGGACGACGGCTCCCAGGGCGCCGGCACCCCGGGTCACCCCGGCGGCACCGGCGGCACCGACGGTTCGGGCACGACCGGCCCCGGTTCGGGCACCGGCGGCCAGGGCTCCCCGGGAGAGCCGGGACCGACCGGCCCCGGCGGCCAGACGGCAGGCCCGGGTTCGGGCGGGGACGGCACGGCCCCGGCCGTGATCGGCGGGCACGAGACCACGTCCGACGGCACCGGCGCCACCCACGGCTCGGGAAGGACCGAGGTCGCGAGCTTCGCCCCGACCAACCTGGTCGCGCCGCCCACGATCCAGCAGCACACGGTCCTGCCCGTGTCCCCGGTCACGACGTCCGGCCCGCCCCTCGCCCCCACGGTGATCGGCGGCCCCGGATTCGGCGGTCCCGGCCTCGGGACAGGCGGGGCGGGAGCCGTACCCGGAGCGTCGTCCCCGGCGAGCAGGGGCGGCTCCCCGATGATGCCGTTCATGTCGCCGGGCGGAGGCGCGGGCGGCGGGGCCGAGGAGCAAGGCCAGGAGCGCACGACCTGGCTGTCCGAGGATCAGGACGTCTGGAACTCCCGTGGAGACGTGATCCCCCCGGTCATCACCTGACTTTTCCGAACTTTCCGAAAGGTGCGGCATGGCGATCGAGCTCGATCCCGACTGGCCCGGTCTGACCGTCAAGAGCGACAGCAGCGGCAAGGGCGGTCCCGACCTGAACCGCGCCACGATCAAGGAGATCGCCGGGCTGCTGGAGAAGGCGCTGCAGAAGCTGACGACCCCCACGCAGCCCCCCGCGACCGCGGTGGCGACGGCCAGGGGAGAGCGCGCCGAACTGCCGGGGCCTCCCCCGGGGGGCGGGTCGCTTCCCGACCTGCAACTGCAGTGCGCGCTCAGCGACGAGCACCTCGGCAAGTGGCTGACCGCCCAGCAGTTCACCATGGCGATCAACACGTCCTACTCGGTTCTCGTCGGAGAGCGGGGCCAGAAGGGCGGCGGCCTGTACTCCTCGACGATCGAGCAGTACAAGGCCGTCATCGACACGCTCTACGAGATCGCCAAGGCCTACGACGGCGCTGAGGTGGCGAACGAGGGCACGGCTCCCAAGACGGGCGCCTGATAGGGAGGCCATCATGGCGGAAACAGGCTCCAACCGGCTCAAGTACGGCATCGAGCCGCAGGAGACGCACCTGTCGGTCACGCTCTTCGACAGCATCAAGGACCAGGTCAGGGAGTGGGTGGACGCCACCCAGCCGAACTCGGTGAAGCGCGCGGGTGACTACTACGTCGCCGCGCACGACCTGCTCCAGGAGGCCGCGGCCACCCTCAAGCAGCGGGCGACCGATCTGGCCGGGACCTACAAGGGAGCCGAGAGCGTCGAGGCCCAGAAGGAGCTCCAGCGACTGCACGGGAGCATCCGCGAGCTGGCGGGCAAGATGCGGCAGGTCGGCACCACGCTGCGCGGCTACTCCGAGACGCTCAACTGGGCCCAGCGCAACATCGTCACCAAGCGGGGCGAGGACTCGCGCTCCGACCACGACACCGACTGGGCGGACCAGATCCCGTTCTACGGCGCGTACCGCGCCGAGGACAGGGCAAGGGACCGGTTCAACGAGATCAACGAGAAGATCATCCAGCACTACAGGGAACTGCCCGAGGACGTGCAGCACTCGCTGCCGACCCCGATGCAGCTCCCCATGCCCGACTACGGCGGCGTCGACCTGCCCACGGGCCCCGGGGGAAGGGTCACGGGGCCGGGCGGGGGCGACTACAACGGCACGCCCACCCGGCTGTCCGTCGACGACCCCACCAACCGCCTGGGCCTGAACGGCTCGGACCCCTACGGCCAGGGTGACCTGGGCGGCCTGGACGGTTCAGGACAGGGCGGCAAGGACCTCCCCGGGCAGGGGCCCGGATCGGTGGACGGCTTCCCGCCCGGTTCGGGGACGGGCGGTCCGGGCTCCGGCGCCGACGGCTCCGACCCGAACCTCACGAACCCGGGAACCGTGAACGGCTCCCTCCCCGGCACCGATCCGAACGACCGGTTCGGTACCGGCTCGACCTCCCTCGCCGGCCTGAACCCCAACGACCTGGGCAACGGCACACTCGGTCTGCCCAACGGCCAGGGAGCGGGCACCTTCGGCAACGCCAACGGCCTGATCGGCACCGGTACGAACGCCGGCACGGGAACGGGAACCGGCGTCGGGGTGGGGGTCGGCCTGCCGGGCGGCACCGGGGGCCTCGGTGGCGCCGGAGGCCTCGGTGCGGGGGCCGGGGGGCTTCGGGGCGCGGGAACCCCGGGGATGCCGATGATGCCGATGGCTCCCGGCGGCGGCGCGGGTTCGGAGGAGAACCAGGACCGGGAGAGCAGCACCTGGCTCCTGGAGGACGACGAGGTCTGGGGCAACGGTGGCGACACCACTCCCCCCGTGATCGTCTGATGTGATGGTCTGTCGTGAGGATGTCGTGAGGAGAGGAAATGGGCGATTCGCCACTGGACGGGATCTCGCTCGGGGTCGGTGGTCCCGCCAAGGTCGTCTCGTTCACCGATGACCAGCTGAAGAACCTCGGCACCGAGTTCGGCAGCCGGGCCAAGGACGTCGACGGTCTCATCCACGGCACCGGTTCGATCGGCATCGCCCCGCCCGCCTTCGGCGTGCTCGGGATAGGGCTGAACACCGCCCACGACACCGCCCGCGACGGCGCCGTCAACGCCCTCAAGGCGGGCAAGGCGGCGATCGACTCGTGGAACGCGGCTCTCAAGGCCGCGTCCGAGAACTACGCGGCCGCGGAGAAGGCGAGCACGACCGAGGAGAAGCCAGGCCCCGGCGGTCTGGGGGGTCCCGGCAATCTGGGAGGCCCCGGCAAGCTGGGAGGTGCCGGTCTCCCCAAGATGGGCGGTGGCCTCGACGGTGGGGCCGGTGACGGTATGAAGTTCCCCGGGTCGGGGACGGATCCGTTGGACAAGGACCTGCTGGACCGCAAGTTCCCCGACGACACCAGATCCCTCGAAGGCACCAAGCCTGACGACGTCAAGTTCCCTGACAACACCAATTTCCCCGGCCAGAACGGGACGAACCAAAACCTGCCGGACTCCAATCTGCCCGGGGCCAAGCTCCCCGACCCGAACGGCATCGGGGGTGACCTCAACAAGCCCGGCCTCGGGCTGGACGACCCCACGAAGACCGCCCTGTCGTCCTACAACCCTCCCAACGTGGGCAACCTGGGTAACGTGCCGACCGGGAATTCGGGACTGCCGGGCGGTACCACCTGGACGGGAGACACGCTGGGGCCGGGCTCGTCCGGCCGGGGCGGCGGGTTTTCCGGGGTCGGCGGCAACGGGTCCCTCCCGGGCGGCCTGTCCGGCACGGGTACGGGCGGCGCGGGTGGCATGGGCGGCATGCCGATGATGCCGATGGCACCCGGTGGCGCGGGCGGCGAGCAGGGCAAGGAACGCGAGAAGACCACCTGGACCTCGGAGGACGAGAGCGTCTGGGGCGGCGACGAGGACATCGCCCCACCGGTGATCGGCCAGGAATGACTGACCCCCTCGGGCCGCGGCCCGAGGGAGACGGAACGCTGAGGCGTATGAGCGGGAACCGGATGCCGGAGAAGGAGACGAGCCGTGGCCTACGAGAGTGATCGATGGGGATACATGTCGTTGATCCCGACGGGGCTCGCCGCCGCGGCCGTCCTCATGCATCCGGGGGCCTACCTCATCGTCGCGGCCATCGGGACGATGGTCTCCAACCCCGGCGACATGGCGAAGGCGGCCGGTGAGTGGCGTGACCCGAAGGGGGCGGGCGGGGTCGACATCGACACGCTCAAACAACAACTGATCGACCTGAAGGGGAGGGCCGAGAAGGAGGGCAAGTGGGAGGGGGACGCGCAGAAGCTCTTCGCCGCCACCATCGACGAATTCGTCACCCAGCTGGACGGCGTCAAGAGTTTCCGCGCGGGAACGGCCGACACCCTCGACCAGACCGCGTCCCTGTACCACAGGACCTTCCAGTTCGCCACGCTCGTGATCGGCGCCATGACCGTCGCGGCGGCCGCCTCCCTCGCCCTGTGGGCCTTCCCGCCGCTGCGGGCGGGTCTCATGCTGCAGATCAACACTTTTCTCAAGGGACTCGACGCCGTCGTCAGAGCCGTGCTCAAGAAGAAGCTGCTGGCGATCGGGGCGGTCTCGGTGATCCTGATGATCGTCAACGACATGGCGAAGGAGCACGGGCGGCTGTTCTACGGCATGCAGTCGATGCCGGAGCTGGAGACGGACTTCACCCAGGTCAACCTGCAGTACGAGAAGAGCACCGGGCTCACCGTGAAGCCGGACACCTCCGCGCTGAAGCCTCCCAAGCCGAAGGGCGGAATCATTCCCGGCGTCTTCTGACCGGTCACTGTCGCTGCTGCGGCCCGGTGGTCCGGGGCCGGTCGGCCTGCACCGGTTTCCTGGCCGCCGGGATGTCGAGCGCCGGTCCCTCGGGGATCAGGTGCACCAGGTGCGCGGGCAGCGGGGCGATGTCCTGCGTCGTGTAGCCGAGGGCGGTCAGCGCCTGCGGTGAGGTGACGGCGTGCCGCCGCCCCTGGTCGTCGACCAGGTAGAGCGACTGGATCGCGTCCAGCCTGCCGTCCCCGGGCAGCAGCCCGGCCAGGGCGCCTCCGCCGTACGGCAGGACCACCTGGTCGACCACGTCCTGGTTGAACCAGCCCTTCGGCGGCGTGGGGACCGCGACCGTGCTGCCGACCGTCAGCAGCGCCTTGGCCGAGCCGCGCTCGGTGTCGGCGTAGACGGCGCAGACCGGGCTGGTCGACGGAGGGGTGATGACCGCGGGCATGGTCCTCGGGAGGTCGCCGCCGCCCATCGAGGTCGCCGAACGCCTGGCGCCGGTCGCGGTCGCCGGGTCAAGCTCGATCGCCTTGACCGGGGCCCGGCCGTACGCCTTCTTGCTGCCGGGGTCCTGCAGCAGCAGGGCGGCCTGGGCCGGCGTGAGGGGCGCCAGGCCGTCGGCCAGCTGGACGTACCACTTGGCGCCTCCGCCGGCGACCGGCGCAACGGTGAACACCCTGCCGACGATCGACGCGCCGCCGTCGGGGCCACGCGTCTGGCGGCCGAGGCCGGGGACGGAGGGAGAACGGAAGTCGGGCCCGGCGGGCAACGCGTTGAGCCAGGCCAGCGGGACCTGTCGGGGCCGCTCCTCGGTCAGCGCCCGTGCCCCCTCGGTGGAGACGCGCATCCGCTGGTTCGACCAGAGCAGCCAGGCCTGCCCGTCCTGTTCGACGAGCATGGCCTTGTCCTGCCCGATCGGTTCGCCGCCGACGGCGAACCCCCCGACCAGGGTGGTGTACGGCCTGCGCTCGCCGTTGGCGTCCGCCCCCTCGACCACGCAGGCCGACCAGGGGGAGCGGACCAGGCGGTCGCGGGCGGGCAGCGACTCCGGGGCGCCGGGGATGCCGACCAGCGTGCCGCGGGGGTAGCCGGACAGCGAGGCGGAACTGACCACACGCACCTTCACGTTCTCCTGGCCGACCAGCAGCCGCGCGGAGGCCATGTTGACGACCGGGATCATCGTGCCCTGGGGGGCGCTGTAGACGAACGTGGCGCCCGTCTCCTCCTCGACGATCACGGTTCCCGGGTCGGTGAGCGCGGTCGCGTTGCCCGGCCGCAGCAGGCCGATCACGCCGAAGACGGCCGCGACCAGTACGGCGACCAGTACGCCGCCGAACATCGCCACGTTGTGTCTGCGCATGGGCGACTCGGGCAGGTCTGGTTCGCCCTGGAGCAGGGCGGTGCCCAGGCGCTGCGTCATCAGCCTGTACGCCTGGTAGAGGTCACGCCGGGTCTGCATCCCAACCCCCGTATCGCTGGATGCGTTACCGCAAGCATAGAAGGACGATCTTGAAAATGGTCCTTTTTGTGGTGGATGTAAACGGTTGCCGTCCAGAGCGTTTCCGATCATCGAAAGCCCGCTGAACAAGGTCCGGGAAAGCCGGGACGGCGGGCCGGGCGGTGATAGGAGATACAGGAACGACCGTTGATCAAGGAGGGGCACATGGCGCTGGACATTCACGTCACGTCCGACGCGATTCGAGCACTCCACACCGAGGTGACGGACACCACCATCCCCAAGGTCAGGGAACTGCGGGACATGGTGGCGAGCACCCACGTGTCCTTTCCCGGCTGGGGGGCGGCCGGTGAGGTGGCGATCGGGATCAGGTACCGCCAGATCCAGCGCCAGATGGAGGAGAGGTTCACCGAGGCCCTCGACGTCCTGGCCTCCTGGCAGGAGGGGCTGCTGACGGCCGAGGGCAACTGGAAGACCGCGGAAGCGGCCAGCGGCGTCGTCGTCCGCCGATGACCGCCTCGAACAGGCCCCGGTGGAGGACCGCGACACGCAGCGCCAAGGGCGTCGTCGTCAACTCCTCGAAGATCATCAGCAGTCTGGAGAAGGGCGCGCGGCTCGCGCCGACCCTGTGGGCGGGCGTGGCGATCGCGGGGACGGCGGTCGCCAACGTGCCGGGGATGGCCGACGCTTACAACAACTGGGAGTCGATCCACTCGCGCCTGGACACCCTCAACAAGAGCTTCCTGGCCTCCCTGCGGGACAAGGAGAAGGACGGGTGGATCGCCAAGGACCGTGAGGCGTTCAACCACGCGGTCCAGCAGTACCAGGAGGCGGTGGAGAGCCTGCGCGCCTACGTCAAGGCCGTCGCGGGGATCGTGGACGAGCTCGGCGACGCCTACCGCGCCTACTGGGCCGCGCTCGCCGCGCTGGCCGCCCGGCTGATCTCCCTGCTGCTGATCGCCGCGGCCATGCTGACGACACCGTTCGCCGGGTCGGCCATGCTCAACCTGAGAATGCTCGGCACCCTGGCCAGCAGCATCATCGGCGCCTCGACCGCCGCGCTGGTGAAGATCATCGCCGCGGGGGCGAGCAGCGTCTCGCTGTTCTTCTCGGGCAAGGCGTTCTGGCAGATGTTCAACCTCTCGCCGACCGGCGCCGCGAAGATCGACTTCACCCAGGCGATGATCGTGACGGGGAACCTGCCCTCCTTCCAGAAACCGCCCCCCTCGCAACCCGGGCAGCCGACCCGGCTCCCGCCCTCGGCGGGTTTCCAGTGGCTGGCCCCCAAGAGAGAGCTTCCGGCGCCATGACACAGATGAACCGCGACTTCGACGACCTGCGCCTGGACACCCCGGAAGGTCTCGACGAGTTCGTACGGCGCAGCGACGAGATGCTGAACAGGCTCGGCGGCGTCCAGTACGAGCTCGGCGCGATCACCGGAGAGGGCGAGGCGGCCGACGGCATGGCGCGGGCCGTGGTCGACTCGACGGGACGCCTGGAGCGCGTCACCCTCGACCCCAGGATCGCGCGCCTGGACACCGCCACGATCGCCGAGGCGGTCACCGAGGCGGTCCGCGCGGCGCAGGACGACGCGCGGTGCCGTAGCGAGGAACTGATCAGCGAGGCGACGGGCGGCGAGCCGATCACGCTGGACATGGCCGCGGCCCGCCGCCAGCTTGAGGAGATCGGCGAGGACCTGGCCCGCACCCTGCGGGACCTGTCCTCGGGTTTCTGACCCGGCGCTACCTGCCGTTGATCTTGTCGAGTGTCGCGTCGACCTTGGGGTCGGGCTTGTTCGAGGCGGGCTCCCCCACCTCACGCTTGGGGGCGACCCAGGCCGAGGGCGGCTCCGTGGAGATGACGGCCTTCTTGAAGTCGATCTTCATGGCGCCGGTTGGCATGATGTTGTTCAGGTCGAGCATCCGCTGCGTGAGGGGAAGCAGGGTGGTGCCTATCAGGGCGAGGTAGCCGCCCAGAAGCGCGGTCATCTTGGCCGCGAGGCTGTTGACGATGGGGCCGATTCGCTGGAGCGCCACCTGCGCGGCGGCGGCCGTGGCCGGATTTCCCCTGCTCGCGAGTCGGATGGCCGTTATGTAGAGGGCCACCGCGGAGGAAAGGACGAGGATTCCCTTCCAGTAGTCGTAGTACGCCTGGTGGACCGCGTCCACCTTGCCCTCCAGGGTGTAGCAGACGCCGCTGAGCTTCTGCAGCTCGCCGCTGAACAGGGCGGTCGCGTTCAGGAACTCCTCGCGGTCGTCGGCCTGCCAGTCGGCACGGGACAGGAAGACCGCGTTGCCGATGAGAGAGGGGTAGGCGACCTCAAGGGCCTTGGCCAGGGCGTTCCAGTTGGCCTTGGCGTCGTTCATCCCCGGGGTGTTCGCCACGGCCGTGCTCACGATGGCCACCGCGGTGGCCAGGGCCGGAACCGGCCTGGCGTTCGCCCTGAGCGCCTTGAGGGCCTCGTCCGCGAAAGCCGTGAGCTCCCTGCGCGCCGCCGTCGCCGCCCGACCATGGTGGGTGAGGTCGACCTTCGGTCCCGTCACCTTCTCCGCCGCCTTTGCTGTCGCTGCCGTCGTTCTTCCCGGACTTCCCGGACTTCCCGGATGGAGGAGCTGGCGCCTTCCGGCGGAGCCGTCATGAGTAGGTGACCTTGCTCGCGTCCTCGGCGTCCCTCCAGTTCTGCTTGATGGTCTCCAGGGCGCCGACCCAGGCGTTGATCGCGGCGGTGGCGTCCTCGACGGACTTCTTGACGTCGCGCTGCGTGCTCTCGTACGCGCCGCCGAAGGCGAGACCGAGCAGACCGAACCCGGGGCTGTCGACGTTGGTCTCGTCGATCTTCGTCTTGAGGTCCTCGAACGCCGGTACCACCCGTTCGTTGAGGTTGCGCTGGATGTTCGCGATGCAGGTCGAGGTGACGTGAATGTTCTGACTCATCCGCCGACGTACCCCCGTGTAGTTCAGCTTTTGGACATCTGGTGGTTTCGCATGTGAACAGCGGTGTTTAAGTGATCTTTACGGTACCGTGTGGCTTTTCTGGTGTCAGGAGTGATTTCGGTTATCTGTTGTCACTCATCGTCAGGAGGAGGCGCGTGGTGTTCGATCCCACCAACTTCGGGCTGGAAGACCTGGAACGCATCAGCAGAGACGCCGAACGTCAGACGGCGCGCCTGGCCGAGATCGAAGGCGAACTGGACGAGGTACGCGGCACGGGAACCGGGGCGGACGGGCTGATCGGCGTGACCGTCGACCCCTCGGGCAGGGTCGAGAGGATCGACCTCAACCCTCGCGTCATGCGCCTGGACAGCCACGTCCTGGCGGAGGAACTCATGCGGGCGATCGGGGTCGCGCAGGACGACAGGGAGCGCAGGACGAAGGAGATCCTCGAAGACGCGGGGCTCCCGGCCACCCCCCTGGGCCTCGACGACGCGCGTGAGCGGATGGAGGCCGCCTACGAGTTCTTCGCCCACTCCGTCGGCGCCGAGGACGGGCGTTTCGAACGGCGCTGAGGAAGCCTGGAAGGTGTCGGGGC
>NZ_JBHSBC010000001.1:500563-539411 GCF_042650425.1 Streptosporangium jomthongense | reverse complement strand
CCCCGACGTCGTCGTTGCGAGGCACTCAGAGGCGCGTCATCCGCAGTTGGCCGGCGGGGCGCTGGCGCTGTCCGCCGAGTTGCCACCGCTGATGCTCACGCACTTGCCCTTCGCGGGCAGGATCACCGGGCCCGCGTAGTACTTGAACTCCCCGCGCTCGGTCTTGCTCCCGCCGTCCTTCACCTGAAGGGTGGCCCAGACGGAGGTCGCCTTCCCGATGTCGGTGGTCTTCATGGTGACCACGCAGTTCGAGCCGGTCGAGGAGTTGTAGAGCTGGTAGACGGCTCCGCCGGTGAAGGGCACGGACCGCTGCACGTAGTAGCCCGCCCCGCAGGCCTGCTGCGGCGTGTAGGGGTTGGTCTGCGGCCGGGACTCCTCGGCCGGGGGCTTGGCCGTCGAGGGCTCGGCGGTCGGCTGGAGCGGCGGCCTGACGTTGCCGGGCTCGATGGGCTTCTCCGAAGGACGCTCCGTCTCGGGCTTCGTCTCGGGCTTCGCGGTCCTGGTCGGAGTCGACCGTACGGTCTTGGTCTCCTCGGGGGTGCGCGCCGTCCGGGTCGGCGTCGGCGACGGCGTCGGCCTCGCGGCGTGGGTCGGCTGTGCGCTCGCGCTCGCCGCGGGCGTCGGGGTGGCCGTCGGAGCCGGTGAGGGGGAGGCCGTCTGGCTCGGCTCGGGGCTGCCGTTCGGCGACGGGGACGCCGTGGAGGTCCCGCTGGGAGAGGCCGTGGGAGACCCGCTGGGGGACGCGGTCGCGGGCCCGCTGGGCGGGACGGTGGGAGTCACGGTCACGGTGACGGTCGGCGTCGGCGTGTGGGCCTGCGTCGGCTCGGCCGTCTGGCTCGGCTTGCCCGTCGGCTTCCCGGTCGGCTTCGCCGAGGTTTCCGCGGTCGGCGCCGTGCTCGGGGGCGCGGGGACGTTGGTCGGCGGAATCGGGGGCGTGGTCGGTACGGCGGGCGGCGGGGTGGTGAACGAGGTCAGCGTCGGCACCGGGGGCTCACCCGTCGGCGCCTCCGTGGTCAGCTGGAGCGGGGCGACGTCCGGGACGTTCGGGTCGGGCGTCGTGCCCCACGGCACGGTCACCCGGTCCGAGGGGTCGTCGGTGCCCTGCTGTCCCTGACCCCCCGTGCCGTTCGTCGGGTACGGCTGCCGCCCCTTGCCCTGGTCGACCAGTTCGAGGGGGTTCGCGACCTTCCCGTCGGCGGAGGCGCGCTCGACGTTGTTGAGCGAGGTGTAGTTCCCCGCGGCCCAGATGCCCGCTCCGGCCAGTACGGCGACCGTGCCGACGCAGGCGGCCAGCAGAAGCCCGCCGGGCTTCTTGCTCCCCGTGGTCGTGGCCGCGACCTGCAGCACGATGGGCGGCTGCGTCGAGGCCGAGGTGTCCTTGGGCAGCGGCGGCGCGCTCCATCCCGCGGACGCCGCAGGCTGCGAGGCGGCGGCGTCCTGCTGCTGGGGCACGGCCGGTGCGACGGCGTCCCCGGTGACTGCGCTCCCCGTGACGGCGCCTCCGGTGACGGCGCCCCCCGTGACGGCCGTGCCGGTGAGGGCGGGCCGGTCGCCGAGCAGTTGCAGCATGGCGGCCTTGGTGTCGGGACGCTGCTGCGGCTGCTTGTCGAGGCAGGAGATCAGGAGGGCGGTCAGCGCGGGCGCGAGCCCGGTGAGGTCGGGGGAGCCGTTGAGCACGGCCTGCGGGTCCCCGCCGAAGGGGGCGCGGCCGGTCGCGGCGTAGGCGATGGTCGCGGCCCAGGCGAACAGGTCCGCGGGCCTGCCGGGCGCCGGTGCCGGACCGCCGGTGAGGTTGGCGTGGACCAGCTCGGGGGCGTGGTAGTCGGGCTCGGGCCCGGTGACGCCGAGGGCGGTGTCGCGCACCCGCGGACCCTCCGCGCTCAGCACCACGGTGTCGGGGTTCAGCCCGCCGTGGGCGAGGCCCGCCAGGTGGATGGCGGTCAGGGCGGCGAGGGTGCCGGAGGCCAGCCGCTCCAGGGCGTCGGGGTCGAGCGGTCCGTCCGCGGTGACCGTCTCGCGCAGGGAGCGGCCCTCGACGTGCTCGTGGACGACGTAGGGGGAGTCGTCGAACCAGCCGACCTCGACAAGCTTGGCGGTGTGCGCGCCGGAGATCCGCTTGGCGG
This sequence comes from Streptosporangium jomthongense, assembly GCF_042650425.1. Lineage (NCBI taxonomy): Bacteria > Bacillati > Actinomycetota > Actinomycetes > Streptosporangiales > Streptosporangiaceae > Streptosporangium > Streptosporangium jomthongense. The sequence goes on along the minus strand of NZ_JBHSBC010000001.1, from coordinate 537,288 downwards.
CGTGCAGCCGGTTGGTGATCCGCTCCCGCGTCTGGGGGTCGGCACCGGGAAGCGCGGGCAGCAGGCGGATGACCCGGGTGGTCTCCTGATCGGGAAGACGCCCCAGGTAGACGGTCTGACCGGAGGCGTCGCCGAGACGTCCGGTGAGGAGGTAGACACCAATCCGTTCCGGATCTTCAGGTGTCAATGGGTTGAAATCCCCCATCGGCCATCCTTCCAACTCAACTATTGATAAAGGCTGCTATAGGTATATCTAGGGCTATCAAAGCAAATCTGATCAGTGAAGTTCACATGTTTCACAGCTCTTTCATGTCTGTTCTCCCGGATGCCCTGGCTGCCATCCCCGGCGTCGGCCTCGCGGCACGGCGAACCTGAACACCACGGCCAGCAGGACTCCGGCGAGACAGAGCAGGGCGACCCACAGCGTGATCGAGACGCTCAGGGCGTCCTCGGGAGGCGTGCGCCGGATCGCGTCGGCGGGCAGCGGGGCGGGCTCCTGCGGCGCCAGGGCCACCTCGTCCGAGGCCATGATCGTCGAGACGGCCAGCAGCGGGTTGACCATCCCGGCGCCGCTGCCCGTCCCCGAGGCGCCGTCGGCGGTCCGCGCGATGCGCCAGCGCACCTGGTCCTTGTTCAGCTCCGGGTAGCGGGAGCGCACCAGAGCCGCGACGCCCGACACGTAGGCCGCCGCGAAACTGGTGCCGTTCTCCTTCTCGACGTAGGAGCGCCCCGGCCAGGTGCTGGTGATGTCACTGCCGGGGGCCAGCACGGTGACGGGGGTCATGGAGTTCGAGTAGTCGGCGACGCTCCCGTCGGAGTTGGCCGCGCCGACCGAGATGACCCCGGGATAGGCGGCCGGATAGGCGGGGGCCGGAGTGCCGTCCTCCTTGTTCACGTTGCCCGCCGCGGCGACCACGACCGCGTCCTTGGCCAGCGCGTACGCGACCGCGTTGCGCAGGTCGGGCTGGTCGCTCGCCTGGATGGAGACGTTGATCACGTCGGCGCCGAGCTGGGCCGCCTTGACGATGCCCAGGGCCAGCCTGCCCAGGTCGCCCTCGTCGCCCAGGGGCTGCTTGATGGAGATCAGCCTGGCCTCGGGCGCGACCCCCGCGAAGGGCACCCCCTTGAGCCTGGCCCCGCCGATGATGCCCGCGACCGCGGTGCCGTGACCGACGCAGTCGGCCTTGCCGGTCTCTGTGAGGTCGAACGCGGTCACCCGGGTCAGCTGGGGATGCGTGACGTCCACGCCGCTGTCGACGATCGCCACGGTCACCTTGGCGCCCCTGGACAGCCGCCACGCCTGCGGCAGGTTGAGCCGCCGCTGCCCCCACGGCTCCGCGATGCTCGTCGTGCCGCGCTTCGGCGCGCACCTGGTGGGCGCGGCCACGGCGGGAGCGGCGGTTACGGCCCCCGCGGTCACGATCGCGATGGCCGCGGCCGTCAGCCTTCGCGTGAATCCGTTCACCTTCTGTCCCCCAAGACCGGTGATACCGGGCAGAACCCTACTGAACCCGATCAAGCGCCGTCACGGTGTCCGGCGGTCCTAAGCTGACTGCCGTGACCGGGCGAGGCGGGCGGGTGCCCGGGGTTCGGTGAGAGGGCGGGGAGCGGACATGGGAGAACACACGGCCGGGACCGCGGCCGGATACGCGTGGGGCGAGGCGACGGCGACGGGCGTCGGGTCGCACCCGGGGCAGGACCACGAGGAGGCGATCAGGGTCGTCTTCGGGGAGCTTTCCGCTCTGCCGTACCTCCCCGAGCTGCCCGGACGAGGCGTCGGCGCCGACATGATCGGGCGGTCCGCCTCGCTGCTGGTCGAGCTGGCCGTCGAGGTCCAGCCCTCGGGATGGCGCTTCGCCGACCGGCCGGGACGCGACGCCAGGCGGGCCCGTGACCACCTGCTGCGCGACCTCGACGCCCTTGAGGAGGCGGCCCAGGGGTACCGGGGGCCGTTCAAGATCCAGGTGGCCGGGCCGTGGACGCTGGCGGCGACCGTCGAGCTGCGCCACGGCGACAGGACGCTCGCCGACCCGGGGGCGGTGCGCGACCTGGCCGCCTCCTTCGCCGAGGGGCTCGCCGCGCACGTCGCCGACGTGCGCAAGAGGGTGCCGGGCGCCACGGAGATCGTGCTGCAGCTCGACGAGCCCGGCCTGCCGGGAGTGCTGGCGGGTACGGTCCCGACCGCGTCCGGCTTCGGGCGGCTGCCCGCCGTCGAGGCCCACGACGCCACCGAGCTGCTCGGCTCCGTGCTGCCCGGGGGAGTCTTCCCGATCGCCCACTGCTGCGCGCCCAGGGTGCCCTTCGGCGTCCTGCGTGAGGCGGGCCTTCGCGGCCTCTCGCTGGACGCCTCCCTGCTCAGGCGACGCGACGAGGACGCGATCGGCGAGACGATCGAGGCGGGGATCGCGCTCTTCCTCGGCGTCGTGCCCGGCACGGACGCGCCGCTGCCCGACATCGGGGTGATCGCCAGGCCCGCCGCGGAGCTGTGGAGCAGGCTCGGCTTCCCCGCCTCGACGCTGGCCTCGCAGGTCGTGCTCACCCCCGCGTGCGGGCTGGCCGGGGCCTCACCCGCCTACGCCAGGACCGCCCTGGCCACCTGCGCGCGGGCGGCCCGCGTGCTGCGGGAGGACCCGGGCGAGTGACCTCCCCGGCCGCGGGGCCGTACGGCGGTCGCGTGACCAGGGCGGGCTCGTCCGCGGAGCTTGTCCATGGGCGGGTAACGGCGCCGCGCACTGTCGGTGGTCGGCGATAGCGTTCTCCTCGTTTCCGGTTGACGAGGGGAGAGCCTGCGATGGGCGCTGAGGTCGAGGGTGTGCCGGTTGCGGCGCTTGAACGGCACGCGGAGCTGGCTGAGCTGGCCGACGAGGCCAACTGGCGTTACTACGTGCTCGACTCACCGACCGCGAGCGACGCCCAGTACGACGCGTGGATGCGCGAGCTGCGCGCCCTTGAGGAGGAGCATCCGGCCCTGCGCACGCCGGACTCCCCGACGCAGAAGGTCGGCGCGCCGATCTCCAGCGACTTCACGGCGGTCGCCCACCTGCAGCGGATGGAGAGCCTGGACAACGCCTTCAACGCCGACGACCTGCTCTCCTGGCAGGTCAGGGCGGAACGGCTCGCCGAGCGCGAGACCGCGCCCTACCTGTGCGAGCTGAAGATCGACGGCCTGGCCATCGCGCTGGTCTACGAGAAGGGCCGCCTGGTGCGGGCCGCGACCAGGGGCGACGGCCGCGTCGGCGACGACGTCACGGCGAACGTGCGCACGATCGCCGACGTCCCCCAGCGGCTCACCGGCCCGGACGTGCCCGACCTCGTCGAGGTCAGGGGCGAGGTCTACATGCCCGTCGAGGGCTTCAGGAAGCTCAACGAGCAGCTGGTCGAGGCGGGCAAGCCCCCCTTCGCCAACCCCCGCAACTCCGCGGCGGGCTCGCTGCGGCAGAAGGACCCCAGGATCACCGCGCAGCGACCACTGCACATGATCGTCCACGGTGTCGGCAAATGGGAGGGCGAGCCCCTGCCCCCGACCCAGTCGGCGGTCTACGAGCGGCTCAGGGCGCTGGGCCTGCCGGTCAGCGACCTCTACAAGGTCGTGGACGACCTCGACGGCATCAACGCCTTCATCGAGTTCTACCGCGAGCACCGCCACGACCCGGTCTACGAGATCGACGGCGTCGTGGTGAAGATCGACCGCATCGAGATCCAGCGCAACCTGGGCTCGACCAGCAGGGCGCCCCGCTGGGCCATCGCCTACAAATACCCCCCGGAGGAGGTCAACACCAAGCTCCTGGACATCCAGGTCGGGGTCGGCCGCACGGGCCGGGTCACGCCGTACGGCGTCATGGAGCCGATCGTGGTCGCGGGCTCGACGGTCGAGCGGGCGACCCTGCACAACGGCTCCGAGGTCGCGCGCAAGGGCGTGCGCGTCGGCGACACCGTGGTGCTGCGCAAGGCGGGCGACGTCATCCCGGAGATCGTCGGCCCCGTCGCCGACCTGCGCGACGGCACCGAACGCGAGTTCACGATGCCGACGCACTGCCCGGAGTGCGGCACGGAGCTGGCCTACGAGAAGGAGGGCGACGCCGACCTGCGCTGCCCCAACACCAGGGCGTGCCCGGCCCAGCTGCGTGAGCGCATCTTCTTCGCCGCCGGGCGCAGGGCCTTCGACATCGAGGGGCTCGGCTACGTCGCGGCGACCGCGCTGACCCAGCCGCTGCCGCCCCAGGAGCCGCCGGTGCGCACCGAGGCCGACCTGTTCGACCTGACCGTCGAGCGGCTGCTGCCGATCAGGTCCGTCGTCCGTGATCCCGACACCGGCCTTCCCAAGACCGACCCGGAGACCGGTGAGCCCAGGGTCGTCACCTTCTTCGCCAACCAGAGCGGCGAGCCGAGCAAGAACGCCGAGAAGATGCTGGAGGAGCTGGAGCGGGCGAAGGACCAGCCCGTCTGGCGGGTGCTGGTCGCGCTCTCGATCCGGCACGTCGGCCCGCCCACCGCGCAGGCCGTCGCCGCCGAGTTCCGTTCGATCGACGCGATCGAGCGGGCGACCGAGGAGGAGCTGGCCGCCGTCGAGGGGGTCGGCCCCCGGGTGGCGGCGGCGATCCACGACTGGTTCCAGGTCGACTGGCACAAGGAGATCGTGACCCGCTGGAGGCAGGCCGGGGTCCGCATGGAGGACGAGCCTCCCGCCGACCTGCTTCCGCGGACGCTCGAAGGCCTGACGTTCGTGGTGACCGGGACGCTGGCGACCTTCACCCGTGACGAGGCGGGCGCGGCCCTTTCAGCCAGGGGCGGAAAGGTGTCCGGTTCGGTGTCTAAAAAGACCTCTTTCGTGGTCGTTGGGGAGAACGCAGGCTCCAAATATGACAAGGCCGTCAAGCTCAAAGTGCCGATTCTCGACGAGGATGGCTTGCGGGTCCTGCTGGAGGAGGGGCCGGAGGCGGCTGCCGCGGTGGCGGTGACGCCGGAGGAGTGACCACGGGGGCGAGAGGCCGACCAGGGGAAACGACGAGCGGGGGGCCGTTCCGTGACAGGTGCTTCGAATGGCCGGTGACGGAACGTGCGCAATTGGTTCCGCGAAGTGGCCCAGAGGCCGTACTCTCCCATAGTGAACTAATGGGGGTTTTGTTACTCATGGCCGACCCAAATGACACACGCGACACAGGTCCGCGTGCGGGCTCACCGCTGTGGGCCTATCTCACCACCGTCATCACGCTCGGGTTCACGGCTCTCCTGCTGGCCCAGTGGCTGACCGGCCCCGCGCACCTGGCGGGGCTCGCGCGCAGCCCGATGTTCTGGATGCTGGCCGTCCTGGTCGTCCTGGGCGAGCTGCGGCCGGTGATGCTGTCGTCGTCGATGACGGTCGGGGGCACCTACCCGTCGACGATGTTCACCTTCGCGGCCCTGCTCCACTACGGGCTGCCGGTGGCGGTGCTGACGCAGGCGGTCGCCATCGTCGTCAACAGCGCCGTCACCCGTAAGGCGTGGCACCGGGTCATGTTCAACATCGCCCAGACGACACTGGCCCTCACGGCCGCGGGGGCCGTGCTCGCCGTGCTCTGCCGCCACGCGGCCCCGGCGATCTCCTGGGTGCCCGACGGGCGTGACCTGCTCGCGATCGCCCTGGCCGGGCTCGCCTACTTCTCGGTCAGGGCGCTGCTGGTCTCCGGCGCGGTCGCGCTGCACGAACGGCGCTCCCTGCACCGGGTGATCAAGACAACGATCGGCCACCAGAGCCTGGTCTACGCGGGCCTGCTCGGCCTGTCCCCGCTGGTCGTGGTCGTGATGAACGACTCCCCGGCGCTGGTGCCGCTCTTCCTCGCGCCGATGGCCGCCGTCTACTTCACCGCGACCCTTTCCGTACGGCGCGACCACCAGGCCACCCACGACGGGCTGACCGGCCTGCCCAACCGCAAGATGCTCGTCGGCCGCAGCGAGGAGGCCATCGCCGAGGCGAGGGCCGGGGAGAAGGTCGGGCTCTTCCTGCTGGACCTCGACCGGTTCAAGGAGGTCAACGACACCCTCGGCCACCCCGTCGGCGACCGGCTGCTGCAGATCGTGGCGCACCGGCTCACCCACAGCGTACGGCCGGGCGACGTGGTGACCAGGCTCGGCGGCGACGAGTTCGCGGTGCTGCTGCCCTCGATCAGGGACGCGGCGGCGGCCAGGGAGGTGGCCGCGCGGCTGCGGGTCGCCCTCACCGAACCGGTCAGGCTGGAGGGCATGACCTTCGACCTGGACGCCTCGGTCGGCATCGCCCTCTACCCCGACCACGCCCCCGACTTCGAGATGCTGATGCAGCGTTCCGACGTGGCGATGTACCTCGCGAAGGAGGCGCGCACCGGCGTCGAGGTCTACGTCGCGGAGAAGGACCGCAACAGCCCCGAGCGGCTCAACCTCATGGGCGACCTGCGCAGGGCCATCGACCGCCGTGAACTGCGTCTTCACTACCAGCCCAAGCTGGAGCTGGCCAGCGGCCAGGTGCGCGGGGTCGAGGCGCTGCTGCGGTGGCGCCACCCCGAGCGCGGGATGATCTCGCCGGGGGAGTTCGTGCCGATGGCGGAGCAGTCCTACCTCATCCGGCACCTTACCCAGTACGTCATCGACGAGGCGCTCGAACAGGCCGCGCACTGGTGGCGGATCGGGCTCAACGAGCAGATCTCCGTCAACGTCTCCGCCCGTGACCTGCTCGACTCGACCCTTCCCGACCTGCTGGGGGCCGGGCTCGCGCAGTACCACCTGCCGCCGGAGGCGATCCAGCTGGAGGTGACCGAGCGCGTCCTGATGACCGACCAGGCCTACACCGCCGACGCCGTCCGCGCCCTGAACGCGCTCGGGGTGCAGCTCGCGCTGGACGACTTCGGCACCGGCTACTCCTCACTGGTGCGCCTGCAGCGCCTGCCGGTCTCCGAGGTCAAGATCGACGCCTCGTTCGTCAGGAGGCTCGGCGAGTCCGTGGACGACGAGCGGATCGTCCGCTCCATCATCGACCTGGTCCGCTCGCTGGGGCTGCGCTCGGTCGCCGAGGGCGTCGAGTCGGACGAGGTGGCCGCCCGCCTGGCCGAAATGGGCTGCGAACTGGCCCAGGGACGGCTCTTCACCGAGCCCATGTCCGCCGCCGACGCGACCGTCTGGCTGAGCGAGCACCGGGACAGGGCCGTGCCCGACCTCGGATTCCTGCGCGGAAGCGAGGTTCTCGACCCCCAGACGGCCTGATCCCCGGCGAAGGCCGGCACGCGCGCTCCCGGGCGGTTCGGTGACGGCCGCCCGGTGACGCGGGGGCCCGTGAAGACGCCGGAAGGGAGGGCGCGGGTTATTGGGTCAGGTACGTCAGGTCACGAGCCCTAGGATGACAGTGTCCAATTGCCATTCACGAAACGGGTTCAACGACTCATGTCCGCCATAACCCGCGACGAGGTCGCTCACCTCGCCAGGCTGTCCCGGCTGGCGCTGGCCGACGAGGAACTCGACCACTTCGCCGCGCAGCTCGATGTGATCATCGGTGCGGTCGCCCGCGTCGCCGAGGTGGCGGCCGACGACATCCCGCCGTCCTCGCACGCGCTTCCGCTCACCAACGTCTACCGCCCAGACGAGGTACGGCCCGGCCTGACGCCGCAGGAGGCGCTGGCCGCCGCCCCGGCCGTCGAGGACGACCGCTTCCGTGTTCCGCGCATCCTCGGGGAGGAAGCATGAGCCTCGTCCACACCTCAGCCGCCGAACTCGGCGCGCTGGTCGCCGGCGGCGAGGTCTCGGCCGTCGAGGTCGCCCAGGCCCACCTCGACCGGATCGCCGAGGTGGAGCCGAAGGTCAACGCCTTCCTGCACGTCGACGCGGAGACGACGCTCGCGCAGGCCCGCGCCGTCGACACCCGCCGGGCCGCCGGGGAGCGGCTCGGCCCGCTCGCGGGTGTGCCGATCGCGCACAAGGACGTCTTCACGACCACGGACATGCCGACCACGGCCGGTTCCAAGATCCTTGAGGGGTACCGCCCGCCGTACGACGCGACCGTGACCAGGCGGCTGCGTGAGGCGGGCCTGGTGATCCTCGGCAAGACCAACCTCGACGAGTTCGCGATGGGCTCCTCCACGGAGAACTCGGCCTACGGGCCGACCCGTAACCCGTGGGACCTGTCGCGCATCCCGGGTGGTTCCTCGGGTGGTTCCTCGGCCGCGGTCGCCGCCTACGAGGCCCCGCTGTCCACCGGCACCGACACCGGTGGCTCGATCCGCCAGCCCGCGGCCGTCACCGGCATCGTCGGCATGAAGCCGACCTACGGTGGCTCGTCCCGTTACGGGCTGATCGCCTTCGCCAGCTCCCTGGACACTCCCGGCCCCTTCGCCCGTAACGTGCTGGACGCCGCGCTGCTGCACGAGGCCTTCTCCGGGCACGACCCGATGGACTCCACCTCCGTGGACGCTCCGGTGCCCTCCGTCGTCGAGGCGGCGCGCAACGGCGACGTCGCGGGGCTGCGCATCGGCGTGGTCAGGGAGTTCGGCGGCGACGGCTACCAGCCCGGGGTGCTCGCCCGCTTCCACGAGAGCGTCGAGCTGCTCGAATCACTCGGCGCCAAGGTCGTCGAGGTCTCCTGCCCGTCGTTCACCACGGCGCTGCCGGCCTACTACCTGATCGCGCCGTCCGAGGCCTCCTCCAACCTGGCCCGCTTCGACGCCATGCGGTACGGCCTGCGCGTCGGTGACGACGGCACGCGCAGCGCCGAGGAGGTCATGGCGCTGACCAGGGCCGCCGGGTTCGGTCCCGAGGTCAAGCGGCGCATCATCCTGGGCACCTACGCCCTGTCCAGCGGCTACTACGACGCCTACTACGGCCAGGCGCAGAAGGTCCGCACGCTGATCGCCCGCGACTTCGAGGCGGCCTTCAACCAGGTGGACGTGCTGGTCTCACCGACCACGCCGACCACGGCGTTCCCGATCGGCGAGCGCGCGGACGACCCCATGGCGATGTACCTCGCCGACCTGTGCACCATCCCGACCAACCTGGCGGGCAACGCGGCCATCTCGGTGCCGTGCGGCCTGGCGGACGAGGACGGGCTGCCCGTCGGCCTGCAGATCATGGCCCCGGTGCTCGGCGACGACCGCTGCTACCGGGTCGGCGCCGCGGTGGAGAGGGCGCTGGAGGGCCGTTGGGGCGGCAGCCTGCTGTCCAAGGCCCCGGTGCTCTAGGGCACGGGTAAGGCGAGAAAGGAAAACAGGGGGAAAGGCGGCATGATCACTCGGATCGAGATAGACGGGTTCAAGTCATTCTTGAACTTCGTCCTCGACGTGCCGCCCTTCCTGGTGCTGGTCGGCCCGAACTCCAGTGGCAAGTCGAACCTGTTCGACGCCCTGGACTTCGTGGCCGCCGAGGTCACCGGCCAGGGCGGTCTGCTGGGCGCCTCCAGGGGCCTGCCCGCCGAGCAGTTCCACCGGGTCGCGCGGGGGACGCCCGTGCCGGGGTTCGTCGTCTCCGTCGAGACCCTGGTCACCCCCGAGCCAGGAGCCCTGCTGCCGGTCAGGTTCGACGCGGGCGCGGAGATGGTCCTGAAGATCCCGAGGTCGAGCGGGGTCGTCGTCAGCCACGTGGCCAGCGACCTGCCGGAGGAACTCCTGGAGCTCATGGTCGAGGACCCCGAGCCCGAGGAGACGCCCCGCCGTACGGTCACCGCATGGCGGCGTTACGTGCCGGAACCGCGGGTCATGCGCGGGCGCTGGTCCGCCGAGGACCGCGGGCCGCTGGCCGCGGACGGCCGCAACCTCGCGGCGGTGCTCGGGCGGATGGCCGGTACGGCGGCGCTCGCCGACCTGACGGCCGACCTCGCGGGAATCGTGCCCGACGTGGTCGCGCTGGTGCCCAGGACCGAGCGGGAGGAGTGCTCCTTCGAACTGGTCGTCGACGGCCAGGGAAGCGTCCCGACGCCCCTGCTGTCCGACGGGACCCTGCGCGTCCTGGGCCTGCTGGCCGCCCTGCACGACCCCGACCACCCGGGCACCCTGCTGGTCGAGGAGATCGAGAACGGCGTGCACCCGACGCGGCTCGGCGAGCTGCTGCGGCGGGTCAGGCAGCGGATCACCCGGCCGGGGGGCGTGGAGCCGCACCGGCAGGTGATCCTCACCACCCAATCGCCGGTGGTGGTCGCCGAGACCTACCGGGCCGACCCGGACGCGCTGACCTTCCTGGACACCGCGGTCCGCGTCGATCCCGACAGGGACCGGGTCTCCCGGGTGACCGTGGCCAAGTCCGTCCAGCCGGACGGCGAGCCGGGCACGTTCGTCTCGCCACGGCAGGTCGGCAAATACCTCGGGACGGCGGCATGAGCCGTCCGCTGGTACCCGGCCTGATCGCCAGGGGAGAGGTCGAGGAGGGCTTCCTCGGCATCGTGATCTCCCGCCAGCTGCGCGAGCTGACCTGGATGTCCCCGCACACGGTGGACGTCGGGGCCACGGAGGTCGTCTCCTCCGGCAGGGAGGGCGTGGTCACGGCGCTTGAGGAGCTCGCCGCCGACTGCCACCTGCTGTTCACCCACGAGAGTGAGCGTGAGCGCGGCAAGGGCGACGGCGTCCGCTACCACTCGCACTACCTGGTGCCCGTCATCGGCCTGGGGGAGACGGAGCGGTGGCTGCTGGCCGACCGGGCGATGTGGGCCCGGCTTGAGGGCAGCGACCTCGGCCTGCTCCCCGCCCGTCCCCGTGACGCGGACAGGATCACCGACCCGGAGGCCGTGCTGGCCGCGACCGTTCCTCAGCGGGGCAAGCCGATCGGCGACTACCTCCAGTACGCGGGGCGCAACATGGACCTCGCCGTGCTGGCCCAGGTCCCCGGATACGCCGACTGGGTCGCCGAGACGAGGAACGCACTGAAAGGACTTGGTTACCTGTGAGCGGGAGGAGTCCCGGCACAGCGGGCGGAGCGGCGCGCAGGACGCGGGCGCTCCGCGGAGTGAACGAGGAGGGTGATCGACCGATGAGCGCGCGAGAGCCCGACGCAGCGGGCGGAGCGGCGCGCGAGGTGCGAGTCTCCCGCCCAGTCAACGAGGATTGGTGAACAACCGATGAGCACGGAAACGCTGATGCCGTACGACGAGGCGCTTGAGCGCTTCGAACCGGTGCTGGGCCTGGAGACGCACGTCGAGCTGGGCACGGCCTCGAAGATGTTCTGCGGTTGCCCGACCACGTTCGGCGCCCCGCCCAACACCCAGGTGTGCCCGGTCTGCCTGGCGCTGCCCGGGGCGCTGCCGACGGCCAACGCCGCCGCGATCGAGTCGACGATCCGCATCGGCCTTGCGCTCAACTGCTCCATCGCCGAGTGGTGCCGCTTCGCCCGGAAGAACTACTTCTATCCGGACATGCCGAAGAACTACCAGATCAGCCAGTACGACGAGCCGCTCTGCTTCGACGGCTACCTCGACGTCGAGGTGGACGGCAAGACCGTGCGGATCGAGATCGAGCGGGTCCACCTGGAGGAGGACACCGGCAAGTCCACCCACGTGGGCGGCGCCACCGGGCGCATCCACGGCGCCGACTACTCGATCGTCGACTACAACCGCGCGGGCATCCCGCTGGTCGAGATCGTCACCAAGCCGATCCCGGGCACCGACCGGCTCGCCCCCGAGGTCGCCCGCGCCTACGCCACCGAACTGCGCGAGGTCATGCGCGCGCTCGGCGTCTCCGACGTGCGCATGGAGGAGGGCTCCATGCGGTGCGACGTGAACGTCTCCCTCATGCCGCGTGGCGCGACCGAGTGGGGCACCCGTACCGAGACCAAGAACGTCAACTCGCTGCGCAGCGTCGAGCGTTCGGTCCGCGGTGAGATCTCCCGTCAGGCCGCGATCCTGGCCGACGGCGGCGTGATCATCCAGGAGACCCGGCACTTCCACGAGGACACCGGCACCACCACCTCGGGGCGTTCGAAGGAGGAGGCGCAGGACTACCGCTACTTCCCCGAGCCCGACCTGGTGCCGATCGCGCCGGACCCCGCGTGGGTCGCCGAGCTGAAGGCCGCGCTGCCCGAGCTGCCGCGCGTACGGCGCCTGCGGCTCCAGCGGGAGTGGGGCGTGTCCGACCTGGACATGGAGTCCATGCACAACATCGACGCCATCGACCTGGTCGAGGCGACCGTCGCCGCCGGGGCCCCGCCCGCCGACGCCCGCAAGTGGTGGATGGGCGAGCTGGCCCGCAGGGCCAACGAGGCGGGCGTCCCGCTCGGTGAGCTGGCGATCACCCCCGACCAGATCGCCAGGGTGTGCGCGATGGTCGCCGGGGGAGCGCTGAACGACAAGCTGGCCCGCCAGGTGCTCGAAGGCGTGCTGAACGGCGAGGGTTCCCCCGACGAGGTGGTCGCCGCGCGCGGCCTGCAGATCGTCAACGACGAGGGTGAGCTTTCGGCGATCATCGACCAGGTGCTGGCGGACAACGCCGCCGCCGCGGAGAAGGTCCGCTCCGGCAAGATCGCCGCGGTCGGCGCCCTGGTCGGCGGCGTCATGAAGGCCAGCAGGGGCAAGGCGGACGCGGCCCGCGCCCGTGAACTCCTGCTGGAGAAGCTCGGCGTCTCCGAGTAGTCCCTGCCGGAGGCAGTCAGGTTTCGGCCGGCTTCGGCCGACGAAAGGCCCCACCGATTTGGTGGGGCCTTTTTGTTATCTGGAAATCACTTTCTCCCACTAAATGTGCATTGACTGGGGTTGTTAACTTCTTGCACAGTAATCACATTAATCTCCCCCTTCTCTCTGGTGCCGCACAGCCCGAGATCGGAGAATTCCATGAAGAGACAACTGGCGCTCCTCGCCGTGCTCTCGGCCGCCGTCTGCGGGACGTCGGCCGTCGTCACCCCGGCGCAGGCCGCCGTTTCCGCCGTCACGAGCGCCCGGGCGATCGACGCCATGGTGATCGCCAACGGCGTCCGGCTGAGATCGACCCCCGGCGGAAGCTGGGTGGTCGGCTACCTCTACTACGGGGATTACGGACAGATCCTCAGCGTCAGTTCGGGCACCTGGTGCCAGTTCAGACTCGGCGGAAGGTCGGCCTCGGGACTACCCGCGGGAACCGTCGGATGGGCCTCCTGCTCATACTTCGCCACCGAGGACGGAGTGCGTTTCTCGCAGACGGCCGTCGACGCGCTCGGCGCCTGACAGGGGCCGGGCCCGCCGTACGGACTCATCTCCAGGCCCCGTACGGCGGGCGCGGCTCGGGGTGCGGAAAACCACTCCGACGGTGCCGGAAAAGGCGGGAAAGGGCCCTTGCGAAGCACGAACCATGCCGCAAACCCGCCATGCCGAGGTGATTTGTTACCGCTCACCAAGGGTGCCCGCGGACGGTTGTGGTTTAGGGTTGCCGGAAGCAGAGGTCACGAAGCAGGAGGAGCCTGAGGAAGTGCGGAACGGAGCGTCGACAGATCCGCCGACCGACCCGTTCGCGGCGGTGCCCCTGCCCTCGCATCCCGTTCCCCCGGGCGCCCGTGACCCCGCCCAGCCGCCGGGAAACAGGCCCAAGGGGCGTTCGAAGCTGCCCCCCGGCGTCTCCCCCGACATCTTCGGCCCCACCGGTTCGCCCGGTCTGCTCGGTCCTACCGGTTCTCCCGGCCCGCGCGGCGCCGGCGGACAGCAGGGCCCCATGAACCCCGGCGCACCGGGATCCCCCGGTTCGCCCGGCCTGCCACCGCCCGCCCCCAAACCGGAGCCCTGGCGGATGGCGACCCCCCAGGACAAGGCCGCCCCGTCGCGTCAGGAGTCCGCACCCGGTGACGCGGGACCTCCCCGGGGAGGGTCACCCCGCACCGAGGGGACACCCGCACGCCGTGGCGGACGCGGGCTGCTGCTGACCCTGCTGCTCCTGCTGGTGCTCGGCTGCCTCGCCTACGGCATCCCCGCGATCGTCATGGCGGGCAAGATGCTGCCCGGCACCAACGTCAGGGGCGTCGACATCGGCGGGCTGACCGCCACCGAGGCCGCCGAACGGCTCAGGGACAAACTCGCCGCCCCCGCCACCAGCGCGATGACCCTGCGGGCCGCGGGCAAGGAGTACACCCTCGACCCCGAGGAGGCCGGGCTGGAGTTCGACGTCGTCGCGACGATCGACCAGGCGCCGAGCGACTTCCCCTCGCCGGGAGAGGTCTGGCGGGCCCTCACCGGGACCAACGACCTGAACCCCAAGATCTCCGTCGACCCCGAACTCATGAAGAACGCCGTCAAGGGACTGGCGAGAAGGATCGACCTCAAGGTCAGGGACGGCGAGGTCACCTTCAAGGGCACCCGGCCCGTGGCCGTGGCCCCCAGGGACGGCCGCAAGCTGGAACAGGAGGCGGCGGCGGACGCCATCGCGAAGGCCTTCCTCGGCTCGCCCGGAGCCGTCGACCTGCCCGTCTCGGTGATCAAGCCGAAGGCCACCCCCGAGGCGGTCGAACAGGCCAAGACCGCGGCGACCAAGGCGCTCTCCGGCCCGGTGACCCTGGTCCGCGGGGACAAACAGGTGCGAATGACGGTCGAGACCCTCGCCGCCCACCTGTCCTACGAGCCCGGCCCGGAAGGTGAGATGCGTCCCGTCTTCGACGCCAAGGGCGCCGTCGCCGACCTGGAGAACGGTCTCGTCGACCCCGGACTGGCCCCCAGGGAGCCCACCTTCGAGATCGTCGGCGACAAGCCGAAGCTGGTCCCCGGGCACAAGGGGCAGGGTGTCGACACCGGAAAGCTCGCCGACGACATGGCCGCCATGCTCGCCAAGGGCGGCGAACGGAGCGTCCAGGTCACGCTCACGACCGTCGAACCGAGACTCTCCGAGGCTCAGGCGCGTGCCCTCGGCATCAAGGAGAAGATCAGCGAGTTCACCACCCCGTACGTCTGCTGTCCGCCCAGGGTGACCAACATCAGGACCCTGGCCAAGATCATGGACGGCTACATCGTCAAACCCGGCGAGACCTTCTCCCTCAACGGCGTCATCGGCGAACGCGACACGGCCCGGGGGTTCGTCCCGGCGCCGATGATCCAGGGGGGCAGGCTGATCGACTCGGTCGGCGGGGGCATCTCCCAGTTCGTCACGACCATGTACAACGCGGTGTTCTTCGGCGGCCTCGAAGACGTCCAGCACGTGCCACACGAGTTCTACATCTCGCGCTACCCGGCGGGCCGTGAGTCCACGGTCTCCTGGCCGGAGCCCGACTTCCGCTGGCGGAACGACTCCAAGTACGGCGTGCTGGTGAAGACCTCCTACACCGCGAGCGGTGTCACGGTCGCCTTCTGGAGCACCAAGCGCTACGACATCGAGTCGATCTCCTCGGAACGTTACAATCTCACGCCGTTCAAGAGCGTGACCGAGAGCGGCCCGGGCTGCATCCCCATGGAAGGCCAGCAGGGCTTCACGATCGACGTCTGGCGGATCTTCAAACAAGACGGCGAAGAGATCAAACGCGTCAAGCAGACCACCGTCTACCGCCCCGAACTAAACCTGAAGTGCGTGGCGGGCGGAACACCCCAGACGGAGTGATTCGCGGCGCCGAAGGCGCCGCAAAGAGGCACGGCGCAATAATCGGGGCCATGAGAATCTGGGTCCCCTCGCAGGCCGCGGCTGATGTTCTTCGTGATCTCCCCGATGTGGAGTGCGTCGTCTACGACGGGACCGGGCCGACGCCCGAGGGGATCGGGGAGGTGGAGGTCTGGGTTCCGCCGTTGATCCCGCCCTCGCTGGTTCCCGAACTGCTCGGTCGGATGCACGGGCTGCGGTTGCTGCAGACGGTCACCGCCGGGGTCGACGCCTACCGGCCCCACCTGCCCGAGGGCGTGGTGCTGTGCAACGCGCGGGGCGTGCACGACGCGGGTACCGCGGAGTGGGTGGTCGGGGCCATGATCGCGGTGCTGCGGGAGTTCCCGGGGTTCGCCGCGGCCCAGGGGCGGGGGGAGTGGACCTACCACCACACCGGGGTGCTGGCCGACTCGACCGTGCTGGTCGTCGGGTACGGCTCGATCGGCCAGGCGCTCGAACGGCGGCTCGAAGGCTTCGAGGTGGACGTCGTGCGGGTCGCGCGGACGGCGCGGGAGGGCGTTCACGGGCAGGACGAGCTGCCCGAGCTGCTGCCGAAGGCGGATGTGGTCGTGCTGCTGGTGCCCGCGACCCCCGCGACCACGGGGCTGGTCGACGCGGCCTTCCTGGCGTCGATGCGGGACGGCGCCCTGCTGGTGAACGCGGCCAGGGGCGGGGTCGTCGACACCGACGCGCTCGTGGCCGAGCTCGAACGGGGCAGGCTGGTCGCCGCACTCGACGTGACCGACCCGGAGCCGCTTCCCGCCGGTCACCCGCTGTGGTCGGCACCCGGGGCCTTCATCACCCCGCACGTCGCGGGAAGCACCCCCGCCTCGGGGCGGCGCCTGCTGAGGTTGCTGCGCTCGCAGCTGCTGAGACACCTCGCCGGAGAGCAGCTTAAAAACGTGATCACCGGTTCGTACTGACCGGGAAAGGATTCCCGACCGTGGCTGCCTCGTGACCTGGGGTGCGTACGGTGAATTACTGCGAGTCCGATCGCTCGCGCGGTTATCGGATCGGTGACGACTCCGGCGTTGTCACCATCCGCGTCAGCCGGAGAGCACACACTGATCGTGTGCCGTCGTGGGACGCGGAGGACGAAGGACGACGCGTTCTCGACGGCAACGCGGGCACGGCAAACGGAGACCGCCGCGCACGCGAGACGAACCGAAACCGATGGGCAGACGACATTGATCCGCTGGCGTGACCCCCGGGTAGCGCTGACCGCCGCGGCCTTGACCGGCGTGGCGGGGCTGGTTGCCGCCTTTCTCAGTGGTGCTGCCGTTGTGATCGTCGGCGCGGTCGCGGGCGTTACGGCCGCGGCGTTCGCCGCGTTCTCGCTGTTCGCCGCCGCGCGCCGTCCGTCCGACCGGGCCAGCGCGCTGGCCTGGCGCTGGCTCGCCGCGGGCAGCGCCACCTGGCTGGTCGGCATCGCCGTACGGCCGCTGGCCGACGGGACTCCCTTCGTGGTGACGTTCGCCGATCTGGTCCTGCTCGCGGGCACCGCGATGCTCGCCGTCGGCACCGGTCTGTGCGCGGTCAGACAGGCGCGTGGTCAGGCGCTGTTACGGGACCTGGCCGACGCCTATGTCTGCGCGGCCTCGCTCTTCGTCATCGGCTGGGTGTCGTTGTTCGGCCCCGCCTACCGCGACGCGGGTGACGCGGGAACTTTCGCGGTCACCCTCGCCTCACCGTTGCTCTGCCTGGTCCTGGCCTGCGCGGTCGGCCCGGCCGTCGTGCCCGCCAGACGTTCGGCCTGGCCGGTCGGGCTCGCGGCGCTGGCCGTACTCGCGGCGGTCACCGCCTCCGAGACCGTCACCGCGCTGGCCAGACTGACCGGTGACGAGCCGCCGCTGGGCCAGGTGTGGCTGGCGCCCGCGGCCTTCCTGCTGCTCGCCGCGGTCGCGTGGAGTGACCGTACGGCCCGCCCTGACATCTCCGGCGAGGACCGGGACGAGGCGGCAGGCGACGCCATGGCGGAGGCCGGGGCGGAGCCGGGGGAGCAGCAGGAGACCGAGTCCTCTGCGGCGGAGGGCGAGACGGAGGAACTGGTCGGGCAGACGGCCTCCTCGCTGCTGTCCGCTGCGCCGCTGGTCCTGGTCGTGGCCGCCGCCGTGGTCGTGCTCCTGCGGGTGCTCGGCGGTGGCGTCCAGGGGCCGGTGCCGGTCCTGGCGCTGGTCTCGGTCTCGGTCGTCGTCGTCCTGGTGCTGCGGCTGTTCGTCGTGCTGATGGAGACCGGCCGGATGCGGCGCCTGGTCGATCTCGGGGAACGGCAGCTGCACGACCTGGCGGAGAGCACCGGGGACGTGGTCCTGGTGTGCGACTACGAAGGCGTGGTGCGTGAGATCGGCGAGGGCGTCGAGACCACGTACGGCTACCGCCCCGAGGACATCGTGGGCAGGAGGATCTTCGACTACATCCACCCGGAGGACGTGCCCGCCATCCAGGTGGCGATGCGCGCGATGAGTCTGGACGAGGAGCCCGCCGAGAACGCGGGGACCTGCATGGTCGCCTGCCGGGTCAGGGCGTCGGACGGCACCTGGCGGCCGACGGAGTCGGTCGCGACCCGCCGGGTCCGCGGCGAGGAACTGCTGCTGGTGACCACCAGGGACGTCAGCGACCAGGAGGCCCTGCGCAACCAGGTCGCCCATCTGACCTTCCACGACGGTGTCACCGGGCTGCCGAACCGGGCCTACTTCGAGGAGCGAACCCGGGAGGTGCTGGCCCGTCCCGGTGCGGGCGCCGCGGCCGTGGTCTTCCTCGATCTGGACGGTTTCACCGCGGTCAACGACTCGGTCGGCCACGCCAGCGGCGACTACCTGCTCGGCCAGGCGGCCCGCAGGCTGCGCGCGGCCGTACGGGCCGACGACACGCTGGCGCGGTGGGGCGGGGACGAGTTCGCGGTGCTGCTCGAAGGGGCGACGGACGCCCAGACGGCGGTCGACCTGGCCGAGCGCCTGGTCCGCACGGTCTCCTCGGAGCCGTTCCGGGTGGCGGACCGCGACGTCGCGCTGACCGCGAGCGTGGGGGTCGCCTTCGCCGACGAGGACGTCTCCTCGGCCGATCTGATCCGTAACGCGGACGTGGCGATGGCCCGCGCGAAGGAGCTGGGCGGGCGCCGGGTCGAGGTGTTCGCCGCGCACATGCACACCGATGTGGTCAGGCGCCTCGAACTGGCCGCCGACCTGCAGCGGGCGCTGCTGGAGAACCAGTTCGCCATCGAGTACCAGCCGGTCGTCGACCTGGCCACCTCACGGGTCACCGCGGTCGAGGCTCTGGTGCGCTGGTGGCGGGGGAGCGCCTTCGTGCCGCCCGAACTCTTCCTCGGCCCGGCGGAGGACACCGGCCTGATCGTGCCGTTGAGTGAGTGGATCCTGCGTGAGGCCTGCCGGGAGGTCGCCTCCTGGCACGCCTCCTCGTGGAAGATCGGCCTGTCGCTGAACCTGTCGGCCCGCCAGATCATGGCGCCGCGCTTCGTGGAGAGCGTCGAGTCGGCCCTGTCGGAGAGCGGCCTGCCGCCCAGCGCGCTGACCCTGGAGGTCATCGAGGAGATGCTGGTCGAGGACGCCGAGGAGACCGTCAACCGGCTCTCCGAGCTGCGTGAGCTGGGCGTACGGCTGGCCATCGACGACTTCGGCACCGGTTACGCCTCGCTCGCCCTGCTGCGGCAGCTCCCGGTCGACATGATCAAGATCGACCCGTCGTTCGTCTCGGGTCTCGGACGCGACGAGACGCTGACCCTGCTGACCCGCACGATCGTACGGCTCGGCCACGATCTCGGCCTGATCGTGGTCGCCGAGGGCATCGAGCGTCAGGAACAGCTCGAACTGCTGCGTGAGATGGGGTGCACCAGGGGGCAGGGCTTCCTGGTCGCGCGGCCGATGGCGGCGCGCGGGGTCGACTCGCTCATGCACACGGACATGCCGAGCATGCCGAGTGGCGTCTGACGGACCGGCCAGCCCTTGAAGGTCGTTTTACCTGGTCAGCGACCTGGAATGGGAAAGGTGCCGTCCAGGTTCCCGTATTTTTCCGTCTCGTATCGTGAGATCACCGTCCCATGAATTTGACGTGGGCCCGGTACGTCGGCCATGGTGGACCCATGCATCACCGTGGGATTCTCGTAGTACTTCGCCGGCGCGCGGGCCGATAGCGAAGCACCTCGTCCTGCGCGCCGCCCCAGATCCGCCATCCCCGGCGGGATGGGGCATTTTTTATGCCGTTGTAGAGATCGACCCCATCAAACATGCTCAGCCACACAAGGAACGAGCCGATGACCGAACAGATGACAGGAGCCCAGGCCCTCGTGAGGGCACTGGAGAACGTCGGAGTCGACACTGTGTTCGGGATTCCGGGCGGCGCGATTCTTCCCGCCTACGATCCCCTATACGACTCTGTCAAGGTCCGGCACGTGCTCGTACGGCACGAGCAGGGCGCCGGACACGCCGCCCAGGGCTACGCCCAGGCCACGGGCAAGGTCGGGGTCTGCATGGCGACCAGCGGCCCGGGAGCGACCAACCTGGTCACGCCGATCGCCGACGCCTACATGGACTCGGTCCCGATCGTCGCCATCACCGGCCAGGTGACCAGCGCGGCCATCGGCACCGACGCCTTCCAGGAAGCCGACATCTCCGGCATCACCATGCCGATCACCAAGCACAACTTCCTGGTGACCGACCCGGCCGACATCGCCAGGACGATCGTCGAGGCCTTCCACATCGCGGGGACGGGCCGTCCCGGGCCGGTGCTCGTGGACATCTCCAAGGACGCGCTGACCAACAAGACCGTCTTCCAGTGGCCCCCGGTGATGCAGCTCCCCGGCTACCGCCCGGTGACCAGGCCGCACTCCAAGCAGATCCGCGAGGCGGCCAAGCTGATCGCCGAGTCCAAGCGCCCTGTCCTGTACGTGGGCGGCGGCGTGCACAAGGCAGGGGCGGCCGGGGAACTGCTGGAGTTCGCGGAGCTGACCGGCATCCCCGTGGTCACCACGCTGATGGCGCGCGGCACCTTCCCCGACAGCCACCGCCAGCACCTGGGCATGCCCGGCATGCACGGCTCGGTGCCCGCCGTCGGCGCGCTGCAGCGGGCCGACCTGCTCATCGGGCTCGGCGTCCGCTTCGACGACCGCGTCACCGGCAACCTGGACAGCTTCGCGCCGTACGCCAAGATCGTCCACGCTGACATCGACCCGGCGGAGATCTCCAAGAACCGGCACGCCGACGTCCCGATCGTCGGCGACTGCAAGGAGGTCATCACCGAGCTGATCAACGCGGTGCGCAACGAGAGCCGCAAGGGCGACTACAGCGAGTGGTGGAGCCAGCTCGACGCCTACCGGGAGACCTACCCGCTGGGCTACACCGAGTTCGAGGACGGCTCCATCGCCCCGCAGTACGTCATGCAGCGGCTGAGCGCGGTCGTCGGCCCCGACGCGATCTACACCGCGGGCGTCGGCCAGCACCAGATGTGGGCCTCCCAGTTCATCGGCTACGAGAACCCCGGCTCCTTCATCAACTCCGGCGGCGCGGGCACGATGGGCTTCGCGGTCCCCGCCGCGATGGGGGCGAAGATGGGCAGGCCGGACACCACGGTGTGGGCCATCGACGGCGACGGCTGCTTCCAGATGACCAACCAGGAACTGGCCACCTGCGCCATCGAGGGCGTGCCGATCAAGGTCGCGATCATCAACAACGGCAACCTCGGCATGGTCAGGCAGTGGCAGACGCTCTTCTACAACCAGCGCTACTCCAACACCAACCTGCAGACGGTCCGCCGCATCCCCGACTTCGTGAAGCTCGCCGAGGCCTACGGCTGCGTCGGCCTGCGCTGTGAGCGCCCGGAGGACGTGGACGAGGTCATCAAGAAGGCCATGGAGATCAACGACGTGCCCGTCGTGATCGACTTCGTCGTCCACGAGGACGCCATGGTCTGGCCGATGGTCGCGGCCGGGACCAGCAACGACGACATCAAGTTCGCCCGTGACATGGCGCCCGTCTGGGACAGCGAGGACTAGCGGTGGGCGAGCGGACCGACAGGCACAGCGGTGTTCCGGCGGACGGCCGGGCGAAGGGAATGGCATGAGCAGGCACACGCTCTCCGTGCTGGTCGAGAACAAGCCGGGCGTGCTCGCGCGCGTCGCGGCGTTGTTCAGCCGTCGCGGTTTCAACATAGACTCGCTGGCGGTCGGGCCGACCGAGCACGAGGACATCTCCCGGATGACCATCGTGGTCAACGTCGAAGACCTCCCGCTTGAGCAGGTCACCAAGCAGCTCAACAAGCTGATCAACGTGCTCAAGATCGTGGAGCTCGACCCGGCTCAGGCCGTGCACCGTGAACTCACCCTGATCAAGGTGCGGGCCGACGCCGAGAACCGTTCGAGCGTGCTTGAGTTGGTCAACCTCTTCCGGGCGCGCTGCGTGGACGTGGCTCCGGACGCCGTGACGATCGAGGTCACCGGCACTCCGGACAAGCTGCAGGCCTTCATCAAGCTGCTGGAGCCGTACGGCATCAAGGAGCTTGTCCAGTCGGGCATGGTGGCCATCGGCCGCGGTGCCCGTTCCATCACCGACCGTTCTCTCCGGGCCCTGGACCGGAGCGCGTAGACCGTACGAGCCGTACGGGAAAACCCGAAAGGTTAAGAGAGTGACTGAGATCTTCTACGACGACCAGGCCGACCTGTCGATCATCCAGGGCCGGCACGTGGCCGTCCTGGGCTACGGCAGCCAGGGCCACGCCCACGCGCTCTCCCTGCGCGACTCCGGCGTGGACGTCCGGGTCGGCCTGCCCGAGGGCTCCAAGAGCCGCGAGAAGGCCGAGGCCGACGGCCTGCGCGTCGTGTCGCCCTCGGAGGCCGTCGAAGAGGCCGACCTGACCATGATCCTCGCGCCGGACCACATCCAGCGCCACCTCTACGCCGAGCACGTGGCCCCGAACCTCGTCGAGGGTGACGCGCTGTTCTTCGGCCACGGCCTGAACATCCGCTACGGCCTCATCGAGGCGCCGGAGGGCGTCGACGTGGCCATGGTCGCCCCCAAGGGCCCGGGTCACCTCGTCCGCCGCCAGTACACCGCCGGGCGCGGTGTGCCCTGCCTCGTCGCCGTCGAGAAGGACGCCAGCGGCAACGCCTGGGACCTGGCCCTGTCCTACGCCAAGGGCATCGGCGGCACCCGCGCGGGCGCGCTGAAGACGACCTTCACCGAGGAGACCGAGACCGACCTGTTCGGTGAGCAGGCCGTCCTGTGCGGTGGCGTCTCCGAGCTGATCAAGGCCGGGTTCGAGACCCTGATCGAGGCCGGCTACCAGCCCGAGGTCGCCTACTTCGAGTGCCTGCACGAGATGAAGCTGATCGTCGACCTCATGTACGAGGGCGGCATCCACAAGATGTACTGGTCGGTCTCCGACACCGCCGAGTACGGCGGCTACTCCCGTGGCCCGCGCGTGGTCACCAAGGAGACCAAGGAGGAGATGCGCCGCATTCTCGCCGAGATCCAGTCGGGCGAGTTTGCCAAGGAGCTCGTCGAGGAGTTCGACAGCGGCCAGAAGAAGTTCACCGCCTACCGCGAGGAGCTGGCCGAGCACCCGATCGAGAAGACCGGCGCCAAGCTGCGTCCGATGATGAGCTGGCTCAAGTAGCGGGGCCCGTCAGAGCGGTCGCCGTACGGCCCGCGTCCCCGCGACGGTTCACGTCACGGGGGCGCGGGCCGTACGCGTCTCCGCCGGGGTCAGTGCCTGGCGAAGTCCTGTGTCCAGTAGACACGGCCGCGCGGGCTGGTGGCCACGCCGATCCCGATGTGGGTGTAGGAGCAGGTCATGATGTTGCGCCGGTGACCCGGGCTGTTCATCCAGGCCTTGACCACCTCGGCCGGGGTCCGCTGGCCCCAGGCCATGTTCTCCGCCCACGCCGACAGCGGGCTGAACCCGGACGCCTTGATCCGGTCGGTCATGGTCCTGCCGTCCTTGGACGTGTGGTTGAAGTAGTTGTTGGCCGCCATGTCGGCGGAATGCCCCTGGGCGGCCGAACGCAGCCGGGAGTCGTCCCTGAGGGCCGGGCAGCCTCCGGCCCGTCGTTCGGCGTTGGTCAGCCGGAGCACCTCCTGGACGGTCTTGGGGACACCGCACGACAGGGTGGCGTTCTTCGAACGGCCGGTGTTGCCCTGGTCGTCGGTGACGACGGCGTAGTAGACACCGGAGACGCACGGCGCCGTCACGGTGACCCGTCCGTTGACGCCCCGCAGGGAGGCGCTCCTGACGGTGGGGTCGGTGCCGGTCCTCTCCTGCACGATCCGGATGCGGACCAGGGCGCTGCCGGTGCAGCCGACCCGGATGGCGGAGGCCTGGATCTTCCCCGCGGAGGACACGGCCGGGGCGGCGGCGTAGACACGGCACTCGGCCTGCCGTACCTGCGGCGCCGTCACGGCCTCGGCACTCTGGGCGGTGGCGCTCGGTGCGCCGAGCGCCACCAGGCCCCCGGCACAGGCGAGTATCCCCAGAGGTCTGCGCATGGTGGTTCCTCCAGATCGTTGGGCGCTGGATGGGTTCCGCATTCTGCCGGGGGCGTGCCGTCCGTGTCACCACGTCTCGGCCGACGATCACGGTCTCCGGCCCGCGCGACGATCCGGAAACGTTTCCGCCCTCCGGGAGCGTCACCCGGGAGACCGTGCGCTTGAATGTGGCCATGGTCACGCCGGCACCCGTCCCCGCACCCCTGATCGTTCCCCGTGCGGTGCGCGTCGGCTACGGTGTCGGCTCGGTCTGCACTGGAACGTTCTCCACGGTCCCCGGTCTGCTGTTGCTGTTCTACATGACCAACGTGCTGGCGGTTCCCGCGTGGGCCGCCGGGCTCGTGGTCTTCCTGCCCAAACTGTGGGACATGGTCCTCGACCCCTGGGTGGGGCGCCGCTCCGACCACACGGTCTCCAGGTTCGGCGCGCGCCGTCCCTGGATGCTGCTGGGCGCGCTCACCCTTCCGGTGACGTTCGCGCTGATGTTCGCCGGGCCGCCGCTCACCGGTCTGCCCGCCGCGCTGTACGTCGCGGTCTGCTATCTGGCCACCGCGACCGCCTACGCCTTCTACGAGGTGCCCTACAAGGCGATGGCCGCGGAGATGACCGACGACTACCACGAGCGTTCCGCGCTGCTGCAGTGGAAGATGGTCTTCGTCGGGGGAGCGATCCTGCTGTCGGGCTCCGTCGCTCCGGCGGTCGCGGGCGACGAGGTCTCCGGCTACCGGCTGATGGGCCTGCTCGTCGCGGCCGTGCTGCTGGCCTCCATGCTCGCCTCCTTCTTCGGTACGGCCCGCGTTCCCGCCCCCGAGGCCCCCCGGGCTCCCAGGATCTCCGGGGCGCGCGGAGCGGGACCGTCGATCAGGGCCCAGTTCGCCGAGGCCAGGTCGAGCGGGGCGTTCATGCCGCTGCTCGCGCTGGGCTGCGCGCAGATGTTCGCCGCGGGGGTGCTGCTCTCGGGCGCGCCGTACTTCGCCACCTACATCCTGGGCGATCCGGGGGCCGTCACCACGCTCTTCATGTGCGTCGTCGGGCCGTTGCTGGTCACGATGCCGTTGTGGGTGCGGCTGTCCCGGCGCTACGACAAACGGGGTGCGATGGCCCTGGGGTCGGCGCTGTTCGCGGCGGGCGCGGCGGGAACGGCCCTCTCGGGAAGCCTGGGGCCCGTCTACGCACATCTGTGCCTGCTCGTCGTCGGTGTCGGCTACGCCGGGCTGCAGCTGCTGCAGGTTTCGATGCTGGCCGACGTCGTGGCCCACGACACGATGGTGACCGGCGGGCGCCGCGCCGGGTCGTTCACCGGACTCTGGGCGGCGTGCGAGACCGTGGTCTTCGCGCTGGGCGCGCTCGTGCTCGGCTGGCTGCTCGGCGCGGCGGGCTTCGTCGAGTCGGGCCCGGCGAACCCGGTCGCGCAGCCGGAGGCCGCGGTCGCGGTCACCCTGTACGGCGGGACCCTGCTGCCCGCCCTCTTCGCCGGGATCAGCCTGCTGCTGGCCAGGCGCTACCCCCTGACCGCGCGGACGCTCACGGCAGGAGGGGTCACCCCAGCTGGGGAGTGATCACCAGGAAGACGCAGTCGCCGAAGGACACGACGTCTCCGGGGCGGACCTTCGCCGGGCCGACCAGCCGCCAGTCGTTGAGCCGGGTGCCGTTGAGCGAGCCGAGGTCGACGACGATCCAGCCCTCCCCGTCGCGGCGCAGTTCGGCGTGGATCCGGGAGACGGTCAGGTCGGCCAGGACCAGGTCGCAGGCGGAACCCCGGCCGACCACGTAGCGGGTGCGGTTGTCCCCGGGCAGCGCGAGCCTGGGCAGCCTCGGGCGCCGCCAGGCGGACTCCACCCGTTTGGTGAAGTCGGAGGCCGAGGCGACGATCTCGGTGACCATCCGGCGGAAGCGGCCGCGTTGCGGCAGATCGGCGACCAGGTTCTCCAGCTCGCCCTGACTCTGGGCGCGAAGGGCCATGTCCACCCGGCCGAGGAACGTGTCGTGCGAGAGGTGACCCTCGACGGCGCGGTCACGAAGCTCGTTGATCGCACGATCGCGGTCCCCGTCGGAGGCGCGGGCCGGGGGATGCGTCGAGCTCATCCCCCGAGTATCCGCCCCAACGGTGGAACCTGTCCAGAATATGCGGATCTCTTGCGACAACCATACTCGGTATGCATACTCGGTATTCATGGCGATCAAGCAAGGACTCCTCGCTCTGCTGAGCCGGGGACCCCGCTACGGCTATCAGTTGCGGGCCGAGTTCGAGGCGTCGACGGGGGCGACCTGGCCGCTCAACATCGGCCAGGTCTACACGACGCTCTCCCGCCTGGAGCGTGACGGCCTGGTGACACCCGGCGAGCAGGACGAGCAGGGCCGGGTCGTCTACACGATCACCGAGGCCGGTCTGACCGAGATGGCGCGATGGTTCAGCACCCCCGTCGCCCAGTCGGACCGGCCTCGGGACGAACTCGTCATCAAGCTCGCCATGGCGGTCGCCGCCGGCGCCGACGTACGGCCTGTCATCCAGGCCCAGCGCGTGGCGACCATGCGCACGCTGCAGGAGCTGACCCGGGCGAAACGGGCGAACGCGGAGAGTCCGGCGCAACGGCTGGTCATCGACTCGATGATCTTCCAGGCGGAGGCCGAACAGCGCTGGCTCGACCACTGCGAGGCCGTGCTCACGGCCTCCATCCAGACGCAGGAGAGACATCGATGAGCACAGAACCGGTCCTACGGCTCGCGGACGTGACCCGCGTCCACGGCGAGGGGCCGCAGGCCGTACGGGCGTTACGGGAGGTGAGCCTGGACGTGGCGGCGGGGGAGCTGATCGCGGTGATGGGGCCCTCCGGCTCCGGCAAGTCCACACTGCTCAACCTCGCGGGCGGCCTCGACACCCCGACCTCGGGCGAGGTGGCCGTCGAGGGCACGTCGCTGACGGGCATGCGGGCCGCGGACCTCGCCGGGCTCCGCCGCCGCCACGTCGGCTACGTCTTCCAGGACCTGAACCTGATCCCCTCGCTGACCGCCGTGGAGAACGTCATGCTCCCGCGTGAGCTGGACGGCGTCAGGGCGGCCCAGGCCCGGCGGGAGGCGAGGGAGGTACTGGCCGAGGTCGGCCTCGCCGACGTCGCCGACCGCTTCCCCGACGAGATCTCCGGCGGCCAGCGCCAGCGGGTCGCCATCGCCCGCGCGCTGGCCGGCCAACGGAGGCTGATCCTGGCCGACGAGCCGACCGGCGCCCTCGACACCCCGACCGGCGACGAGGTCCTCCAGCTCCTGCGCACCCGCTGCGACGCGGGAGCGGCGGTCCTCCTCGTCACCCACGAGCCCCGCTACGCGGCCTGGGCCGACCGGGTGGTCTTCCTGCGCGACGGGGAGATCGCCGACATGACCTCCGCCCCCATGGAGAGCGCCCGATGAGCGCCCTGTTCGCCGCGCTGCGGATCTCCCGCAGGGACATCTGGCGCGCCAAGGCGCGCAGCGCGCTCATCGTGGTCATGATCGGCCTCCCGGTCCTGGCCGTCACCGCGGCCCTCACCATCTTCGCCACCCGTGAGCTCACGCCCGAGGAGCAGGTCCCCATGCTCCTCGGCGCGGCCGACGC
Organism: Streptosporangium jomthongense; assembly: GCF_042650425.1. Taxonomy (NCBI): domain Bacteria; kingdom Bacillati; phylum Actinomycetota; class Actinomycetes; order Streptosporangiales; family Streptosporangiaceae; genus Streptosporangium; species Streptosporangium jomthongense. The sequence goes on along the minus strand of NZ_JBHSBC010000001.1, from coordinate 509,710 downwards.
CCGGCTGGTCGACACGGGGGAGAGCCGGCCGATCCGGCAGGATGTGCTCGGCGAAAGCTGGGAACCGTACGGCGAGCGGCGGGCGGAGCCGAGATCCCAGGAGCGGATCCAGGCCCTGCTCGGCCAGGGGGCGCGAGTCATCCCGGTACGTTCGGCCGACGAGGAGTACTCGACGGGCGGCAGGTACACCCCCATCGGCGTCGTCGAGCTGGACCTGCGGGACCCGATGACGAAGGGCATGTTCCCCCTGATCCAGGGACGCTACCCGCGGAGCGCCGACGAGGTCGTGGTCACCGCCTCCAGGAATGTCCCCGTCGGGGCGACGATCCGCTACACCCGCCGCGGCGTGACGAAACACGTGGTGGGCAGGGTGGTCGAACAGCGGACCGAGTACGGCGGCTCGCTCATCGGACTCCCCGGCTCGCTGTTGCCGGCCTCGTCCGGCGGGTCCGGCACGGACGACGCCTGGCTGGCCGACCTGCCCGCCCCGCTCACCTGGGCGGGGACGCTCCGCCTCAACCAGGCCGGGATCGCCGCGATGTCGTCGGCGGTGCTCGCCGACCCGCCCTCGGTGGGGAAGGGCCCGGGACAGGCCCTCGCCTTCCATTGGGGAGGAACGGCATGGACCACCTCGGGGATGGTCTCGGCCGTCTCGGGGATCGTGCTGGCCGTGATCGAGGTCGTGCTGCTCGCGGGCCCCGCCTTCGCGGTGGGCATCCGCCGTCGCCGCAGGGAACTCGCGCTCCTGTCCGCCCAGGGCGCCTCGGCCCGGCACCTCAAACTGGTCGTGCTGGCCGACGGGCTGACCCTGGGACTGGTCGCCGCCGTGCTCGGCCCGGTCCTCGGCGTCGGCGCCGCCAGGGTGATCGCGGCCGTCATGGGGATCTGGCCCGCCGGTGAGCTGGGGCCGTTCGAGGTGCCCGTCGGGCAGATCGTGCCGGTCGCCGTGCTCGGCCTGGTCAGCGGGGTCGCGGCGGCCGTGGTGCCCGCGGTGCAGGCGGCCGGGACGGACGCGGTCACGGTGCTCGCGGGCAGGCGTCCCACGGCGCGTGACCGGGCGGGCCGTCCACTGGCCGGCCTGGTCCTGCTCACGGCGGGGACCGCGGCGATGCTCTACGGGACGGTGAGCATCGAGGCGTGGATCTATCTCGGTGGGGCGCTGGGCCTGCTCGGCCTGGTCATGGTGACGCCCTGGCTGGTCAGGTGGATCGGCGGGCTGGCCGGAGGGCTCCCGCTTCCCCTTCGGCTGGCCGTCAGGGACGCCTCCCGCAACCGGGGCCGTACGGCTCCCGCCGTGGTGGCGGTGCTGGCCGCCGCCGCGGCGTTCAGCACGGTCGCCGTCGGCGCCACCAGCAGCGTCGCGACGGGGGAACGGCACTACCGGACCGGCTACCCCCAGGGCACGACCGTGATCTACGGGGACGACGTCCCCAAGGAGACCTGGGAGCGGATCAGGCCGCTCGTCGCCGAGGTGTTCCCGAGGACGACGCCGCTCGCGACGTACCAGGCACTCGACGGGGAGGGCGGGGCGCTGGACTTCGCGCTGGAGCGCCGTTCCTGTCGGAAATGCTTCACCTTGTGGGGGCCGCTGGGCACTCTGCCAGTGGGCGGCCCAGACCTGCTGCGCCTCCTGCTGGGCCGTACCGACCGGGCGGCGGAGGTCGCGCTGGCCGAGGGCAAGGTGGTGATCTTCGATCCGGCCGTGGTCAGGAACGGGGAGGTCCGGTTGGCCGTCCGGAGGCTCCCGGTGGGGGGCGAGAAGCCCGCGGTCACCATGCCTGCGGTCGGCGCCACCGTCCAGGGGCCCGCGCTGGTGCTCGGGGTGGCGCCGGAGGCGGCGGTGACCAGGGCGGGCTACGTCCCCGGCCTCATCGGGTTCATCGTTCGCCCGGAGGACGGCCGTCCCGACCCGGAGCGGGAGCGGCGGCTCAGCGAGGCGATACGCGTGATCACCCCCGACGTCACGGTCACGACGGCGGGGAGCGTGGACTCCGGCAGGATCGATCCCACCCTGTGGGTCATGGGGGCGCTGGCCTCGCTCGTGGTGCTCGGCGGTACGCTCGCCGCCTCGGGCCTCGCCGCCGCCGACGCCCGGCCCGACCTGGACACGCTCTCGGCGGTCGGGGCCAGACCTCGCACCCGCCGGGCGGTCGCGGCGGGGCAGGCGGTGTTCGTCGCGGGCCTCGGGGTGCCCCTCGGCCTGCTGGTCGGCCTGCTGCCCGGGTTCGCCATGGCGAGCCAGTCGGTCGTGCAGCGCAACGACTACCGGGAGGTCGGGTTCAACGGGGTCGCCTACCCCAAGCTTGAGATGGTCCTCAGCGTCCCGTGGCTTCCCCTCGTCGCCGTCGGGGTCGGACTGCCGCTGCTGGCGGGACTGATCGCCCTGGCCTTCGCCAGGACCGGGGTCACGCTGACCCGGCGGCTGGGTTAGTCAGGCGGACAGGTGGCGGCCCGTTCAGGGGCGGGCCGCCACCTGTCCGGTTCAGTCGGTGGTGCCCGCGCAGACCACGTGGGCGCCGATCTCGATCATCCGCTGTTCGCTGCGGGCGTCGGCGACCCTGGCCATCAGGATCGGCGCCTCGCTGGCGGCCAGCTGCGGCAGCCGGGCGCGCACCCCGCGGTGGATGTCCCTGACCACGTCCTCGGCCGCCGACATGTGCACCTTGACGTGCAGCATGATCCCGGGGGCCCCCGAGGAGGTCTTGGCCTCGGAGATCCACACGTGGTGCACGAGCGGGTAGTCGGCGAGCACGTAGGAGATCGCGAAGCGCAGCGCGGGCAGGATCGGGTGTGTGCAGCGCCCGTAACCGGGGTCGACCATCTGCATCGGCCCCGACAGGTGGGGACGCGGCGCGGGGATCCACGGTTGGGCGGCGGGCGCGGGCGGCACGGGGGCCGGGCTGGTGCGCCGGCCCGCCGCGGGAGTCACTGTGGGAGCGACTGTGGGAGCCACCGGGGTCGCCGGAGCCACGGGGACGACCGGAGGCACGGAGGCACGCGGGACCGTGGCCATCGCTCCGGTCGCGTAGGCCGTCGGGGCCGCGCTCGACAGCGCGGGCGTCGGGCCGGTGCGGGTGGAGAGCAGGTGGCGCTGGAGATCCTCGATCGGTACGGCCGCCGCCGCCGGGCCCGCGGCGTCGATCACGATCTCGCGCACGCCGGTGGCACGCTGGATGTCGAGGATGGTGTCGGCGTCGCACGCCGACAGGGCGTGGTTGCCGCGGTGGCGCGCGTAGGTGCTCTGCGAGGTGTAGCCGAGCAGGACCCGTTCGCCGGTCTGGGTCGTGCCGAGCACGACGGAGCGATCAGGGCGCACGGCCACGAGGAGCCCGTATTCGGCCAGCGCCGTCAGCAGCCGGTGCGGGCTGCCGTGTTGCGAGAGTACGTCGCCGAGAGCGGGGTTCCCGATGCTCATACACGGAACCTTAGGTAGAGAACCACGGCTTATCAGGGTAATCGCGAAGTTTTATCTAGATCAAGACCAAGATGAATTTTGTAGGCATAGAAGGTGTACGAAGTGGGTAACCGTCTCGGATCGCGGGACACTCGTGAACGCGTTCACAAGCCTCGATAGACTACGAGAGGTCCGTCCGCAGCCTCCACGTCTCCAAAGGATCCAGCCCGTGAACAAGCCCGTCGTACTGGTCGCAGAGGAACTCTCCGAGGCAGGTCTCGCCGTCCTGGGAGCCGACTTCGAGGTCCGCCACACCGACGGCGCCGACCGCGCCAAGTTCCTGCCCGCCCTCGCCGACGTGGACGCGCTCATCGTGCGCAGCGCCACCCAGGTGGACGCGGAGGCGATCGCCGCCGCGCCCAAGCTCCGCGTCGTCGCCCGCGCGGGCGTCGGACTCGACAACGTCGACGTTGAGGCCGCGACCAAGGCAGGCGTCATGGTCGTCAACGCCCCCACCTCCAACATCACCAGCGCCGCCGAGCACACCGTCGCGCTGATCCTCGCCTCGGCCCGCAACGTCGCCCAGGCCCACGCCGCGCTCAAGGGCGGCGAGTGGAAGCGTTCGAAGTACACCGGCGTCGAGCTGGACGAGAAGGTCGTCGGCATCCTCGGTCTCGGCAAGATCGGCCAGCTGGTCGCCCAGCGCCTGCAGCCGTTCGGCGTCGAGCTGATCGCCTACGACCCCTACCTGCAGCCCGCCCGCGCCGCGCAGATGGGCGTCAGGCTGGCCTCCCTCGAAGAGGTCCTGCGCGAGTCCGACTTCATCACCGTGCACCTGCCCAAGTCCAAGGAGACCGTCGGGCTCATCGGTGACCGCGAGCTGCACCAGGTCAAGCCGTCGGTTCGCCTGATCAACGTCGCGCGCGGCGGCATCATCGACGAGGGCGCCCTCTACTCCGCGATCAAGGAAGGCCGCGTCGCGGGCGCGGGCATCGACGTGTTCCCCAAGGAGCCCGTCACCGACAGCCCGCTGTTCGAGCTGGACCAGGTCGTCGTCACCCCGCACCTGGGCGCCTCGACCCACGAGGCCCAGGAGAAGGCCGGCACCCAGGTCGCGCGCAGCGTGAAGCTGGCCCTGGCCGGCGAGTTCGTGCCGGACGCCGTCAACGTCCAGGGCGGCGCCGTCGCCGAGGACGTCAAGCCGGGTCTGCCCCTGGCGGAGAAGCTCGGCCGCGTCTTCACCGCCCTCGCCGGTGAGGTCGCCACCAGGCTCGACGTCGAGGTGCGCGGTGAGATCGCCTCCCAGGACGTCCGCGTGCTGGAGCTGGCCGCCCTCAAGGGCGTCTTCACCGACGTGATCGAGGACTCCGTCACCTACGTCAACGCCCCGCTCCTGGCCAAGGACCGCGGCGTCACCGTCGAGCTGGTGACCAGCGCGGAGAGCCCCGACTGGCGCAACGTGGTGACCGTCCGCGGCGTCCTGGCCGACGGCCGCGCCGTCTCGGTCTCCGGCACGCTCTCCGGCCCGCGGCAGGTCACGAAGATCGTCGAGGTCAACGGCTACCAGATGGAGATCGAGCCGACCGACCACCTGTCGTTCTTCACCTACGACGACCGCCCCGGCGTCGTCGGCGTCGTCGGCCGCATCCTCGGCGACCACGGCATCAACATCGCCTCCATGCAGGTCGCCAGGGACGCCAAGGGCGGCAAGGCCCTCATCGCGCTGACCGTCGACTCTGCCATCCCGGCCGAGGTGATCGACCAGATCGGCGGCGAGATCGGCGCCGACAGCGGCCGCTCGGTCGACCTGGCCGACTGATCCCGGAGCACGGCTCCCACGGCCGCCGTCCCCGTTCGCGGGGCGGGGGCCGTCTGCTTTTCCGGCCGAGCCTCGTCTCAATATATGAGAAGCCTGCACGAGGGGTGAGACAGATTGCGGAGGGCCGGTTATTATGGCTGGTAATGCGCCAGGTTCTCGTACTTATTACCTGCCGCGGCGAGGCCTGACACAGGGGCGGGCCGGCAACTCGCCGCGGTGTGATGGCGTTCGTCGGCCCCGGTTTCCCGTCGATCCGTGATCCGGATCCGCGATCCGATGAGGGCCCGTGACCAGGGTCCAGGCTCCCCTTCCTCCTTCAGCCAGCTCCGTGCGAACGAGACGAGAAGCGTCATGTACGACATGTATCCCTGGAACCGTCCCGAGGACAACGAGAACGAGGCCGCCCAGGCCCTGCAGACCGCGCTGGACCGCCGCGACAACGGCGGAGTGCCCCCGCACTCCTCCTGAGCCGGGTCCCTCCGAGGCCACGGGCGGTGCGGCGCCCGGGACCGGGAGAGGCGTGGGTCAGCGGGCGAGGGCCGTACCGGCCTGGGTCGACTGCCTGATCGCCGTGTCCAGCTCGGCCCGCTCGTCGGCGAGTTCGACCCCCTTGGGGTCCGGCCGTACGGCTCCCGCGAAGCTGGCGCGGCGCCAGGCCTGCAGCTTCTCCACCTTGACCACGTCGCCGCTGCGCGGGGCGTGGACCATGTAACCGGGCTTGGTGATCATGCCGACGTGACCGAGGTTGTGGAAGAAGACCAGGTCACCGGGTTTGAGGTTCTTCCAGGAGATCTTCCTGGCGAACGCGGAGTACTGCTGGGTCGTCGTGCGGGGCAGCCGGATGCCCGCGGCGCCGTACGCGCGGAGCATCAGGCCCGAGCAGTCGAAGCCGCCCCTGCCCGTGCCGCCCCAGACGTACGGTGTGCCGCGCTTGGACATCGCCCAGTTCAGCGCCTTCTTCCAGGCCGGGACCTTCCGCGCGGTCCCGGAGAACCCGGCCGGGGCGGGTTCGACGGCGGGAGTGGTGAGCGGGGTCCGGGAGCTCTCCGCGGTGGGGGCCGGGTGTGCGAGGGCGAATCCGGCGGCGGCGAGCGCGAGGAGAGGAGTGGGGGAGGTGGTGGTGAGGGAGGAGTCCGCCAGTGCGACGGCGGGTGTCGCGAGGATGGTCGAGCCGGTGACGATCAGGGTCAGGACACGGGGGTAGGTCTTGCCGTTCAGGACCGTTCCTTCCATAGGGCCGGCCGGGTGAGCTGTCGGGCTCGGGCGTGGAGGTCGCCCTACGGCGCGTGGTGGCGCCGACTCGCCCCGAGGGGCCTCGTGGAAAACGCCGGAAACGTGCTCCGCCAGACGGAGTGCGGCTCGGACGCCCCGTGGACCCCGGAAGTGGTTCCCCGGCTCCGCGCGGACCGAAAGAGGGGGATGGCCTGCGCGAATTAGGCGACGATACGAATGGCCAGGACCTTAACGAAACGGTCAAAAGATCGCAAACAGGACAAACTTTTCAAGGCCTTCCGGGGCGGGAAGTGTCCGAGGGGTGAGATCGGTGGTTCGATTGTCGAGACAGAGCAGATAGGGTGCCCGTTATGGATTCGCGCAATGTTCGTCTGGCCGTCATCCCTGGAGACGGGATCGGGACCGAGGTCGTCACCGAGGGCCTGAAGGTCCTCGAAGCCGTCGGAACGAAGGTGGAGACCACCACCTACGACCTGGGTGCCGGCCGGTACCACAGAACCGGTGAGGTCCTTCCCGAGGCGGTCCTCGACGAACTGCGCGGCTACGACGCGATCCTGCTCGGCGCGGTCGGCGACCCCAGTGTGCCGCCGGGCATCCTGGAGCGCGAGTTGCTGCTCAAGCTCCGCTTCGAGCTCGACCACTACGTCAACCTGCGTCCGGTCAAGCTCTTCCCCGGCGTCGCGACCCCGCTGGGCGGCTCCCGCCCCGAGGACATCGACATGGTCGTCATCCGCGAGGGCACCGAGGGCCTCTACGCGGGCGCCGGTGGTGCGCTGCGCCGCGGCACGCCGTACGAGATCGCCACGCAGGAGTCGCTGAACACCGCCTACGGTGTCGAGCGCGTCGTCCGCTACGCCTTCGAGAAGGCGCTCAGCAGGCCGCGCAAGAAGCTGTCGCTGATCCACAAGACCAACGTCCTCACCTTCGCCGGTGACCTGTGGTCCCGTACCGTCGACCGGGTCAGCCTTGAGTACCCCGACGTCGCCACCGACTACTACCACGTCGACGCGGCCTCGATGTTCTTCGTCACCCAGCCGGAGCGGTTCGACGTGATCGTCACCGACAACCTCTTCGGCGACATCATCACCGACCTCGGCGCCGCCGTCGCCGGTGGCATCGGCCTCGCGGCCAGCGGGAACGTCAACCCCGACCGCACCGCGCCCAGCATGTTCGAGCCGGTCCACGGCAGCGCCCCGGACATCGCGGGCCAGGGCAAGGCCGACCCGACCGCCACGATCCTGTCGGTCGCCATGCTCCTGGACCACCTTGGCCTGACCGAGGAGGCGGCCAAGGTCGAGCAGGCCGTGGCCGAGGACCTGGTCGAGCGCCAGACCGGGTGGGCGAGCCGTACCACCCACGAGATCGGCGACGACATCACCGCCCGAGTAGCCGGCTGACAAGCCGCCCGCACGACCCCAGACGCGCCCGGTGGCTCAGCAGAGCCGCCGGGCGCGTCTTTTTTTGTTCGTCTCACCGAGCAGACTGCCGGATTTTGGCATATATGCAGTAGTTTTCCGGTGCCTGCTCCGTCCCAGAATGGACCGTAGGTGCACTCCGCCACGAAGAGAAGGACCGCCGCCATGACCACCGCTCAGAAGCTGACCTTCGACGTGCAGCTCTCCGACCACGCTCGTTCCACGGCCGAGCGCGAGCAGGTACTGGCGAATCCCGGATTCGGTCAGACCTTCACCGACCACATGATCTCCATCGACTACACCGAGGGGGAGGGCTGGCACGACGCGCGGCTCACGCCGTACGGCCCGCTCAGCCTCGACCCGGCGACGTCGGTCTTCCACTACGCCCAGGAGCTCTTCGAGGGGCTGAAGGCCTACCGGCAGGAGAACGGCTCGATCGCCTGCTTCAGGCCGTACGCCAACGCCGCCCGCTTCAACCAGTCGGCGCTGCGCATGGCCATGCCCGAACTGCCGCAGGAGGCCTTCGTCGAGTCGATCGAACTGCTCGTGCAGACCGACCGCGAATGGGTGCCGACCACCCAGGGCCACAGCCTCTACCTGCGCCCCTTCATGATCGCCACCCAGCCCGCGCTCGGCGTCAACTACCCCTCGCGGACCTACCGCTACATGGTGATCGCCTCTCCCGCGGCGGCCTACTTCGGCGCGGCCAAGGCCGTCTCGGTCTGGCTGTCCACCGAGTACACCCGCGCGGCCCCCGGCGGCACCGGCTTCGCCAAGTGCGGCGGCAACTACGCCGCGGCCTTCGTCGCGCAGCGCCAGGCCGTCGAGCAGGGTTGTGACCAGGTCGTCTGGCTCGACGCCAACGAGCACCGCTACGTCGAGGAGATGGGCGGGATGAACCTGTTCTTCGTCTACGGCGACCGGCTGCTCACCCCCGCCCTGACCGGCACCCTCCTGCCCGGCATCACCCGTGACTCGATCCTCTCCCTGGCCGCCGAACTCGGCCTGACCGCCGAGGAGGGCCGCCTGTCGATCGAGGAGTGGCAGGCGGGCTGCGAGTCCGGCGACCTCACCGAGGTCTTCGCCTGCGGCACCGCCGCCGTGGTGAGCCCGGTCGGCTCGGTCAAGGGCGCCGACCGCGCCTGGACCGTCGGCGACGGCACCCAGGGCCCGGTCACCGCCAAGGTCCGCGAAGCCCTGGTCGGCATCCAGTACGGCTCCCGCCCCGACACCCACGGCTGGGTGCACAAGATCTGCTGACCTCGCGGACCCGAGGCCGCCGGCGA
>NZ_JBHSBC010000001.1:465634-500544 GCF_042650425.1 Streptosporangium jomthongense | reverse complement strand
TGAACCCATGAACTCCCCCGGCCGCGCCCGCGGGCGCGCCGTCGGGCCATGTGGCGTGCGCGCGTGGGCACCGCCCCACGGCCGGATCCGGGAAAGTCGCCTTCGGGTGGCCGTTCCCACTGGTCAGAGCTGTCTCCGCGAACGGTTTCCGGGCGCGTCGGCGGGACAGGCGTTCCAGATCCTGAGATCAATGTGTCAAGTGGTGGTTGGGTGTGGCAGACTCCAAGACACCATGTTCTACGGTCTGCTCATTATCGGCAGGCGCGCTGGCTGAAAAAGGACACCGCCAGCGCGCAGACCTCTCACGTCCGTGAGGGGTTTTTTTGTTTCTCGGAGCCGAGAGAGCGCGCGGCGAATCACATCGAAACCCCGCGAAGGAGACTGATATGGCCGACGACCGCTTCCACGTGTACGACACGACACTCCGTGACGGTGCCCAGCAGGAGGGCCTCAACCTCACGGTCGTGGACAAGCTGGCCATCGCCCGCCACCTGGACAGCCTGGGCGTCGGCTTCATCGAAGGCGGTTGGCCGGGAGCCAACCCCAAGGACACAGAGTTCTTCAGACGGGCTCGAACAGAGCTCGATCTGAAGCACGCGCAGCTAGCCGCGTTCGGCGCGACCCGCCGAGCAGGTGTCAAGGCCGCCGACGACCCGTTGGTCGCCGCGCTGCGCGAATCCGGCGCGCCGGTCGTGACCCTTGTCGCCAAGAGTCACGACCGGCACGTGGAGCTGGCCCTTCGCACGACTCTCCAGGAGAACCTCGCGATGATCCGCGACACGGTCTCTCACCTTCGTGCGGAGGGCCAGCGAGTCTTCCTCGACGCCGAGCACTTCTTCGACGGCTACAAGTCCAACCCAGCCTACGCGCTCGAAGTCCTGCGCACCGCCGCCGAGGCGGGGGCCTCGGTCATCGCCCTGTGCGACACCAACGGCGGCATGCTCCCCGACGAACTCGCCGAGGTCGTCGCCGCCGCCGTCGCGACCACGGCCAGGATCGGCATCCACTGCCACGACGACACCGGCTGCGCGGTGGCCAACACCCTGGCCGCGGTGAAGGCGGGCGCCACCCACGTACAGGGCTGCGCCAACGGCTACGGTGAGCGCTCGGGCAACGCCAACCTGTTCACCGTGGTCGCCAACCTCCAGCTCAAGCGGGGCTTCGACCTCGTCCCGAAGGAGGCGCTGGCCGACATGACCCGCGTCGCGCACGCCATCACCGAGGTCACCAACGTCACCCCGAACTCCCACGCCCCCTACGTGGGTGTCTCCGCCTTCGCTCACAAGGCCGGGCTGCACGCCAGCGCCATCAAGGTCGACCCCAACCTCTACCAGCACATCGACCCCTCCCTGGTCGGCAACGACATGCGCATGCTCGTCTCCGACATGGCGGGCCGCGCCTCCGTCGAGCTCAAGGGGCGCGAACTCGGCTACGACCTGTCGCCGGACACCTCGCGCGTCCTCGTCGAACGGGTCAAGGAGCTTGAGTCGAAGGGCTACACCTTCGAGGCGGCCGACGCCTCCTTCGAGCTGCTGCTGCGCGACACCGTCGCCGGTGACCGCAAGCGGCGCCACTTCGAGGTCGAGTCGTGGCGGGTGATCGTCGAGCGGACCCGCGACGGCGAACTGGTCAGCGAGGCCACGGTCAAGCTGCACGCCAAGGGCGAGCGGATCGTCTCGACCGGTGAGGGCAACGGCCCGGTCAACGCCCTGGACAAGGCCGTACGGCTCGGCCTGGAGAAGCTCTACCCCGAGCTCGCGGCCGTCGAGCTGATCGACTTCAAGGTGCGCATCCTTGAGGGCACCCACGGCACGGACGCCGTGACCAGGGTCCTCATCACGTCGAGCGACGAGACCGGTGAGTGGGCGACCGTCGGCGTCGACGAGAACATCATCGAGGCCTCCTGGCAGGCCCTTGAGCAGGCGGTCACCTACGGCCTGCTCAGGGCGGGCCACATCGCCGACTGACCTCACAACCGAGGGGTACGGCCTGGGCCGTACCCCTCGCCGGACGGGCGGAGAGCGAGGTCAGGACAGGTTGGCGCCCGAGACCTTGAAGCTGACCTGACCCTCGGAGGTCTGCAGCCGCACCCTGCCGCCCGAGCAGGAGACCTCGGGGGAGGCGGTTCCCGGCACCACGACGGTGAGCAGCGCGCCCTCCGTGGCGGGGGACAGGACCGCGGGAGCGGCCTGCTTGTTCAGATAGGTGGGAGAGACCCAGCCCTGGAAGGGGTTCTGCTGGCCGGAGACCACCCGCTGCCCGCCGACCGGCTTGCAGGAGGGCATGGACAGCTGGACCAGCGTCGCCTTCCAGCCGGACTTGTCCTTGACCACGACCCGGCCACCGCCGTTGGAGACCAGGGACATTTCACGGGCGAAGTGCCAGACGTTGCTCACCTTGGAGCCCCGGGGCACGGTGTCCAGCACCGCCATCACGTCATCGCCGTGGTTGACCAGCACCGACCGGGTCCTCGGCACGCCGTAGGCCCTGTCGGTCAGCCGGTAACTCTGCCTGTCCTGCCCGACCGAGGACTTGCTCAGGGCGCTGGCCGTCTTGGGACGGAACCGGGCACCGACCACGGCGGGGGTGTTGTGCGCCTCCGGCGACATCGTCCAACGCCGGTAGGGGGTCTTCTCGTAGGAGTCGAAGCCCACGTCGACCAGGACGTCACGGCCCTGCGCGTAATAGGTCACACCCAGGTGGTCCTCATGGCCGTGGAACCTCAGGGCCGGGCCGAACCGGATCGAGTAGAACGCCGACTCCGGCTTGCCCCAGGCGGTGCGCCCGTAGACATAGCCGTTGCCGAAGACCCGGACCGTCTTCTTGGGGTGGTCGTAACCCGAGGGCTGTACGTCTGCGCCACCGTCGCCGATCGGGACCATGAACCCGTTCGGCTGCGTCGAGTGGGCGATGAAGTCCTCAAGAGACTCCCACCGGGAGCGGATCTCGCCGGGAACCTTCCTGCCGCACTCCTCGATGCGCTCCATCGCGAGCTTGAGCCGGTCGTAGACGTAGATCGCGTACCGGGGGGCCTGTTCACGCAGCACCCCCTGGGAGTCGATGTCGAGCTTGACGGTCGTGGTCAGCCGCCTGAGCGCCAGGTTCGACCACGTCGTGTTCTTGAAGCGGCAGCCGATGCCGAACAGCGCGATGTCCTGGTCCATCCCATGGTTGTGCCCCTTCTCGTACAGGGCCGGGTTGGAGAGCATCTTGGCGTGCTCGGCCAGGCTCTTCGACAGCCAGGACTCGTTGACGTGCCTGCTCAGGCACGTCAGGGCCGGGGCGCGCAGGGCGATCGGGTGCTCCTGCCAGGCGTACGGGCTGGCCTTCGGCCCGCCGCCCCTGGGGTTGTCCGCCACCCAGTCCTTGGCGATCTCGGTGGCCCGGGCCAGATAGGCCTTCTCCCCGGTCGTCTCGTAGTCGGCGACCAGGCGGCCCATCCAGCGCAGCGAGTGGAAGACCATGCTCCAGGACCGGTTGCGGTACGGGTCGGTACGCCAGTTGACGTCCTTGCCCACCTTCACCGGCGGCAGCCCGACGAACTCGACCTTGCCCGCCATGATGTCCGCCGAGGTCGGCGTCGCCGGCAGCCAGTCTCCCTGGCACTCGGCCGTCCGCTTGACCGTTTCGGCGGCCTGCGCCGTACCGTTCGTCACGCCGCAGGCCAGGGCCAGGACGAACGAGACGGCCAGCGCTGTGCTTCTTTGCGCCGTCCGGCGGCGCCGCGAGGTTCGGGAGCCTTCGAGCCGGAGCTTTTCCTCATCTCTCCGTCGTCGTGCTCCCGCGTTCCTCAGTCCAAGCACCGACGGCGCCCAAACCAAAACCCTCACCCCTAACCGACGGCGCTCGAACCAGAACTCTCGACCCCGGCGATGAGGGGGCCAAGGTCGGCTCCTCACTCCAAGCACGGACGGCGCCAGGCCACGCCGTTCACCAGAGAAGGGGGCGCTGGACGGCTCTGTCCGCGGGGGTGTCCAGGTCGGGTCAGTTTAGCGGTGAGTCATCGGGGAAAAGCGGGCCCTCTGGTTTCTTTGTGGCTTCTGTGACCTTTTGGGGGTGAGGGGCGCCTGAGGCGCCCCCGGCGGAGCCGTTCTCGTGCCGGTCAGGGGGTGGCGCGGGCGATCTCGGTGCTCACCCAGATGTTCGAGTGGGGGAGGGGCTCACCGGCCCTGACCGCGTCGATCCACTCCGCGGTGGTCGCCACGGCGGCGAAGTTGGAGGCCATCACCACCAGCACGTGGTTGTGCAGCTCCTCGGCCGTCGCGGTGCCCGCGTTGTTGGACAGCGGGAGGGCGCCGGTCGCGTCGGACAGGAACTCCACCTTCAGGCCCAGGTGGGCGGCGTCCCGGGCGGTCGACTCGTCGCAGTTCTGGGTCATGTAGCCGGTGATGGTCACCGTGTCGATCTTCTGAGCGGCCAGCCACTCGGCCAGATCCGTCCCGGCGAAGGACGACGCCAGCGTCTTGTCCACCAGGTGGTCGTACGGCCTGCTCCCGACCTCCTCGCGCAGCTCCCAGGAGGGGCTGCCCTTCGCGAACAGCGGGGACTCGGCCGGAGCGGTGTGCCTGACGATCACCACGGGAACACCGTGCTCGCGCGCCACGTCCATGGTGGCCACGATGTTGGCGAGACTCTCCTGCCGAGGGGGGAAGGCGATCGGTAGATTGCCGGTGAAGTACTCGTTCTGGACGTCGATGACGACTAGTGCTCGCTTCATGACTCCAGCTTGACGGGGCGGACGGTGGCCGCGTGATAGTTCTCTCAGCCATCGACCACAAAAATCCGGCCCTGCCTATTCGCGGCGCCTGCGGCGCCGCGGGTAGTGCCTTTTTGCTCCGCCTGGCGGCGGCGCGGGGCTTGGGCGCCTCCGAGTCGGTGCTTTCCCTCGTCGTTCGTCCGCTTCGCTCCCTCTCTCCTCAGTCCAAGCACCGACGCGCCCAAGCCGGACACTCTTCATGCACGGCACCGGTAAGGCTCAAGCCAGGGGCCTCAAGGGGGAGTCCTTGGGTCAGGCTGGGGGGCCGAAGGCTTGGCGGTAGGTGGTGGGGGAGACGCCTACCTGGCGGCGGAAGTGGGGGCGTAGGGCCACCGCGGAGGCGAAGCCGGATCTGCGGGCCACCCGTTCGACCGGTTCGCCGGTGGTTTCGAGCAGGCGTTGCGCGTGCAGGACCCGCTGGTGGAGCAGCCACTGGGTGGGGGTGGTTCCGGTGGCCTGGCGGAAGCGCCGGTCGAAGGTGCGGCGGCTCATCATGGCCCGGGAGGACAGGGAGTCCACGGTCAGCTCCTGGTCGAGGTTGCGCAGAGCCCACTCCAGGGTCTCGCCCAGCGGGTCGCCGGTCTCGGGAACCGGAACGGGATGGTCGATGTACTGCGCCTGCCCACCGGCCCTGTGCGGCGGCATCACCATGGACCTGGCGATGTCGTTGGCCACCTGGTGGCCGTAGGCCCTGCGGACGAGATGGAGACACAGGTCGATGCCGCCCGCGCTTCCCGCCGAGGTCAGCAGGTCACCCTCGTCCACGTACAGCACGTCGGGCTTGACCTCGATGCTCGGATACCTGGAGGCGAGCAGCGGGGCGTAACGCCAGTGGGTCGCGGCGGGCCGTCCGTCCAGCAGGCCGGCCGCGGCCAGCACGAACGTGCCCAGGCACAGTCCGACGACGGTCGCGCCCCTGCGGTGGGCCGTACGCAGCGCCTCAAGGGCCTCGGCGGCGGGCGGCCGGTCGAGCGGGTGCCGCCAGGTCGGCACGATCACCAGGTCGGCCTCGTCCACGGCGTCCAAGCCGTACGGCGCCGACAACGCGATGCCCGCGTCCGTCCGCACCGGGCCGCCCTCGGCGGAGACCGCCCGCACGTCGAACTCCGGCGAGCCGGTACGTCGTTCGCCGAAGACCGCGATCGGCACGGAGGCCTCGAAGAGCGGGATCTCGTCGAACATCACCACGGCGATCGTCCTGAACCCCATGGCGGAATCCTATCGATGGTTGTCTCTCCGGCCACTCGCAGGTCATCGGCGGTCACGGCAGGCTGAATCGCATGAAATACGCCGAAATCGTGGTCCCCGAGACCCCGGCCACCCGCGCGGCCATCGAGGTGGCGACCGCCTACTGTTCGCCCGCGCTGCTGAACCACTCCGTGCGGGCCTACCTGTGGGCTGCGGCGTACGCCGCGATGAACGACATCGCCTTCGACGCCGAACTGCTCTACGTCTCCTCGATGCTCCACGACATCGGGCTGGTCAGGGAGTTCGACAGCCACACGGTGCCGTTCGAGGAGGCGGGGGGCCACCTCGCGTGGGTCTTCTGCGCGGCGGCCGGATGGCCGGTGGAACGGCGGGTGCGCGCCTGCGAGGTGATCGTGCGCCACATGTGGGCCGAGGTGGACGTCGAGAAGGACCCGGAGGGCCACCTGCTCGAACTGTCCACCGGCCTGGACATCTCGGGAAGACGGTCGGAGGCCTTCCCCGAGGAGCTGAGGGCCGAGATCCTCGAACGTCACCCCCGCCTCGGGATCGCCGGGGAGTTCGCCGCGTGCTTCGAGGACCAGGCGAAGCGCAAACCCACCAGCCTGGCCGGCCACTTCGTCCGCAACGGCTTCGCCGCCCGGGTCGCGTCGAACGTCCTGGACCGCTGACGCGCGGCGGCGCCCACGGTGCCCGCGAAGGGCCGTGCTCCGCCGCGCTCACGAGGCGGCGGTCAGGAACCGTTCCTGGGGCCGGTGCTCTGGACGACCTCGAAGGACCACAGGGTGGAACCGGTCGCGGCGGGCCCGCCGTGGCCATGACCGTGTCCCTGGCCGGGTCCCTGATGGGGGGCCGCCGCATGGCCGTGACCCTGCTGACCCTGCTGACCCTGTGCCGCGGCCTCGGTCGAGGCCTGGGCGTGGCCTCGCTGGAAGGCCTGGCTCTGCGTCCAGCGTTCGAAGTCCTCCTCGGACCTCCAGCGGGTGTAGACGAGGTACTGGTCGGTGCCCTCCAGCGGGCGGAGCAGCTCGAACCACTCGAAGCCGTCGGAGGACTCGACCATCCCGGCCCGTCCGGAGAAACGCTGTTCCAGCTCCTCGCGCCGCTCGGCGGGAACGGTCAGCACATTGATCTTCACAACGCTCATCGAAACTCCTTAAGGGGAGACCCGGTCCTTCTGGGTCGGAGGAAACGCGGCGCGACGTTGCAGGGTTCGATAATGTGTTCGGTGGCGGCGATAACCAAGCCGCTATCCGCACGATCGGCTCCACCCTCGCCGTCGGGCCGGCGGAGAGGTGAAACGCCTGCGGAGCAGGTGTAAGACCCCAACGAAGATCCTTTTCGGGCGGGCAACCGGCGGTGAAACAGGAAACCCTGCGGGCGACCGCGGGAATCTCCTCCCCTCGGGGAGGGGAGGAGGCCAAGAACCCATCCTGCCCCACGATGGTCAGTGCCGGCCGGCACCAGGGCCTGTTTTGTGGATCTTCGCTACGGCGAAGATCCACAAAACAGACCCTAACGCCTCTCCAGGTTCACCCTGGTGACGGCCGGTACGTGCGCCAGTTCCAGGGCTTGGCGCATGTGGGGGATGGCGCGGCGGCCGAGCTGCTCGCGCAGCGCGCTCATCGGCGCGTCCTCGTCGGCGACGACGCGCAGCCGTACGGCGGGATGGGCCTTCGTGCCGACCATCGCGGCGCTGGCGCTCAGGACCGCCGGGTGGGCGCCGACCTCGTCGGCGACCGCGTCGGCGACGGTCGAGCCGCGCACGTCGGTGGTCCCGCCGGAACCGCTCTGCAGGCGGAGGTCGCCCAGCCGGTCACGCCGTCCCTGCACGAGGAGCCAGCGCAGCCCGAACAGGGCCAGCACGACCGCCGCCAGGGCGATCACCCACCACAGCCACGGTGAGTGCGTGGCGAAGGTGGCCCGTACCGGGTCGTTGACCAGCGGTTCGTCCCCGGGCGCCACCGCCCTGGGCAGGGTGTGCGCGCCCCGGGCCAGCGTGTAGCCACCGAGAAGCAACAGCAGCACCCCCATGATCAACAGGCCGACCCTGTTGCCCCGCCCGGTCTTCCTGTTCACGACGCTCACTCTCCTCGTAGGCGTACACGCACCGGGTAGTCCTTCAGCGGGCCGAGGGCGGCGATCCGTGTGGTCACGGCCCGCTGTACGGCCTCGGCGAGCCCGGCAGGCTCGCGCAGCGGGCTGTGGGCCGTCACCTCGGCGGTCCTGCCCCGCAGCCTGACGCGGGCACGGTCGATCCCGGGCACCTGTTCCGCGGCGTGGGTCAGCGCGCGGGTGAAACCCCTTGGCTGCATGCCGATGATCAGTTCGGGGTCGCCCGTCCTGACCGGGATGAGCCTGGGCCGTCCCGGTATGAGGGCCAGCAGCACCAGCAGCAGGCCGAGCAGGGCGACCACCCCGGCGCCGAACAGCACCCTGGAGTCGTCCCACCTGGTCGTGGACGCCCAGGAGAGCATCCGGTCGTACGGTGTCCAGCGCAGCGGGCGGCCGAGCAACGCGGAGATCACCTCCGCGGCCACGACGACGCCCAGCGCCGTCATCAGCACGGCGGTGATGACGGCGGGGACCACCCGGCGCGGACGGAAGGCCCTGACGGCCGCCCTGTCCGCGGCGTGGTTCCTCGGAACCCGCGCGGGCGGAGCGGTCTCCTCCGTGACCTCCGCGCCGGGTGCGGTGGATGCCCCGGGGGCGGGACCCGTCCCGGGGACAGGAACCGGGACGGGCCTTTCCCCCGAGGTGGGGACCTGTGACCCGGGAATGGGGACGGTGTCGTCCTCCGCCTCCCGGGAGGGACTCCAGGAGGAGCCCGACGAAGGGTCCGAGGGAGGGACGGTCATCCTTCCTCCTCCCACACGGTCTGCCGGGGCGGGCCCTGCTCCTCGGGAGAGGGGACCACCCCGGTCACGTCGAGGTCGATCTGGCCGACGGACAGCCCGGTCAGCGTGTGGACGCGTTCGCCGACGTGCCGCCGGATCTCCTCGGCCGTCTCCAGCAGCGGGGCCGGATAGTCGACGGAGACCTCAAGCTCCAGCAGGGCGAGCCCTCCGTCGACGGTGGAGTGGGTGTGTCTCCCGAAGGTCAGCGGCCCCCGCTCGCGAACCTCCCGCACCCGTTCCACCTCCTTGGCCGCGCAGACCGCGATGCGGGTGACGACCCGCTCCGGGATCTCCGTCCTGCCGCGCAGCTCCGCCGGTACGGCGGGCTGTGCGGCGGCCGGAGCGGTCATCGCCGTCTCGCCGACAGCCGGGACACGTCGATCTCGCCGCCCTCGACGATGCGGCCGATGAGGAATCCGACGGCGCCGAGCACGAGCACGAGCAGGAAGGCGCCGAGGCCGCCGAACGCCGCCGCGAAACCCAGGGCGATGCCGGTGGTCAGCCCGGCCACCGACCAGATTGGGAACTGGTTCATTGAACACCTCCGATATGCACGTTCACGGCGCGGTCGCCGACCAGGGGCGCGAGCGCGAGCCGTACCTCGTCGGCGATCTCCGGCAGCGGCCGTGTCGTCCGGGCGACTATGGAGACCTCGACCTCGTCCTCACGAAGGGCGACGCCGGAGACGCGCTCCCCCGGCAGGTAGGTCGCCACGGTCCCGAAGGGGCCGCCGGACAGGTCCGCCACGTCGGGGCAGTGCCGTACGGCGTCGGCTATCTCACGCGCGAGTTCGCTCACTGGACGCGGGGTTCCTGATCGGGCTGGTCGGCCTTCTCCCCGTCCTTGTCGCCGGGCAGGTGGACGTCGTCGACCTTGATGTTGACCTCGGTCACCTCAAGCCCGGTCATGCGTTCGACGCCGGTGATCACGTTGCGGCGCACGGAGGCCGCCAGGTCGGGGATGGCCACGCCGTACTCGACGACCAGGTCGAGATCGACCGCCGCCTGCCGTTCGCCCACCTCGACGGACACACCCTGGGTGGCGGTGCTCTTGTCACCGCCGACGATGCCGCGTACGGCGCCCAGCGCCCGTGCCGTTCCGGCGCCCATGTTGTAGACGCCGTTCACCTCTCTGGCCGACAGGCCCGCGATCTTCGCGACGACCCCGCTGTCGATGCTGGTGGTCCCCTTGGGGGTCACCAGGCCTCCCTGGCTCGCGGCGACGTCGGTCCGAGCCTGCGGCGCGGGGTTGCCCTCGCCCCTCGGCCTGTTCACCGTGTTGGCTTCGGTCACGTCGATTCCCTCCCCCGAGGGGAAGACGCTCGGCTTCCCCGGAAGTTACCTATGCCTCTCATACCCCCCACATGGGCACTAACCAGCACATACTTCTTCTTAGAAAAATCCTTTATATGAGCATTTAGGGTTTTTGTTGATCTTTTTGGAATCGAGTGCTTTATGCGTGCTTTGGGAGAGTGATGGAGGTGAAGAGAGATACGGACGGTCCGGCGGGACGCGGGGTCCGACTAGCCTTGTCGTGTGCGTATAGCGAGGTTCTCCACAGGTGAGGGTGTCGGGTTCGGCGTGGTCGAGGGCGGGCCAGGCGAGGAGTTCATCTCCGCGATCTCCGGGCACCCGTTCGGCCCGATCCAGTTCACCGGTGAGCGTCACTCGCTCTCGCGGGTCAGGCTGGTCGCGCCGATGCTGCCCAGCAAGGTCGTCGCGATCGGCAAGAACTACGCCGACCACGCCAAGGAGATGGGTGGCGAGGTCCCCGACGAGCCGCTGGTCTTCCTCAAGCCCTCGACTTCGGTGATCGGGCCGGGAGAGTCCATCTCCTACCCGACCGGGCTGAGCAGCAGGGTCGACTACGAGGGCGAGCTCGCGGTGGTCATCGGCAGGCTCTGCCGTGAGGTCCCCGCGGAGCGCGCCCATGAGGTGATCTTCGGCTACACGTGCGCCAACGACGTCACCGCCCGTGACCTGCAGAAGAAGGACGTGCAGTTCACCCGGGCCAAGGGGTTCGACACCTTCTGCCCGCTCGGCCCGTGGATCCAGACCGAACTCGACGTGACCGACGTCGGCATCACGACGACGGTGAACGGCCAGGTCAGGCAGAGCTCTCGCACCTCCAAGCTCATCTATGACATCCCCACGCTGATCGCCCACGTCAGCGCGGTCATGACCCTCATCCCCGGCGACGTGATCCTGACCGGGACACCGGAAGGGGTCGGCCCGCTCGACGTCGGCGACGAGGTCAGCGTCGCCATCGAAGGAATCGGCACTCTCACCAACCGGGTGGTCTCCCGTGATTAGGGTTCGTTTCGCCCCGTCCCCCACCGGCATGTTCCACGTCGGCGGCGCGCGTTCCGCGCTGTTCAACTGGGCGCTGGCCGAGCAGTCGGGCGGCAGGTTCGTGCTGCGCATCGAGGACACCGACGCGGCCCGCAACCGCCCCGAGTGGACCGAGGGCATCATCTCCGCGCTGGCCTGGATCGGCATCAACGAGGAGAGTCCCCTCTTCGAGGGGCCCTACTTCCAGTCGTCCTACGCCGAGCAGCACAAGGAGGCCGTGGCCAAGCTGGCCGCCGACGGCCGCGCCTACTACTGCACCTGCACCCGCGAGGACGTCAAGGCCCGCACCGGCTCCGAGCACCAGGGCTACGACGGCTTCTGCCGCGACCGCGGCCTGACCGAGGGCGCCGTACGGTTCCGCACCCCCGACGAGGGCGTCACCGTGGTCGAGGACCTCGTCCGCGGCACGGTCGAGTTCCCCAACAACGCGATGGAGGACTTCGTCATCGCGCGCGGTGACGGCTCTCCGCTGTTCGTCCTGGCCAACGTGGTCGACGACGTCGAGATGCGCATCAGTCACGTGGTCCGCGCCGAGGAGCACCTGTCCAACACCCCCAAGCAGCAGCTGCTCTGGCAGGCGCTCGGCCTCACCCCGCCCGTGTGGGCGCACGTGCCGGTCATCGTCAACGAGAAGCGCCAGAAGCTGTCCAAGCGCCGCGACAAGGTGGCCCTGGAGTCCTACCGCGACGAGGGCTACCTGCCGGAGGCGATGGTCAACTACCTGATGCTGCTCGGCTGGGGGACCGGCGAGGACCGGGAGATCATGCCCTGGTCGGAGATGGTGCCGAGGTTCAGGCTGGAGGACGTCAACCCGTCCTCGGCCTTCTTCGACGAGAAGAAGCTGCGGGCCTTCAACGGCGAGTACATCAGGGCGCTGTCCCCTGAGGAGTTCGTCGCCCGCTGCGAGCCGTGGCTCGAACCCGGCTGGGACCGCGAGACCTTCGCCAAGATCGCCGAACTGGCCCAGACCCGCATCTCGGTCCTGTCGGAGATCAGGGACAACGTCGACTTCCTCTTCCTGGACGAGCCCGTCTTCGACCAGGCCTCGTGGGACAAGGCCATGAAGACCTCCGCCAAGGAGATCCTCACCGGCTACCTCGCCCGCCTGGAGACGGTCGCGATGGACCCCGACTCGCTCAAGACCGCGCTTGAGGAGGTCGGCACGGAGCACGGCCTCAAGCTGGGCAAGGCCCAGGCCCCGGTCCGGGTGGCGATCACCGGCAGGACCGTCGGACTGCCGTTGTTCGAGTCGATC
The DNA here is from genome assembly GCF_042650425.1 of Streptosporangium jomthongense. Lineage (NCBI taxonomy): Bacteria > Bacillati > Actinomycetota > Actinomycetes > Streptosporangiales > Streptosporangiaceae > Streptosporangium > Streptosporangium jomthongense. The sequence goes on along the minus strand of NZ_JBHSBC010000001.1, from coordinate 488,079 downwards.
GAGGCCCTCGGCCGGGAGCGGTCCGCGGCCCGGATCCGCGCCGCGCTCGCCAGGCTCGAAGCCTGAGGCTCGAAGAGGAGACCGGGACGAGGACGAGCGTGAGGGCGATGGCGGCACCCGCCGCCATCGCCAGCCAGACCCCGGTCACCCCCAGCAGGGGCCCCAGGAAGTAGGCGCAGGAGAGCTGGGCCGCGAAACCCGTGAGGGTCGCGGCCAGCAGCCTGCCGCCTCGCCCGCTCGCCTGGAACGCCCCGCCGACGGCGATCAGGCCGCCGAACGGGACGAGATACAGCGGCATCCAGCGCAGGAAGCCGACGGCCGCGTCGGTAACGTCGGGATCATCGGTGAACAGACCGGTCACACCCCGCGCGGAGAGAGCCAGCACGACGCCGACGACCAGACCCGTCAGCAGTCCGTACGGCAGGGCGGGGCCCGCCTCGCCCGAGCGGGCCGTCTGGATGGTGCTCGCCTGGCGGAGCGCGTAGAACGCCATCACCCCGGCCAACATGATCTTCAGGCCGATGCCGTAGCCCGCCAGAACGGCCACCCCGAAGCCGCCGACCACCCCGACCATGGTCATGCCGACGAGTGACCTGGCCAGGAAGTCCCCCGACAGGGGAAGCCCGGCCCGGAGGATCTCGACGGCGTCGCGGCGGTTCGGGCCCTGCCGCGCGTCGCGGGGCGTGCGTCGTAGGAGGAGGGTCAGGGAGAGCGCGAGCGTCGCCGCGCGGGCCAGCACCGTCGCCCAGGCGGCCCCCTGGACACCCAGGCCGAACGAGTAGATGAACAGCGGGTCGAGGGCGATCACCAGAACGTTGCACAGCAACGCGACACGCATGGGGGTGGTCGTGTCGCCCCGCCCCTTGAAGATTCCGTCTGTGAGCGACTGGGCGTAGAAGACGGGAATCCCGGCCAGCGAGACCAGGAGGAATTCGGCGGTCAGCGCGGCCGTCGCCGGATCGTCGGTGAAGAGCGCCGCCAGCGGCTCCCGCGCCAGGACCCCGGGCACCGTGACCGCCAGGCTGACGACCGCCCACAGCAGCCACGCCGTACGGACCACGGGCGTGAGCGGTCCGGACCCGTCGCGCCTGCCGACCACGATGGTCGTCCCGGTCCCGACCGCCAGGACGACGCCCAGGGCGAGGTGCTCCACGGTGGTCGCGATCGTCACCGCGGCCACGGCCGGGCCGCCGCGGCCCGAGACCCAGAACAGGTCGATCAGGCCGACCGCGACCACGGCGGTCAGCAACTCCACGTAGACGGGCAGGGCCAGACGGATCAATGACATCACTTTACCTCTTTTCGAGCTATATCGTTTAGAGGTATAGCGATACGATGCACCCATGGCAAACGGTGATCTGTCCCTGTCGATCCTCGGCCTCCTGGGGGAGGGGCCGATGCACGGCTACGAGCTCAAGGGCCGCATCCTGGAGATGAGCGGTCACCTGCGGCCCGTCAGCGACGGAGCCCTCTATCCGGCGATCGCCCGCCTGGAGAGGGCCGGGCTCGTGGCACGACACGAGGAGGAGGGGACGGCGGCGGCCCGCAGGCAGGTCCTCACCCTGACCGAGGAGGGCCGGGCGGAGCTGTGGCGCAGGCTCGCCGAGCCCGCCGATCTCGACATCAGCGACCAGACCCGCTTCTTCGGGCTGCTGGCCTTCCTGGCCCAGCTCCCCGACCCCGCAGCCCAGGCGAGGGTGTTGCGCCGCCGTCTCGACTTCCTGGAGACCCCGGCCGGGTTCTTCTACCGGGACGGCAGGCCTCTACGCGCCGAGGAGGTCGCCGACCCCTTCAGGCGGGGCATGCTGCTGGTCGCCAGGGCCACCTCCGCCGCCGAACGACAGTGGCTGAGAGAGACCCTGGCGGGCCTGGAGCGGCCCTGACGTCCGGTCGGTCAGTGGGGCGTGCGGTCCGGAACGGTGATGGGGAAGAAGGGGCTGACCCCGTACCCCGAAGCCACACGCGGCAGAGGCGCCCGTCCGAGCCGGATCGAGAGACCCGGCCCAGACTCGATCCAACCCCCCACGTCGCACGTGAGGGGTTCGTCTTGTGCTTCCCCGGTGCCGCGTGTGAGGAGTGTCGGCTTGGGCGCGTCGGTGCTTGGACCGAGGAGCGAAGGAGCGCAGCGGATGAGCGACGAGGGAAGACACCGACCCGAGGCGCCCAAGCCCGCGGCGCCGAAGGCGTCGCAAAGAGACACAACCCGCGCCGCCGCAGGCGGCGCAAAGGTTAACGCAGTCCGCGACGCTCCAGCAGCGGCTCGATCCGTGGGTCGTGTCCCCGGAAGGCCCGGAAGGCGTCCATGACGTCCATGGAGCCGCCGACGGACAGCAGGGCCGTCCTGAAGTGGTCGCCGTTCTCGCGCCTGAGGCCGTCGTTCTCCTTGAACCACTCGACGCTCTCGGCGTCCAGCACCTCGCTCCAGATGTAGGAGTAGTAGCCGGCGCTGTAGCCGCCCACACCGCTGGAGAAGATGTGCGCGAAGTAGTTGGTCCGGTAGCGGGGGCGGACGAGCTCGAAGGCGATTCCAGCGCTTTGCAGGGCATGCGCCTCGAAGGCCTCGGGGTCCTCGACGGTCTGGCCGGGCGCCAGCTTGTGCCAGGCCCAGTCGAGCAGCGCGGCGGCGAGATACTCCACGGTTGCGAAGCCCTGGTTGAACCTCTCCGCGGCCTTCATCTTCTCCAGCAGTTCGGCGGGCACCGGTTCGCCGGTCTCGTGGTGCCTGGCGAAGTTGGCGAGGACGGAGGGCCAGGTCGCCCACATCTCGTTGACCTGGGAGGGGTACTCGACGAAGTCCCTGGGCACCTCGGTGCCGGAGACCCGGGGGAAGCGGACGTCGGAGAACAGTCCGTGCAGGGCGTGGCCGAACTCGTGGAAGGCGGTGGTGACCTCGTCGAAGGTCAGCAGCGTCGGGCCCTGCGTCGGCTTGGTGATGTTGAGGTTGTTCATCACCACCGGCAGGTGGCCGAACAGGTGCGACTGGTCGACGAGGTTGTTCATCCACGCGCCGCCCCGCTTGGTCGGCCGCGCGTACGGGTCGAAGAGGAACAGGCCGAGCTGTGAGCCGTCGGTGTCGAACACCTCGAAGGTTCGCACGTCCGGGTGGTATCCGGCGAGGTCGTCCCGCTCGGTGAAGGTGATCCCGTACAGTTCGCCGGCGGCGTGGAAGACGCCGTCGCGAAGCACCCGGTCCAGTTCGAAGTAGGGGCGCAGTTCGGCGCCGTCGAAGTCGTAGCGCGACTTGCGCACCTTCTCCGCGTAGAACGACCAGTCCCACGGCTCGATGGGGAATCCGGCCTCCTGCGCCAGCGCCTCGGCCTCCCGGCGGGCGTTGGCCACCGCGGGGCCGACGAGCTTGCCGAGCATCTCCTCGACGGCCTCGGTGGTCTTGGCCGTCTGGTCGGCCACGGAGTAGGCGGCGTGGTCGGAGTAGCCGAGCAGGGCGGCGCGTTCCGCGCGCAGGGTGGCCAGCCGTACGGCCAGGCCGAAGTTCTCCGGCGCCCGGTTCACCGAGAGCTCGTAGAGCCTTCTGCGGGTGTTCCGGTCGGTCAGTTCGGCCAGGGCGGGCTGGTTGGTGAAGTTGAGCAGCGGCAGGACGTACTCGCCGTCCTTCTCGATCGCCTTGATCGCGCTCTCGGAGAGCCCGTCGAGTTCGGCGGGGTCGCCGACGACGAGGGCGGAGGCGGTCGAGGCCTTGAGCAGGTTCTGGGAGAAGGAGGTGGCGAGCCGGGTCAGTTCCTCGTTGAGCTCACGCAGCCGTAGCTGCTCGGGCTCGGACAGGTCGGCGCCCGCCCTGACGAAGTCCACCCGGTACTTCTCCAGCAGCCACGCCTCCTGGGGGTCGTCGGTGGTGACCTGCTTGATCCGCGCGTAGAGGGCGCGGTTCAGCCGGATGGCGTCGTCGTGCTTGGTCAGCTTGGGGAAGATCTCGGTCTCGATCTCCCGGATGCGGTCGGTGGCGTCCGAGGCGGCGACGCTGGAGAAGACGATCGTCGTCCTGTACAGGATCTGCCCGGAGCGTTCGAGGGCCTCGACGGTGTTGGCGAACGTTGCGGGCTCGGGGTTGGCGGTGATCGCCTCGACCTCCCGGAGCTGTTCCGCCATGCCGTGTTCGAAGGCGGGCAGGTAGTGCTCCTCCCGGATCCGCGCGAAGTCCGGCAGCCGGTACGGCAGCGCGCTGGGAGCGAAGAAGGGGTTCTCAGCCAAGGTAAGGGCTCCTCACGTGAGACCGGATCGGACCGGATCGGATCGTCTGCAGCAGCGTCGCACAGCCCCCTGCCCGGGGACAGCGGAGGCACCGGGGAGGCCTCCCGCGACCGGGGCGGCCAATCGTTTTGGCCTTGACCCCCAACCTGGGCTATTCTTTCGGAGTCGCCAGCGAGCCCCGCAAGGGGGTCAAGGGCGGTGGGGTATGGTGTAATTGGCAACACGACTGATTCTGGTTCAGTTATTCTAGGTTCGAGTCCTGGTACCCCAGCTGCGTCTCCCTTCAGGAGACGCCGCGGATTCCGTCTCAATGGGATCCGACGACAGTGTCACGGTCCCGTCGTCTAGTGGCCTAGGACGCCGCCCTCTCAAGGCGGTAACGCCGGTTCGAATCCGGTCGGGACTACCACTGTCAGCATCGCAAGGCTCCGTCGTCTAGTGGCCTAGGACGCCGCCCTCTCAAGGCGGTAGCGCCGGTTCGAATCCGGTCGGGGCTACCCAGGTGAACCCTCGGAAGCGCAGGCTTCCGAGGGTTTTCTGCTTTTCAGGAAAAGCGGTCCACGGAAATACGCGTCCGCGGGTGATCGTTCTTACCCGGAGAATCGTCTTCGCGTGGAAAAAGACCGCGGTGCGCCCCGAGACGGGGCGCACCGCGAGGGCGTCAGTTGTGGCTTGAACGGGCCTTGAACAGGGCCCGTTTGGCCGCCTTGCCGACCTGGCGGTCGGGGTGGGCCTTGCCGATCGCCTCCAGGAGCTCCTCCAGATGGGGGTGCGGCACCTTCCAGATCACGTCGAGCAGGTTGACGAGGTTCGGCACGTTGCCGATGTCGTCGAGGCTGCTGACGAACTCGGGGCGGCCGAGACCCGCCGAGATGGTCAGCATGTCGAGGATGAGCCAGTGGGTGTCGGCCTGGGTGGGTGGCGGGGCGTCCTCGACGCCGAGCTGCGCCAGGTGGGTGGCCGCGTAGGGGCGCAGGGAGGGCTCGTCGAGGGCCTCCTGCCAGGCGGGCACCGCGATCTCGCCCAGCGAGCCGACCATGCTGGCCGCCTGGACCCTGACGAGGGCGTCCGCGTCGTCCTCCGCGGCGGCCTCCAGCAGTTCCCTGGCGGCCTTGCCGGGCTCGCGGAGCTCCATCCAGGCGGCGAACTCGGCGTCGGCCTCCTCCTCGGGCAGCTCCGCGCTGAAGGACAGCAGGTCGAGGGCCGTCATCGCGTCGATGGCGGGGCGGGCGTCCAGTTCGATGTCGGCGTCGTCGGCCAGGTGGACGACGCCCTCCATGCCGAGCGGCGTCAGCCGTACCTGGTCGTGCTCGACCTCGACCATGCCGTAGCCGGCGAGCCAGTCGAGCACGGGGGCGAGCGGGTCGCCGTACTGCGCGACCGCCGCGGCCCAGGCCTGCGCGCCCTGGTCGTCGTACTCGGCGACGGCCTCCTCAAGCTCGGCGCGCAGTTCGGCCAGGCCCTTTGAGCCGGTCGCCAGCAGCACCCTGACCAGCAGCGCCCTGGTCAGGCCGGACAGGGCGATCGTGGCGTCCTCGTCGTCGAGCTCGGGGTCGCCGTAGTCGATCGAGTGCAGACCGGCCAGCCAGGCGTCCAGGACGTCGTCGTCCTCCTCGAACGGCCATTCGGCGGTGTCGGGGTCGGCGCTGACGGTGTCCTCGCCCTCCGGCTGGAGGAAGTCGAGGTCGATCGCGAGGTTCCAGATGTTCCAGAGCGCGGGCACCGAGTCGGCCAGTGAGGCGCCGTCCGTCTCGGGGACGGGAAGGCCGAGGGCGCCGAGGGCCTCGACGATCTCCGCGTCGGTGAGCAGGCTCGTCTCGCCGACCTGGCGTTCGGAACCGACCCACACCGCCAGATCGCGGGCCTTGACGATCAGCCTGACCTCCCGGGCGGCCGAGGCCAGCTCGCTGTCGGGACGGAGCCGGATCGTGTCCAGCTCCGCGAGCTCGTCCGCGAACGGCTCGAAGTCTCCAAGTCCGTCGATCTCGTCCTCTTCGTCCTCGTCGTCGTACTCGTCGTCCTGTTCGGCGGCGAGGTCCTCCATCGCGTCGACGAAGTCGTCCTCGATGCGGTCGAGTTCGGCGAGCAGTTCCTTGAGCGAGGAGGATCCCGCGCTCAGCTTCCCGGTCTCGGACAGGAAGGTCAGGTAGGCGCGGACCGCGGGCACCATGCCGTCGGCGGCCGCGTCCGGGTCCTCGACGACCTGGGGCATCCGGTCCAGCAGAACGGCGCGCAGGTCGGCCCGCTTCCACCGGCCGACGTCCGTCGAGGCGATCAGCCGGTGCCAGAGGGCGACGGAGCCCACCAAGTTGGAATCGCTGCCGGGCGCGTTCTCACGCGCCCAGAGGATGAAGTCTTGGAGCAGGGGACGCAGTTCAGCGGCGGCTGCCTCAATGCGATCTGTCACCTACCCAGCCTAGGGGGCCGGAAGGGTGCTCGCCTCCTCATATCGTACGGCTCAGTTGGCCCGTCGCATCGACTCGGTGATCCGCTCGGCGGCGGAGACCACGGGGGCGGCGTGCAGCCGTCCGGGGGTGCGGGTCAGCCGCTCTATCGGGCCGGAGACGGAGACCGCGGCGATGACCTTGCCTCCCGTGCCCCTGATCGGCGCCGAGACGCTGGCCACCCCCTGCTCGCGCTCGCCGACGCTGTGCGCCCAGCCCCTGCGGCGGACGCTGGCCAGGGTCGCCGCGGTGAACTTGGCCCCGCGCAGGCCGCGGTGCAGGCGGTCGGGCTCCTCCCAAGCGAGCAGGATCTGCGCGGCGGACCCGGCGAGCATCGGCAGGGCGGAGCCGACGGGGACGGTGTCGCGCAGCCCGCTGGCGCGCTCGGCGGCGGCGACGCACACCCGCTCGTCACCCTGGCGCCGGTACAGCTGGGCGCTCTCGCCCGTCAGGTCACGTAGCTGGGTCAGCACCGGTACGGCGACCGCCAGCAGCCTGTCCTCACCGGCCGCGGTGGACAACTCGGACAGCCGGGGACCGAGGACGAAACGCCCCTGTGTGTCACGGGAGACGATGCGGTGGTGTTCGAGGGCGACGGCGAGCCGGTGGGCCGTGGGCCGGGCCAGGCCGGTGGCCTGGACGAGCTGCGCGAGGGACGCCGGGCCGGCTTCAAGGGCGTTGAGCACGAGAACGGCCTTGTCGAGTACGCCGACTCCGCTAGAGTTGTCCATACACCGATACTGCCGTCTCGACATATGAGAAAGCAAGTGGGGTGCGGAAAGCGATCGCAAGGAGGCGACATGGGCCGCACGCTGGCGGAGAAGGTCTGGGAGCAGCACGTGGTGCGACGTGCGGAGGGAGAACCCGACCTGCTCTATATCGACCTGCACCTCATTCACGAGGTGACCAGCCCGCAGGCGTTCGACGGCCTGCGCATGGCGGGGCGTCCCGTGCGGAGGCCGGAGCTCACGATCGCCACCGAGGACCACAACGTCCCGACGGTGCTCGGCCCGATCGCCGACCCCGTCTCGCGCACCCAGGTCGAGACGCTGCGCAAGAACTGCGCGGAGTTCGGCGTCAGGCTGCACCCGATGGGCGACGCGGGTCAGGGTGTCGTGCACATCATCGGCCCGCAGTTCGGCCTGACCCAGCCGGGCATGACCATCGTCTGTGGTGATTCTCACACCTCGACCCACGGCGCCTTCGGCGGCATCGCCTTCGGCATCGGCACCTCCGAGGTCGAGCACGTGCTGGCCACCCAGACGCTGCCCGCCTACCGGCCGAAGACGATGGCCATCGAGGTCTCGGGCGAACTGCCCGTCGGGGTCACCGCCAAGGACCTGATCCTGGCGATCATCGCCAAGATAGGCACCGGTGGCGGCCAGGGCTACATCGTCGAGTACCGGGGCGAGGCCATCCGCAAGCTCTCCATGGAGGGCCGGATGACCGTCTGCAACATGTCGATCGAGGCGGGCGCCAGGGCGGGCATGATCGCCCCCGACGAGACGACCTTCGAGTACCTCAAGGGCAGGCCCCACGCCCCCACCGGCGAGAACTGGGACGCCGCCGTCGAGTACTGGCGGTCGCTGTCGACCGACGAGGACGCCGTCTTCGACACGGTCGTCGAGATCGACGCCTCGACGCTGACCCCGTTCGTCACCTGGGGCACGAACCCGGGCCAGGGCGCTCCACTGGGCAGCGCGATCCCGGCTCCCGAGGACACCGGCGACCCGGGCGCGGCCGCCCGCGCGCTCGAGTACATGGGCCTGACCGCGGGGACCCCGCTGCGCGAGGTCGCGGTGGACACGGTCTTCGTCGGCTCCTGCACCAACGGCCGGATCGAGGACCTGCGCGCCGCGGCCGAGGTGCTGCGCGGGCGCCAGGTCGTCACCCGCACGCTGATCGTCCCCGGCTCGATGCTGGTCAAGCTCCAGGCCGAGCAGGAGGGGCTGCACGAGGTGTTCAAGGCCGCGGGCGCCGAGTGGCGCGAGGCGGGCTGCTCGATGTGCCTGGGCATGAACCCCGACACCCTCGCCCCCGGCGAGCGCAGCGCCTCGACCTCCAACCGCAACTTCGAGGGGCGTCAGGGCAAGGGTGGCCGTACCCACCTGGTCTCCCCGCAGGTCGCCGCCGCGACCGCCGTCACCGGAAAACTGACCGCGCCCGCCGACCTGGTCTAGGAGAAACTCGCAATGGAAGCCTTCACCGTCCACACCGGCCGGGCCGTACCGCTGCGCCGCAGCAACGTCGACACCGACCAGATCATCCCCGCGGTCTGGCTCAAGCAGGTCAGCAGGACCGGGTTCGAGAAGGGCCTGTTCTCCGCCTGGCGCGAGGACCCCGGATTCGTCCTGAACGACCCGGCCTACCAGGGGGCCTCGGTCCTCGTCGCCGGTCCCGACTTCGGCACCGGCTCCTCACGTGAGCACGCCGTCTGGGCCCTGCAGCAGTACGGCTTCCGCGCGGTGATCGCACCGCGTTTCGCCGACATCTTCCGTAATAACTCCACCAAGATGGGGCTGCTCCCGGTGGTGCTCTCGGCCGCGGAGGTCGAGGCCCTGCAGGCGGCGGCCGAGGCGGACCCGACCCTTGAGGTCACCGTCGACCTGGCCGAACGCCAGGTGCGCTGGGCGGGGGAGACGGCCGGTTTCGAGATCGACGACTACACCCGCTGGCGTCTGATGGAGGGGCTCGACGACATCGGGCTGACCCTGCGCAACGCCGACGACATCGCGACATACGAGAATGGTCGGCAGCCATGGCTGCCGACGACCGTCTGACACGTTCAGAAGACGACCTGGCCCGGCGGCTGCGCGACGCGCACCGCCGGGTTCGTTTGTTGACCCTTTCTCCGGAGCGGCGGGAGCGTCTCGCCAGACGCCTGCTGTCGATCTGTGACCTCGCAAAGCACGATCTCCACCGTGCAGCGGGGCGTCTTGATTTATTCCTTCTCGACCTTGATGCTCTGGTTTCAGATACGCCAAGTGCTGGAAACATTGCGGAAGGTGATTGAGTCGTAGGGCTCCGTCCCCTAATTTCAAGCGGGCAAGGGGTTTCTCGCTCTGTTGAGACCTCGGGCCGTGACAACCGGGTGAGACGGGCTACCTGCCCCACGACCCACTCCCAGACATCGGTAGCAGGGGGAGCAACCTTTATGAACAAGAAGGAACTCGTCGAGGCGATCGCGGATCGCGTCGGTGACAGAAAGACCGCGACCGAGGCCGTCAACGCGGTGCTCGACACCATTCAGCGGGCCGTCGCCAGCGGCGACAAGGTCTCCATCACCGGATTCGGCGCCTTCGAGATGGTGCACAAGCCCGCCCGTTCCGCGAGGAACCCTTCGACCGGCGCGGAGATCAAGGTCGCCGAGAGCTGGGGTCCCAAGTTCCGGCCGGGCTCCGACTTCAAGGAGCTCGTCAACGTGGAGGGAAAGAAGGCCGCGAAGAAAAGGTAGGACTCGCCCGGGCGCCGGGACTCCCGTCGCGGGGGCCCGGCGCCCCGCCTTTCACGCGACGGCCGTACGGTCCCGTCGCATGGGCCCGTCACATGGGGGCGGTGGGAGGAACCGGGAACGTGGACAGCGTGACGTAGGTGATCCGGTCGCCGTCGAGGACGACGTTCACCCGTTGTCCCGCCCGTAGAAGCCGCAGCGGTCCGGCGTCGAAGGCCGCGGTGTCGAACGGGATCTCCGTCCCGTCGTCGGAGTAGACAGAGCCCGACCTGGTCGTCGTGTCGAAGATCCGTACCGTCGCCTGCACCCGGTCATGGTAACCCGGTCACCCGGAGGGACGCGGGTGGTCGGCGGTGTAGGACGCCAGCCCCCGGATGATGATCTCTATGCCGAGGTCGAACCGTTCGTCGTTCGTCCGCTGGAGCATGACGTCGGCGAGCTCGACCATGTTCGGGAAGCGGTCGGGCGGCAGCTCCCTGAAATAGCGTTCGAGCGTCTGCCTGATCTCCGCCCAGGACCTCTCGACCGCCGGCCGTTCCCCGTCCTCCTCAGCCTCCTGGCGCCGGTCGTCCCAGACGCTCTCCTCGAAGGCGAAGCCGTTCATGAAGGTGGAGATCATGTCGCCCGCCGCGCCCGCGAGGTGGTCGGGGAGGCCGCCCGCGCGGAAGACGGCCAGGAGCTGCTCAAGGTGGGGGAGCGCCTCGGCGCTGAAGGGGAAGCCGGTCATGGCGATCCTGGCCATGTCACGGTGCTCGTGCAGCTTGGTCCGCCCGGTGCGGGCGTACTGCCTGATCTGCTCCTGCCAGTTCTCCGGGTCGGGGGCGGGCAGCTCCCAGTCGCGGAACATCCGCAGGTACATCAGTTCGAGCAGCTCGTCCTTGCCGCTGACGTGGGCGTAGAGGGCGGAGACCGCGACATTCAGCTCGGCCGCGACCTGGCGCATGCTGAGCTTCTCGTAGCCCACGCGGTCGATCACCGTGTAGGCGGCCTCGATGATCCGGTCACGGGTGAGCGGGATGCGGGCCGGCCCCGTCCTTCTGCGTGCCCGATCCCACGGCAGTGCGGGCAGCTCGTCACTCATGACGCCAGTGTAACGCCAGGGTGAACACTGCTCATCACATCGAACGCCGCTCGTTTTCACGACATATCTTGTCTTCGGCGTCGATGCGACATATCTTAAGAACACCGCACTGAGTGGCGAACGCCGTTCTTTGAGAGAACGATGCTCGTGTATGGTGAACGCTGTTCATCCCAATCCCTCCAACCGCTGGGAGTCCCCCCATGACCACAGACGTGTCAGAACCACTTCGGAAGGCGGCCGAGCCGCCCCTCCACCGGTGGCGCTGGGTCGCGCTCGCCGTCATCCTGCTCGGCGAGGTGATGGACCTCCTCGACGCCATGGTCACCAACATCGCCGGGCCGACCATCAGGAACGAGCTCGGTGGTTCGGCCTCCGTCATCCAGTGGCTCGGCGCCGCCTACACCCTCTCGATGGCGGTCGGCCTGATCACCGGCGGCAGACTCGGTGACATCTTCGGCCGCAGGCGGATGTTCGTCATCGGCGCGGCCGGGTTCACCCTGGGGTCGCTGCTGTGCGGCCTCGCCCAGTCACCCGAACTGCTCATCGGCGCGCGGGTCCTGCAGGGCCTGTTCGGCGCCGTCATGCTGCCGCAGGGGCTCGGCATGATCAAGGAGATGTTCCCGCCGAAGGAGATGGGCGCGGCGTTCGGCCTGTTCGGGCCGGTCATGGGCCTGTCCACGGTCGGTGGCCCGATCCTGGCCGGATGGCTGGTCGACGCCGACTTCTTCGGCACCGGCTGGCGCATGATCTTCCTGATCAACCTGCCGCTCGGCCTGGCCGCCGTCCTGATGGGGATGCGCTTCCTGCCCGAGTCCCGTTCGCCGCACCCGCTCAAGCTCGACGTCCCCGGCGTGCTGCTGGCCTCCCTGGCCGGTCTCCTGCTGGTCTTCCCCCTGGTCCAGGGCAGGGAGAGCGACTGGCCCGCCTGGGCCTTCCTGATGATGGGCGCCTCCGCCGTGCTCTTCGTGCTCTTCGGCTGGTTCGAGGCCAGGAAGAGCCGGACGGGCGGTGACCCGCTGGTCGTCCCCAGCCTCTTCCGTAAGCGCGCCTTCACCGGCGGCCTGGCGACGGGCCTGGTCTTCTTCTCCGCCATGTCCGGTTTCGCGCTGGTGTTCAACCTCTACACCCAGATCGGCCTGGGCTACTCCACGCTCCAGGCGGCCCTGGTGATGATCCCCTGGTCGCTGGGCATGGTCGCCGGGTTCGGGGTGGCGCAGGCGGTCGCGAAGTTCGGCCGCAAGGTCCTGCAGGGCGGCATCCTCGTCATGGCGCTCGGCGTCGTCGGAGTCCTGCTGACGATCGCCCAGGCCGGCACCGGTGTGACCGCCTGGCAGTTCGTTCCCTCCCTGGCGGTCACCGGGCTCGGCATGGGCCTGCTGATGGCGCCCTTCTTCGACATCATCCTGGCCGGCGTCGAGCAGCACGAGACCGGCTCGGCCTCGGGCACGCTGACCGCGATCCAGCAGCTCGGTGGCGCCGTCGGTGTCGCCCTGCTCGGCACGGTCTTCTTCGACCAGGCCGCGGCCACCCTCAGGCCCGACTTCGTCGGCGCGGCGGGCACGGTCCTGTGGGTGGTCGCGGGGATGCTCCTGCTGACCTTCGTCACGGCCTTCCTGCTGCCCAAGCAGGCCAGGGAGGGGGAGAACGCCGGGCACTGACCCCGCCACGGCGCCCCGCCCGCGGGGGCCCGCCGTTCGGAGCCGGAGCGCCTCCGGCCCGGAACGGCGGACACGGCGGGCACGGGCGGGTCAGGAGGAAGAGGGAGTCCCCCCGGCGGGGGACTCCCTTTCGATCTTCTCCACCACGGCGAGGGTGCGGGGACCGACCCCGAGGGACAGGGCGCTGCGCAGGTCGTCCGGGGTGTCCACGTCCCGGCGTACCGAGGCGACCCCCTCAAGACAGAGCTCCTTGGCGCCGTACCGCAGATGACGCTCACGCGACTCGCCGCTGAAGCCCGGGGTGAACGGGACGCCGGGCCGTACGCCGTAGAAGGTCGTGCCGATCTCGGCCGCGTCGGGCAGGAACGCCTGGTCGAACTCGCCGGCCGCGGCCAGCACCAGGGCGAGTTCGGCGGGCCGCAGCGCGGGCAGGTCGGCCTGGAGCGCGCCCACGGAGCCGGCGGGCGCCAGCCGTACGGCCTCGGTGGCGCCGTGCCGCAGCGCCGCGTTCAGGCCGGCCTCGGGATCGCCCACCACGTGGGCGCCGATCCCGGCGAGCGCGGGCGCGGCCACGGGATCACTCGTCACGACCACGACGCGCGCGACCGTCGCGCAGGCCAGCGCGGCCTCGACGGTGTCGCAGGCGAACGCGACGGCCAGGGCGGCCCGGTGCGGGCCCGCCGCCCTCGACAGCCGCGTCTTGGCGGCGACCAACGTCTTGACCGGCACGACGAGGGTCCAGGCTGAACTCTGCGGAGCAGGCATAGCCTTAAGCATCGCGCCTCGACATCCTGTACGGCCAACCGGGACACTTGGGGCGCATCACTGCTTACGGAGGAGTTCATGAGACGTCCTGGATGGCCTTCCCGGTTCTGGGTCGCCCTGGCCGTCACGATCGTCAAGCCGATCTCGTGGCTCCTGGTCAGGAAGGACTGGCGCGGGGCCGAGCGGCTGCCGCCGACCGGCGGGGTCATCCTGGCCGTCAACCACCTGTCGTGGCTCGACCCGGTCCTGGTCGCCCACTACCTCTACAACAACGGCCGCTGGCCGACGATCCTGGCCAAGGCCGGACTGTTCTCGGTGCCGCTGCTCGGGCGCGCGGTGCGCGGGCTGATGGCCATCCCGGTCCACCGGGGCAGCGCGGAGGCCTCCCGCTCGCTCGCCGAGTCGGAGCGCAGGATCGCCGAGGGCGCGTGCGTGATGTTCTATCCCGAGGGCACCTGCACCCGCGACCCCGACTTCTGGCCGATGGAGGGCAAGACCGGCGCGGCCAGGCTGGCGCTGGCGACCGGCGCGCCGGTGATCCCGGTGGCGCACTGGGGCGCCCAGGAGATCCTGCCCTACGGCGGTAAACGGCCAAGACTCTGGCCGCGTAAGACCTTCCACGTGCTGGCGGGGCCACCGGTCGACCTGTCGAAGTACGAGGGGCGGCCCCTGCACGCCGACGTGCTGCGCGCGGCGACCGCGGACATCATGGCGGCGGTCACCGCTCAGCTCGCCGAACTGCGGGGGGAGAAGGCGCCGCCGGCACCGTTCAAGCGGCCCTCGGACCATTGACTTCGACGTACGGTGATGAAATGACCAAGGCGGCTGTATTCGGCACGGGCTCGTGGGGCACGACATTCGCGATGATCCTCGCGGGCGCGGGAGGCAAGACCGTTCTGTGGGGCAGGCGCCCCGAGGTCGTCGAGGCGATCGACCGTCGCCACGAGAACCCCGACTACCTGCCGGGCGTACGGCTGCCCGAGACCCTGCGCGCGACGACCGACCCTGCCGAGGCCCTGGACGGGGCGGACTTCGTGGTGCTGGCCGTGCCGTCCCAGACGTTGCGGGTGAACCTGACCGGGTGGAAGCCGTACCTCCCGCCGGAGGCGGTGCTGGTCAGCCTGATGAAGGGCATCGAGCTCGGCACGACGAAGCGGATGAGCGAGGTGATCTGCGAGGTCGCCGAGGTGCCGAAGGAGCGGGTCGCGGTCGTCTCGGGTCCCAACCTGGTCGGTGAGATCGTCAGGGGTCAGCCCGCGGCGACCGTGGTCGCCTGCGCCGACCGGCGCGCCATGGAACGCCTCCAGGAGGCCTGCCACCTGCCGCCGTGGTTTCGCCCCTACACCAACCCGGACGTCGTCGGGGTCGAGCTCGGCGGCGCCGTCAAGAACGTGATCGCCCTCGCCGTCGGCGTCTCGGCGGGGATGGGGCTCGGCGACAACGTCAGCGCGATGCTGATGACCAGGGGACTCGCGGAGATCTCCCGGCTGGGCGAGGCGCTCGGCGCCGATCCGCACACCTTCGCCGGGCTGGCCGGAATGGGCGATCTCATAGCGACCTGCACCTCCCCATTGTCCAGGAACCGTACCTTCGGTGAGAATCTTGGCCGGGGGATGACCCTGGCCGAGGTCGTCGCCGCGACGAAGCAGACCGCCGAAGGAGTCAAATCCTGCGAGTCGGTTCTGGAACTGGCCAGGAAGCACGATGTCGAGATGCCGATCACGGAGGTGGTTGTGGCCGTCGTGCACGACGGGTTGCCTCCCGCCGAGGCCGGGAATCTGCTGATGTCGCGAACCCTCAAACCAGAACGGTACGGCGTTTGACCTCCCTGTCGTCCTCGCCGCCGAGGACACGGGAGAGGGAGCCCGGAGGCGTCGGCCGTACGATCCCGCCGACACCGCGAGGGAGGGAAGCGCCGTCACCCCGCCCCGGGATCGGAGTACCCCCGGCGCGAATCCGGTGAGCCGACGAATGCGCAGACCCAACGGTGAGAACACCCGCGCGGTCCACCTGCCCCCCTTGGCCGACCCCCGGCAGAGCCCGCTCGGCCTGCCGGTGTGGCGCAGCTCCGCCTGGGGCTTCGCCGACTCGGCCGAGTACGCCGAGATGTGCGACGAGAAGAGCTCGGGTTTCGCCCACGGCGGGGTGGACAACCCGACGACCGCCGCCTTCGCCGCCGCGGTCGCCTCGCTCGAAGGGGCCGCGGCGCCCAAGGACGTCGCCGGGCAGGCCTTCTCCTCGGGGATGGCCGCGATCACCGCGGTCCTGATGACCTTCCTGCGGGCCGGAGCGCACATCGTCGCCCCGATCCCCGTGCACGGCGGGACCTACTCGCTGATCACCAACGTGCTCTCCAGGTTCGGCGTCTCGGCGGGCTTCGCGGACTACGGCGACCTCAGCCGGGTGAACGCCGAGGTCAGGTCGAACACGAAGATCATCTACGCGGAGACCCTGTCCAACCCGGCCATGGCCGTCTCCGACATCCGGGGCCTGTACCGCATCGCCCGCAGGGCCGGGGCGCTGCTTGTCGTCGACTCGACCTTCGCGACCCCGGTCGTCTGCCGCCCGCTCGAACACGGCGCCGACCTGGTCGTCCACTCGGCGACCCGGTATCTCGGCGGCCACGACGACTGCGAGGGCGGTGTCGCGGTCGGCCGTCCCGACCTGATCGCGCAGCTCGGCGAGGTCCGTCTCGACACCGGCGGCACGCTCTCCCCCGACGACGCCTTCCTGCTCCGCAGGGGGCTGGCGACCCTCCCGCTCCGGGTGCGCAGGATGTGCGCGACCGCGATGGTCTTCGCCGCCGCGGTGGCCAAGCACCCCGCGGTGCGCCGGGTCGACTACCCGGGCCTGCCGGGACACCCCGGCCACCAGCTCGCCAGGCACCTGTTCGACTCGGGCCCTGAGGGGACGAGGTACGGCGCCTGCGTGACGGTCACCCCGCACGGCGGCTACGACGCGGGCGTCGCGCTGGCCGACGGCCTCAGGATCGCCTCGATCGCCACCTCGGTCGGCGGCACCAGGACCAAGGCGGCGCACGTCGCCTCGACCAGCCATCCGCAGCTCGGCGGGGCCGCCGGGATCGACGCCGGGGCGGTCCGCTTCTCGATCGGCCTGGAGGACGCGGAGGACCTCATCATGGACGTGACGAGGGCTCTGGACGCCCTCCTCGACCAAGGGGCGGCCCCGGACAGCGGAAAGGGCCCCGGATCGGGACGATAGGCGCGTCTGACAGCCGGGATGACGGCCCAGAGGGGGTACATTCGGTCATCATGAGCGAGCAGCGCGAAACCCGCCCGCGGGTTGCAATCGTCTTCGGTGGCCGCAACTCCGAGCACGGCGTCTCCCTCCTCGGGGCCGGGAGCGTCCTTGAGGCCATCGACCGGTCCAAGTACGAGGTTCTCCCCGTGGGCATCGCCCAGGACGGGCGGTGGGTGCTCGCCTCCGGCGAGCAGCGCTACGCGATCGAGAACGGCGAGATGCCGGTCGTCGACGCCACGGGAACGGCGCTCGCGCTGCCGACCGGCGGCGACGCGCTGGTCGTCTACGAAGCGGGCAGCATCCCGGTCGAGTTCGGCCAGGTGGACGTCGTCTTCCCGGTGATGCACGGCCCCTTCGCCGAGGACGGCACGATCCAGGGGCTGCTGGAGATGGCCGGGGTCCGCTACGTCGGCTCCGGGGTGCTGGCCAGCGCGGTCGGTATGGACAAGGGCTACATGAAGACGGTGCTGGCCGCCGCGGGCCTGCCGGTCGGGCCGTACGTCGTCGTGCGCGACCGTGACTGGCGCACCGCCCGCGAGCGGGTCCTCAAGGAGGTCGAGGAGCTCGGCTGGCCGGTCTTCGTCAAGCCCGCCCGCGCCGGGTCGAGTCAGGGCATCTCCAAGGCCAACGACCGCGAGGAGCTCGAAAGGGCCGTGGAGTTCGCCCGCGAGCACGACCCCAAGGTGCTGGTCGAGGCCGCCATCGTCGGCCGCGAGATCGAGTGCGCCGTGCTGGAGTCCCCCGGTGACGAGGCGCCCAGGGCCAGCCTGCCCGGTGAGGTGCTGGTCCACGGCGACCACGAGTTCTTCGACTTCGAGGCCAAGTACATCGGCGACGAGATGTCCCTGGCCGTGCCCGCCGACATTCCGGCCGAGGTCGCCGAGGAGCTGCGCGCGATGGCCGTGCGCGCCTTCGAGGCGCTCGGCTGTGAGGGCCTGTCCCGGGTGGACTTCTTCTACACCGAGGACGGCCGGCTGATCCTCAACGAGATCAACACGATGCCCGGCTTCACCTCGGTCTCGGTCGCGCCGCAGCTGTGGGCCGCGACCGGCGTGCCGTACGGGGAGCTCGTCGACCGGCTGATCCAGCTGGCGCTGAACCGCGCGCCGGGGCTCAGGTAGGTCAGCCCGTCTGGGGGAGCGCCGCCTTGATCGGCCCGGAGAGGTCGACCAGGACGTTCCCCGGGACGTGCTCGCGGGAGATCGTCACCTCGACGTAGGCCTGCCTGCCGATCGCGGTGAACAGGGCGGGCCTGGCGGGGTCGTTGAACCACGCGACCCCGTTGATCTCCGGCACCTCGTCGGTGGCGGCCATCGTCGACGGCCGGGTCACCCCGCAGCGCAGCGCGATCCGCGCCTGCCCCCACACCGCGACGTACGGCGAGGCGGGCGACGACTCGACCCGGTCCACACCGTCGAGGGTCTTGGGCAGCCGTCCGCCGAGAGCCTTGCACGCGGCGGCCGCCGCTCCCTCGGGAACGGGCGGGTCCACGCGGACCGCGCCGCCGCATCCCGCCAGGAGCAGAGGGAGGCAGGCGAGCGCGGCCCAGCGGGCGAACCGGAGTGACATGGAGTCTCCCGGTGAGGTCAGATATGGACGATGGGACACGTAAGAGTACGTGTGATGCCCTCCACCGCCTGAATCTGGGCCACCACCATCTTGCCGAGTTCGTCCACGTTGCGGGCCTCGGCGCGGACGATCACGTCGTAGGGTCCGGTCACGTCCTCGGCCTGGGTGACACCGGTGATCGAGGAGATCTGCCCGGCCACGTTCGCGGCCTTGCCGACCTCGGTCTGGATCAGGATGTAGGCCTGCACCATAACGTCCTCCCGGGCGATTGGATCAGTGCCGAAGGGCCACCGTACCCTGTGATGAACGGGAGGTGTGTCATCACAGTCGGAGATCTCGGCGAATTCGGAGTTGTCGCACGTATAGCCGAACGCTTGCCACAAGGTGGGACCGTGCTTCTCGGTCCCGGGGACGACGCCGCGATGGTGAGGTCTCCTGACGGACGGGTCGTCGTGACGACAGACTTACTGATCGAGGGTAGGCATTTCCGTCGCGATTGGTCCAGTGGCTACGACATCGGGCGTAAAGCTGCGGCCCAGAATCTTTCAGACATCGTTGCCATGGGGGCCGACCCCACCGGCATCGTGGTCGGTCTCGGCCTGCCCGCCGACGCCGCCACCGGCTGGCTCGACGACCTCACCGACGGCTTCCGCGACGAGTGCGACCTGGTCGGCGCGAGTGTGGTCGGCGGCGACGTCACCCGCTGCGACCTGGTCGTGCTCGGGGTGACCGCGCTGGGAGACCTCGGCGGGCGTGCCCCGGTCACCCGCTCCGGCGCGCGCCCCGGCGACGTGGTCGCGGTCACCGGACGGCTCGGTCACGCCGCGGCGGGGCTCGCGCTGCTCGCCGCCGGTGAGAAGGGCCCCGCCGAACTGCTCGACGCCCATCGCCGCCCCGCGCCTCCGTACGCCTGCGGTCCCCGGGCGGCCGCGCTCGGCGCCACCTCGATGCTCGACGTCAGTGACGGGCTCCTCCAGGACCTCGGTCACGTCGCCGAGGCGAGCGAGGTGGGGATCGTGCTCCTGCCGGAGGCCTTCGTGATCTCCGAGTCCCTTGAGGAGGCCGCCGGACGGCTCGGGGTGGACCCGCTCGGGTGGATCCTGTCCGGCGGGGACGATCACGCGCTCGCGGCGACGTTCCCTCAGAGCGTACGGCTGCCGCAGGAGTGGACCGTGGTCGGCCGGGCCGAGGCGGGTAAGGGCGTGCAGGTCAACGGCCGTTCGATGGCCTATGAGGGGTGGGATCACTTCAGGGAGTGAATTTTCCCACTTCCTGTGACATTCGTGAAAATTGCGACAAACGGTTATTGAAATGGTATGAAGTTTGGCGGCCGAGATTCCCTAGAGGAAGGGGCGACATGGGCCGCCATGGTGGACATGGGGAAGACGTCCCCCGCAACCGGGGGAAACGTGAGCCGGAGTCAGCTCCGGAGCCCCCCCAACAGTCCGGGACCAATGACGAGTTGATCGGGCGCCGGCTCCGTCCAGAGGAGTCCGCGATCACCGAACCCGCCAAGGGGTTCCTCGGATCAGGCTGGTCGGCCACGACCGAACTGTCCGAGCCCGTCTGGCCGGGAGAGGAGCGCAAGCCGAGACGGCGCGTCAGGACGATGCTGCTCACCGCGGTCGCGGTCGTCGCCGTCCTCGGCGGAAGCGCCGCGGCCATCCAGCTGACCAGCGGCTCCGCCGACTCGACCACCGCCTGCCCGCCCGGCGGCTGCGCGGCCGCCTCCTCGGAACGGCCCGCCCCCGAGGACTCGCTCACCGATCCCGAGGACCCCACGCCGCCGGGAGAGGAGGCGGAGGAGCCCGCGGAGGAGCCGACCGGGGAACCGACGGGCAAGCCCGGCGGGACGGAGACGCGGCCCCCGCGGACCCCGGCGCCCGTCGCCACTGCGCACCGCGCGGACCGTACCCCCGAGACCCCCGAGACCCCAGAGGCGAAGGCGCGCCCGACCCCGAAGACCGGGCACACCCCGCGCCGCACCGAGCAGGCGCAGCCGAGCGACGACCCCGAGCCCACACCGGAACCGACCGGGGAGGCGCTCGTCACCGGCGAACGGCCGCACACGCCCGGCGAGTCGCCGGGCGTCCCCGAGACCTCCGCGACCCCGGCGCCCACCCCGACCACCCCCGCGGCCTCCGGGGTCACCGTCGGATTCGGCCTGGTCAAGGAGAAGACCCAGGCCTACACCGCCCAGCTCGTCATCGCCGCGGACGGCAAGCTCGACGGCCTGACGCTGAAGATGCCGGTCGGCGGTGAGATCACCTCGCTGCACGGCGCCGACTGGAAGCAGGAGGGCGGAATCCTCGTCCTCGACTCGGCGCAGAACCTGGACCCGGGGGAGAACCTGGTCGTCACCTTCAGCGCGGACGGCCAGTCGAGTACCCCCAAGACCTGCCAGAGCCCCCAGGCTGACTGCGTCGTCATCTGATCCGGTACGGCGGGCATGCCCGAGAGCTGGTTGGATGGGGCTCATGACCGATTCCGCCCCTCCCCGCGTGCTGACCGTCGCCGGATCCGACTCCGGCGGCGGCGCGGGCATCCAGGCCGACCTGAAGACGATGCTGGCCCTCGGCGTCCACGGCATGAGCGTCATCGCCGCGGTGACCGCCCAGAACTCGCTGGGCGTCCAGGGCTACTGGGAGCTGCCCGCGGAGGCGGTCCGCGCCCAGCTCGACTCGGTGCTCGGCGACATCGGCGCACAGGCGATCAAGACCGGGATGCTGGCCTCGCCGGTACTGGTCGAGACGGTCGCCGAGACGCTCGCCGGGGCGGGGGCACCGGTCGTGGTCGACCCGGTCGGGGTCTCCAAGCACGGGGACACGCTGCTCGCGCCGGAGGCGGTCGAGACCGTCAGGACACGGCTGCTGCCGGTCGCGACCGTCGTGACCCCCAACCTCTGGGAGGTCGCGCAGCTGACCGGCGTCAAGGTCGAGGACGACCGGGACATGCGCAAGGCCGCCGACGCCGTCCTCGCGCTCGGCCCGGCCTGGGCGCTGATCAAGGGCGGCCACCTGCCGGGAGAGCCGGTCGACCTGCTCACCGACGGCACCCGTGAGTTCCGCTTCCACGCCGAACGCCACGACAACCGCCACACCCACGGCACCGGCTGCACCCTGGCCTCGGCCGTCGCCTCCTACCTGGCGCTCGGCGAGGACGTCCCCGCCGCCGTTGAGAAGGCCAAGGCGTACGTCACCGGGGCCATCGCCCACGGTTTCGCCCTCGGCTCCGGCATAGGCCCCGTGGACCACGCCTGGCGCTGGCGTTAGCCCTTCTGGGTCTCAGCCCGTGTGACGTCCCGCCGGAGCCCGATCTCCGGCCCCGTTCACAGAAGCCCGATCATCGGGTCGGTGCCCAGGCGGCGCAGGACCTCGGCGGTCCTGGACGCCTGCTCGGCGTCCGGGCCCTCCCTGTGGCCCGACTCGACGGCGTCGGCCAGCGCGACCAGCTCGTGCGGCGGCAGGAAACCGTTCACGGTGCGCAGGTGGAGCCGTACCTTGGGGCCGTTGTGGTCCCGGGCCGTCAGGTGAGGGATGGTGCGCCCGGTCTGGTGCCTGTGCTCGCCGCTTCCCTCGTACTCGGGGGTCGAGCCGAGCCAGACGCGGGCCGTGGCGAGGTCGGCCCGGCGTGTCCTGAACGTGCGCCGGACCTCCAGCACACTCCCGGTGAGGGTCGCCCTGAAACGGAAGGCGGCGACGAGGCCGCCCAGGAAGACCGTCCCGACCAGCGCGAATATCAGCAGGACCAGGTACTCGATCCGGAACGGGGAGTGGTCCGGGGGGTAGTACGGATAGTCCGCCGACGTGTGCTGGTCACGCACCATGAGGATCACGAACAGCGGAAGCGCCACGAAGGGGAGGGCGAGAACCGACATGATGATCTTGGAGCCCGTGCTCGCTCCGGCGCTCAGTTTGAGTGGTGCGGGAGAGGTGCTCACCATCTGACATTAACCAGTCAAGATGGTGATTCAGAGGAGATGTCCAGAAAAGACTCCTGGCAGCACGACG
>NZ_JBHSBC010000001.1:10964-465622 GCF_042650425.1 Streptosporangium jomthongense | reverse complement strand
GTGCGTCTGGCTAGCGGGTGACCTTGCCGGCCTTGATGCAGGAGGTGCAAACGTTCAGCCGCTTCGGCGTGCCGTTCACCACTGCGCGCACGGGCTGGATGTTCGGGTTCCAGCGGCGGCGGGTGCGGCGGTGCGAGTGGGAGACGTTGTTGCCGAAGGTCGGCTTCTTAGCGCAAACATCGCAGACGGAAGCCACGGTTCGCTCCTTAGATCAGTCGAGAGGCTCGATCCGCCGCGTCGGCGGCGGTCATCGGGCGTGCCGGGACGACCGGCTGGCCAGACGAGAATACCCGACGCCCGGCCTCACATGACAACACGGACCGCCATGACTGGCCGAACGGGGATAGTCCCAAGGGTCAACGGTAGCGCATTCCCGGGGGCCGCCGGACGGCCGTGCCGGGCCCGCACGCGTGGTGTCGAGGCGATTCTGTCGCACGGACACGGTAGAAACTCTGGGGTGACGAGCTTCGACGAGCCGCTGACCAAGGCGCTTGACCCCAAGACCGCCAAGCTGCTGGAGAGCGTCCTCGATCTGCGCACCGTGGGCGACCTGCTGCGGCACTACCCTCGCCGCTACGCCGAGCGCGGTGAGCTGACCGACTTCGAGGACCTTCAGGCCGACGAGCACGCCACGGTCGTCGGCGAGGTCACCAGGGCCATGCGCAGGCCGATGCGCAACAAGGGCGGCACCTGGCTGGAGGTCGAGATCGTCGACGGCCGCCGGGGCAAGATCTACCTGTCCTTCTTCGGCAGGGCCTCCCACATCGCGGAGACCCGGCTGCGGCCCGGCGTCAGGGGCATGTTCGCGGGCAAGGTCGGCGCGTTCGGCCAGGGCGACAAACGCAGGTGGCAGCTCTCCCACCCCGAGTTCGAGATGTTCGACGAGAGCCAGGAGGGCGCCGAGAGGTTCGCCGCCGCGCTGGTGCCGATCTATCCGGCGGGCAAGGACGTGACCCCCTGGGCGATCCGCAGGGCGCTCGGCGTCCTGCTCGACACCCTGGAGCCCCTTGAGGACCCGCTCCCCGCCGACCTCCGGAGCAGACGTGAGCTTCCCGGGCTGGCCGAGGCGCTCACGGCCGTCCACCGGCCCCGCGACCACGCCGACGTCTCCAGGGCGCGCAAGCGGCTGAAGTACGACGAGGCCTTCCTGCTCCAGGCGGTGCTGCTGCAGCGCCGCGCGGCCGCGGCCTCCTGGCCCGCCGCCCCCAGGCCCGCCCGCGCGGACGGGCTGCTGGCCGACTTCGACGCGCGCCTGCCGTTCCAGCTCACCGAGGGGCAGCGGAGCGTGGGCGAGGAGATCGCCGCCGACCTGGCCCTGGCCCACCCCATGCACAGGCTCCTGCAGGGCGAGGTCGGCGCGGGCAAGACCGTCGTCGCGTTGCGCGCCATGCTCCAGGTGGTCGACGCAGGAGGCCAGGCCGTACTGCTCGCCCCGACGGAGGTGCTCGCCCAGCAGCACCACAGGTCGATCACGGCCATGCTCGGCGACCTGGCGACGGGCGGCATGTTCGGCGGTACGGCGGTCGCCCTGCTGACCGGTTCGCTCGGCGCGGCGGCCCGCCGTACGGCCATGCTCGACGCCGCCTCAGGCGCGGCCGGGATCGTCGTCGGCACCCACGCGGTCCTGCAGGAGCGCGTGCAGTTCGCCGACCTGGGGCTGGTCGTGGTCGACGAGCAGCACCGCTTCGGCGTCGAGCAGCGCGACGCGCTCAGGGAGAAGGCCGGGGGAGGCCGTCCGCACGTGCTGGTCATGACCGCGACCCCGATCCCGCGCACGGTCGCCATGACCGTCTTCGGCGACCTGACGGTCTCCACGCTCTCCCAGCTCCCCTCGGGGCGCGCGCCGATCACCACGCACGTGGTCCCCGCCGCGGAGAAGCCGCACTTCCTCGACCGGGCCTGGAGCAGGCTGCGCGAGGAGGTCGAGCTGGGACGGCAGGCCTACATCGTCTGCCCGCGCATCGGCGACCTAGAGGGCGACGAGGGCGACCTGTCCAAGGACGACGACGAGCGCCGCCCCCCGCTCGCGGTGCTCGACGTGGCCGAGACGCTCTCCCAGGGCCCGCTGCACGGCCTGCGTACGGCGGTGCTGCACGGCAAGCTGCCCCCGGAGGAGAAGGACGCCGTGATGCGGGCCTTCAGCCGCGGCGAGACGGACGTCCTGGTGGCCACCACGGTCATCGAGGTCGGCGTCGACGTGCCCAACTCCTCCGTCATGGTCATCATGGACGCCGACCGGTTCGGCGTCTCCCAGCTCCACCAGCTGCGCGGCCGGGTCGGCCGGGGCGGGCTGCCCGGGTTGTGCCTGCTGGTGACCGACGCCCCCGGCGGCACCCCGGCCAGGCAGCGGCTCGACGCGGTGGCCGCGACCCTCGACGGCTTCGAGCTGTCCCGGGTCGACCTCGAACAGCGCCGCGAGGGTGACGTGCTGGGCGTCGCGCAGTCGGGCCGCAGGTCGTCGCTGAAGCTGCTGCAACTCCTGCGGGACGAGGAGGTGATCCACTCGGCCCGCCTCGACGCCGAGGGCGTGCTGGAGAGCGATCCGGAGCTGTCGGGGCACCCGATGCTGCGCATGGAGATCGACAGGCTGCTGGCCGACGAGCGCGCCGAATACCTGGAGAAGACCTGAGCCCGTCAGGAGACGGTCCTTGGGCGTCCGGGGCCTTCGGCGTCCGCCGACGGGAGCGGGAAGGCCTGGGGCGGCACGGAGGGGCCGCGGGCGGGAAAGGTCAGAAGACGCCCGAAGGCGGGGACGGCCTCCCCCCGAATGCCGTCCCCGCCTGGGCCCGCCCTCGGGTCAGGTGCCGAGAGCACCGGCGTGCGGAAGGGCTCACGATCACGCCGGTCGGCCTTCTCCTGGGTCGCCGAAGGCCGCAGGACTCATCATGCAAGCAGTCGTGACCCGGGGGAACGACCCTTGCGCTTTCGTCGCCACTCCTTGCCCACTCTTGACCTAGATCACCTACCCGAACCCTTTTGACCTGCGGTTATGTGATGCGTCGCGACACGCCGGGCTGTGGTCCGCGCCGCCGCTGGGACAATGGGCCGGTGAGTCGAGTCATCGCGGGAAGCGCAGGAGGACGACGGCTGGCCGTGCCGCCGGGGCGGGGGACCCGCCCCACGAGCGACCGGGCCAGAGAGGGGATCTTCGCAACCGTCGGGTCGTTGTTCGGCCCCCTGGACGGCGCCCGGGTGCTCGACCTCTACTCGGGGTCGGGGGCCCTCGGGCTTGAGGCGCTGTCCCGGGGCGCGGAGCACGCCCTGCTCGTCGAGTCGGACGCCAAGGCGATCAGGACGATCAGGGCCAACATCGCCTCCCTCGGGCTGCCCGGTGCGGAACTGGCCGCCGACCGCGTCGAGCGGGTGCTCGAACGGGGAACGGCGCAGCCGTACGACCTGGTGTTCGCCGACCCGCCGTACACACTGGGCGCCGAGGCGGTCGACGCCGTGCTCAGGGGGCTGAGGGACGGCGGCTGGCTGGAACGGGACGCCCTGGTGGTCGTGGAACGCGAGAGCCGGGGCACAGACCTGGTGTGGCCCGAGGGGTACGAGGAGGACAGGGTCCGTCGTTACGGGGAAGCGGCCGTTTGGTACGGTCGCGCCGCCGGGAATCCATAGGGCAGGGGGTTTCGCCTTGCGTCGCGTTGTCTGTCCGGGATCGTTCGATCCCGTTACCAACGGCCATCTGGACATCATCGGCCGGGCCTGCCGGCAGTACGACGAGGTCGTGGTCGCCGTCCTGATCAACATCGAGAAGAAGAGCCTGTTCACGGTCGAGGAGCGCATCGAGATGCTCCAGAACGTGACCAAGGAGTACGGCAACGTGCGCGTGGACAAGTTCCACGGTCTGCTGGTGGACTACTGCAGGCAGCAGCAGATCCCGGCCATCGTCAAGGGCCTGCGGGCGATCAGCGACTTCGACTACGAGTTGCAGATGGCCCAGCTCAACTACCGGATGTCCGGGGTCGAGACACTGTTCATGGCCACCGGTCCCGAGGTGTCGTTCCTGTCGTCGAGTCGCATCAAGGAGATCGTCCGTTACGGCGGGAGCGTGGCCGGTCTGGTACCCGATCTCGTCCAGGAACTCCTGGTCGAACGGCTCAGGGGCTGACCCCTGGTATCCTCTTGTTTCTGCCTTGCACGACGGCGTTGATTCGCCATGCCTGATGAGAGTGGAATGACTCCGCACAGCCTTGACCCCCGCGCCCCGTGGGTGATCTCCACCCATGACCTGGGGCGGAGACCGGGGGCGATGCTTCGGATGAGTCTCACCCTCCCGGCGCCGGCGAACATCGGTGTTGACATGATCGGTGTCCCCAGGGACACCGACGTCGAGCTGGACATCCGGCTTGAAGCGGTCATGGAAGGTGTGCTCGTCACGGGCACGGCGCGGGCCCCGCTGCGGGGGGAGTGCGCACGCTGCCTGGAGGAGATCGTCTCGGATACCGAGGTGAGCTTCCAGGAGCTGTTCTTCTACTCGGCGGAGGATGCCGCCGAGGACGACTCGCTTCTCGACGGAGAACTGCTCGACCTCGAACCTGCGTTCCGTGACGCGGTGGTGCTCACACTGCCGTTGAGCCCGGTGTGCAGCGAAGACTGCTCCGGGCTCTGCTCGGAGTGCGGGATCAGGCTGGCCGACGCCGAGCCTGATCACGGACACGAGGTCGTCGACGCCCGCTGGGCCAAGCTGCAGGGTCTGGTTCCAGAACATAACAACGATCAGGAGAGCTGACGTGGCTGTCCCCAAGCGCAAGATGTCGCGGAGCAACACTCGCTCCCGCAGGTCGCAGTGGAAGGCCGCCGCGGTCTCGCTCGTGAGCTGCCCCCAGTGCCGCTCGCCGAAGCGTCCGCACGTGGCGTGCCCCTCCTGCGGCACCTACAACCGCCGTCAGGTGATCGAGCCCTCCGCCTGATCGCAGTCTGACCGACGGACACCGGCCGGGTCTCTCCGGCCGGTGCCACCGTTCGCGATCCATATGCGATGGCGGTCGGCCCGCGGCTGTGGTGGACGCCGGGTTACGCGGTGACGCGTACCCTCCCGGCGCCCACCACATCTTCGGGCATCTCTCATTCCCTTCCTCGCCATCGCGCATTTCACCGCAAGCGTGCGAGGAGAAGAAACCATGGGGATGAGCAGTGTCAAGCCGGTAGCCGTCGAGGTCGTCAGTGACGAGCTCGACAAGGTCCTCTCCGTGCGACTGGACGCGGCGATCCTGGAGCGGGCGCTGACGCACCGCTCCTACGCCTACGAGAACGGCGGCCTGCCGACCAACGAGCGCCTTGAGTTCCTCGGCGACTCCGTGCTCGGCCTGGTCGTCACCGACACCCTGTACCGCAACCACCCCGACCTGCCCGAGGGGCAGCTCGCCAAGCTCAGGGCCGCGGTGGTCAACATGCGCGCCCTCGCGGGTGTCGCCCGCACCCTCGGCCTCGGGCGCTTCCTGCGCCTCGGCAGGGGCGAGGAGGGCACCGGGGGGCGTGACAAGTCCTCGATCCTCGCCGACACCCTTGAGGCGCTGATCGGCTCGGTCTACGTGGACAAGGGCCTCGACGAGGCCTTCCGCGTCGTCCACCTGCTGTTCGACCCGCTCATCACCCGCTCCGCCTCGCTGGGCGCCGGTCTCGACTGGAAGACCTCGTTGCAGGAGCTGACCGCCTCCGAGTCGCTCGGCGTGCCCGAGTACCACGTGGAGGAGAGCGGCCCCGACCACGCCAAGTCCTTCACCGCGATCGTCAGGGTCGGCGGCGAGGAGTACGGCTCCGGCTCGGGCCGTTCGAAGAAGGAGGCCGAGCAGCAGGCGGCCGAGACCGCATGGACCCGCATCCGTGAGGACCGAGACAAGCGCGAGGCCGGCTGACCCGCGAGCCGTACGGCACGAACCGAAGGAGGGGGCATGCCCGAACTGCCCGAGGTCGAGGTCGTACGGCGCGGCCTGGAACGCTGGGTCCGCGGACGCGTCGTCGCGCGGGCCGAGGTGCTGCACCCGAGAGCGATCAGGAGGCACGTCCCCGGCGCCGAGGAGTTCGCCGCCCAGCTCAAGGGGCGCACGATCGGCACCGCCGAACGCAGGGGCAAGTACCTCTGGCTGCCCCTCGACGGGACGGACGCGATCCTGGCCCATCTCGGCATGAGCGGCCAGCTGCTGGTCGTCGAGCCGGACACGGCCCTGGAGAAACACCTGCGGATCCGGATCACCTTCGCCGACGGCGGCCCCGACCTGCGCTTCGTCGACCAGCGGACCTTCGGGCACGTGCTGGTGACACCGCTGGCCGAGGCCGGCGGCAGGCAGGTGCCCGAGCCGATCACCCACATCGCGGCCGACCCGTTCGAGGAGCACTTCGACGAGGCGCTCTTCGCCCGCCGTCTGCGAGCCCGGCGGACCGAGATCAAGCGGGCGCTCCTGAACCAGTCGCTGATCAGCGGGGTCGGCAACATCTACGCCGACGAGGCGCTCTGGCGGGCCCGCCTGCACGGCACCAGGCCGGCCGGGGCGCTGACCGGGCCGAAGATCTCCCAGCTGGTCGGCGCGGCCCGCGAGGTGATGACCGAGGCCCTGGCGCAGGGCGGCACGTCCTTCGACAGCCTCTACGTCAACGTCAACGGTGAGAGCGGCTACTTCGAGCGCTCACTGGCCGTGTACGGCAGGCGGGACGAACCCTGCCCGCGCTGCGGCGCGCCGATCGTCAGGGAGTCGTTCATGAACCGTTCCTCCTACAGCTGCCCCCGCTGCCAGCCCCGCCCGAGAGAGACGGCGGCATGACGGCCGTACGGCTGACCGCCTGGGTCAGAGGGCGTGTCCAGGGGGTCGGTTTCCGCTGGTGGACGCGGGCCAGAGCGCTGGAGCTCGGACTTTCCGGATGGGCGAGGAACACCGAGGACGGCCGGGTCGAGGTCGTCGCCGAGGGCGGTCGTGAGGCGTGCGAGAACCTGCTCTCCCAGCTCAGGGCGGGTGCGACCCCGGGAAAGGTTGACGCGGTCGTGGAACGCTGGAGCGAGGCCAAAGGAAATCTTGGCGGTTTCGTTGAGCGCTGATGCTTCCTTAAACCGCCCAAAATAAGGTATATTTTACTGTCGAGAGTGCCCACTGGTGCATCCACACGGAGCGTTCAACTTGACCGCCCCTTCCGCCGGTGCGACTCTTGATAAGAACCACGCGCACCCCTCCCGCGGCAAGAAGTGCGCGAACCAGTCTGGTCACTCAGCGTGGAGGACCCTTTACCATGGCGAAGGCTCTACTCGGCCACGTCGGCGGTCCTGACCCTCGTATGGTCTCGGAGATGCGCCGTCTTCAGCAGCGTATCCGTGATCTGGAGGCAGAGCTCACCCGGCTCCAGGCCCAGAACGACGAACTCGCGGCCGGCACCCGCGACGAGGCGTTCACCCGCCTGCAGGATCGTGAGCCGGTTCTCACTTAGAGACCGGGACGAAACACCACTGTCCAGGGGCGCCTCGCCGGGGCGTCCCTTGCCATGCCGACCCCTGTCACGTGCGGGGCCACGCATGGCGAACGACCCATGTACGGCGGGCGGACCACACGGTACGCCCGGCGCACCGCCGTACGACGAGATCGCTCACAGATGACGTGAGAAGAAGGCGAACTGCTCGGGGAGCACACGGACCCGGTACGCCGTGTCCTGGCACCCCGAGGAGATCCCCCCCTCCGTCGTCGCGCCGAGCGCCCTCAACCCCTTCAGCATCGTCTCCGTCTGCGGAGCCCTGTCGTCGCGTTCACCGCAGCCCAGCCAGACCGGGATGTCCACCAGGTCACGCAGCGGAGCCCGTGCCGCCGTGACGGCGGGTGAGGCCGCGGCCACCGCGGCGACCCGGCCGGAACCCAGCTGCGCGGCCAGCCTGAGGGCCTCCGCCCCGCCCGCCGCCCAGCCGAGCAGCCCGATCCTTCCGGTGTCGAACCCCTGGGTCTCCAGATGCGGGAGCACGGTCCCCACGACGTCGGCCGAGGGCCAGTCGTCGATCGCGGCGACCGCGAACCGCCCCCCGCTCGCCGCCAGGTAACGGTCTGCGGAACAGAGGTCGAGCGACGCGCGGGCGTTCTCCGTGCCCTCGGGAAACATGATCACGACGGTGGTCCGGTCGCGTGGCCGCGGCGGCAGTGAGACGATCACCGTACGGCCCTCGACCTCGCTCAGCCGCCGGGCCCCGGGACGGGCGACGGGAGGGTCGGGGACGCCTCCGCAGACGACGCGGGCGTAGGCGTTCCGGAAACCGTCCGGACCGATCGCGAGCGCGGTACCGCCCAGGCCGAGCGCGGCCAGCCCGCCGCCGACCAGGAAAGCCCGCCGTCTGAGACGGCCGTCCCCGCCGTGCGGGGAGCCCTCGCCGCGTTCCGCATCCATGCAGGGCACCCTAGGCGCTGGACAGGCGGGCGCGGGCGAAGAACGGTAGTCTTCCCAGGCGAGAGCGACAGGGCGGCCTGGGAAAGCGCGAGTGAACACGGGTGAACGCGGCGGACGAGGGGTGACATGTATCTGAAAACCCTGACTCTGCGCGGATTCAAGTCCTTCGCCTCGGCCACCACCCTCAGGTTCGAACCCGGCATCACCGCCGTCGTCGGCCCGAACGGCTCGGGCAAGTCCAACGTGGTCGACGCCCTGGCCTGGGTGATGGGCGAGCACAGCGCCAAGTCGCTGCGCGGCGGCAAGATGGAGGACGTCATCTTCGCCGGGACGTCCTCACGGGCCCCGCTCGGCCGTGCCGAGGTCACGCTCACCATCGACAACACCGACGGCGCGCTGCCCATCGACTACACCGAGGTCACGATCAGCCGCCTGATGTTCAGGGCGGGACAGAGCGAGTACGCCATCAACGGCGACACCTGCCGCCTGCTCGACATCCAGGAACTCCTGTCCGACTCGGGCATCGGCCGTGAGATGCACGTCATCGTCGGGCAGGGCCAGCTCGACCAGGTGCTGCACGCGGGCCCGGAGGACCGCAGGGCCTTCATCGAGGAGGCCGCGGGCGTTCTGAAGCACCGCAAGCGCAAGGAGAAGGCGCTGCGGAAGCTCGACGCGATGCAGGCCAACATGACCCGGGTCCAGGACCTCACCACCGAGCTGCGCAGACAGCTCAAACCCCTCGGCCGCCAGGCGGAGATCGCCCGCAAGGCCGCGGTCATCCAGGCCGACCTGCGTGACGCCAGGCTCAGGCTGCTCGCCGACGACGTGCTCACCCTGCGCGTCACCCTGGAGCGGGAGACCGCCGACGAGGCCGCCGTGCTGGCCCGCCGTACGGTGGTGGAGACCGAGCTGGAACAGGGCCAGGTCGCCGAGGCCGAGCTTGAGGCCGCGGAGGCCGAGGCACAGCCGCGACTGGCCGCCGCCCAGGAGACCTACTTCCGGCTTTCGTCCCTCCGTGAGCGCCTCAGGGGCCTGGCCGGGCTGGCCGCCGAACGGCACCGCAACGCGACCGACACCACGGTCGAGCGCAGAGGACGCGACCCGGAGGACTACGAGCGCGAGGCCGAGGAGATCCAGGAGCAGGAACGCGTCCTTGAGGAACTCCTCGACCAGGAGCGGGAGACCCTGGCACAGGCCGTCGCGGGACGCTCGGAGAGCGAGGCGGCGCTCGCCGCCGAGGAACGCCGCCTGGCCGCGGAGGCCAAGGCCGTCGCGGACCGGCGCGAAGGGCTGGCCAAGCTCAGGGGGCAGGCCGGCGCGGCGCACAGCAGGGCGGGCGCGGCCGAGGAGGAGATCGGGCGGCTGAGGCTCTCCCTCGAAGAGGCCGAACAGCGCGCCGAGCGCGCCCGCGCCGACCACGAGGGCCAGGAACGCTCTGAGCCGGAGATCGACCCCGCCCTCGCCGAAGAGCTGGAAATCGCCCTTGAGGCCGTGGCACAGGCAAGGGAGGCCGTCGAGGAGGCCAAGGCCGTCGCCGAGGAGGCCAAGGCCTCGGTCGCGGGCCCCAACGCGGCCCTGTCCTCGGCCAAGGCCGCCGTGGGCGTCGCCCGCAAGGCCGACCAGGAGGCCCAGCGTCAGGTCGCCGCGCTCGAAGCCAGGTTCGAGGCGCTCCAGCTGAGCCTGGCGAGCGGCACGGACGGCGCCGCGGCGCTGCTGGCCGCCGACCTGGCCGGGGTGCTCGGCCCGGTGGCCACCATGCTGACCGTCAGCCCCGGCGCGGAGACGGCCGTGGCCGCCGTGCTCGGCGCCTACGCCGAGGCGGTGGCCGTGGAGTCGCTGCAGGCCGCCGCGGACGCCATCGACTTCCTCGGCCGCCAGGACGGGGGCCGGGCGGCCCTGCTCGTCGCCACGGGCGGGCAGGTCCCGCGGAGGGCCGACATGCCCGTCGCGGGCGGCCGGTGGGCGGCGGACCTGGTCACCGTGCCCGACGCGCTGCGGGCCGCCGTCACGCACCTGCTGGCCGACGTCCTGGTCGTCGACGACCTTGAGACGGCCAGGAAGGCCGTCGAGCAGTGGCCCGAGCTGCGAGCCGTCACCCGCTCCGGCGACCTGGTCGGCTCCTACGCCGCCAGGGGAGGCTCAACGGGCGCGGCCTCCGCCCTCCAGATGCGGGCCGCTCTCGACGAGGCCGTCGCGGACCTGGCCACGGCCAGGCAGGCCGCCGAACAGGCGGGCCTCGCCATGGAGGAGGCCGCCGAAGCCGAGGCGCAGGCGCAGTTCGCCGTCGAGACCGCCCAGGCGGGCGTGGGCGAGGCGCAGACAGGCGTGCAGACCGCCCAGGCCGGGGTGAACGCCGCCCAGGCCGCGCTCGACCAGATCAGGGCCAGACAGCGTGACGCCGACCAGCGGGCCGCCGCGACCGCGCGGCGACTGGCCCAGCTCGGCGCCGCGGCCGAGGCCGCCGCCGCCGAGTGTGAACGGCTCGCCAGGGCCGTACGGGCCGCCGAGGAGGCCCGCGACCGGGACGCCGCGGGGCTCGCCGAGATCGAGGAACGGCTCGCCGCCGCCACCGCCGAGGTGGAGGCCGAACCCGAACCGACCACCGAGATGCGCGACGAGCTCGCGGAGATCTGCGCCTCGGCGAGACAGACGGAGATGGAGGCCCGCCTGGCCGTACGGACGGCCGAGGAGCGGGTCAAGGGCCTCACGGGCCGGGCCGACGAACTGCTGCGCGCCGCCGAACGGGAGCGCGAGGAACGCGCCAGGGCCGCCGAGCTGCGGGAACGGCGGCGCAGGCAGGCACTGGTCGCCCAGGCCGTGGTCCGCGGCACCGAGCTGACCCTGGCCCGCCTGGAGACCTCCCTCACCGTGGCGGCCGAGGAACGCGACGAGGCCGAACAGGCGCGCGGGCAGATCGACCAGTCGCTCAAGTCGATCAGGCTCCGCGTCAGGGAACTGTCCGGCGAACTGGACAAGCTGATCAACAGGGCGCACGGCAGCGAGGTCGCCAGAACCGAACGGCGCCTGCGCCTGGAACAGCTGGAGGCCAAGGCCGTCGACGAGTACGGCGTCGAACCCGACACGCTCATCGCCGAGTACGGCCCGGCCGAACCCGTCCCGACCGTCGACGGCGACCCCGTTCCCTACGTGCGTGAGGAACAGGAGAAGCGGGCCAGGGCCGCCGACCGGCAGATGGCGCAGCTCGGCAAGGTCAACCCGCTGGCCCTTGAGGAGTTCGCCGCTCTTGAGGAACGGCACGCCTTCCTCACCTCCCAGCTTGAGGACCTCAAGAAGACCAGACGTGACCTGCTGCTCGTCGTCAAGGAGGTGGACGAGCGGGTCGAGCAGGTGTTCGGTGCCGCCTACGCCGACGTCGCCCGCGAGTTCGAGCAGATCTTCGGGCGGGTCTTCCCCGGCGGTGAGGGCAGGCTGCTGCTCACCGACCCGGAGGACATGCTGACCACCGGCGTCGAGGTCGAGGCCAGACCGCCGGGCAAGAAGGTCAAGCGCCTGTCGCTGCTGTCCGGAGGGGAACGGTCGCTGACCGCCGTCGCCTTCCTCGTCGCCATCTTCAAGGCGCGGCCCTCGCCGTTCTACGTGATGGACGAGGTCGAGGCGGCGCTCGACGACACCAACACCCAACGGCTGCTGACCCTGTTCGAGGAACTGCGGCAGACGTCACAGCTCATCGTCATCACCCACCAGAAACGCACAATGGAGATCGCCGACGCGCTGTACGGGGTCTCGATGCGGGGGGACGGGGTCAGCCAGGTGATCAGTCAGCGGCTTCGAGAAAGTTAGTTGTGTCTCTTTGCGCGGCTTCGGCAGCGTGGGCTGTGTCTCTTTGCTCCGCCTTCGGCGTCGCGGGCTTGGGCGCTTTCGGGTCGGTGCTTTCCCTCGTCACTCATCCGCTTCGCTCCTTCGCTCCTCAGTCCAAGCACCGACGCGCCCAAGCCGAAACTCTTCACACTTGGCGCCGGTAAAGCACAAGCCGTGTTTCTTTGCTCCGCTTGGCGGCGTCGCGGGCTTGGGCGCTTCGGGTCGGTGTCTTCCCTCGTCACTCATCCGCTTCGCTCCTGCGTTCCTCAGTCCAGACACCGACGCGCCCAAGCCGAAACTCCTCACACTTGGCGCCGGGGGTGTCGGCCGACCCCTCGCTTCGGAGGTGGAAAGTCCACGCGGGCAGGTGCGGGGGACGTCTGTGTCGTCGTGGTGGGGAGGGTGAGCAGTCAAGATCGATGGGGGGTGACTTGACCCGGGGGGTCGGAGCATTCCGGGGGGTCTGGAAAACTGTGCTCTTGTGGAAGGCTATCTCGGCATAATCGCGATCATCGTCGTTGTCGCCCTGCTGGCGGCGGGCGGCATGTTCCTGTTGCTCAGGCCGCGGGGCAAGTCGGCTCCTCCGGTGGAGCCGCCCGAGGTGCGGCCCGTTCCCGGGGAGGAACAGGCGCCTCCCGTGGGGGCCGCGCAGGACGACGACGCGGCGACCACCACTCTTCCGCCGCCGGCCAAGCCCGCCGAGCCCATGGTCGTCCCCCCTGCCGTCGAGATCCCGCCGCCCTCGGCGGGCCGCATGGTACGGCTGCGCGCCAGGCTCGCCCGGTCCCAGAGCACCCTCGGCAAGGGCCTGCTCGATCTGCTCTCGCGTGACCGTCTCGACGACGACACCTGGGACGAGATCGAGGAGACCCTGATCACCGCGGACGTCGGCGTCGCCCCGACCCAGGCGATGGTCGAGGAGCTGCGGACCAAGGTGAAGGTGCTGGGCAGCAGGACGCCCGCCGAGGTGCGCGGCCTGCTCAAGGAGCAGCTGCTGACCCAGATCGGCGCCGACACCGACCGCACCCTGCACGTCAAGCCGCACGGGGAGCGTCCCGCGGTCGTGCTCGTCGTCGGCGTCAACGGCACCGGCAAGACCACGACGACCGGCAAGCTGGCGCGTTCCCTCATCGGCGACGGCAACAAGGTCGTGCTCGGCGCCGCCGACACCTTCCGCGCCGCCGCGGCCGACCAGCTCCAGACCTGGGGCGACCGGGTCGGCGCCGAGGTCGTGCGTGGTCCCGAGGGCGGCGACCCGGCCTCGGTGGCCTTCGACGCCGTGGCCAAGGGCATCGAGGACAAGGTGGACGTGGTCATCGTCGACACGGCGGGCCGTCTGCACACCAAGACCGGCCTGATGGACGAGCTGGGCAAGGTCAAGCGCGTCATCGAGAAGAAGGCGACGGTCGACGAGGTCCTGCTCGTCCTGGACGCGACCACGGGCCAGAACGGCATGCGCCAGGCCCAGGTGTTCGCCGAGGTCGTCGACGTCACCGGTATCGCCCTGACCAAGCTCGACGGCACCGCCAAGGGCGGCATCATCATCTCCGTCCAGCGTGAGCTCGGAGTGCCGGTCAAGCTGGTCGGCCTCGGTGAGGGGCCGGACGACCTGGCCCCGTTCGACCCCGAGGTCTTCGTGGACGCCCTGCTCGGCGACTGAGAGAGCCACCGGGAACCGGGACGCGGTGAACGCCGCGTCCCGGTGGGGACGTCAGTCCCGAAGGAGTGCCCCGTTGCGCCGGGCGCGGTCTCCGGCGGAGGGCAGTGGCCCGACGGGCACGACCATGGGGGTGCCCGCCACCGGGTCCTCGATGACCCGGGCGGCCAGGTCGAAGACCTTCGCGAGCAACTCCTCGGTGAGGACCTCGGCGGGTGGCCCGGCGGCGACGACCTTGCCCGAGCGCATGGCGACCAGGTGGTCGGTGTAGCGGGCGGCGAGGTTGAGGTCGTGCAGGACCATCACCACCGTACGGCCGAGCTCCCCGTGCAGGCGGCGGACGAGTTCGAGGACCTCGATCTGGTGCGCCAGGTCGAGGAAGGTCGTCGGCTCGTCGAGCAGCAGCAGGTCGGTGCCCTGGGCCAGGGCCATCGAGATCCAGGCGCGCTGGCGCTGCCCGCCGGACAGCTCGTCGAGCGGGCGTTCGCCCAGGTCGAGCAGGCCCGTCATGGACAGGGCCTCGTTGACGGCCGTCTCGTCGCCGGAGGACCACTGCCGGTACCACGTCTGGTGCGGGTGCCGTCCCCTGGCCACCAGGTCGGCCACGGTCAGCCCCTCGGGGGCCGTGGGGGCCTGCGGCAGCACTCCCAGGATCTTCGCGACCTCTCTGGTCGGCATCCTGTCGATGCGTTTGCCGTCCAGCAGCACCTCGCCGCCGGAGGGCTTCAGCAGGCGTCCCAGCGCGCGCAGCAGCGTGGACTTGCCGCATCCGTTGGGGCCGATGATCGTCGTCACCGTCCCGGCCTCGATCCCGAGGTCGAGCCCGTCGACGATGACGCGGTCGCCGTACCCGAGCTTGACGTCGACGGCCCGTAGTCTCAAGGTCGTGCCTTTCTTCGCGCGCGGACGAGGAGATAGATCAGATAGGGGGCGCCGAGGACCGCGGTGACCACGCCGACGGGAAGTTCGACGGGGCTGAACGCGGTCCGCGCGACCAGGTCGGAGGCGCTGGTGAGGACGGCACCGGTGAGAGCGGACACCACGAGCGGAGGCTGGGCCGCTCCGGCCAGGCGCAACGCGATCTGTGGCGCGGCCAGCGCGACGAAGGCGATGGGGCCCGCCGCGGCGGTCGCGAGCGCGGCCAGCAGCACGGCGGCCAGGATCATCAGGCTCCTGGTGAGGTCGGGGCGCACCCCGAGCCCGGTGACGGTCTCCTCGCCGAAGCGCAGCGCGCCGAGTGAGCGGGCGCCGACCAGGGTCGCCGGGACCAGTACGGCCAGCGCAACTGCGACGGGAACGACGTGTTCCCAGCCCCTGCCGTTCAGCGAGCCGGTGATCCAGACGATGGCGCGCCCGCTGTCGTTGACGTCGCCGATGGTCAGCAGCCAGTACTTGACGTTGACGCACATCACCGAGACGCCGATGCCGACGAGCACCAGGCGGTAGCCGTCCAGGCCGCCGCGCCAGGCGAGCGTGTAGACGGCCAGCGCCCCGGCCGCGCCGCCGAGCAGGGCGAGCAGCGGAATCCCGACCGAGGCCAGCATGCCGCCCGCCCCGCCCGCGGCGCTCGACGTGGCCACGATGGCCGCGACCACGCACACGCTGGCGCCCGGCGTCACCCCGAGGATGTCGGGGCTGGCCAGCGGGTTGCGCGCGATGGCCTGGGTGATCGCCCCGGCCAGGGCGAGCGCCGCGCCGACCAGGACGCCGGTGAGCGCCCGGGGCAGCCGCAGCTCCATCACCACGAGGTGGTCGGGGCCGTCCCCCACGACGGCCCGGCCCACCTCGGCCAGGCTCATCGGGATGTCGCCGATCCGCATGCCGAGCCCGGTCAGCAGTACGGCGGCGGCCAGCAGGACCAGTGCCGTCAGGACGGGGCGTGGCCGCAGCGGCCAGGAGGCGGGGCCGGCCCGCAGCGCCTTTGTCTGTGCCCTTGTCGGGGCCTTCGTCTCAGGGGGGCGGCCGTACACGGGGGTGGGGTTCACAGGCGGACCGGCTTCCTGCGGCGGACCAGGGCGACGAAGAACGGCGCGCCGAGCAGGGCGAGGACCACTCCTGCCTCCAGCTCGCCGGGCCGGGCGACCACCCGTCCCGTCACGTCGGCGAGCAGCAGCGCCACCGCGCCGATCAGCCCCGCGTACGGCAGCAGCCACCGGTTGTCGGGGCCGGAGAGCGGGCGGGCCAGGTGGGGGACCATCAGGCCGAGGAAGGCCAGCGAGCCGCAGGCCGCGACCGAGGCGCCGGTGAGCAGCGTGATCGCGCAGATGCCGACGGCGCGGGTCAGGGTGACGTTCTGGCCCAGTGCCCTGGCCACGTCCTCGCCGAGGGCGAGCGCGTTGAGGCCGGGGGCGTTGACCAGGGCGAGCAGGAGCCCGACGACGACGAACGGCAGCACCTGGGTGACGGTCTCCGCGCCCCGGCCCGCGATCGAGCCGGTCTGCCAGAACCGGAAGACGTCCATCGCCTGCTCGTCCATCAGGACCAGGGCCGAGGTGAGCGCGTAGAGGAAGGAGCTGACCGCCGTGCCGGCCAGGGCCAGGGTCAGCGGGGTCGGGCCGGACCGTCCGCCGACCATGCCGAGGGCGAAGACTCCGGCGCTGGCGACGAGGGCCCCGGCCAGGCCGAACCAGATGTAGCCGTACAGGCCGGTGACGCCGAGCGTCATGATGGCGAGCACCATCGCGAACGCCGCGCCCTGGGTGACGCCGAGCAGACCGGGGTCGGCCAGCGGGTTGCGGGTGTGTCCCTGCATGAGGGCGCCCGCGACGCCCAGGGCGATCCCGGCCATGACCCCGATGGCGGTCCTGGGCACGCGCAGCGACCGCACGACGATGTCGTTCTCGGTGCCCGACGGGCCGGTCAGGGCGTGCCACACGTCGCCGGGCGGGACCGGTTTCGCGCCGACCGCGAGGCTCAGCAGGACGGCGGTCAGCAGCAGGGCGAACAGCCCGGCGACCACGATCGACCTGCGGGTACGCAGGGCCGTGAGAACGCCCCTCGGCGAGGGGGACCGCGCGATGACCGCCGTCGTGCTCACGCGCGCTCCTCTCGCCTGCCGGAGACCGGACACCGTCCCGCGGACCGGGACCCCGATTGTCGGGCTCCGAACGAGTATGACAGTTTAGGCATGCCTAATCTAATTTAGGCGTGCCTTACCTTGGAGGAAGTCCTGATGAGAACATTGCGCGCCGTGGCGCTCGGGATGGCGACGGCCGTACTGTCGGCGGGGCTGGCCGCCTGCGGCACGAGTACGCCGACCACCGCGAAGCCCGCCGCGGAAACCGGGACGGGGGCGGATCCCTCGGCCGGGGCGGCGAACGCGGAGGGCTTCCCCCGCACGGTGAAGCACGCCATGGGCGAGACCGTGATCCCGGCCAGGCCGGTGCGGGTCGTGACCCTCGACCAGAGTTTCGTCGACGCGGTGCTCACCCTGGACACCGACGTCGTCGGGTTCACCACCTACCGGGCGATCGACGACAAGCTCCCCGACTATCTGACCCCGGTCCTCGGGCACGCCAAGGACGCCGTCTCCGTCGGCACGCTCGAACAGCCGAGCCTGGAGCGGATCATCGCCCTCAAGCCCGACCTGATCGTCTCGGCGAAGGTCCGGCACGAGGCGCTGTACGACAAGCTGTCGAAGATCGCTCCGACGGTGTTCAGTGAGACCACCGGCGCGATCTGGAAGGAGAACCTCAGGCTCATGGGGCGGGCCCTGGGCAAGGAGGACCTGGCGGAGACCAGGCTCAAGGACTACCAGGACCGCGCCGCCGCGCTCGGCGCCTCCATCGACAAGAAGAACGGCGGAATGCCGACCGTCTCGGTCGTCCGGTTCGCCGGGGAGCCGACCGTGCGCCTGTACGTGGAGAACTCCTACTCGGGGCTGGTGCTGAAGGACGTCGGCTTCGTCCGGCCGAAGGACCAGCCGACCACGACCGAGACGATCGCGGTGAACATCAGCCAGGAGAACATCTCCCAGCTCGACGCCGAGCACATCTTCGTGGCGGCCTACCCCGACCCGGCGGCCGAGCCGATCAAGAAGGAGTTCCAGGCCAACCCGCTCTGGGGCAGGCTCAAGGGCGCCAAGCACGACGTCGCCGACGTCGTCTGGATGAGCGCGGTCGGCATCCAGGGCGCCCACGCCATCCTCGACGACGTCGCGAAGGTCTTCGGGGTCGATCCCGCCAGGGCCTCCTGAGCGGGTCCCTTCGGGTGGGATGTCAGGGCTCGGCCAGGAAGGACCTCAGTTCCTCCAGGTGAGGGGCGATGTCCAGGCCGCGCTCGGCGAGCCAGGCGTCGTCGCCGTAGGTGCAGCGGTAGCGTTCGCCGCCGTCGCAGATCAGGGTGACGACGCTGCCCCGCTCGCCCGCCTGGCGCATCTCCCGCAGGATCCGTACGGCGGCCGCGACGTTGGTGCCCGTCGAGCCGCCGACGTCGCGGCCGGTGACCTCGCGGACCCAGCGCATCGCCGCGATGGACAGGGCGTCCGGGACCTGGATCATGCGGTCGATCACGGTGGGCATGAACGACGGTTCGACCCGGGGGCGGCCGATGCCCTCGATGCGGGAGCCGGGGGCGGTGACGGTGTCGTCGCCGGCGCACCAGCCCGGGTAGAAGGCGGACCCCTCCGGGTCGACCACCGCGAGCCTGGTCTGGTGCCGCCGGTAGCGGATGTAGCGGCCGATGGTCGAGGACGTGCCGCCGGTGCCGGCGCCGACCACGATCCAGGTCGGCTCGGGGTGGGGTTCCATCTCCATCTGCTGGAAGATGCTCTCGGCGATGTTGTTGTTGCCGCGCCAGTCGGTGGCCCGCTCGGCGTAGGTGAACTGGTCCATGAAGTGGCCGCCGGTCTCGGCCGCGACCCGGCGGGACTCCTCGTAGATGGTCCCGGGGTCCTGAACGAGGTGACACCTGCCGCCGTAGAACTCGATCAGGGCGATCTTCTCGGGGGACGTCGAGGCGGGCATCACCGCGACGAACGGCAGGCCGACCAGCCTGGCGAAGTAGGCCTCGCTCACCGCGGTCGAGCCGCTGGAGGCCTCGACGACCGTGGTCGAGGGGCCGATCCAGCCGTTGGCCAGGCCGTACAGGAACAGGGATCGGGCCAGGCGGTGCTTGAGTGAACCGGTTGGGTGGACGGACTCGTCTTTGAGGTAGAGGTTTACCCCCCAGTGCGTGGGAAGCGGGAAGACGTGGAGATGGGTATCGCAGCTTCGGTGGGCGTCGGCCTCGACGTGACGGATGGCCTCGGCCACCCAGGAGCGGGTATAGGGGTCATGCCTGTCCACGTATTCCATGCACCCAAAAGTAGCGCGAGCTGGGGTTATGTGATGATGGACACAACCTCTACCATCTTCAGAGGGAGATGTTACGATAATGAGACTTGTCCGGCTGTAGGGCGTGTCGTACCCGCCTTCGAAGCAGCCGACGACCAACCTCCTGACCAGGCGGAAGAGCTCTTAACGGCCCGCTTACGAGCCGCCTGCGAGCATTCGACAAGCCGCCGGAAAGGGCGTGTCGTGCCTGTGCCGGACGGTGGTGGGGGGAATCAGTACAAGGGGGAAGAACACGTGATCACGATGACCGAAGAGCAGCGCCAGGACTGGTTCGAGCGCGACGTCGTTCCGGTCACCACCCAGCTCTACGCGTCCGCGATGCGTTTGACCCGCAACTCCGCCGACGCCGAGGACCTCGTGCAGGAGACGGTGGCCAAGGCGTTCACCTCTTACCACCAGTTCCGGGAGGGGACCAACCTCAAGGCGTGGCTGCACCGGATCCTCACCAACAACTTCATCAACGAGTACCGCAAGAAGCAGCGTTCGCCCAAGCTCTCGGCGACCGAGGAGATCGAGGACTGGCAGCTCGCCGCCGCTGAGTCCCACATGTCCTCCGGGCTGAAGTCCGCCGAGACCGAGGCGCTCGAACAGCTGCCCGACAGCGCCGTGATGAACGCGCTGCGCTCCCTGCCCGAGGACTTCCGCGTCGCGGTCTATCTGGCCGACGTCGAGGGCTTCGCCTACAAGGAGATCGCCGAGCGCATGGGCACGCCCATCGGCACCGTCATGTCCCGGCTGCACCGTGGCCGCCGTCAGCTCAGGACGATGCTTGAGGACTACGCCCGCGAGGAGGGCGCCGTCCGCCTGCCCGAGCAGCGCCAGGCCGCCTGACCGGCGGCTCATGCCCGATCCGGGGCTCAGCCCGCGGCGATCAGCGCGACCGCCGCGAGGGTGAAGCCGATGCCCGTCATCTGCACGACGTTGAGCCGCTCCTTCAGGACGTATCTGGCCAGCACCAGCGTGCTCGCCGGGTAGAGGGAGACCAGCACGCCGACGAGGCTCAGCATGCCGCGCTGCTGGGCGAACATGAACAGCACGTTGGCCAGCATGTCGAGAACCCCGGCCGCCAGGATGATCCGCAGCGCGCCCGCGCCCGGCCGCAGCGTACGGCCGGTGGCCAGGGCCAGCAGGGCGATGAGGGCGATCGAGGAGAGGCGCGCGCCGAACAGCGGCCACATCCCGGTCTCGGCGGGCGACTGCGCCAGCAGGACGAAGAAGCCGCCGA
This sequence comes from Streptosporangium jomthongense, assembly GCF_042650425.1. Taxonomy (NCBI): domain Bacteria; kingdom Bacillati; phylum Actinomycetota; class Actinomycetes; order Streptosporangiales; family Streptosporangiaceae; genus Streptosporangium; species Streptosporangium jomthongense. The sequence continues at coordinate 445,233 of NZ_JBHSBC010000001.1, read as the reverse complement.
ACCCCACGCCCGCCACCAGCGCGGCCACCAGCGGCCCCCGGCCGTTTCCGGACGCGCTCCGCGAGGGATCACGGCTGACCAGCAGCACCGCGACCAGTGCCAGCACCACACCGCAGAGCGCCGGCGGCTCGGGCCGCTCCCCGGTGGCCAGGCCGTACAGGACGGGCAGGGCCGCGGAGGTGGTCGCGGTGGTCGGGGCGACGACGGACATCACGCCGGTGGCCAGCGCCCGGTAGAAGAGCACCAGCCCGGCGGCGCCGGAGACACCCGCCGCCGTGCCCCAGGCGAACGCGCCCGCCGTCGGGGCGCCGGGCAGCAGCGGCATCAGCGCGACCACCAGGGCGAGCCCGGCGCCCTGGGAGAGCACGACCACCGCCATCACCCGCGACCTGCGGGTGGCCAGACCGCCGAAGAAGTCGGCCGTGCCGTAGACCACGGCGCAGAGTGTGGCCAGCGCCACCGCGATCATCCTTCACCTCAGTTCAATGGATTGCACCGTTGGAACAATATATGAGGTGCAAAATACTGCAAATCAGGTTCACTACACTGGACTGATGGATCCCGAGACGATCAACGCGGCGGTCGCCAACAACGTGCGGGCCCAGCGGGCGCACCGGCAGATGACGCTCGACGAACTGGCCACCCGCTCCGGGGTGAGCCGCGGCATGCTCGTCCAGGTCGAGCAGGGACGGACCAACCCCAGCATCAACACGCTCACCCGCATCGCCGACGCCCTCGGGGTGACGGTCGCGCGCCTGGTCGAGGTCTCGGACGTGCCCGTGGTGCGGGTCGTCCCCGCGGCCAGCGTCGTCACCTTCCCGCACGGGAAGGCCAGTTCGGCACGGCTGCTGGTCGGCACCGACGCCCCGTCGATCCTGGAGCTGTGGGACTGGCGGCTCGCCCCCGGCGACCACCACGACGGTGACGCTCACCCTCCGGGCACCAGGGAGATGCTGACCGTCATCGAGGGGGAGCTCACCCTCTCGGTGTACGGCGGCAGCCACGTCGTGGGCGTGGACGACGCCGTGGTGTTCCGCGCCGACCGGCCGCACCGCTACTCCAACAACGGGCAGGTCCCGCTCAGGTTCACGATGGTGGTGACCGAGCCGAAGGAGACACCTGACCAATAGTGGGGAACGGGTGTCACCAGGCGACGCGTGACCGCATCATTACCCCATGTCGCTTTCGCTGTCACCCGCCGGTGGCGGGGCCTGTGTCCCGGCCGCGCGGTCCGTCCCTCCGTCGGGGAGCGGTCCCTCCGTCCGCCGGGGAGGTGACGGGTGAACGAGCGTGTCGAGGCGGGGGAGGCGATCGCCAGGCTCCGCGCGGACCTGGCCGAGCTCGGGGTCACCGGCGCCTACGAGGTCGACGACGACGGCACTCTCTCGGTATGGATCGGGCTCGTCGTTCGCTTCCGAGATGGTTTCTACCGGTGGCAGGAGGGCCAGGTGAAACGTCGGCATCTGGGCACGGATTCGAAAGGATGCGCCATTCGGGTAGCGCGTCGCTATGCGGAACTCCAGGCAGATGTCCCATCCTGGTGGGACGAACTGGCCAGGAGTCTGCGGGGGGACGTGGCCGGAGACTATCCATGACCATCTGTGACCCCGGCCGGCCTGGCGGGGGGCAGACGTGTGGCGATGGATGGTTTTCACCATGGCCGTCCTGCTGGGAGTCGCGGGCTGTGAGCCCCCTGTCGCGATCCTGAGCATCGAGAGCGACCCGTCCCCGTCCGTCTCGCCGTCCCCCGAGGCATCCCCGCTCTTCGACCCGGAGGAACTCGCCGAAAGGCTGGTCGCGATCCAGCGGCAGTGGCCGAGGAACAGCCTTCCGAAGCCGCCCGGCGCGCGCGGGGTGAACTGCGCCAGGATCAGGTGCGTCGCGCTGACCTTCGACGACGGGCCCGGGCCGTACACCGGCAGGCTGCTCGACATCCTCGCCAGGCACCAGGCGAGGGCCACCTTCTTCGTACTGGGCAGGATGGTCGCCGAGGACCGGGGGGAGAACCTCCGCAGGATGGTCGTCGAGGGACATGAGATCGGCAACCACACCTGGGACCACCTTCCGCTCCCTCAGCTCTCGGAGAAGTCGATCAGGTTCGAGCTGGCCAGCACCCAGAAGATCGTCAGACGGCTGTCCGGGGTCAAGATGACGATGATGCGGCCGCCGTACGGCTCGACGGGCAGGCGGGTCGCGGCGGAGGCCTCCCGTCTCGGGCTCGCCCAGGTCATGTGGAGCGTCGACACCCTCGACTGGCGTGACCGCGACTCCAGGCTGGTCGCCCAGCGCGCGGCCCAGGCCACCCCGGGGGCCATCGTGCTCATGCACGACATCCACCCGACGACCGTCGAGGCCGTGCCCGCCGTCCTGAACCAGTTCGTCCAGCGGGGCTACACGTTCGTGACGCTGTCGGAGCTGTACGGCGTGCCCCGCCTGGTGCCCGGCAGGGCCTACACCAGCATGGGCGACGGTGCCAGGGGGACCGCGGCCACGGAGATTCCCTAACCGTCGGTGGCCGATGGCACGATGGGCCGCATGGGTTTCAGCGGCTTTCCCGACGAGGGGCTCCTGTTCTACGAGGGCCTTGAGGCGGACAACTCGAAGACCTACTGGACGCGCAACAAGCGGGTCTACGAGGAGGCGGTCCGGGCTCCGATGGCGGCCCTCGGTGAGGAGCTCGCCGAGGAGTTCGGGCAGGCGCGCATGTTCCGTCCCAACCGCGACGTCCGCTTCTCCAAGGACAAGTCCCCCTACAAGACGCACCAGGGGTCCTACGTCCCGAAGGGCGAGGCGATCGGCTTCTACGTCCAGCTCGACGCGGCCGGGCTGCTCGTCGGCGGAGGACTCTACGCCGCGCAGGGCGAACAGCTGGCCCGCTACCGCCAGGCGGTCGACGAGGAGATCAGCGGGACGCCGCTGGAGAAGATCGTCACCGAGGCGCGCGTCGCGGGCTACGCCATCGAGGGCGACCGTCTCAAGACGCGGCCGAGGGGCGTCCCCGAGGACCACCCCCGTCTCGACCTGCTCCGTCACAGGTCGCTGCACGCGAGCCGCCGTTTCGAGCCGGAGGGGTGGATCCACACCCCGCAGGTCGTGGAGCGGGTGCGGGAGGTCTGGCGCGACCTCACCCCGCTGGTCGAGTGGCTCGCCGACCACCTTCCCGCCGACTGACCCGGGTCAGGGCTTCGTATGCCCCCGGTCACGGTTCGTTGACGGCCCTGACCGTCTTCGACCGGTCACCTGGCGTTTCGTGTTTTCGGGACGGCCCGCCCTCCTGACAGGAACCTTGACACTCCGCTCGGGTTTCGGATAGTCCGGAGGCATGGGTCCGAGTCGCTGCTGATTCGCGACACCACCAGCCGGAGCGGGGGAGGCGCCAATGGCGACCTACGAGTATGTCTGCCGGGACTGTGGATACTTCGACGTTCGTCTTCCGATGGGAACCGCGCCGTCCGAGTACGGCTGCGCCACCTGCGGACACGACGCCCGTCGCGTCTACTCCCCGCCGAACGTCTCCTGGGTTCCTCCGGCGCTCGCGGCCGCGTTCGGCCGTGAGGAACAGAGCCGGGAGGCGCCCGAGGTCGTCACCACGCCGCCGGGACGGCGACCGCCCCGGCCGCCGCACCCCGCGCTGGCGCGCCTGCCCCGGCCATGAGCCTGTGAGGGAGGTCCGGCGATGGCGACCGTGGGACTGCTTTACGTCGGTGCGGTGCTCTTCATCAACGGAATGATGCTGCTGGGAAAGGTCGACGCGCGGGCGGCGGCCGTCTTCAACCTCTTCGTCGGGGCGCTGCAGGTGATCACGCCCACCGTGCTGATCATCGCCGCGGGCGACAGGGCGGGTGCGATCCTCGGGGCCTCGGGACTCTTCCTGTTCGGCTTCACCTACCTCTACGTGGGCATCGGCCTGCTCGGCGGGTTCGACACCACGGGGGTCGGCTACTTCTCGCTGTTCGTGGCGATCACGGCGCTCGGTTTCTCCTACGCGAACTTCAGGATCCTCGGTGACAAGCCCTTCGGCGTCATCTGGCTCTACTGGGCGTTCCTGTGGTTGCTGTTCTTCCTGCTGCTCGGGCTCAAGCGCGAGCATCTGACCGTCTACACGGGCTGGGTGACGGCGATCGAGGGGTGGGTGACCGCGGCCATCCCGGCCTTCCTGCTGCTCACCGGCTACTGGCAGAACTGGAACCAGGACCTGCTGGCCGTACTGCTGGCGGTGTTCGGCGTGGTCGTCTTCGGCGGGCTGTGGCTGCTGACGAGGGGGCGGCGGTCACTTCCCGGCGGCACCGGTCCGGCAGGGGGGACGACGGCCGCGGCGCACTAGATCCGTGCGTGCCCGTACGGCGTGCGATCCGGAGGAGGTGATGTGGCCTGGACATTCGGTCGGCACACACATCCCGAGAAAGGAGTTGCCATGCCGAAGGTCGTCTTCAGCGTGGATCAGTCGAAGCCGATGCGTGATCAGCAGGTGCCGGGGCACAACCGGTGGCACCCGGACATCCCCGTGGCGGCCATGGTCAGGCCGGGGGAGGTGTTCCGCGTCGAATGCCGTGAGTGGACCGACTCCCAGATACACAACAGCGACTCGGCGAACGACGTGCGGGACGTCGACCTGTCCCTCGCGCACATGCTCAGCGGCCCCATCGGGGTCGAGGGGGCCGAACCGGGAGACCTGCTGGTGGTCGACATCCTGGACCTGGGCCCGGTCCCCCAGGAGACCGGTGAGGCGCCGGGACAGGGCTGGGGGTACACCGGCATATTCGCCAAGGCGAACGGCGGTGGCTTCCTGACCGACTACTTCCCCGACGCGTACAAGGCGATCTGGGACTTCAACGGCATATATGCGACATCTCGCCATTTGCCCGGTATCAGATACGCGGGGATCACCCACCCCGGCCTGTTCGGCACGGCGCCGTCGGCCGAACTGCTCGCCGACTGGAACCGGCGGGAACAGGCGCTCATCGACACCGACCCCGACCGGGTCCCGGCGCTCGGCCTGCCGCCACTGGCCGAGAACACCCTGGCCGGCCAGGCGACCGGCGAGGTGGCGACCAGGATCGCCCGTGAGGGGGCCCGTACCGTGCCCGCGCGGGAGAACGGCGGCAACCACGACATCAAGAACTTCACCCGCGGCGCACGCGTCTTCTACCCCGTCCACGTGAAGGACGCCAAGCTCTCCGGGGGTGACCTGCACTTCAGCCAGGGCGACGGCGAGATCACCTTCTGCGGGGCGATCGAGATGGGGGGCTTCATCGACTTCCACGTGGACCTCATCAAGGGAGGCATGGAGAAGTACGGCGTCAGCACCAACCCCGTCTTCATGCCCGGCAACGTCGAGCCGCGCTATTCGGAGTTCATCTCGTTCATCGGCATCTCGGTCGACCACGACACCAACACCAACTACTACCTCGACGCGACGGTGGCCTACCGCAGGGCGTGCCTCAACGCCGTCGAGTACCTCAAGAGGTGGGGCTACACCGGGGAGCAGGCCTACCTGCTGCTCGGCTCGGCGCCCATCGAGGGCCGGATCAGCGGCGTCGTCGACATTCCCAACGCCTGCTGCTCGCTCTACCTGCCCACGGAGATCTTCGACTTCGACGTGCGCCCGAACAAGGAGGGGCCCGTCAAGCAGAAGCGGGGACAGTGCGCGGTCTCGTCCTGACCCGATGACCCGGAGGGGGCTCCCCTCCGCGGGAGAGTCCTCTGGCGATGGGGCCGGGGGACTCTCCGCGCGTCCAGGTCTCCATGGGCCGGCCTGTGGTCACGGACCGCCCGGAGAGCCGCGGGCGACGGTCAGCGGTCGAACGCGGAGGACTTCACGCCGTTGACGAAGGCGTGCCATCCGGGAGAGGTGAAGTAGAGGACGGGACCCAGCGGGTCCTTGCTGTCACGAACGGCATGGGTGGCGTCCAGCTTGTGCTCGGGGCGGTGTGCGGCGGAGCCGAGTTCGGCGACCTCGACGCAGTCGCCTCCGTTGGGGCTGCTGAAACTCGACTTCCGCCACGGGAGATTGCTCAGGTCCATTTCTCCTCTACCATTCTCTTGATGCTGTCCTCTGGCATGCCGGTGATAAAACGGGAGGAGGGCAGCCTCAAATGACCGCACTGCCCCCGGGGTCCTTCGGACGGTTCAATGATGATGCGGTCGCAGACGCCGTTTCTCAACACGTTACCCCGGTTTCGCCGACGGGGACGGCGGTATTCACCGTTCGAGCAGGTACGGCCTCGTGGGCGGATCCGGTGACATGGATTTCCCGTGAAAAACACGATGTGGGTAACCGATCACTTCCCGTGCCGACCGGCCCGTTGTCGAACGGTTACCTGGGACTCCCGTTAATGGGCCATTCGGGTAACGGAATTCTCGGATGTATTCGGCGTGGTGGCGCGGGAACCGCTTCGGAGGCTCCGTTGAAGGAGTGACGCGTGTTCCTTTCTGGGAACGGTGAGGGCCGTGAAACGCAAAAAGAGCGCCCGCCGTACGACGGACGCCCTTTTTCCGGGGTTTTCCGGGGTTCTCAGTTGCCGCGCTTGGCGCGGGCCGCGCTCCTGCCCCGGGTGGCCGCGTCGAGGACGACCTTGCGGATGCGCACGTTCTCCGGAGTGATCTCCACGCACTCGTCCTCGCGGATGAACTCCAGCGCCTGCTCAAGGGAGAGCTGACGCGGCGGGATGACCTTCTCGGTCTCGTCCGCCGTCGAGGAGCGCATGTTGGTGAGCTTCTTCTCCTTGGTGATGTTCACGTCCATGTCATCCGAGCGGGAGTTCTCGCCGATGATCATGCCCTCGTAGACCTCGGTGGTCGGCGAGACGAACAGCACGCCGCGCTCCTGGAGGTTCAGCATCGCGAACGCGGTCACCGGGCCGGGCCGGTCGGCGACCAGGGAGCCGTTGTTGCGGGTGCGCAGCTCGCCGAACCAGGGCTCGTAGGAGTCGAAGACGTGGTGAACCAGGCCGGTGCCCCGGGTCTCGGTGAGGAACTCGGTCCTGAAGCCGATCAGACCACGAGCCGGGACCACGAACTCCATCCGGATCCAGCCGGTGCCGTGGTTGGTCATGTGCTCCATCCGGCCCTTGCGCACGGCCAGCAGCTGCGTCACCGCGCCGAGGTACTCCTCGGGGCAGTCGACGGTCAGCCGCTCGACCGGCTCGTGCACCTTGCCGTCGATGGTCTTGGTGACGACCTGGGGCTTGCCGACGGTCAGCTCGTAACCCTCGCGGCGCATCTGCTCGACGAGGATGGCCAGCGCCAGCTCACCACGGCCCTGCACCTCCCAGGCGTCGGGCCGGTCGGTCGGCAGGACGCGCAGCGAGACGTTGCCGATCAGCTCCTTGTCGAGGCGGTCCTTGACCATGCGGGCGGTGACCTTCGAGCCCTTCACCTTGCCGACCAGCGGCGAGGTGTTGGTGCCGATGGTCATCGAGATCGCGGGCTCGTCCACGGTGATCAGCGGCAGCGGACGCGGGTCCTCCGGGTCGGCCAGCGTCTCGCCGATCATGATGTCCGGGATGCCGGCGATCGCGATGATGTCGCCGGGACCGGCCTCCTCGGCGGGCTTGCGCTCAAGCGCCTCGGTCATCAGCAGCTCGGTGATCTTCACCTTCTGGATGCTGCCGTCGGTGCGGCACCAGGCGACCTGCTGGCTCTTCCTGATGGTGCCCTGGTGGACGCGGCACAGCGCGATCCTGCCGAGGTAGGAGGAGGCGTCGAGGTTGGTGACGTGCGCCTGCAGTGGGGCGTCCGGGTCGTAGGTCGGCGCGGGGATGGTCTCCTTGATGACCTCGAAGAGCGGTTCGAGGTCGTCGGAGTCGGGCATCCCGCCGTCCTCGGGGCGGTTCAGCGAGGCGCGGCCCGCCTTGGCCGAGGCGTAGACGATCGGGAAGTCGATCTGCTCCTCGGTGGCGTCGAGATCCATGAAGAGCTCGTAGACCTCGTCCACGACCTCCTTGATCCGGGCGTCGGGGCGGTCGACCTTGTTGATGCACAGGATGACCGGCATCTTGGCGGCGAACGCCTTGCGCAGCACGAACCGGGTCTGCGGCAGCGGACCCTCCGAGGCGTCGACCAGCAGCACGACGCCGTCGACCATCGACAGACCGCGCTCGACCTCGCCGCCGAAGTCGGCGTGGCCCGGGGTGTCGATGATGTTGAGGGTCATGCCGCCGTGCTTGACGGCGGTGTTCTTCGCGAGAATGGTGATGCCCTTCTCGCGTTCGAGGTCGTTGGAGTCCATGACACGGTCGTCCACGTCCTGGTTCGCGCGGAACGCTCCGGACTGCCAGAGCATGGCATCCACGAGAGTGGTCTTGCCGTGGTCGACGTGCGCGATGATCGCGATGTTCCGCAGGTCATCGCGGCTGTTCAAAGGCATGTTTGAGTCTCACTCTGTGATCGTGGAGGCTGGCCGCGGACCGTGCGGCCTCCCTATTTTAGTTGATCCGCAACAATCGCTTTCACGCCGCCGCCGAACGCGGTCATATGTTCACCTCCGGGACACCCCGCAGGCCTGCGGAGCGGGCCTTTCTCCGATATGACGAGCCGTCCCCCCGGCCCGCCGTGTTCGGTCATAAGCTCGTGGACATGCCGCTAGCGCCGTCGTTCGCCGTGATGCTCAGGACCGAGGACAACGTGCGGATCGAGGCCGCGCACACCCCGTCACGCGGTCCTGCCGACCTGGGCATCGTGCTCGCCCACGGCTTCACCGGCTCGCTCAGGGAACGCCCGGCCCGCCGCATCACCCACGTGCTCAGCGGGTTCGGCGGCGTCGTCTCCTTCGACTTCCGCGGCCACGGCCGCTCCGGCGGCGAGTCGACCGTCGGGGACCTGGAGATCCTCGACATGGACGCGGCGGTACGGCACGCCAGGGCGATCGGCTACGCCAGGGTCGCCGTCGTCGGCTTCTCCATGGGCGGGGCGGTGGCCGTACGGTACGCCGGACGGCGGGCGGCAGCAGGCAGGGACGGGCGGGCCGGGCGGGACGGCGAGATCGACGCCGTGGTCACGGTCAGCGCGCCCGCGCGGTGGTACTACCGAGGGACCAGGCCCATGCGGCAGGTGCACTGGGCGATCGAGCGCCCTCTGGGACGCCTGGCCGCGCGGGTCGGCAAGCGGACGCGGATCAGGAGCAGGGGATGGGACCCGGTGCCCTCGGCCCCCCACGAGGCGGTCGTGGACATCTCGCCGACCCCGCTGCTGATCGTCCACGGCGACGCCGACTCCTTCTTCCCCCTCGACCACGCCCACCAGCTCCACGACGCGGCGGGGGAGCCGAAGGAGCTGTGGATCGAGCCGGGCTACGGCCACGCCGAGTCGGCGGCGACCCCCGACCTGGTCCGCAGGATCGGCAGGTGGGTCGTGGCCAACTCCTGACCACCCTGGTTCACCCGGGCGACGCCCCGAGGGTGTTGACTGCTCTGCGTCTTTTGGTCGGGCCTGGTTTCGTGACCTGGTCTCGCGGCACAGGAGGGCGTATGCGCAGCATCTACGTGGCGGGTCTCGGGCGGGGGGACGGCAGGCAGATCGTCGAACTGGGCCTGATGGAGCTGCTCGCCCGCCGGGCCCACAGGACGGGGGTCTTCCGGCCGATCACCAGGGGAGACGACCGCACGCTCGAACTGCTCGGCATGAGATACCGGCCCGCGGCCGCCCAGTCCGGCGTCACGGCCGAGGCCGCCGCGGAGATCTACGCCGGTCACGGCACCGAGGAGCTGATCTCCCGGCTGGTCACCCGTTTCCACGCGCTCGAACGGGAGTGCGACGCGCTGCTCGTGCTCGGCAGTTCCTTCGCCACCGACGACCTGCCCAGGGAACTGGCGTTCAACGCCCGGCTCGCCGCGGAGTTCGGCGCCCCGGTGATCGTGGTGGTCGGCGCGCACGGCGAACGGGCCGAGGAGATCGCGATGGAGATGCGCACCGGCTACCAGGTCTTCTCCGACCTCGGCAGCACGGTGCTCGCGGTCGTCGCCAACCGGGTGCCGGCCGGGATGAGCGTCGATCCCGTTCTTCCCGTGCCCTGCTACGTCATCCCTGAGCATCCCTCGCTCTCGGCGCCGACGGTCGGGCAGGTGATGCGGGCCGTCGACGCCAGAAGGTTGCAGGGCGACGAGGACGCGCTGCGCAGGGACGTGCTGGGGTTCGTGTTCGGGGGGGCCACGTTGCCGGTCTTCCTCGAACACCTGACGGACGGGGCCCTGGTGATCACCCCGGGAGACCGGGCCGACCTGCTGCTGGCCTCCCTCGCGACGGAGGCGGCGGGCACCGTCAGGCCGTCCGGCGTGGTTCTGACGCTCGGCCAGGAGCCGACGAAGACCGTGCGGGACCTCACCGCCCGCCTGGCCCCCGGGGTGCCGGTGCTCTCCGCCGCGGCGGACAGCTTCACCGTCGCCACGACCCTGGCCGGGCTCGAAGGGCGGCTGACGGCCGACAACCCTCGCAAGATCGACACCGCGCTCGGCCACTTCGAGGCCCACGTGAACACCGCCGACCTCGCGGACCGGATCGAACTGGCCCGTCCTGAGCGGGTCACCCCGATGATGTTCGAGCACACCCTGCTGGAGCGGGCCCGCGCCCAGCGGAGGCACATCGTGCTGCCCGAGGGCGAGGAGGACCGCGTCCTGCGGGCCGCCGACATCCTCATGCGGCGCGGCATCGTCGACCTCACCCTGCTCGGCAGGCAGGAGGTGATCCGCAGGAGGATCGGCGACCTCGGTCTCGACCTGTCCGGCGTGACCGTCGTCGACCCCGTGACCTCCCCGATGCGCGGTCCCTTCGCCCGCGAGTACGCCGCGCTGCGGGCGCACAAGGGCGTGACGCAGGAACGGGCGGAGGAGCTGATGGCCGACGTCAACTTCTTCGGCACGATGATGTTGCACCGCGGCGAGGTGCACGGCATGGTCTCCGGCGCCGCGCACACCACGGCCGCGACGATCCTGCCGGCCTTCCAGATCATCAAGACGGTCCCCGGCACCTCGGTCGTCTCCTCGGTGTTCTTCATGTGCCTGGCCGACAGGGTGCTCGTCTACGGCGACTGCGCGATCAACCCCGACCCCGACGCCGAACGGCTCGCCGACATCGCGATCTCCTCGGCCCGTACGGCACGGCGCTTCGGCATCGAGCCCAGGGTCGCGATGCTGTCGTACTCGACGGGGCACTCGGGCAGCGGCGCGGACGTCGACAAGGTGCGCCAGGCCACCGCCCTGGTCGCCGAGCGGGCACCCGACCTGCTGGTCGAGGGGCCGATCCAGTACGACGCGGCGGTGGACGCCAGGGTCGCCGCCGCCAAACTGCCGGGCTCCCCGGTCGCGGGCCGGGCGACCGTACTGATCTTCCCGGACCTGAACACCGGCAACAACACCTACAAGGCCGTGCAGCGCTCGGCCGGGGCCGTGGCGGTCGGGCCGGTGCTCCAGGGACTCCGCAGGCCGGTCAACGACCTGTCGCGGGGCGCACTGGTCACCGACATCGTGAGCACCGTGGCCATCACCGCCATCCAGGCGCAGGAACAGGGGTGACCGTGAAGCGTGTCCTGGTGATCAACAGCGGGTCGTCCTCGGTGAAGTACGCCCTGCTCGCCGGTGAGGACCGGCTGGCCTCCGGCATCGTGGAGCGGATCGGCGAGCCGGGCTCCCCGGTCGCCGACCACGGAGCGGCCCTGGACATCGTCGCCGACGAACTGGCGGGTCAGGGCCTGGGGATCGACTCTCCCGAGCTGACCGCGATCGGGCACCGGGTGGTGCACGGCGGTACGGACTTCACCGAGCCGACGTTGATCACCGACGAGGTGACGGCGATGATCGAGGAACTGGTCCCGCTGGCCCCGCTACACAATCCGGGCAACCTGGCGGGCATCGAGGTCACCCGGCGGCTGCGTCCCGACCTGCCGCAGGTCGCCGTCTTCGACACCGCCTTCCACTCCACGATCTCCCCGGCCGCGGCGACGTACGCGATCGACAGGGAGGTGGCGGAACGGCTGAGAATCCGCCGCTACGGCTTCCACGGCACCTCGCACGCCTACGTCTCCCGGGAGGCCGCCGCGGAGGCCGGAAGGCCGGACGGAAACGTGATCGTGCTGCACCTGGGCAACGGGGCCAGCGCCTCGGCCGTCTCCGGCGGACGCTGCCTGGAGACCTCGATGGGCATGACCCCGCTTGAGGGCCTCGTCATGGGAACCCGTTCCGGGGACCTGGACCCCGGCGTCCTGACCTACCTCGCCAGGACCGGGGGGATGTCCTTCGAGGAGATCGACACGATGCTCAACCGGGGCGGCGGCATGCGCGGCCTGTGCGGGGACAACGACATGCGGGCCGTACAGGAGCGCCTCGCGGCCGGGGACCCCGACGCGGAACTGGCCTTCTCCGTCTACTGCCACCGGCTGCGCAAGTACGTCGGCGCCTACTACGCCGTGCTCGGCACGGTCGACGTGATCGCCTTCACCGGCGGGGTGGGGGAGAACTCCCCGCTGGTCAGGCAGACGGCGCTGGACGGTCTTGAGGCGCTGGGCATCGCCGTCGACCCGGGCCGCAACGAGCGGGGAGAGCGGGTCATCTCCCCTGACGGGACGGCCGTGCGGGTCGTCGTGATCCCCACGAACGAGGAGCTGGAGATCGCCCGGCAAACTCTTGCGGTTTTGCCTCGAACCAAACACCCATAAACCACGTCTACCTAAGTCAGATGGATGAGATCCGCCCCGAGCGGTCCATGGGACTCGGCCCTCCGCCCTCGGCGGGGGTCGTGGGACGCGCTCACCGGTGGTGGCCCAGCGTCGCGGGGGCGTGCTGGGCCGTTCATCCGTCCGCGGGCGTGCTTGTACGGCTCCGCCTGTACGGCTTCGCGGGGCCGTACAAGCACGCGTCGGCCCCTTGACGCCTCTCCCGCACCGGGACGGACCGGGGGAACGGATCAGGCGTCAGGGGCTTCAGGAGCGCCGGGGCCCGTCGGCCCAGGCACGCGATGGATGCGTGAACGGCGCGGGTTTCGGCTGCCGTTGATGAGACCGAATCATGTTCTGTCGAACAAGGCAAGAGGTGAGGTTGGGGGACGGGAGGGGGGATTGTGATCTGAGGGGCAATTGTCTAAATCCCCGCAGACTGGTAGATAGTTCGTCAATGGTGCGGGAGTTCCATCGTTTCTCTGACAGGTCTCAAGATCGTCTTCTATAGTTTCGCTCCGGCCGTGAGGGGGTCTGGAGGTGAGCGAAGCGTGAGATCGAGTCGCTCGATCACGCTGGGAGTCATGCTCTCCACCTTGCTCGTGACGCCGGTCATGGCCGGGGCCGCCGCCGAGAGGGCCGCGACCGTGCGGGCCGCCAAGCCCAACCCCGAAGCCGAACTGGCCAAGCTCACCCGCGAGGCCAACGAGATCAACAAGCGCTACCGCGGGCAGGTGCAGAGCCTTGAGGAGACCCGGGTCCAGGCCAGCAAGGCGACACAGCGGGCCAAGAGCCTGAAACGCAGCCTGGCCACCGCGCAGACCGACGTCATGCGCTTCGCCCAGACCGCCTACATGGGCGGTGATCTGGACAGCACCAGCCTGCTGTCCTTCCAGGGGGACCCGGGCGCCGTCCTCGACGGCGTCTCGACGCTGTCCTACCTCGCGGGCCAGCGCGCAGGCCGGCTCAGCCGCCTGAAACAACTCGTCAAGGAGGCCAAGGACGCGGAGGAGGCGGCCACGGCGAAGGTCGTCAAGCTCAGGGACGACATCACCAAGCTCAAGAAGGACCGCGTCCGCATCGAGGCCCTGCTCGCCAAGTACGGCTTCCAGCAACCCGGCGGCAGCGAGGGCCTGACCTCCCGCATGGTCAACGTGCGCAACACGATCATGCGGAGCTTTCCGATGCCCTACTCGGTCGGCTGCCTGCGCCGCGGTGACCCCGGTGAACACGGCAGCGGCCGAGCCTGCGACTTCATGATGAGCACCGGTGGCCGCATGCCGACCACGGAGGCCAGGGAACGCGGCGACCGCCTCGCCCAGTGGGCCATCGACCACGGCCGCGACCTCGGGATCATGTACATCATCTGGCGGCAGCGCTACTACGACATCCGCACCGGCACCGGCTGGCGAATGATGTCCGACCGAGGTGGCATAACCGCCAACCACTACGACCACGTCCACATCTCAGTCTTCTGACCAGTGTGGGGTGAATTATCGTCGTTTTTCCATATTGTTCCTGGGCTGGACTGTATGGGTGTCGGTGGTGACTCGGCTACTCTCTTGGCGGCCTGCCCGGACCGGCGGCCGAACTTCTCCGCACGCGTAGGCCGGGTTCCGCTTCAGCACTTCCTCGGTCTCTGGAACCTCCATGGGGCAGGCACGGTGAGTTCGGTGCTTTGGCGTGAGACGGCCTTCTTACGCCGGCCGAGGTCGCGTGATGTGTTCACGGATCGAATAATGATCCTCAACGCTTATTCGGACGCCTCCCGAGGAAGGCGATCGATGATGGCCTCGCCTCCCCGGAGGGCCGTTTCCACGACGCCGCCGGACTCAGGCCGCACCTATGAGAACGCCGACATCGGCGGCTCGTTCGCCTCCTGTCTCGGCCGAAGATCGAGATTTTTTCCATAGGATTACGGTACGGCCCGGGGAGAGAGGGGTGATGTGGGATGAACGAGAGCGCTTCGGAGCCCGAGGAAAAGGGCCAAGTCCTCTGGGAGGTCATCTCCATCTCGTTGGCCGGAGCCGTTCTGATATTTTTCCTCGGTCTGCAGCGGGGTTTCGCCTTCACGATGATAGGGGCGTCGGTTTTCTTCGTCTCGAAATGGCTGGGGCGACGAGACGACAGGAACGGATAACCCGACCGGCCCTGACGTCAGGACGTCCTGAAGCTCTCTGTGGCGGTAAGGAGGTTCTGGACCGCTGGATGGTGGTCGACCGGTGCATGACGTCCGGCATGAGCGGCACGGTCACCGACTGCTGTCTCCCGTTCACACATTGGTCTTCTGGTCGAGCGGCAGGCGCGGAGAGTCTGGATCCGGCGACTGTCTTGGGGCGTCCGGCCCTGCTTTCCAGTCGTTCACGTGGCGCCTGGATTTTCGTGAAATGGATTAGGGTCGTGTTGGTGAACATATGCCTCGGTTGCGCTGTTTGATTGCGGAGGCATCGGGGTTGCCGGCGGTTTCTTGCGCAGAGGCGTCGTGGTCGACGAGGGTTCTGCTCGCGGTTTTCGGACGAGTCCGGGTTGGGAGGTCTGCTGGCCCTCTGGGTTTTCTCGTTCGGCGCCGTGAAGTTCCGTCACGGGTCTCCCGTGCTGGTGGCGGCCCTGCTCGTCTGCGTCGCGGCCAGCGTTTTCTACTACCTGTTCTGGCTGTACAGGAGGTGGCGTTTCGGCGGGTTCTCCGACCGCGAGAAGGAAGCCGAGGGCCGGAAGTCTTCCTCGGACTCGTGGGGTCCTAAAATCCTGATACTGGGCTTCCTGCTGAACCTACTGAACGAACACCACGAGGACATCTGGACCTTCCTGGTCGGCTCCCTGCTTCTGCTACCACTCGCGTCCATCCTGCTGAGAAAGGCGTTCACGGCTTTGCGGCGCGGGTCAGGATGATGACGTCCGGAAATTCTCCGTGGCGGTCAGGAGGTTGGTGAGGGAACTCCTGGACTGCTGGAGGGTGGTTATCTGGGTCTCGATCTCTTCGAGGTGGGTCCGGAGGTAGTTCTGCACGCAGGGGTGGATGTCGGGGCCCGGACCTTCGATGCAGGGCAGGATGTCGCGGATGGTCCTGGTGGGCAGGCCGGCTGCCAGCAGGACACGGATGTGGCCGACGACGGTGGGAGCCTCGGCGGTGTAGTGGCGGTGGCCGCTCGCGCTGCGGTGTGAGGTGAGCAGGCCCTGCTCCTCGTAGTAGCGCAGCAGCCTGACGCTCACGCCGGTCTCCCGGGCCAACTCGCCGATCTTCATCCCACGCTCGGAGGACGTTTTCGCGAGAGAGGCGGAGCCGGGGGAGGCCGTACGGGGCGGGAGAGCGGAGGCGTCCGCACGGGACACGACCGGAGGTGGTGCGGCCTCCGAGGACGACGCGGTCGAGGAGACGGTCCTGCGGGTGGAGGGCCTGAGGGCGGTCCCACGCTTCTGAGGGGTGGGGGTTCGGCCCAGGGTGCCGGTCTGCACGGAGGTCACCTCACACGAGCGTTACGCGAGCGTCGATCAATCCAGAAGGACATCCCATATAAGGCACAAAGTAAGTGATCTCATCCGGAAGCGTCGCAAACCAGCATTGGTGATCTGCCTCACATCGGCTTGAATCTCACATCGATGTGAGCTCCTAGCGTTGCCGGCATGACGAACAACGCGAACACCACGGCAGTGACCACCACCTTCACTCTGGGCGGCGATCTGGAGGTGCGGCGGATCGGGTACGGCGCCATGCGGCTGGCCGACGGGCCGGACAAGCCCGCCGAGGCCTGGGCCGCGCCCATCTGGACGGCTCCCGCCGACCGCGCCGCCGCGCTGGCCGTACTGCGCAGGGCGGTCGAGCTGGGGGTCGGGATCGTCGACACCGCCGACGCCTACGCGCTGGGGGCCAACGAGGAACTCGTCGCCGAGGCCCTGCACCCCTACTCGGGAGAGGTGGCGATCGCCACCAAGATCGGTGTCGTACGGCCGAGCCCCGCCGAGTGGATTCCGCTGGGCAACCCCGCCTACCTGAGGCAGCAGGCCGAGCTGAGCCTGCGACGGCTCCGGGTTGAGCGCATCGACCTGCTCCAACTGCACCGGATCGACCCCAACGTGCCGCTGGCCGACCAGATCGGCGCGCTGAGGCAGCTGCGTGAGGAGGGCAAGGTCCGGCACATCGGCCTGTCGGAGGTGACGGTCGAGCAGCTCAGGGAGGCCTCGGAGATCACACCGATCGCCGCCGTGCAGAACATGTACAACCTCGTCACCCGTCAGCACGACGAGGTCGTCGACTACGCGGCCGAGCACGGCATCGCGTTCCTGCCGTTCTTCCCGATCGCGATGGGCGGGCACGCGGGCCAGGACAGCCCGGTGGCGGCCGTGGCGCGCGAGGTCGGCGCGACCTCCTCGCAGACCGCGCTGGCCTGGTTGCTGCACCGCTCCCCGACGGTCATCCCGATCCCCGGCACGACCTCGGTCGGGCACCTGGAGGAGAACGTCGCCGCGCTGGAGGTCTCGCTGTCGCGGGAGCAGTTCGAGCGGCTGTCGGCGGCAGGTCTTGAGGCCGGGCAGGAGGGGTGACGGCGACGGACGGGATCAGGCGGCGATCCCCTCGGGGCGTGGCCAAGACCGCCCCGAAGCCGCCGAGGAAGAGCCGGACACGTCGGAGAGTCCAAGGGCGAAGGCGTCGGGCACCCGGAGACGTCCGGGCAACCGAACACGCCGAAGGGCTCGGCATCCGGAAAAGCCCGGGAAACCGGGTGGCCCGGAGATCGGCGGGAACCGGCGGTGGCTCCGCTTTTCTGAGAGTTTTTCGCAAAACGGGATTTCGCATTCCGCGATGCGGTTCCCATGCCGGTGGGGATCGGCATTGGGAGGCGTTTCCCGGTGGGAAAGTCGGGATGGGTGAGGTGTCCGCCGGGTGAATCCCGTGGCCGCCGAAGGTCACCGTGCGTGACGATCGAGGGTCCGGCGGGAGGCGGTCGCCGTATCCCGGGGAACGTTCACTTCTCGATCGACATCAGGTAAAGATCATGACAATCACTGTCGGTTGTCATGAGGGATGATAGAGCGATGACGAACGTTTCCGGGGAGACCCTCCGCCGTCGTCCCGCCCAGCGCCGAAGCCTCGAACGTGTCGAGCGCATGCTGGACGAGTGCGCACGGCTCCTCGACGAGGTGGGGTACGACGCCCTGACCACCAAGGAGGTCGCGCGCAGGGCCGAGGTGCCGATCGGCACGTTCTACCAGTTCTTTCCCGACAAACAGGGACTGGCGCGCGCGCTCGCGCTGCGCAACCTCGACGCCTTCCTCGGCCGCGTCACGGCCAGGCTCACCGAGGTACGGCTGTCCGACTGGACCGAGATGGTGGATCTCGCGATCGACGAGTTCGTCGCGATGAAGCGCACGACGCCCGGGTTCGCGGTCGTCGACTTCGGCGAGGTGCTGCTCACTCCGGGGGGCCCGGCGCTTGAGGGGACCGAGCGCACGCTCGACACGGCGCTGAGGAACAACGTCGTCGTCGCCGACCGGCTCAAGGCGATCATCATCGACCTGCTCGGCGTTCCCGGTGGCCGAGGGCTGGACAGGGCGCTGATCGTCGCGGTCGAGGCGGCCGACGCCGTGCTCAAGCTCGCCTTCCGCGCCCAGCCCGGTGGCGACCCCGAGCTGATCGGCGAGTGCAAGCGGCTGGTGCGCCGCTATCTGTCGGCCCATCTGCCGGACGACTGAACGGCCCGGCTTGACCTGGAGCGCACTCCAGGTGGGATGCTGCCGGACGTGAGTGTCTACACGCCGGGACAGGTGGTCGAGGAGACCGGTTTCAGCCTCGACACCCTGCGCTACTACGAACGGATCGGCCTGCTGGGAAGGGTCGGCCGCAACGCGGCCGGGCAGCGGAGGTTCACCCAGGACGATGTCGGCTGGCTCGGCACGCTCCGGTGCCTGCGGGACACCGGTATGCCCATCGCCGAGATGCTCCGCTTCGCGGAACTGGTCAGGGCGGGAGACCACACCATTCCCGACCGGGTCGCGCTGCTCGAAGCCCACGACAGGCGGGTCGAGGAGCAGGTGGCCAACCTGCGTGAGAAGCAGCGGGCGGTCCAGGCGAAGATCGGCTACTACCGTGACGTGGCCGACCTGCCGCCCGCCTGCGAGCCGCTCGTCTCCAGGGCCTGACGAAGCCGTACAGCGGCTTTGCTCCGCTCCTGCCCCTTCTTTCCGCTTCGCCTGTTAAACCGGAAGCGGGACCGGGGGAGGGGCGATGGCCGCACCGCGCGCGCGCCGGATCAACATTCCGCTCCGGCACGTCACCCTGACGTGCGGAGCCATGATGTTCGCGCTGCTGGCCAACGTGACCTATCTCCAGGCCTTCCGGAGCGACAGACTCTCTGAGGACCCCCGCAACCCCCGCGTGGTGATCACGCGTCTCGACGGGCTCCGGGGGGACATCCTGCTGCGCGACGGCACCGTCGTGGCGACCAGCGTCGAGAACGAGACCGCGGGACACAGGTACCGGCGCCTCTACCCGGGCGGGCCGCCGTACGCGCCGGTCACCGGGCATCTGTCGATCTACGGCGCCACCGGGCTCGAACGCGCGCAGGACGCCGTGCTGTCCGGCACCGACCCGCGGGTCAAGCTGCGCGCGCTGCTGGACGGCACGCGGGCGGGGGCGACGATCAGGCTCACCATCGACCCCGTGGCGCAGCGGGCGGCCTATGAGGGGCTGCGCGCGACGGGACGGCCCGGGGCGGTCGTCGCCATCGAACCGGGGACCGGCGCGATCCTGGCCATGGCCTCCTACCCCTCCTACGACCCGAACCTCTACACCGACCCCGACGCCGTGGGACTGGAGCGGGCGGACAGGCGGCTGCGGGACGACCCTCGCGAACCCCTGCTGAACCGGGCGATCCGGCGCGGCTACCCGCCCGGCTCGACCTTCAAGATCGTCACCAGTGCCGCCGCGCTCGGCTCGGGGAGATACCGCCCGACGACCGGCCTGCGCGCGCCGGCCGTCCTGCGCCTGCCGGGGACGGCCTCCTACCTGCGCAACGCGGGCGGTGCTCCGTGCGGGAACGGCAGGGCACCGCTGGCCTACGCCTTCCAGCTCTCCTGCAACACCCCGTTCGCGAACCTGGGCATGGCCCTGGGGCAGGAGACACTGCGTGATCAGGCCCGGGCGTTCGGTTTCGACGCCGACGACCTGACCGTCCCCATGCCGGTCGCGCGGAGCGTCTACCCGCAGGACATGGACCGGGCGCAGACCGCCATGTCCGCGCTCGGTCAGTTCGACACCAGGGCGACTCCCCTCATGATCGCCATGATGTCGGCGGCGGTCGCGAACGACGGCTCGCTGATGCGTCCCTACCTGGTCGAGGAGATCCGGCTCGCGGACGGCGCGCTGGTCGACGGGGCGGCCCCCTCGCCGTACCGCAGGACGCTGGACGCCGAGGAGGCCAACCGGCTCACCGCGATGATGGTCACGGTCACCAGGCCCGGCGGCACCGGGGAGGCCGCCGCCATCCCCGGCGTCGAGGTGGCCGCGAAGACCGGCACCGCGGAGAACGGGGTCCCGGGAGGGGACCACGCCGTCTTCACCGGATTCGCCCCGGCCACCGCGCCCAGGGTCGCGGTCGGCGTCCTCGTCGAGCACGGCGGCTCGGGCGGCGAGGTCGCGGCCCCCATCGCCAGAGCCGTCATGCGGGCCGTACTCGCGCCCTCCTCCCCTGGGGAGGAACCGCGGGAGGTCGGGGAGGAACCGCGGGAGGTTCAGGCCGAGTAGGCCTCGGCCTGCAGGCCGTACAGATCGGCGTAGAGACCGCCGAGGGCCATCAGCTTGCCGTGGGTGCCCTGCTCGACGACCCGGCCGTGGTCCAGGACGTAGATCCGGTCGGCGTAGCGGACACTGGCCAGCCTGTGGGTGATCAGCAGCACCGTACGGCCGTCGGCGTGCCGCCTGACCTGTTCGAAGAGGGCGTGCTCGGCACGGGCGTCGAGGGCGGCGGTCGGCTCGTCGCAGATCAGCAGCGGGGCGTCCCGGTGGAAGCCGCGGGCGATGGCGATCCGCTGCCACTGCCCGCCGGACAGCTCCTGACCGTCCTTGAACCTCCTGTCGAGCAGCGTGTCGTAGCCGTGCCGTAGCTCGGCCACGACCTGGTCGGCCCCGGCGACCTTCGCCGCGGCGGCCAGCGTCTCCTCGCCCCTGTCGGTCCCCATGCCGATGTTGTGCCTGGCGGTCAGCGGCCAGCGGGTGTGGTCCTGGGCGATGACGGCGATGTTGCGCCTGAGCCCGTCCTGGTCCACTCCCGCCAGGTCGGTCTCGTCCCACAGCACACGCCCGCCGTCGGGCTCGTAGAGACCGGCCAGGAGTTTGGCCAGCGTGGTCTTGCCCGAGCCGTTCTCACCGACCAGGGCGATCACCTCGCCCTGGTCGATGTGCACGGAGACCCCGCGCAGCGCGGGCGTCTCGGCGCCGGGGTAGGTGAACACGACGTCCTCGGCGGTGATCCGCTCGAACGTCTCCGGCGCCGCGTCAGGCCGTGCCGGGCCGACACGCCTTTCCGCCTCGGCGCAGAAGTCGAGGAAGTCGGTGAAATACAGCCCCTCCTCGTAGAGCCGGTTGGTGGCGAACATCAGATTCGACAGATAGGTCTGCCCCGACCGGATCGCCAGTACGGCGGTGCCCGCCACGGCCAGCGCCACCGCGCCCGAGGCCAGCAGCAGCCCGAGGGCCACGTAGACCAGGGCCGCCCCGAGCCCGCCGAGGGCCTCGCCGACCACCTTGGCGAAGGTCTGCCGCCGGGCGAGGTCGAGCCTGACGTCCTGCTCGGCGGTGGCGACCGCGTCGTACATCCGCAGCAGGAAGTCCCGCATCGTGAAGGAGCGCACCTCGGCGGCGGCCGCACGCTCGGCCAGCAGCTCCGAGATGATCCACTTGCGCCGGGAGACGGGAATGATCGCGTACATCGTGGTGTAGCGCATGCGCGCGGTGCGCACCGCGGCCCAGGCGTCCGGCAGCACCGCGAGCACCAGCAGCGGCAGGAGGACCGGATGGAGCACCCCGAGCACCCCGGCCGCGGAGACGATCCCGATGAAGGCGGTCAGTACGTTGATGGTCGTGCTGACGATCGTCCCCGCCGTCGTCACGCCGCGTGAGGAGGCGCGCTGGAGCGAGTCGTGGAAGTCCGAGTCGTCGAACGCGGCCAGGCTCACCTGGCCGGTCAGCCCGTAGAGCCGTTCCTCGGCGACCCGGCTCACCTGCGGGTCGAGCCGGGACTGCGCCCATCCGGAGCCCGCCTGCATCAGGGTGCGCAGGATGCCCGCGACGCCGACCAGGACGAGGCTGGGCAGGGCGGCGACGACCCGCTCCGGGGTCGGGCCCGCCTCGAACAGGGCGGAGAGCACCCCGGTCGTGGCCAGCAGCCCGAACGCGGTGAACGCGCCGCCGAGCAGGCTCAGCCCGATCGTGACGACGATGTCGCGGGGACTGGCCAGCCAGCCGAGCCGTACGGCCTGCGCGACGAGGGCGGGCAGCCGCCTGGAGAGGGCCAGGAAGCCGACGTCGGTCATCGTGTCGGCGTGGGCGTACCAGTCGGAGAGGTTGAGCTCGCCGAGCACCGGCGTGGCCGTCCTGCCAGGACCGGACGCCGCGTCAGGTTCGGGGGCGGGGCCGGGGGCGGGCGGAACGGGCAGGGAGTCGGGGGCGAGCCGAGGAGAGGGGGGAGAGGCTGGATCGTGGTCCGAGGGAGTGTCCGGCATGCCTGCAGTGTGAATCGCCCGACCGTCGATCCGCCATCCGCTGACCGGTCACGGTCAGTAGTGGCGATACGGCGGGCGGGCCCGATGGTGAATTCATTACGGTGTCCCAATAGGGAGAGTCAGGAAATCCGAGCATCTGAAATGGTGCTAAGCCTGGGCACGACACGGTAATTAGTGTCACACTTTCTGTGACTGCTGCCCCGCGATCTCGTTAAGGGCCGATGACACAGGACACCGCGCACATTTCTCCGACCGGCGGGAACCTCCCCCTGGAGCCCAACGACTTCGTCGGGCGTCAGGTCGACGCCGAGGAACTCGTCGAGCTGCTGGGCGTCGCCCGCCTGGTGACCCTGTGCGGGGCGGGAGGCATCGGCAAGAGCAGGCTGGCGATCAACGTCGCGGGCCGGTTGGCCGCGGGGTTCCCCGGCGGGGTGTGGCTGGTCGAGCTGGCCGAGGCGGCCGGCGACGAGTTGATCGCTCCCCGGGTCGCCTCCGTGCTCGGCATCAAGGCCGAACCGTCCCGCTCGCTCTCCGAGACGTTGTTCGACGCGCTCGCCGACCGGCAGATGCTGCTGGTGATCGACAACTGTGAGTCGCTCATCGACGAGTGCGCTCGTTTCTGCAGGACGTTGCTCACGATCTGTCCCGAGGTGCGGGTGCTCACCACCAGCCGGGAGCCGCTCCGGGTCGCGGGGGAGACCGTGTGGCGGGTGCCGCCGCTCACGCTGCCAGAGGCGGACGGCCACGAGTACGCCATGGACAGCGAGGCCGTGCAGCTCTTCGTCAGGAGGGCCAGAGCCGCCGTGCGCGGATTCACCCTCGACGCGGGCAACGCCGACGAGATCGCCAGCCTGTGCGGGGCGCTCGACGGGATGCCGCTCGCCATCGAGCTGGCCGCCGCGCTGTGCCGGGTGCTGACGGTCGAGCAGATCCACGCCAGGCTCAGGGACAGGTTCCGGCTGCTCTCCGAGGGAGACCGTACGGCTCCCGCCAGGCACCAGACGCTCAGGGCCACCGTCGACTGGAGCTACCAGCAGCTCAAGGAGCCGGAACGGATCCTGCTGCGGCGCCTGGCCGTGTTCACCGGCGGATGGACGCTGGAGATGGCCGAGAAGGTCTGCGACGGTGACGGTCTGTGGGCCGAGGACGTCCTGAGCGTCCTGTGCGGACTGGTGGACAAGTCCCTGGTGCTGGCGGACGCCGAGGTCGCGGGCGAGACGCGCTACCGGATGCTGGAGACGATCCGCCAGTACGCCGCCGAACAGCTGGAGATCGCGGGCGAGGAGCACGAGCTGAGGCGGCGGCACCGTGACCACATGGCCGTGATCGCCGGCCGCGTGCACCAGCTGATCGTCAGGTCTCCCCGCCCGACCTGGACCGAGATCTGCCCGGTGCTGGTGCTGCTGGACGAGCTGCAGAGCAACCTGTGGGCCGCGGTCCGCTGGTCGGCCGAGGTGGAGGAGCCGGAGAACGCGCTGCGGCTGCTGGTGCTGCTGCGCTGGCCCACCATCGCGGGCGGCCGGTTCACCCCCGCCGACGAGTGGCTTGAGCGCCTGCTGTCCGCCGACAAGTCCGCGGCGCTCCCTCCCAAGGTGCGCGGCGACGCCCTGGTCCTGCGTGGTCAGGTGGCCTTCGGGCAGGGCGACCCCGCCAAGGCGTACGAGGCCTGTTCCGAGGCGGCCGACCTGTGCCGGGCGACGGCGTTGCACGGGCCGCTCAGCGGGGCGCTGGCCATCCTGGCCTGGGTCGCCATCTACCAGCGGCGCCCCGACAAGGCCCGGCGCCTGCTGGATGAGGCCCTGGAGGCGGTGCGCAAGGTCGACGACCCCTGGCACGAGATGGTGATCCGCTCGATGGAGGGGACGTTCGCGCTGTCGGAGGGGCGGGCCAAGGAGTCGCAGCGCTCCTTCGAGGCCGCGCTGGCCATCGCCCGCGGTCTCGACAACCACTGGGCCACCCCGGTGGCGCTCATCGGCCTGGCCCAGGTCGCCTGGACGCGGGGCGACCTGCTGGAGGCCCGCACCCACTACGAACAGGCCCTCGACCAGCTCAAGGACATCACCGCCCACTGGCAGACCATCACCTGTCTGTCCGGCCTGGGGCGGATAGCCCTGGCCCAGGGAGACCTCACGACCGCCCGCGCCAGGCTGACCGAGAGCCTGCGCCTGTGTCGCAGGACCGGTCAGCGGCTCGGCGTCGCCCGGCGGATCGAGACGCTCGCCCAGCTCGCCCTCGCCGAGGAGGACGACCACCGGGCGGTGCGCCTGGCGGGGGCCTCCGCCGCGATCAGGAACGCGATGAGCGGCAGTGCCATGCCGTCCGGGTTCGGCGCGCGGATGGAGGAGCTGCTCCAGCCGGCCCGTGCGCGTCTCGGTGACACGCTGGTCGCCCAGCTGTGGGCGCTCGGCAAGGAGATGACCCAGGAGCAGGCGGTCCGCTACGCCCTGGAGGGTGAGGACCGGGCCGAGACGCCGCTGCCGACGGGAAGGATGCCGGTGGCCGCCCCGCTGACCACGCTCACCGGGCGTGAGTGGGAGATCGCCGAGCTGATCGCCAGGGGGCTGAGCAACAAGGCCATCGCCGACGAACTGGTGATAAGCCCCGCGACCGCGGCCAGGCATGTGGCCAACATCCTGGCCAAACTCGGCTTCTCCTCCCGCACCCAGGTCGCCACATGGGTCGTGGAGCACAATCGCGTCTGAGGGTGACGTTCCGCCTACACACAGGAACTACACATCGACGGCCACGTAGATACACCTCGGGATACGCACTCCGGCGCATGCGGAGAAGCAGCAGGTAGCCGTACGTTTTCCTCGTGTTCGACCGATGACGCCCCGCCTTCCGCGCCACACCCGCCACAGCGGTCAGGTACGGCAGGCCCACACCATCCCAGGCGTCTCGGTCGGGCACATCGCGAACGTCGCGTGTCCCTCTCGACGGTCGAGGTCTCCTCGGAGGGGTGGGGACCGAAGGCCACGGGACATGCGGCAGCGGGTCCGAGCCGCGCAGGGCTCGGACCCGCACGCGTGAAGGGCCCCACGTCGAAGGGCCCGTCGGTGTGAGAGGCCCGCGCGTGAAGACTCCCGCGCCTGTGAGAGGCCCGATGTCTTCCTCTGCGATTTCCCACCGGCCGACAGCCGGTTCGAATTCCCCGTCAGCGCCGCAGAAGGCGCCGCGAATCACGGAACCCATCCCGGATCGGCGATGTTTCCGCAGGCCACCCGTCTTTCGGTGAATCACGGAAACGCCTGGTCGGGGAAAGGGGCATCGGACGTGGCCGGCCCGGATACACACTCATTTACATATATCTGTCGATGCAGGGCCGGAGCCGCCGCCCGTACGGTCGTCGGCATGAGACCGACCTCCTCGTCCATAAGGGGCACCGTTACCGAGGCGGTGTTCGGCTGCGCGCACGAGCGAGGTGACCGGCCCGCGTTGATCGATCTCGGTGCGGGGGTGGTCTACAGCCACCGCCGCCTGGCCGAGGAGGTGACGCGAGGAGCCTCGGGGCTGGTCAGGAGGGGCGCAAGGGGACGGCAGGTGGCCGGGATCCACGTGGACAACGTGGCCGCCCATGTCCTGGCGGTGCACACCGTCATCGCGGCGGGTCTCGTCGCGGCGCCCATCGCGTCCGGTAACGGACGGATGGGCGACCTGCTGATCCGCCTTGACGCCCGCTTCCTGATCACCACCCCGGGGTTGGCGGAGAGCTCGTTACAGGCGGCCGACGACTCCCGGGTGCGGCAGGTGATCGCGTTCGGTCAGGCGCGTGACACCGTCGATTTCGCCGACCTGCTGCTGCTCGCCCCGGCTCCGTTGCCGTCCCTCGATCCGTCCGTGCAGCCCGCGTTGCGGGTCGAGGACGGAAGCGTGCTCACCCATGAAGATCTGATCTGGCGGATGTGCGAGCTGGACAAGCTCGTCGCGCTGGAGAAGTCCGACGTCCTGCTGGTGACCTGGCCGCTGGTCTCGACCCTGGCTCTGGCGACCCTGATCGGGCTGGCGCTGATGCGCGGCTCCCTGGTCGTGGTCGCTCCGGGCCTGGCCGCGCAGGAGTTGTCGGCGACGATCCATGACTTCGGTGTCACCGTGCTGACGTTGCTCGACGGGACGGTCCAGCGTGTGTGACCGGGCCGTGCCGGCCGCCGCCGCTCCCGGGCGGCGGCTGCGGAGGGACGGGCACGTGTTGTTATCCGACTATGCCTTGACGTCTCGCGCTGACGGATGCGTTGATTGGTGTACAGCCTCTGACAACGTTGTCATCTTCTCCATGGGCCCTTCGGAGCCTCGACCCCGAAGGGGCGGCAAGACCATGTGACGACGGTTGGACGGCTGTGGCGGGCCCTGCCCACCTGACCTCCTACAGCGGGGGCGGACAGGGGGCACGACGGGGCCGCGGACAGGCCGAGGTCCTCCCCCGGTGGACGGGGCCGGGGAGGGTCGGCGGTCGGGTCACGGCAGGGGAGTCGAGGGGCTCACCAGCGAGTCGCCCAGGGCGGTGCGGTGATACAGCACTCCGCGCCCCGTGCGGTTGCCCGTCACCAGGCCCGCCCCACGCAGGGCGGCCAGGTGGCCGCCGACGGTGCCGAGGCTCAGGCCGAGCAGGTGGACGAGCTGGCTGGTCGTAGCGGGAACCGCCAGCTCAAGCAGGACCCGGGCCCTGGTCCTGCCGATCAGCGTGGCCAGGCCGTCCGGCGTCTCATGCGTGATCCCCGTGCCCCGCGCCGGATATCCGATCGCGTACGGCCAGGCCTGTTCGAGGTAGGAGCTGACCCCGGAAACGAAGGGGGACGGCACGAAAAGAAGCCCCCGCCCCTCAAGGGCCACCTCCTGCCCGCCCGGAGCGACCTCGATGACCCCCTCGGGGCGCCAGCGCACCCGGGGGTTGAGGTCGTCCAGTGCGGCCGCCCAGCCGTAGGTGGCCAGCCGGCCCGCCCGCTGGACCACGTCCCGTTCCAGGATCGCGTGGACGCGCGGCCAGATGGGGGAGACGATCCGGGCCCAGACCGCTTCGAGGGCGTCGGCGAACAGTTCGACGACATCCGGCGAGAACAACACGTCAAGGACGGCCTCCGGGGGCCGGGGCATGCCCTCCAGGTTCCTGGCGATCTCCTGGTGCGCCTGGGCGGCGGGCGTCGCCCGTACGGCGGAGAGCTCCGTCTCGAAGGAGGTGTTCACCCCGTCGGGCGGCGGCGCGGGGAAGTCGGCGTTGTAGTGCCGCTCGCGGAACAGCGAGACCATCGGGCCGAGTCCCGGCCGCTCCGCCAGCAGCCGGCCGTACGGCTCGCGCGCCTGGCGTATCCAGGAGAGCCACACCCCGGCCTCCCATTTGCCCGACAGCAGCCAGAGGGCCTGCTTGGTCACCATGAGCGGGGAGATCGCGAACCTGCTGGTCACGATGTCCTGCGGACTGACCTTGATGAGATATCCCATTCGGCACCTTTCGGGAATGGTCGAAAGGTTAGCCTGCCGCCCCGGTGTCTCCCAGCATCGTGCCCATGCTCTTCACGGGGAAAGACGGCGCGACCTATTCCGAGGTCTTCGCCAACGGGCAGTTCCGGGTGCTGTTCGGCAGTTTCACGTTCCTTGTCGTCGGAGACCAGGTCAAGATGCTCGCCTTGGCGGCGCTGGTCTACGCCAGGACCGGCTCGCCGGGTCTGTCGGCGATGGCCTACATGCTGGCCTTCCTGCCGTACGCGGTCGGCGGGACGTTCCTGCTCTCCCTCGCCGACCGGATACGGCCGCGCGCCCTGATGATCGTCGGGGAGCTGGTCCGGGTGGTGACATGCCTGCTGCTTGCCCTCACCGGGATGCCGGTCTGGATGATGCTGGTGCTCGTCCTGGTGACGGGCCTGTTCTCACCCGTCTTCGGGGCGGCCCGCAGTGCCCTGCTTCCCGAACTGCTGCCGGGGGACACGTTCGTGCTGGCCAGGTCCGTGCTGTCCATGACGTCCGCGGGGGCGCAGATCGCCGGGCTGGGGCTGGGCGGCGGTGTCCTGGCCGTCGCGGGGCCGGCGGGGGCGCTCACCGCGACCGCCGTACTGTCCGTGCTCTCCGCCCTGGTGCTGCGCGCCGGGCTGTCCGACCTGCCCGCCCGCGGTGTACAGCGGGGCGGCGCGGTCGCGGAGACGCTGCGGGTCAACCGGGACCTGCTCGCCGACCCCGGGGTGCGTGGGCTGCTGTTGGCCCAGTGGCTGCCCACCTCGTTCCTGTCCGGGGCGGAGGCGATGCTCGTCCCCTACCTGGGGGAGACGGCCGGGGTCGCGCTGGCCGCGGCGTGTGTCGGGCTGGCGGTCGGCAACCTCCTGATGGGGCGGTTCGCCGCGCCGTACACCCGGGAGCGGCTGGCGGCGCCGCTGGCGGTGCTGTCGGGGCTGCCGCTGCTCGCCTTCGCGCTCACGCCGGGACTCGCCGTCTCCGGGCTGGCGCTCCTGCTGGCCACCGCGGCGAGCGGCGCCTGTCAGCTCGGCCTGCAGCGCAGGTTCGTCGAGGCGGTTCCCGAACGGGTCAGGGGGCAGTCGTTCGGGCTGGCGGGGGCGGGCCTGATGACCGGTCAGGCGGTCGGCGCCGCCCTGGTGGGGGGAGTCTCCGAGGTCGTCGCGCCGAGCCTGGCGGTCGCCGGGGCGGGTGTCGCCGTGATCGTCTCCGCCCTCGTCCTCTGGAGGCACCTGCGGCCCGGGTCCGTGGCCGGGGCGTCGTGACCCGCTCAGGCGAGGCGCCACTCCTGGTTGGGCCGGCCGTAGACACAGGTCCACTGGTCGATGCCGGAACCGTCGTCGGTGCCCGCGTTCTCGACGTCCAGGCATTTGCCGCTGTGCCGGGCCACCAGGATGAAGTAGCCGCTGTCGCGCTGCAGGAGCTTCCACTCCTGGTTGGGCTGGTCGTCGAGGCAGGTCCACTGGTGGACGTTGGCGCCGTTCCTGGTGCTGACGCCCTCGACGTCCAGGCACTTGCCGCTGTGGGTCGCCCTCAGGGTGTAGTAGCCGTCGCTGGTGGCGACCAGGTTCCACTCCTGGTTGGGCTGGTCGTCGAGGCAGGTCCACTGGTGGAGGTCGGCGCCGTTCCTGGTGCTGACCCTCTCGACGTCCAGGCACTTGTCGCTGTGCCGGGCCACCAGGCTCGCCCTGAACCGGAACCCCGCCTTCGTTCCTGTTTCACCCGTTCTCGCCGCACCACCCGTCGCGACGGCCGTGGACGGGCCGAGAAGGGGGACGGTGATCAAGGCGGCCGCCAGGGCGACGGCACGACCTGCGCGGATGGGCCCCATCACGTCTCCCGGTGCTCTGAAAGATCGACCTGCACTTATTAGCACGGATGACGGAGCGTTTCGGTGAGTCACGTCGTGTGACGGCTCTGTGTCGTGTTCTCAGGCCGACATCCGGCCCAGAACACCCCCGCGGGGTCAGGGGGGAGGCAGTTCTCCCGACCCCCGGGGGATGAGCCTGGTCGGCAGCTCGACGTGCTCGGCGGGACCGGGGTCGCCCTGGATGCGGCGGAAGAGCAGTTCGGCCGCGGTCCTGCCGAGCCCGGCCGGGTCCTGGGCGACCACGCTCACCCCCGGCACCAGCAGGTCGGCCAGTTCGAAGTCGTCGAAGCCCACCATGGGCAACCGGTGCCCGGTGCGCAGCACGGCCAGCGTCACCCGGCCGTTGCCGGTGAACAGCGCCGTCGGCGGGGTCCGCTCCGAGAGCATCCTGGCCAGTGCCGCCCCCGCTCGCTCGGGGGGACCCGTCGCGATGAGGGAGTCGTCGGCGGGCAGACCGGCCTCGGCCAGGGCCCGCCGGTAACCGCGCAGGCGCTCCGCGGCGGTGAAGATGGACGCGCTGTCGCCGATGAAGGCGACGCGGCGGTGACCGTACCTGATCAGGTGGGTCACGCCGGAGCACGCGCCGCCCGCGTTGTCGCAGATGACGGTGTCGGCCTCCAGGCCTCCCGGCCGGTCGGCGAAGACGGCGGGCGTGCCCGCCTCCAACTCCGGCCTGAGGTACTCGTGGTCGGCCCCGGCGGGCACGATGATCAGTCCGTCGACCCGCCGGGAGCAGAAGGTGAGGACGAGCTCGCGCTCCCGCCGGGGGTCCTCCCCCGAGGAACCGCTGAGCAGCAGCGAGCCGTACCCGAGGGCGACGTCCTCGACCGCCCGGCTGACACCGGAGTAGAACGGGTCGGCCACGTCCTCGATCACCAGGCCGACACTCGACGTACGGCCGCCGCGCAGCCCTCTGGCGCTCTCGTCACGACGGTAGCCGAGCCGTTCGATGGCCGAGCGCACCCGTTCGGCGGTCACCGCGTTGACCCCGCGTTCGCCGTTGACGACACGGGAGACGGTCTTGAGCGCCACCCCGGCGGACGCGGCGACGTCCTTCATGGTGGGACGGCCTCGGGAACCGCCCGTGGCGGGACGGCGATGGGGGCGGTCGGTCACGGCCCGATCATCGCCCAGACCCATTTTTTCGACAATGTCGTCCCGCAACGGACACCCCCGCCCCCTGTGTCTAGATTATGGCTGTTATGGCCTGTCCGTGTGGGCGCGTAGCGCCCGGTCGACGAACGCCTCGGCCGATCCGAGATAGCCGGTCGGGTCGAGGGCGGCGTCCACCTCGCCGGGGGTCAGGGCGATCTCCGGATCGGCCAGCAGCGTCTCGCGCAGCGTGCCGCCTCCGTCGGAGGCCCTGGCGCACGCGGCGTCGACCAGCGTCCTGGCCCTCGGGGTGCCACCGAGCCTGACGACGACGTGCTCGGCCATCATCAGCCCCCGCGTCGCGCCCAGGTTGGCCCGCATCCGCCCGGTGTCCACGGTCATCCCCTCAAGCGCCTCACGCAGCCAGGCCGCGGCGCTCCCGGTCAGCCTGAGCAGGTCGCTCAGCGTCTCCCACTCGGCCTGCCACGGCCCGGCCGCCCGCTCGTGCTCGTGGAGCATGCCGCCGAGCGCGGTGGCGACCAGCCCGGGGACGCGTTGCGCGCAGGCCAGAACCGACATCGCGGCGACCGGGTTGCGCTTGTGCGGCATCGCGCTCGAACCGCCCCGGCCCGGCGACGACGGCTCGGCCGCCTCGGCGACCTCCGGCTGGGACAGTAGTTTCACATCGGTGGCGATCTTTCCCAGCGTCCCGGCCACGGTGCCGAGGGCGCAGGCCAGCCGGGCGATCGGGGTGCGGTCGGTGTGCCAGGGCAGGACCGGCTCGGCCAGCCCGAGCTCCGCCGCGAGGTACGGCAGCACCTCGTGACCGCGTCCACGCAGCACGGCCAGGGTTCCGGCGGCTCCGCCGTACTGGACGGGCAGGCGCAGGTCGGTCAGCGCGGCCAGGCCCTGGTTCAGCGCGTTCAGCCAGCCCGCCGCCTTCAGCCCGAAGGTGATCGGCACGGCGTGCTGCAGGATCGTGCGTCCGGCCATCACGGTGTCCCGGTGCTCGACGGCCAGCCGGGCGCACGCGCTCGCGCACGCCGACAGGTCGGCGGTGAGCGGTGCCAGGGCACGCGAGGCGACCAGCATCGAGGCCGTGTCGTTGATGTCCTGGCTGGTCGCGCCGTAGTGCACGAACCGCCGGACCTCCGGCTCGACCCGTTCGCGCAGGGCCGCGACCATGGGGATCACCGGATTCCCCGTCGGTACGGCCGCGCGGCCGAGCTCGGCCAGGTCGAACCGCTCGGGCTCGCAGGCCTCCCGTACGGCGGAGGCCGCCTCCCACGGCACCAGCCCCGCCTTCGCCTGCGCGGCGGCCAGCGCCGCCTCGACGTCCAGCATCGCGGCCAGCCACGCCGCGTCCGACACCTCGGGCGCCGCGCCGCCCCTGGAGAACATCCCCGAGAACAGTCCATGGCGCGCTGACGAGGTCATGGTCACCTCTAGAAATGTCATGGCGACAGCCTGTCACGCTCCGGAGGAGGCGTAGGGACAAATAGAAAAGACCTCTTTGACGGGGAAGTGCCTTCCTTCCCGGATGCCGGCACCCGGTGTGGTTTCGGGCTGTTGCTTTCGGGTGGTTCAGGAAGGATGTCGGCATGGATTGCCTGGAGATCCTCATCGGCAGGGCCGAGCGTCTCGACCGTGTACTGATCCGGGTCCCCGGCCGGGCGTTCCCCGGTCACGACGTGGCGCGGGCCGCCCTGCTCGGGTCACGCTGAGGCGGTGCCGAGGATGGAGGCGATCACGGCCGGGGTGTCGGACAGGTCGGTGAGGACCAGTTCGGCTCCCACCTCGCGCAGCGCGGCCTCGTCGCTCGCCCCCGTGGCGACCGCAACGACCCTGGCGCCGCCGTGGTGCCCGGCCAGGACGTCGTGCGGGGTGTCGCCGACCAGGACGGTGCTGTGCTCGTCGAACCGCTCGCCGTACTTCTCGGCCGCCCGTAGTTGCGCGAGCCGTACCAGGGGCGGGCGGTCGCCGTGGTCGAGGCCGTAGGCGCCGACCTCGAAGTCCACGTACTCGTCCAGGGAGAACGCCGCGAGCTTGCTGACCGCGATGGGCCGCATGTTCCCGGTGAGCACCGACTGCACCACGTCGGTACGGCAGGCCAGGGCCTTGAGCGCCTCCCTGGCGCCGGGCAGGACACGGCCGTGTTCGCGGATCTCGTGGATGCGTGCGTCGAAGCCGGTGGCGAACTCGTGGCACAGGCGCTGGAGCAGCGGCTCCGACGTCTCGATGCCGTGTGTCAGCAGTGTCTCGGTGATGATGGCCCGGTCGGTCCTCCCGGCGAAGGAGGGCAGTCCGTGCGCGGCCAGGACCCGGCCCGTCACGGTGGTGAACGCGTTCTCGTAGATCGTTCTGGTCAACGGTCCGACGGCGAGCAGTGTGTGATCGATGTCCCACAGAACGAGAGTGCGCACGAATCACATCGTATGAGGTGCTATGCCCCAT
Source organism: Streptosporangium jomthongense (assembly GCF_042650425.1). Lineage (NCBI taxonomy): Bacteria > Bacillati > Actinomycetota > Actinomycetes > Streptosporangiales > Streptosporangiaceae > Streptosporangium > Streptosporangium jomthongense. The sequence goes on along the minus strand of NZ_JBHSBC010000001.1, from coordinate 412,024 downwards.
TGAAGAGAAGACCGTGGTCAGCATGCGTCCTGTATGTGTAAGTTCGTTCTGCGGACGAATGTTCATTTTTGAACATCCCGCCCACCACCATGTCGCGACGACAGGGAGACGACCCCATGACGCTGATGGACGCAAAAACATGGACGGGACTGGTCTACGGGGACGGCTGGACCACCCCGCGCGGCGGAGACGCCGCGGTGGTGGAACCCGCGACCGGTGCCGAACTGGGGCGGGTCGGCATGGCGAACGCGCAGGACGTGGCGGAGGCGGCCGCGCTGGCCGTACGGGCTCAGCGGGAGTGGGCGGCCACCTCCTTCGAGGAGCGGGCGGCGGTGCTGCGGCGGGCCGGGCGGCTGTTCGAGGAGCACGAGCGGGAGATCCAGGACTGGCTGGTCCGTGAGGCCGGGTCCGTCCGCCCGAAGACGGGCGTCGAGACGCACATCGCGGCCCAGGAGTGCTACGAGGCCGCCGCGCTGGCCTCCCAGCCGCTGGGAGAGATCCTGCCGACCGCGAAGAAGCGGCTCAGCATGGCCCGTCGCGTCCCCGTCGGGGTCGTCGGAGTGATCTCACCGTTCAACTTCCCGCTGATCCTCGCCATCCGCTCGGTCGCCCCCGCGCTCGCGCTGGGCAACGCGGTGATCCTCAAGCCGGACCCGCGCACCGCGGTCTCCGGCGGCTTCTCGATCGCCCGCGTCTTCGAGGAGGCGGGGCTGCCCAAGGGCCTGCTCCACGTGCTTCCCGGCGGCGTCGAGGCGGGCCAGGCACTGGTCGGCCACCCGCTGGTACCGGTGATCTCCTTCACCGGATCGACCGCGGCAGGACGCAGGATCGGCGAGGAGTGCGGGCGGCTGCTCAAGCGCGCCCACCTGGAACTCGGCGGCAACTCCGCGCTGATCGTGCTTGAGGACGCCGACCTCGACCGGGCCGTCTCCGCGGCGGCGTGGGGCTCCTTCCTGCACCAGGGGCAGATCTGCATGACGACCGGTCGTCACATCGTGCACTCCTCGATCGCGGAGGAGTACGTCGCGCGACTGGCGGAGAAGGCCGAGCGCCTGACGGTCGGCGACCCGGCGGGCGGACGGGTCGCGCTCGGCCCGCTGATCGACGCCGGGCAGCGCGACAAGGTCCACGCCCTGGTCACCGGTAGCGTCGAGGCCGGAGCGAGGCTGGCGGCCGGAGGCACCTACGAGGGACTGTTCTACCGGCCGACGGTGCTCGCCGACCTTCCCGAGGGCGCCCCCGCCTACGCCCAGGAGGTCTTCGGCCCGGTCGCGCCGGTCGTGCCGTTCTCCACGGCCGAGGAGGCCGCCGCGCTGGCCGCCGACAGCGAGTACGGCCTGTCCCTGGGCATCCTCACCGGGGACGCGATGCGGGGCCTGGCGCTGGCCGACCTCATCCCCACCGGGATCGTCCACGTCAACGACCAGACGGTCGACGACGAGGCCGTCGCGCCGTTCGGCGGGCTGGGCGCCTCGGGCACCGGCTCACGCTTCGGCGGGGGCAGGGCCAACGCCGAGGCGTTCACCGAGACCCGCTGGGTGACGGTGCAGGGCGAGATCGCGGGCTACCCCTTCTGAACGTGACCGAGAGGCCGCCGGCGCGTTCAGTCGCAGAGGGCGCGGGCGGCCGCCGCGGTGACGGTTGAGGTGTCGGCGGCGTCGCGTGGCCGGTTGCCCGGCAGCAGGGTGATCCTTGTGGAGGGGCCGTACGGACCGCACGCCTCCTGAGCGCCGAGGGCCGTCTTCCGGGTTCTTCTGGGCGCCGGGGGTACGGGACCCGCGCGGGCGTCCCTCAAGGCGGCGGACAGGGCTATGGGGGCACCGGCGCCGCCTCGCGCGGGGACATGGTCCGTCCATTCGGGTGATCGGGGAGTGGACGGGTCGCCCCCCGGCAGAACAGCGCCTCGCCTGCTCTCGGACAAGGGAGAAGGCGGTCGATCGAACAGCCGTCGACCGGCCTCGGACCACGTCTCGGCCATCGGCCGGAGTCCCGTGCGGACACCTGTGCGTGTGGTCCCGGTCGTGTCCCCGGCACCCGGCGGCCACCTTTCCGTCCTACCGTTCAGATCATGATCCGCAGGCTCTCGGCCGCCACGCTGGCCGTCCTCGTCACCGGTACCGCCGTGGCCCTGCTGCAGCAGCCCAGGCCCGCGGCGGCGGAACACCGGGACCGGAATCCCGTCGTCATCGGCCACCGCGGCGCCAGCGCCCACCGGCCGGAGCACACCCTGCTCTCCTACGAGACCGCGATCGCGCTCGGCGCCGACTACATCGAGCCCGACCTGGTCTCCACCAAGGACCACGTGCTGGTCGCCAGGCACGAGAACGAGATCTCCGGGACCACCGACGTGGAGAGCCATCCCGAGTTCGCCGGACGCCGTACGACCAAGACCGTCGACGGGCGGGCCGTCACGGGATGGTTCACCGAGGACTTCACCCTGGCCGAGCTGAAGACGCTCAGGGCCAAGGAGCGCATCCCCGACCTGCGCCCGGAGAACACCGCCTTCGACGGGCTCGCCGAGATCCCGACCTTCGAGGAGGTCGTACGGCTGGCGCGCCGCAGCGGCGTCGGGGTCTACCCGGAGACCAAGCACCCCACCTACTTCGACTCCATCGGCCTGTCGCTTGAGGAGCCGCTGCTCGAGGTGCTCGGCCGGTACGGCTGGCGCGGGCGGCGTGACCCGGTGTTCGTCCAGTCGTTCGAGACCGCGAACCTGCGGGAGCTGCGCGGACGGACCAGGCTGCGGCTGGTCCAGCTGGTCAACGCCACCGGTGCGCCGTACGACTGGACGGCGGCGGGGGACCCGCGCACCTACGACACCATGCTCACCCCGGCGGGGCTGCGGGAGGTGGCGGGCTACGCGGACGGCGTCGGCGTGGACACCCGGCGGGTCGTCCCCCTCGACGCGGAGGGGCGAACCCGGCAGCCCACGACGCTCGTCCAGGACGCGCACCGGGCCGGGCTGCAGGTGCACGCCTGGACGGTCAGGCCGGAGAACTCCCAGCTCCCGGTGGACTTCCGGGCGGGAAACCCGGCCAGTCCCGTCTACCCGCGCGCGACGGGTGACGTGGCCGGGTGGCTTGAGCGGCTCTACCGGCTCGGGCTCGACGGCGTCTTCTCCGACGACCCCGGCGTGGCCAGGGCGGTCAGGGACCGGGTCCGGTGAGAACGGGAACCGCCGGCCACCCGCCCCTTGGGTGACCGGCGGTGGTCCTGGAGCGATCCTGGAGTGATCCCGGCGCCTCCTACGCGACGGCGACCTCGCCGTTCTCCGCGAGGTCGTCCATCGGGCGCAGCTCGTCGGCGTAGCTCACCGAGACACGGCGCATCACCCCGGTGTCGCTGATCGAGTACTGGCCCAGGCGCCACAGCGGCGGCGAGTAGGCGTGGATCGAGACGCTGCCGTTCACGGCCCCGGTCAGCCGGTGGATGTGGTCGGGCCCGAAGGAGAACGACTCACCCGCCGAGACCACCGTCTCCAGGTGCTCGCCGCCGATACGGGGATTGCACTCAAGCAGCGTGCCGGTCACCACGCGGACCGCGCCGGAGGAGATGTCGTGGTCGTGCCAGCCGGTGTCGTCCTCGGGGCGCCAGCACAGCAGCCAGACGTCCACGTAGGCGTCCCGGTAGAGGGAGGCGTAGTGGCGGCCCCCCTCCTCGGGGAAGGCCACCTGGTCCTCCCAGCGTGACGGGTCCGCCGCCAGCGCGTCGACCAGGTCGCGGAGCTCACGCCGGTCGAGGGCGCGCTCCGGCAGGGCGTCGAAGCTCATCGGGTGCCTCCCAGGAGACGGCAGCGCCCGCTGCCCTGGGACTGATTCACGTTCACTTGCGCGACTCCTTTCGGTTCAACAGACGGCTGGGGTTGGTGACCGCGATGGCGTGCCCGGCGGCCTCGCCGAGCGCGGGGTCGGGTGCGGTCGCGTACGGCTGGTCGGAGCCGTTGACCACGACGTCGATGCCGAGTTCGCGGATGACGGCGTCGATGGCCCGGGGACCGTAGGAGGAGGTCTCAAGGAAGGCGCCGGGGTCCACCTGGCCCCGGCTCTGGCCGCCCCGGCTGATCAGGCGCTCGGAGTGCAGCGGCGCGAGCCCGGCCAGCAGGGCGAAGCAGACCCGCAGGTCGGGGTGGCGGGCACGGCCGAAGGCGGCGAAGGCGTACCAGGAGGCGTGCATCTGCTGGACGTACGGCACGACGGCGGGCCACCAGCCGGGGCCGGTGGGCGTCCCGGCGGGGCCGGGGTGCACGAAGAGCGGCAGGTCGCGTTCGGCGAGCACGTCGAGCAGGGGCGCGACCCCGGCCAGCCCCGCCTCGTCGCCGATGGCCGTCGCGGGCAGCTGGAGCCCGGCGAGCCCCTGGTCGAGGGCCTTGGCGAGCCTGGCCGGGTCGACGTCGGAGAGGCAGGCCGCCGCCCACGCGCCGAAGGGGGCGGGCAGCGCCAGGGCGTCCTCGTGGTAGGCCTCGATGAGGGGCCAGGCCTCCTCGGGTGGCAGCGTCTCGATGCCGAGCGGGCTGGACAGTGAGACCAGCGCCAGCTCCAGGTCCTCGTTGCGCGCCAGCCGTACGGCGAGGTCGTGGTCGGCCGGGTCGACCTCGTAGGGGGGCTCGCCGTCCAGGTGCAGGGTCCAGCCGTCCAGGCGGGGAGGAGCCGTACGGCGGCGCAGCGCGTCCACGAACGCGGGCGCCCACAGGTGCTGGTGCACGTCGACGGCCATTTTTCTCCCCTTCCTTTCGTGGTATTCCCTACCTAGAATATAGGTAACAGCTCTGACCTTACTACGTCTCCGGGTGACACGGTTCAGTGAACCGATTCAGTGAATCGGTTCACCTTATGGGGGGCGATGCCCCGAACCATCCGGATGTACGGCATACCCCTGTTCAGACGGGGGTTCCGGCATAGGGTGGACAAGTGCCCCAGCCACGGAAACGAGCGACTATACGTGAGGTGGCGAAGGCCACCGGTCTCTCCCCGGCGTCGGTCTCCTACGCCCTGCGCGGCCTGCAGGTGTCGGAGGAGACCATCGAGCGGGTCCGGCGCGTGGCCGCCGAACTCGGCTACGAGGCCGATCCGATCGCCCGCGCGCTGGCCAGCGGCAGGACAGGGACGATCGGACTGCTCTGCGGCTCGCTTGAGGACCTCTGGCAGCAGGCCCTGGCGGTCGGCATCGGCAGGTCGCTGAAGGACAACGACCGGTACGCGCTGATCCTGGACGCCGCGGGCGATCCCTACCGGGAACGGACCCTGGCCAGGCAGCTGCGCGACCAGCGGGTGGACGCCCTGATCGTGCAGCCGGTCGACCCGGCGGCCGAGGTGTGGCCGGAACTGTGTGAGAGCCTGCCGGTCGTCTCGATCGGCGACGGCCTGGCGGGCGCGCGGACCGCCGGGGAGGTCGTCTTCGACAACCGGGCGGGGGTCACACTGGCGCTCGAACACATGCGGGACCGGGGACACGGGCGCATCGCCGTACTCACCCCGACAAGGGCGAGCACCCCGGACCGCCCGGCGGACGTGCACGTGCTCGCGGAGGCGGGACGGCTGGGCCTGGACATCGAGGTGGTCACCGCGCCGCAGGCGCTCACCGCGGCGACCGGGGTGGCCGACGCGATGCTCGCGGACGGGCACCGGGCGTTCTTCTGCTTCGCGGACTCGATCGCCTACGGCGTCTACGCCGCCTCGACGGAACGGGGGCTGCGCATCCCCGCCGACGTGTCGGTGATGGGCTACGACGACCACCCGATGTCGGGGCTGCTCACCCCGGGGCTCACCACGGTCGACTGGGACATCGACGGCATCATCCGCGCCGCCGTGCGCACGGTGGTGGCCGCGGCCGACGGCAACACCCGCCGCCGGCGTATCGTCCAGGCCCCCGAGCTGCGCGAGCGCGGCTCGGTCGGCAGGGGGACGGCCGCGCCCGGCGCCTTCTGAACGCGGCGTCCGACACGCGAAAGGCCCGGCACCGTGGTTCGGTGCCGGGCCTTCCTGTCGAGCGGACGGCCCTGTCGGGAGGCCGTCCGCTCATTGGCCGGTCCGTGGGTCCTCACGCGGGCAGGCGCCGTCGAGGGGACCCGGGATGGCCCGGTGTCAGACGCGCTGCCAGAGGGCCGGGACGTTCGGCGGCTCCCAGCCGGGCATCGCGGTGTGGCCCTGGAGGCAACGGTAGGTCGAGCCGCCGTAGGTCACGGTCGCGCCCGCGCTGTAGGCGGTGCCGGCGGCCCAGGTGCCACCGGGGTTCTGGGTCGAGGTCGAGGTCGGCGTCGGGTTCGGGCCACCGTTGCTGGTGACCAGGGTGAGGCCGTTCGCCTGCAGGATCTCGCCGACCGGCTGGAAGTAGGTCGTGCCGCCGGAGGAGCAGTTACCCGTTCCGCCGGAGGTGACGCCCTGGGCCTGGTCGCCGGAGATGAACGAACCACCGGAGTCGCCGGGCTCGGCGCAGACGCTGGTCCGGGTCACCTCGTAGACGGTGCCCTCCTGGTAGGCGACACTGCTGTTGAGCTGCTGGACGGTGCCGCAGTGCCAGCCGGTGGTCGAGCCGGAACGGCAGACCGAGGAACCGACCTGGGCGACGGTCGAGCCGTTCACCGGGATCGTGGCACCGTTCTGGACCACGACGCCACGCGGGGTCCAGTTGGAGTTGGTGGCGATCCAGGAGTAGTCGCTGCCCGGGAAGACGGAGTTCTGGAAGGTGCCCTGCGCGACCCGGTTGGAGCCGCTGGTGGAGCTGCCGGTGCTGCCGCAGTGACCCGCGGAGACGAAGCCGCTCTGGCCGCCACGGGTGGCGGAGAAGCCGATCGAGCAGCGGCTGCCGCTGCCGATGTAGTAGGCGTCGCCGCCGCGCAGGTCGTAGAACGTCCTGGCCTTCTCGCTCGACTGCTCGACCTTGACCAGCGCCTTGTCCACGCCGCTGGCCGCGACGAAGGACTGGCCCGCGGCGACGTCGGAGGCCAGCACGACCACCGAGTTGTTGCGGACGTCGAGGTACCAGGCGTTCACCGAGGAGGGGGAGGACTCCTTGGCCTGCCGGTTGAGGCCCTCCTGGGCCGCGGTGAGCGCGGCCAGCGAGTGCTTGACCAGCTTGGCCTGGGCGCCGGTCTTGAGGATGGCGGTCAGCTGCTTGGAGTCGCTGGTGGCGACCACAAGGTCGGAGGTCGGGCCGGTGACCCAGGTGCCGCCGTAGGCGACGCCGAGCTGCTTGGCGACGACGGGCTCGACCTTGGAGGCCGCGCTCTCGTTGACCAGGCGGGTCGAGGCCTGCTCACCGGTGATGCCGAGGTCGCGGGTGAGCGCGGAGACCAGTTCGGGGGCGGGCTTGACGACGGCGGCGGCCTGGGCCTTCGCCTGAACATAAAGGGGATCGGCGGAGGCTGCGCCGGTGGTTACGGAGGCGAGGGCGGGGGTCGCTACCAACGCGGCGGCGAGCGTGACGCCCACTGCCACGGCATTTCTGCGGAGCATGTGATCTCTCCTCGTGTCGGGGGGTGCGCCGTCAACGTAACGGTTAGGACACAAGGAGCGGCTCTCTCAGAACGGCCCTATCACTGTGCTATGAAGATTTAACCGACATGACTTGTTAAAGGGTGACACCGTTAGTCAACTCCGTCATCCCTATCTGGTACGTAGGGCGGAGGACGTCGGTTCAACGGGGCCGCGTCCATTGTGGGCGCCCCATCAGATTCTTTCGAGGGGACGGTCGCCTTTAGGTGACGGGAGAATCGGGAGCTGGAGCGGGAGGGCCGCCAAGACCCGAGCGTGCATTGACCCGCCTGGTCCGCGCATCGCGGATGTCCCTCCTGGTTTTGTCGGTGCCGGCCGATACCGTGACGGTGTCGTTGCCGAACGTGAGGGGGGTGGGGTGTGCGCAGGTCGTTCACGTTCCTGTTGCGCCCTACCCGTCATCAGGAGATCGCGCTGGCGGCGTGCCTGGAGGACCACCGGGTCCTGTACAACGCCGCGTTGGAGCGCCGACGCACGGCTTACCGCAAGGCGGGCGTCACGATCCGCTACGGCGAGCAGTCGGCCGACCTGAAGCACATCCGGGCGCACCGGCACCGGCCGGTCAAGGGCCGAGTGAAGACGATCGGCGTCAAGCGGGAGGGCTCCCGCTGGTACGTGATCCTGTCGTGCGACGACGTGCCCGCCGAACCACTTCCCGCCACGGGCGCGGTGGCGGGTATCGACATGGGGGTCGCCTCGCTGGTGACCACCTCCGGCGGTGAGCACGTCGCCAACCCGCGCTATTTCGCTGTGACCGCTGATCGTCTCGCAGCGGCGCAGCGGGCCCTGGCCCACAAGAAGCGCGGCTCGCGGCGGCGCCGTAAGGCCGCGGCACGGGTCGCCGCCCTGCACGGCAAGGTCCGCCGTCAGCGTCTTGACCACGGGCACAAGGCCGCGCTCGCCCTGGTCCGCGCCTATGACGTGACCGTGCACGAGGATCTGCGGATCGCGAACATGACCCGTTCGGCCGCGGGCACGGTCGAGCGGCCCGCAGGGAGCGGAGGAGTCACGTCATGGTGCGTTACCCGGGTCGTTCCCAGCGGGGGAACGGCCGTCCGCCGTTCCCCCGGCCTGGTCGCGGCCTTCCGGCGCGGGTCGTCAGTCGCCGAGGACCAGGTCGAGCAGCCAGCTCACCAGACCGACGATGATCGCGCCCCAGAAGGCGGCGCCGAAGCCCTCCACGTGGAACGACAGACGGAGCTGCTCGGCGATCCAGCTCGTGAGCAGCAGCAGGCCGGCGTTCACCACCAGGGCGAACAGGCCCAGCGTGAGCACATAGAAGGCGCAGCCGAGGACCTTGATGATCGGCTTGAGTACCGCGTTGACGACACCGAAGACCAGGGCGACCGCGATCAGGGTGACGATCTGACTGCTGGTGGACGTCGCGGACACCGTGATGCCGCTCACGAGCTGTGTCGCCGCCCACAGGGCGGCCGCCACAACCAGGATCTTGATGATGATTCTCACGTTCGGGCATCCTCGCATGGGGGTCGGACGGGCATACCTGGACACTAAACAGTCTGGGACGCGTCGGCGCGGCTGTTCGGTCACGGATTCGGGGTCACACCGTCGCGGCGTGGTGGCGCACATGCATGGGCGATGCCGTACGCGGGCAGAACATGAATGATCGACGCGATCTGGGGGCAGAAGGGCGCGTGAGGGGGTGAGGAAGTTGGAGACGGACCAGCTTGAGGCGCTGTCGGCCCAGGAACTGCATGATCGGGCGGTCCGCTACGCCGTGCACCACGGAGACTTCGCCTTCCTGTGGGAACTGCTCAAGGTGATTCCCGCCGCGGAGGCGTCAACCGGGAACGAGGACGAGACGGCCAATGACCTGAGCCGGGTCTCGGCGCTGCTCAGCGACGCCATGGCGTCCGGTGAGGGGGAGCTCGGCGACGCGCTCCGTCCCTTCTACATCGAGTACCTGTCGCAGCACCCCGACGCCTGAGACGCCCGCTCGTGCCGGGCACCCGCCGTACCGGCCGCCTGGGTAGGGTTGGCCGGGGAACACGGGGAGGAGCGTCATGGCTCGGGTGAACGTCGAACGGACCGAGAACGGCTTCGTGGCCCGCAACGACCGCGGGGCCGAGGTTGTCATGGGCGGCGGCGACGAGCAGGGGGTCTTCACCCCGGTCGAGTTGCTGCTCGCCGCGCTCGGCGGCTGCAACATCGTCACCGTCGAGCCCCTCACCGCCAAGCGCGGGCACCGGCTCGTGCGCCTGGCGATGACCGTCCAGGCGGAGAAGGTCGAGCCGACGCTGCTCGGCCCGATCACCGTCACCTACGACGTCGAGCTCCCCGAGGGGGACGACGCGGCCGACGAGGTCTTCCGTGCCGTGGCCAAGCGGGTCGAGGAGCGATACTGCACGGTGAGCCGGGCGCTGAGGGAGCAGACCGAGGTCAGGCTCGAACTGCCCGAGTGAGGCTCCTCCCTGAGGAGGACGTCCGGTGATACCGGGTCATCTCCGGGTGTAGGCCCAAAATCAACCCTCGGATGACGTGCTCGTTACGTTCGCTTCTGTACTGTTGAAGCAGGTCAAGGGGTTCTGCGAAGCCCGGGGGAGCTGCAGCAGGAGACTTTTCACCGGAAACGGACGCGAGGGGGATCGCGTCCTAGAGCGGAGCCGCCGGAGTCTTGGGGGAGGCGAAGGCGGGCCCGCGATGAGGCCGGGGCTGGATGGTTGGGGGACCATTCGGCCCCGGGACCTCTTTCCAGGCGAGGGCCGGGCGGTTGGGGGGCCGCCCGGTCCTCGTCTGTCTTCTCCGGATGTAGCCGATGTGCGCCGCCGTGCGGAGGACTGCTAGAGTTACCTCCGTCGCAGGCGCCGCTAGCTCAGTTGGTTAGAGCAGCTGACTCTTAATCAGCGGGTCCGGGGTTCGAGTCCCTGGCGGCGCACCACACACGAACGAGGCTCAGGTCATCTCGACCTGGGCCTCGTTCGTGTTTCCCGGCGGAGGGTCTCACCCCGGCGCCAGGCGTTCGGTGGACGGCGTGTTCCTCGGCGGTCCGACGACGGTGCGGATCGCCAGGTAGATCAGCAGTCCCATGGGGGAGAGCAGAAGCGTGAAGACCAGCAGCGGTCCCATCAGCAGCGGGTGGACCCGGCGCTCCCTGGAGTCGAGATACATCCAGCGGGCGATGAACACGTCGAAGGCGATGACGTGCGCCCACAGGATGGCGGCGCCGTCCCTTCGCCCGAAGAAGGCGGTGATCAGGTCCAGGTCGGGCCTGCTGACCACCTCCCACAGGTCGGGGAAGCGCGGGATGGCCAGCGTCAGGTAGATCGCCAGCTGCGGCAGGATGATCAGCGGCGAGGAGATGATCCGGTGGGTGATCGACCAGGTCGGGGCGAAGACCATCAACGCCCAGAACGGCACGGTCAGCGGGAAGGTGATGGTGAAGAGGGTGTCGACCGTCATGACAGCCCCTTCCCCACGGCCGCGCGCACGAGAGGTTGCCTGCGTCCGAACGTCACGACCAGCCCCGCGGCCACGACGACCGCGCCGGCCAGGGCGGCCAGGGCGGTCAGGGTGAGGGCGTCGGGGTGGATCAGCGGCTGGGCCCGGCGCGCCTGCCAGGTCAGCAGCACCACGAGCCCGGCGTAGCCGAGCCCGGCGGTCCACACCAGGCCGAGCCGTACACGCTCGGGGGCGAGCGCGGGCAGGCGGCGGGAGAGCGCGGTGAGCAGGAACGCGAGCACCGGCATGACCTGCAGCGCGTGCAGGCCGATGGCGTGGGGGACGCGCATGTCGCCTCCCGTGGTGCTCCAGCCGAGGATCGGCATGCCGGGGCCGCCGTCGGGGACGCCGACGCTGTGCGCGCCCGCGGCCAGGGTTCCCGCGGCGGCGGCCTCGGCGCGCCCGGTACCACCCACCATGTAGTAGGCGACCATCATGCCCAGCAGGCAGACCAGCAGCCCGAAGCGCAGCCCGGCCGTGGTCACCCGGTCACCGGTCTGCTGACGCAGCGCGAGCACCGCGACGACCATGGTGACGACCGCGAGCATCGTGACGAGCATGCCCATGACGCCGAAGACGGCGGCGTCCTGGGGGGTGCTGATGTTGAAGTGACTGTGCCTGCCCCGCGCGGCCTGCACGACGATGAGCCCGACCCCGACCGTGGTGAGCCCGACGATCGCGGTCCCGGTCTTCCTGGCCAGTTCGGGCGTACGGCCGAGCATCGGCAGCAGCCAGGCGAGCGTCAGGCTGTAGACCATGAACGACAGGGCGAACTTGAACGGCTTGAGCCAGACGGAGGCGCCGTCGAGGGTGCGCTCGTCGACGAGCATGCCGGCCGCGCTGAACACGGCGAGGCCGGTCAGCACGGCGCTGAACACGACGAGCGGGCGATGCCAGCCGGAAACGAGGCGGAGGGTGCGTGTCACGGCACCTCCCAGCAATGGATAATCATGTATCGATAGTAGCGCGATCCATAATTTGCTTCAGGCTGGTGAGAGGGGGCGGTGCGGCGTGCGCCGACCGCAGGAGCGGATGGGTGGGAGCCGTCCCGATCGCCTTGTTGACCGCGTCGATGCGGGAGACGGCCGACAGCTTGCCGAAGATGTTGCGCAGGTGCCGTTTGACGGTCCCCTCGGTGATCGCCAGCTGAACGGCGATCTGCCGGTTGCTGAGCGCCTTGGCGACCAGCGCCAGGACCTCCTGCTCGCGTTCGGTGAGGACGCCCTGCGGAGCGGCGCGCGGAGCCGGGGCGATCGCCTGGGAGACCAGCACCGTCACCCCGTGGCGCCCGGCGTGCACGCTGCGGATGGCCACCAGCAGTTCCTGGCTGCGGATGGCCTTGTGCAGGTATCCGTGAGCGCCGGCGGCCAGCAGGTCCTGGACCAGCTGGGGGTCGTCGTGCATGCTCAGGATGATCACTTTGGGCGGCGGCGATATCTCCAGGAGGCGAGGCATGGTCCGCGCGGGATGGTGGTTGGGCATCTCCACGTCGAGCAACACGATGTCCGGCCTGGTACGGGCGGCGAGCGAGATCACCCCGGGGCCGTCAGAGGCGTCCCCCACGACGTGGAAGTCGTCCTCGGCCCTCAGTACCTGACAGAGGGCGTCTCGGAACAGGGTGTGGTCGTCGGCGACGAGAATCCGAATCCGATCATTTGATTCCGGCATGACAAAGCTCCTGGAAGCGGGACCCATATCCGGAGCCGCGTGCCTGCGGACAGGCGGCTGGCGAGGTGGAAAACCCCGTGTAGTAGCTCGATGCGCTCTCTCATGGAGGAGAGCCCCGCGCTGTTCTCCTTGTCCTTGACGATCAGCCCCGTGCCGTCGTCGTCGACCGTCGCGAGAAGGTCTCCTGAGACGATGTCCACACGGGTGACGACCTTGCCGGCCTTGGAGTGCGCGAAGGCGTTGCGCATGCCCTCGCGGAGCACCGCGAAGATCTCGCTCCTGTAGTGGTCGGGCAGCAGGCGCTCGTCCCCGTGGACGGCGACGCTCACCTCGGTCTCCGCCGGTGCGGCGTCCCGGGCGAACTCCTTCAGGGCGACCGCGAGAGGAGGTTCGGCCACGCGCAGCCGGAGCCCGGAGACCAGCCTCCTCGCACCCTGGGAGATCTCGAAGAGCGCCTGGCGGATGTTTCTGATGTCCGCCTCCATGCCCTCGGCCTGCCGCTGGCTCTCGAACAGGTCGAGGTGGAGAAGGGCCATGCTGACGCCGCTGCCGATCCAGTCGTGGATGTCCCGCGCGAGCCGGTGACGGTCGTCGATCTGGGTCTCGTGGATGCGGTCGAGCGTCATGGCGTCCCGCTTGGCGGCCAGGACCTGGGTGAGGGCGAGAATGCCCCGGTTGAGGGTCGTCAGGAACGCCCTGCGCAGCTCCGCCTCGTCCGGATGGCCGTCCAGGATGGAGGGCAGGCGGTCGCACGCCGCGTCGAACAGCTCCGTCCAGCCGAGTGCGGCCTCCAGGGGGTCGATCTGGCTGGTGGCGTGGGCGGGCAACTCGGTGAACCGCGGGGGGGTTCTCCGCTCCCCGCTCTTGAGCGTCTCAGCGCACTCCGTGAGTACCAATTCGGCCTGTAACCGACATTCCTCCCAGATCTCAGGGCTTCTGACCAGCGGGCTGGACAGCTCCCGCAGGCGGGCTTCGTACACTTCAAGTATTGCTGAACTGTTTAACGTGAATCGCTGGTGAGGTGTGAGCAGTGCGCCGATACTGGTCCCTTGCATCGTCATCCCCGTGCATTTCAATGGACGAACTTCGAGCATGTACGGACCGATCCGCTACGGCTGGTCTGGCTGCAATGAAGTAAGCGAACCATGGAATGCATTGCTGGACTCGTTCCCCCGAACGCCAGCGTAGCCGGTCCTGCTCCTAACATTATCTAGGCAAGGCGTATCCCGTGCAACGTTAATGACACTCCAAAAACAAAATATGACTGTATTCGAGGCGCCACGGTCCGCACTGACTGGGGGTGCGGCCGTCGGCAAACATATAGGAAGGCTCACATTTCAATTGCCGACGACCGCTCCCAGCTGGGATTGTGCGCTTGTGTGCTATGTCATTAAGGCCGAATCATATTTCATGAAGTTTCAACGACGTCGTCTGGCCTGGTCCTCCAGTGCCGGATGACGCCAACCGGCGTCGTGCGGGTTGAGCGTGACGCCGGGCGGAACGATCTTGTCGATCTCGTCGAGCACCTCCGCGGTGAGGGTCACCTCCGCCGCCGGGAGCTGGCTGTCGAGGTGCTCCGCCGTACGGGGGCCGATGATCACCGAGGTGACGGCCGGGTGCTGGAGCACGAAGGCGAGCGACAGCTCGATCAGGCTGACGCCCGTCCGCTCGGCGAGCCCGGCCAGCGCCTCGACCGCCTCCAGTTTGCGCTGGTTCTCGGGCAGCTGCATGTCGTAGCGCTCCGGCAGCACGAAGCTGCGGATGGTGAACGGCAGTTCCCTGTCCTTGCGGTAGGTCCCGCTCAGCCAGCCGCCCGCCAGCGGGCTCCAGGTGATGACGCCGGTGCCGAGGTCCTCGCACACCGGGAGCACGTCGCCCTCGATCCCGCGTACCAGCAGTGAGTACGGCGCCTGCTCGCAGACGAAGCGCTCCCTGGCCCGGAACTGCGAGGTCCAGTGCGCCTCGACGAGCAGGTGGGCCGGGAAGGTCGAGGTGCCGAAGTAGCGGATCTTCCCGGCGCGGACCAGGTCGGTGAGCGCGCCGAGGGTCTCGTCGATGTCGGTGGTGAGGTCGGGACGGTGGATCTGGTAGAGGTCGATCCAGTCCGTGCCGAGCCGGCGCAGGCTGTTCTCGACCTCCTGGAAGATCCACCGCCGGGAGTTGCCGCGCGAGTTCGGGTCGTCACCCATCGGCATGTGGCACTTGGTGGCGAGCACCACCTTGTCCCGCGCGCCCAGGTCGGCCAGGGCGCCGCCGACGAGCTGCTCCGACTCGCCCCCGGAGTAGTTGTCCGAGGTGTCGACGAAGTTCACGCCCGCGTCGAGCGCCGTACCGATGATCTTGGTCACCTCGCTCTGCTCCGAGGTGCCCCAGGAGCCGAACATCATGGCGCCCAGGCAGATCTTGCTCACCTTCAGCCCGGTACGGCCGAGCACGCGGTATTCCATGGTGGTCACGGGTCACACTCCTGCGGGGCGGGGCGCCAGGTCGATGTCGTCGGCGTCGCTGGCCTCGCGCACGCCGAATCTCTCCCACACCCGCTTGAGCGGGGCGGGTGCCCACCACGCGGCGTGGCCGAGCAGGCGCATCGTGGCGGGGACGAGCAGGCCGCGGACGATCGTCACGTCGACGACGACCGCGATGAGCAGGCCGACGCCGGCCATCTTCATGAACGTGATGCCGGAGATCACGAAGCCGCCGACGACCACGGCGAGCAGCAGGGCGGCGCTGGTGATGATCCTCGCCGTGTGCTGGACGCCCAGGGCGATGGACTCGACCGGGTCACCGGTGCGCTCCATCTCCTCGCGGATGCGCGACAGCAGGAAGACCTCGTAGTCCATGGCCAGGCCGAAGGCGATCGCCACGATCAGCACCGGGAAGTTGACGTCGATCGCGCCGACCGGGACGAAGCCCAGCAATCCGGACAGCCAGCCGTCCTGGAAGATCAGCTTGATGGCGCCGAAGGAGGCCGAGAGCGACAGGAGGTTGAGCACGATCGACTTCAGCGGCAGCACCACCGAGCCGAAGGCGAGGAACAGCACCACGAAGGAGACCACCGCCACGAACAACGCCATCCACGGCATCCGGGAGATGACCATGTCGACGATGTCCACCCGGGAGGCGGGCATTCCGGTGAAGGAGGCCTTGGTGCCGGGCGGCGGGGCGACCGCGCGCAGGTTCTCGACCATCGTGCGGGCCTCGGGGGACATCGGGTCGATCGAGTAGCCCATGGCGAGCCTGGCCTGGTCGGCCGCGGTGCCGGTCACCCGCGCGCTGTCCACGTTGGCGACCGCGTCGAGCCTGCGGGCGTAGGCGTCGAGGGCGGCGGTGTCGGCCTTGCCCTCGACGACCGAGGTCACCAGCTTGGCCGGGTCGTGTGAGAAGTCGGTGGCCAGCTTCTGGGTCACCAGGCGGGCGTCGGCCTGCATGGGTAGCACCCAGTCACCGGGACGCGCCCAGTTGACGCCGAGGAAGGGCAGGCCCAGGCCGACCAGCACGACCACGATGACGGCGGTGAAGGCCAGCGGGCGTCGCATGACGGACTGGGTGAGCCGGTACCAGCGGCCCTCGGTCGCCGGGACGGTCGTGACCTGGCCGCGGCGCTCCTTGCGGCCGTTCACCCGGGGCCCGGCGTAGCGCAGCACCGCGGGCAGCACGGTGAGCGTCGCCAGTACGGCCAGCAGCGTGACGCCCGCCCCCGCGAAGCCCATCGAGAGCAGGAACCTGGACGGGAAGACCGTCAGGCCGGCGAAGGACATGGCGACGATCAGGCCGGAGAAGGCGATGGTGCGGCCCGAGGTGACCATGGTGCGCCGTACCGCCTCGTCGACGGAGTGGCCGTTGCGCATCTCCTCACGGAACCGGTTGACCATGAGCAGGGCGTAGTCGATGGCCAGACCGAGGCCCAGGATGCTGATCACCTGGATCGCGAACGTCGAGATGTCGGCGAAGAAGGTGACGAAGCGCAGCACGGCGAACGAGCCGAAGGCCGCGGTGAAGCCGATGAGCAGTGGCAGCGCCGCCGCTATGAAGCTGCGGAAGATCAGCACCAGCAGGATGAGCAGGAGGGGGACCGACAGCGACTCGGCGAAGATCAGGTCGCGCAGCGTCTGCCGGTTCACCTGGTCGGTCATCGAGGTCAGGCCGCCGAAGCGGACGGTCAGGCCGTCGACCTTGAGTTTGTCCTGGATCGCGCGCAGCTGCAGCACGCGTTGCTGGTCGTTGCTGGAGTTGAGCTGGATCGCGACGTAGGTCGCGTGCTTGTCCTTGGAGACGAAGTCTGGGGACTTGGTCGTCCAGTAGGTCTCCAGGCGCAAGACGTTGTCACGGGGAACCGCGGCCAGGGCGCTCTGGAGGGGGCCGGAGAAGGCGGGGTCGTCGACTGTCTTGTCCGGGCTCTCGTAGAGCACCACGAGGTCGTTCGCGTACCGGCCGAGGGGGCCCGCGACGATCTCGTCCGCGTGCACCGACTCGCTGCCCGGGTCGTCGAAGCCCGCGCCGCCACCGAGCCTGCTCAGCACGCCCGAGCCCCATCCGCCTGCCACGACGGTGAAGAGCAGGGTGCCGATGACGACCCATAGTCGGCGTCTCGCGGCGAACCTGCCAAGTGCGGAGAACATCAGTCCCCTCCCATTGGACGCCAGTGGATAGTGGATATCACTACTATCTATAAAAACCCGATAGTGATAATATCTACTATCTGTGCGAGTCTTCGCAAGGTCCTTTGAGATGGAGGCGTCTTGTGAATGTGCGAGGCGGCGGCCTGTCCACGTTCCTGATCACCGGGGTTGCGGCCTTCATGGCGTCGATGGACAACCTCGTCGTCACCACCGCGTTACCGACTATTCGTGACCGCTTCAACGCCTCACTTGAGAGCCTTGAGTGGACGGTGAACGCCTACACGCTGACATACGCGATCTTCCTGCTCACCGCGGCGATCCTCGGGGATCGCTTCGGGCGGCGCAGGGTCTTCGTCGGCGGCGTCACCCTGTTCACCCTGGCCTCGGCGGCCGCGGCCATGGCCACCTCCGCGGAGTGGCTCGTCCTGGCGCGGGCCGTGCAGGGCGTCGGAGCCTCGGTGATCTTCCCCCTCGCGCTGACCCTGGTGGTGCAGTCCGTGCCACAGGAGCGCAGGGGCATGTCCATCGCCGGGCTCAGCGGCATGAGCGGCCTGGCCATCGCCGTCGGCCCCTGGATCGGCGGCATGATCGTCGAACTCGGCGACTGGCACTGGGTGTTCTGGATCAACGTCCCCATCGGGGTGATCCTGGTGCCGCTCGCGCTGCGCATGCTGACCGAGAGCCACGGCCCCTACAGCCGTCTCGACGTCCGGGGAACCCTGCTGGTCACGCTCGGCCTGCTCGGCGTCGTCTTCGGCATGGTGCGCAGCACCACCCTCGGCTGGGGAAGCCCGCAGGTGATCGCCCCCGTCGCGGCCGGAGCCGCGCTGCTGGTCTGGTTCGTCCTCTTCGAGGGCCGGGTCCCCAACCCGGTCGTGCCGCCCAGGCTGTTCCGCAGCAGGGGGTTCACCCTGTCCAACCTGGTCGCGCTGCTCGTCCAGGGCGGCATGTTCGGCGCGGTCTTCCTGCTGACGCAGTTCCTGCAGCACGTGCTGAACTTCTCGCCCATGGGGGCCGGGCTGCGCACGCTGCCGTGGACGATGATGCCCGTCCTCGTCGCCCCGCTCGCGGGCATGTTCGGCGAGCGGCTCGGCGTCAGGCGGCTCATGGTGGCCGGCGCGGTCCTTCAGGGCGGGGCGCTGGCCTGGTTCGCGCTGGTCGTCTCCTCCGAGGTCTCCTACCTCGTGCTGCTGCCCGGAATGGTGGTCGCGGGACTGGGCATGGGCCTGTTCTTCGCGCTCAGCGCCAGGCAGACGCTGGACTTCGTCTCCGTCGAGGAGGAGGGGGTCGCCTCCGGCGTCAACAGCTCCATGCGGCAGGTCGGCGTGGTCATGGGCATCGCCGTACTGTCCGGGCTCTTCGCCGCCACGGGCGGCTACTCGGGGCCTGAGGAGTTCGTCTCCGGCCTGAGGCCCGCGCTGTGGGCGGGCACCGTCATCCTCGCCCTGGGAGCCCTCGCCGCACTGCTCACCCCGGCCCGTCCCCCCGCTCCGGTCGCCCGGATCGAGGAAATCAAGCCGCTCAGAACCGTGGAAAGTGGATAGCGGAGGGTTCGCTGTCTATCCTGAATCGATTCGATGCGGTCAAGGCCGTTCCTCCGGTCGTCTCCGCCCACTGGGAAGACGGCCGGGGGACGTGGCAGGGGGAGGGGAGGAGAGGTATGCGGATCGCGGAGCTGAGCCGTCGCAGCGGAGTGCCGATCCCGACGATCAAGTACTACATGCGGGAAGGGCTGCTGCCGCCGGGTGAGCGGACCAGCCCCAACCAGGCGCAGTACGAGGAGACCCACCTGCGCAGGCTCAAGCTGGCCAGGGCGCTGGTGGAGGTCGGTGGCCTGAGCATCGCCGCGGCGCGCGACGTCCTCACCCTGATGGACTCGCAGATGAACAGCCTCAGCGCGCTCGGCAAGGCCCAGTACGCCCTGACGACCCGTCGCGACCACGTCGAGGACGAGGCCTGGGCCGAGGCGTCCCGCCAGGTCGAGGAGCTCATCGCCAAGCGGGAGTGGCGGGTCGGTCCCCGCAACCCGGCCAGGCTGAGCCTGACCGAGGCGCTGGCCACCATGCACCGCCTGCGGCAGGACGACTACTTCGCCCTGCTCGGGGAGTACGCCGAGACGGTCGGCCACCTGGCCGAGCTGGAGATCACCGCGATCATGGGCAGGCCCGACCTCGACAGCATGGCGGAGGCCGTGGTGATCTGGACCGCGATCGGCGACGCCGTGGTCTCCTCCCTCAGGCGCATCGCCCAGGAGGCGGAGACCGCCCGGCGCTTCGGCGGCTACGTGGACGACTGAGGAGCCCTTCCCCACGAGAGACGAACAGGCGCCGGACCCCGACGGGGTCCGGCGCCTGTCGTCGTTCGGGCTCCGGGTTCAGAAGGGCAGCAGGCAGGCCGCGCCGGGGACCTCGACCGCCGGGGCGCCGTCCAGCGAGAGCAGGCCGGTCTCGGGGTCGACGGTCAGGGAGACGACCGTCCCCGCCGACTGGTTGGCCAGGCGCAGCGTCGTGCCCGACGCGTCGAACACGAGGTCCCAGGGCATCGTGCTGAGCGGCTCCTCGGAGAGCCTGAGGTTCTGCACCGGCTCCAGGTGCGCGCCCTCCTTGTCGACCCGCAGCACGGTGAGGCTCTCGTGGCCCCGGTTGGCGACGTAGACGAACCGGGCGTCCGCCGACAGGACGAGCGCGGACGGGGCGTTCCAGCCGTCCTCCCCGTCGGGGAGCGTGGGGGCGGAACCGGCCGTCCACAGGGCGCCCGTCGAGGGGTCGTAGCCGCAGACCGTGACCGTGGAGACCAGCTCGTTGACCACGTAGAGGTGGCGGCCGTCCGGGTGGAAGACCAGGTGACGGGGGCCGGTGCCCGCGCCGAGGTGCACCTGGCTGTGCGGGACCAGCAGCCCCTCGTCGAGGCGGTAGACGTACAGCTGGTCGTTGCCCTTGTCCGGCACGAGCACGCGGTCGCCGGTCGGGTCGGGGACCGTCACGTGCGGGTGCGGGCCGAGCTGGCTCAGCTCGTTGGGGCCGGAGCCGAGGTGCTTGACGGACTGCCGCACCGGGCCGAGGCTCCCGTCGTCGTTGACCGGGAAGACCACGACCTCTCCCGAGTCGTGGTTGGTCGCGTAGACGTGGCCCGCGTGGACGAGGACGTGGATCGTCCCCGCGCCCTCGGTCGGCTGGTCGTTCAGCGGGGTCAGCGACCCGTCGTCCCCGACCGTCAGCGCGAACACCCGTCCCTCGGGGGCGTTGCTCGCGGCGTACAGGGTCCGTCCCGACGGGGACAGGGCCAGGTGGAACGGGTTGACGATGTCGGTGAACGTACCGGTTACCGCGCCCGCCTCGATGACCGTGATCCCCGTCGCGGGGACCTCGGTCCAGGAGTAGGCGCCCACGAAGGTCGGCATCGTGGAGTTCCTCTCTGTTGTCTGGGTCAGTTGAGTGCGACGACGGCCCGGGGGCGGGCCAGGACCTTCTCCCCGCCGCAGCGGACGGTCAGGTCGACGCGGACCCGGGAGCCGTCCAGCTTCTCGGCGACCACGCCGTCGACGACGAGTTCGACGCCCGCCTCGTCGTCCGGGACGACGACGGGCCTGGCGAAGCGGCCCCCGCATTCGAGGACGGCCTGCCGTCCCGCCCAGTCGCTGACCAGCCGCATGGCCACGCCCATGGTGAGCATGCCGTGCGCGATGATCGTGGGCAGGCCCGCCTCCGTCGCGGCGCGCTCGCTCCAGTGGATGGGGTTGAGGTCGCCGGAGGCGCCCGCGTAGCGCACCAGGTCGCCCCGGCGGATCACGTGCGTCAGCCGGGGCAGCGCGGTCCCCGGGGTGACGTCGTCGTATCGAGGCAGCGGTTCAGTCATCGCTCTGCGCAATCAGTGTCGAGGTGGTGGTGCACACGTGCTCGCCCGCGACGGTGCGCAGGTCGCTGGTGAGGGTGACCGTGTCGGTCGAGCCGACGCGGCCGACCTCGCTGATCGTGACCGTCACGGTCAGCTCGTCGCCGTCCCTGATGGGGCGCCTGTGCTCGAAGCGCTGGTCGCGGTGGAGCAGGCGCGTCAGGTCGAGCCCGAGATCGGGGTCGCTGACGACCTCGACCTCGGCGCGCAGGGTGAGCGCGATGGCGAACGTCGGTGGGGCGGCCGGGTCGTCGCTCGTGTCGCCGATCGCGGCGGCGAACTCGCGGATCTTCTCACGGCCGACCAGATAGGGAACGGTGGCCGGGTAGACCCGGCCGGCGAAGGCCGGATTCAGCGGCACCTCGACCTCCTCGGCTTGAGGGCGGTTGCGGGGGAGACGTAAATCACGCCGGGCGGTCTGGACACGTCCCGACCTGCTTCTCATTGGTGGTGCTATGTCTCTTTGGAGACATCCGATGTGTCTTTAGCGCAGTATCACTATTTGAGGTGGCATATGCAGACTCTCCTCCGTCAGGTCATTTCCCTGGGGGGGAGAGAACATGATCAACTTTTCCATCCTCGGCTCCTTCGAACTGCGGACCGAACAGGGGGTCTGGGTCCCGCGCGGTCCCAAGGTCCGCAGGCTGCTCGCGTTGCTGCTGCTCAGGCCCGGTCAGGTGGTCGACATCGATACCCTGGCCGAGGAGCTGTGGGACGGGGCGCCACCGAAGACCGTGGTCGCGACGATCCGCACGCACGTCTACCACCTGCGCCAGATGCTGGCCAAGGAGAGCGGCGAACCGGGGCTCGCCGATCTGCTGATCACCGAGCCGACCGGCTACCAGCTCCGGGTGACGGAGGACCAGGTGGACATCCGTCACTTCCAGCGGCTGGTCGCCGACGGCAGGACCGCCCTGGTGGCGGGCCGTACGGCGGAGGCCGCGCGGTTGCTGCGCGAGGCGCTGGGCATGTGGCGGGGGGCGCCGCTGACCAACGTTCCGCTCGGCCCGGTCCTCACCCGTCACGTCGCCCACCTGGAGGAGAAGCGGATGAGGGCCATGGAGCTGTCCGTCGAGGCCGACATGCGCCTGGGCCTGCACCGCGAGCTGATCCCCGACCTGCGCGGCCTGGTGGCGAGCAACCTGCTCAACGAGTGGTTCCACGCCCGCCTCATCGAGGCGCTGCACCTGTCGGGCCGCCGGGGCGAGGCCCTGCTGGCCTTCCGCGACCTGCGCAGGGTCCTGCACGAGGAACTGGGCCTGGAACCGTCCGCCGAGCTGCAGCGGCTCCACCACGAGATCCTGGCCGAAGCCGGGTGAGCCCCCGCCTCCTGTCCCGGCGACGACCGGGAAGGAGGCGGGCGCTACCGCAGCGCCACGATGGTCCTGGGCATGGTGAGAACCTTGCCGCCGTCGCTCCCGCCGAGCCGTACGGCCACGCTGAGCCTGAGCCTGGGCGGCTCCAGCTTCTCCATGACCGTGGCCTCGACCGTCAGCTCGACGCCGACACCGTCGTTGGGCACCGGGACGAGCCGGGGGAACCGGCCGCCGAAGTCGACGACCGCTCCCGCGTCGCCCGCCCAGTCCGTCAGCACGCCCAGCGCCAGGCCCATGGTGAACATGCCGTGCGCGATGGGACTCGGCAGCCCCATCGCCACCGCCGTCCTGTCGTCCCAGTGGATGACGTTGTAGTCGCAGGCGGCGCCGCCGTACCTGACGAGGTCCTTGCGCTCCACCCGGAACGTACGGCCCGGCAGCCGGAAACCCGGCTCGATGTCCTCGTAGCGAGGCCGTGCGGCCGTTTCGACCGTCACCGGACGTCACCCCCCTCCTGGCCGAAGATGACGAACGTCGACCGGCCGGTGCACACGTGCTCACCGTCGGCCGCGGTGAGCGTGCTCTCGTAGGTGACGACGTCGTTGCCCGCCACCGAGTCCACGCCCGCGAGCCGTACCGTCACGGTCAGCACGTCCCCGGCGTGGATGGGCCGGTTGTAGGCGAAGCGCTGCTCGCGGTGGACGAAGCGGTTCTGGTTGGCCGCGCCCAGCTCGGGGTCGTGCACCGCGTCGTGCTCGGCCTCCAGGGTCAGCACCATGGGGAAGCTGGGCGGGGCGATGATGTCCGGATAGCCGAGGGCCCGCGCCGCCTCGGTGTCCCAGCAGGCGGCGTTGCCCTCCCGGACGGCGGCGGCGAACTCCCTGATCTTCTCCCTGCCGACCTCGTAGGGCGCGGTCGGCGGGTAGACCTTGCCGACACACCCCTCGTTCATCGGCATTCGCGCACCACCAGGCAGCCCGCGTTGCCGTCACCGCCGATGGAGGTCACCAGCGCGACACGGGTGTGCTCGGCGGGCTCGGCGCGCCACAGCGCCAGGACCGCGGCGATCTGCAGGGGGACGCTGGCGCTGTACAGCTCGCCGAGCGTCTCGGACACCCGGACCGTGGGCACGGAACGGCCCAGCACCTCGCGCAGCGCCCGCTCCTCGGTCTCCTCGACGCCGATCTGGCCGGCCGCGCCGACCGCGACGACGTCCACCTCGCCGGGGGAGACCCCGCTGCGCTCAAGCGCCCGCTCGATGCCCGAGCGCAGCCCCTCAAGGCGGCCCTCGGCGTCCCTGGCGCCGTAGTAGCCGACCTCGCAGGCCAGCAGGTCGGCCAGGCCGGTACGGCCCTCGGCGGCGACGGTCTCGCCGTCCTCGACGAGGAAGGCCGCGGCCCCCTCACCGACGGCCGCGTCCTCGCGGAGCGCGCCGGACTTGTGCCAGCCCCAGGCCGCCACCTCCGACAGCTCCTCGATGCCGCCGATCAGCAGCCTGCTCGAACGCCCGTCGCCGATCGTGGTGCGGGCGAAGCGCACCGCGGCCAGCCCCGCCGCCTGACCGCCCGACATGACCACGTTCACCCCGGTGAGGGAGTTGCGGATCGCGATCTGGCCGGTGCAGGCGTTGGTGACGACGTTGGGGAACCTGGCGGGGTTGACGAGGTAGGGCTTCTCCTGGAGGAGGGTGTCACGGCCCACCTCAAGCATGCTGACCAGACTGCCGGTGTTGGTCGCCATGACCACCCCGGTGTCGGCGCGCTCCTCGTCGGTGAGGGGCCTGCCGTACTCGTCCAGGGCCAGCTTGCAGGCGATCAGGCCGAGCAGGGTGAAGCGGTCGATGTGACGCAGCCCCTTGCGGCCCAGGTGCTCGGCGACCTTGAGGTCGGGCACCGCCCACACGGGCCGCGGCGGGTAGCCGTCGGCCACGTCCTCGAAGCCGCTCACCGGCGCGGTGTGCGCCTCGACGCCGGAGCGCAGCGCGCCACCCAGGACGTCCAGGCCCAGGCCCGCGGGTGAGACGACCCCGCAGGCCGTGATCGTCAAAGGTCTGACGGCGACGGTCGTCGTCACGCCACCCTCCCGAAGATCGTAACGACGTTGTTCCCGCCGAACGCGAGACCCTGGTTCTGCACGATGTTCGGCGTGGCCGTACGGGCCTTGCCCGGGACCACGTCGAGCCCGTCGCCCAGCGCCGGGTCGAGCTTGTCCAGGTTCGCGGTCGGCGGCAGGAACCCGTCCTGCAGAGCCTTGCCGCAGACGATCGCGCCGAAGGCGCTGGCGGCGCCCATCGTGTGCCCGATCATCGACTTGATGGAGCTGATCGGCGGGATGCGCTCACCGAACACCTCACGGACCGCGCTGACCTCGGTGTAGTCGTTGGTCGGCGTTCCGGTGCCGTGCGCGCAGATGTAGTCGATCTGCTCGGGCTTGACCCCCGCGTAGCGGTGGGCGATGCGGATGCACTCGGCGATGCTCGGCGCGTCCGGGTTGACCATGTGCCGGGCGTCGCAGTTCACGCCGTAGCCCAGCACCTCGGCGTAGATCGTGGCCCCCCGGGCCACGGCGTGGTCCAGCGGTTCGAGCAGCAGGACCGCGCCGCCCTCACCGGTGAGGATGCCGGAGCGGTTGAGGTCGAACGGCCGGGACAGGTCCTCGGCCAGCGCGCCCAGCCGGTAGAACCCGGCGTGGCAGGCCCGGTTGACCGCGTCCGCCCCGCCGGCCAGCATGAAGTCGGCCTCGCCGGTGCGCACCAGGTCGTAGGCGTAGCCGAGCGCCATGTTGCTCGCCGAGCACGCCGTGGGGATGGTCTGGGCGTCACCGGTGAGCCGCAGCTCGTGGTTGACGGAGTTGGCGATCTGGCTGACCGGTGTCATGGCGGCGAGCCGCCCGTCCACCTCGCCGAGCCCGTCCGTGACCCACTGCTCGACCGCGGCCTGCAGGACCTGGGCCTCGCCCGCGGTGGTCCCCATGATGGAGCCGGCCCGCGAGGCGGACAGCAGCTCCGGGTCGAGCTTCGCGTCCTGCACGGCCAGCCGCGCCGCGGCCGCCGAGAACAGGCTGCTGCGCCCCCAGTGCTCGACGTCGAGCCTCTCCAGGATCGCCTCGGGCTGGAAGTCGTGGACCTCACCGGCCGTCGTGTACGGGAAGTTGCCGGCGTCGAAGCTGGCGATCTTCGAGGCGCCGTTGCGTCCCTCTCGGATGCCCTCGATGAAGTTCTCGACCCCGATGCCTATGCTGCTCACCGCCCCGAGGCCGGTGATGACCACCCGGTGGTGTTCAGACACCCTGGGACTCCCGGCTGTTGATGGTCCCCACGACGTCGAAGACGCCCTGGAGGTTGGGCATGTTCGGCAGCTCGTCCTGCGGCACCACGATCCCGAGCTCCTTCTCGATCCTGGCGAGGATCGTGATGAGCGAGAGGGAGTCGGCGTCGTATTCGTCGATGAAGTGTCCCTCTGCGGTGAGCTCGCCGTCCTCCAGTTCGAGCTCCTGGGAGATGATGCCGCGGATCTTTTCCTGCAGAACGTCCAGAGTCATTATCGGATTCCTTTCGTGAATGCGGATCACCGCTGGAAAACGACATTAGGGGGATGTGGATATAAGGGGCAAGGCGGTGGATCGAAAGTGGTATGCGGGCGCATTTTTATGGCACTTTTATTTGAATTTCATCGCGCCGTGCCACAGTGATCTCCGACTTATTCCGGCATTTTGTGGAGGTACGGATGACGACCGGGGACCTGATCTCCCCACGGGAGCTCAGCTTCGGCCGTACGGTGGAACGCCGCCTGGTCCACAGGGCCTCCGTCGCGGAGGTCTTCGTAACCGACCTGGTCCCGGCGGGGGAGTCCCGCTTCCTGGCCGCGGCACAGCTTCCGCTCAGTCACGGCTACTACAGCGACCATCTGTCGCGACCGGCCCACTTCGACCCGCTGCTCATCCTTGAGGCGGGCAGGCAGGCCGGCATCGCGGGCGCCCACCTTCTCGGGCTCCCCCCGGACACCACGATGATGGTCAACACCTTCTCGCTGGACCTGCCGGACCCGTCCGCGCTGCGGACCGGGCGCAGGCCGGGTGAGCTGCGGATCGACAACCACTTCGAGACCATCCGCGTCAGGGCGGGCAAGGTGCGCAAGGGCGCCGTCCGCCAGGACCTCTCCATCGGCGACGTCCCGATCGGCACGCACACCATGGAAGTGCAGATCGTCACGCACACCGAGCACGAGGCGCTGCGCAACGTGCTGCGCGGCACCCCCGCCCCCCTGACCGGGGACCTGGAGGACGTGCCCGCCCCCGACCAGGCCGAGCCGTACACGGTCGGCAGGGTCAGCCCGATGAACGTGGTGATCTCGCAGGTCGAGCGGGGTCCATCGGCGGTGAGCGCCAGGGTGACGCCGAGGTACGGCAACCGTGCGATCTTCGACCACGACTACGACCACCTGCCCGCCATGACCCTGACCGAGGCGGCCCGTCAGCTCGCCCTCGTCGTGATGGGCGACGTCACCGCCTGGCCGGCCACGGTCTCCGGATCCTTCGGGCGGTTCGCGGAGCTCGACCAGCCGGTGCTGGCCGCGGCGACCCGTACGGACTCGGGTGACGGCACCGCAACGGTGAACGTCGCCTTCATTCAGGAGGCGATCACGATCGCCGAATCGACCATGGTGATGGTGCCCCGATGACCCAACCCGTCCTGGCCGTGTGGACCGACTTCGGCGGCGTGCTGACGCCGCCCATCAGTCACACCCTGGCCGTCTTCTGCGAGAGGCAGGGCATCCGTCAGGAGCCGCTGATCGACGCGATCCTCAAGGTCACCGCGTCGTACGGCACGGACGACGTGATGCTGCCCATCGACACCCCGCTGGTCACCGAGCAGGAGTGGCTCGCCCAGATCGGGGAGCTGCTGCGCGCCGACCACGGCATCGACCTGCACATGACGACCCTCGCCGACGCCTGGTTCGACGGCAGGGAGCTGAACAAGGAGTGGGCCGACCGGCTGCGGGAGGTCAGGGCCGAGGGACTGTTCGTCGGGCTGCTGTCCAACATGGTCCCGGCCTGGGACGCGCACTGGCGCCGCATGCTCAGCCCCGACGGCCTCTTCGACGACGTCGTCCTGTCCTTCGAGGTGGGCCACCGCAAGCCGGCCAGGGAGATCTTCGACCTGGCGGTCGAGCGCTCCGGCATCCCCGCCGCGCAGTCCCTGTTCGTCGACGACCTCGCCAAGAACTGCGAGGGAGCCGAGGCGGCCGGGTGGCGCGCCATCCACTTCACCGACGCGCAAACCGCAATCAAGGCTCTGAACGAGCAGTTGGGAGTGTGAGCTCAAATGAGCCGTTCCGTACTGGTCACGGGTGGCAACCGGGGCATCGGCCTGGCCATCGCGCGGGCCTTCGAGGAGGCCGGTGACAAGGTCGCCGTCACCTACCGCTCGGGAGAGCCGCCGGAGGGACTGTTCGGCGTGCGGTGCGACGTGACCGACAGCGCGTCGGTCGAGGCGGCCTTCGAGGAGGTCAAGGCCCAGCAGGGCGCCGTCCAGGTCCTGGTCGCCAACGCCGGGACCACCCGCGACAACCTGTTCATGGCCATGTCGGAGAAGGACTTCGCCGACGTCATCGACACCAACCTGATGGGCGCCGTCCGCGCCGCCCGGTGCGCGGTGACCGACATGGTCAAGGCCCGGTGGGGACGGATCATCCTCGTCGGCTCGACCACCGCCTTCTGGGGCTCGCCGGGAGTGACCAACTACTCGGCCTCCAAGGCGGCCATGGCGGGCTTCGCCCGCTCCCTGGCCTGGGAACTCGGCCCCAGGAAGATCACTGTGAACGTGGTGATGCCCGGTCTCGTCGAGACCGACATGGTGGCGGGGCTCTCCGAGCAGCACCGCGCGTACCTGCACAGCATCACGGCGCTGCGCCGTTCGGGCAGGCCCGAGGAGGTCGCCCCCGCGGTGCGGTTCCTGGCCAGCGACGAGGCCAGCTTCATCACCGGCGCCCTGCTGCCCGTCAGTGGCGGCTCCGGGCTCGGTTACTGACCCCCCACATGCACCTCGCACATTTGAGAAAGGCGGATCATGCCGGACGAGGTTGAGAAGATGCTGGCCCCTCTGGCGGAGGCGCCACCGACCGCAACCGAGGAGATCATCGAGATCGCCATCGGCATCGCCAAGGTGTTCGGTGAACTCGACGAGGAGGCGGCTCACCGTTACATCGCCCCCGACTTCGTCGACCACGAGGCCTCGCCGGGCGTCGCGGGCGGCCCCGAGGGCTACCTGTCGACGGCCCGCTACATGCGCAACGCGTTCTCCGAGGCGACCTGGCAGGTCGACGACTTCATCTCCGAGGGCGACAAGTTCGCCTGCCGGGTGACCTTCAGCGGCAAGCACACCGGCGACTTCCTTGGCGTGGCGCCGACCGGCGCCGAGGTCAAGGTCCAGCACCTGCACTTCTACCGGATCGCCGACGGTAAGGCGGCCGAGCACTGGGGAGCCCGTGACGAGCTCACCCTGCTGCGTCAGATCGGACAGTTCACCCCCGAGTACGCCACCCCCGCGGACGCGGGCGCGGCGATCGGCCGTCAGGAGGTCTCGTCATGAAACTGCCGGGCAAGATGTTGACGCGCGCCGCCGTCGGTGTGGGCGCGCTCCTGCTGGCGATGGGCGGCCTGGTGCCCGGCGCCCAGGCGCAGAGCGCCGCGCAGAAGACCTTCCCGAACCTGCCCTCGCCCGCCGACTGGTCGATGGGCGGCCACGACAACTTCAACTCGAAGTCCAACCCCTTCGAGCGCAGGATCGGCACCTCGAACGCCGACAAGCTCGCCGTCAAGTGGACCTACACCGCGCACGGTGACACCTCGGCCATCCCGGCCGTGGTGGACGGCGCGGTCTACATCCCCGACTGGGGCGGCTACTTCTCCAAGCTCGACGCCAAGACCGGCGCGGTCATCTGGTCGCGCAAGGTCTCGGACTGGAACGGCATCGCCGGCGGCATCGTCAGGGCCAGCCCGACGGTGGTCGGCGGACGCATCTACGTCGGCGACCAGAACGGCCCGCAGGGCGGCCAGGGCGCGCACCTGCTCGCCGTCGACGCCACCACCGGCGACCTGATCTGGAAGACCACGCTCGACGAGCACTTCGCGGCCGTCCTCACCGGTTCGCCCACGCTCTACAACGGCGTCCTCTACCAGGGTGTCTCCTCCAAGGAGGCGGCCGTCGCGGGCCTGCCCGGCTACAAGTGCTGCACCTTCCGCGGCAGCGTGAACGCGGTCGACGCCAAGACCGGCAAGGTGCTGTGGAAGAAGTACACCGTCCCCGACAACGGCGGACAGCCCGGCGGCTTCAGCGGCGGTGGCGTGTGGAGCACCAGCCCCATGATCAACCCGACCAACCACACGGTCGTCGTCGGCACCGGGCAGAACCTCTCGGTCCCCAAGAGCGTGAGCGACTGCCAGAGCTCGGGCAAGCCCGCCTCCGAGTGCCAGCCGCCGGACAACCACATCGACCAGCTGCTCGCCCTCGACCTGCGCACCGGTGACATCAAGTGGCAGGCCGGCGACATCGTGTTCGACGCCTGGACGGTGGCCTGCGAGCCCAACTTCCCGCCGGAGAACTGCCCGCCCAACCACGGCGGTGACTACGACTTCGCCGAGGGCGGCCACCTGCTGACCATCCCCGGCCGGTTCGGCCTGCCGCGCATGGTCATCGGCGCCGGGCAGAAGAGCGGCGCCTACTGGCTGCTCGACGCCCGCACCGGCAAGACCATCTGGAAGACCCAGGTCGGCCCCGGCGGCGTGCACGGCGGCATCGAGTGGGGCAGCGCCACCGACGGCAAGCGCTTCTACGTCAGCAACGCCAACACCAGCCACGTCGCCTACACCCTGCCCAACGGGCAGACCACGACCAACGGCATCTTCGCCGCGCTCGACGCCCGCACCGGCAAGATCCTCTGGCAGATCGCCGACCCGTCGAACGCCGAGACCATGGGCGCGGTCACGACCGCCAACGGGGTCATGTACGCCGGCTCGATGAGCGGCCACATGTACGCCATCAACGGCGCCACCGGCGAGATCCTCTGGGACTACCTCGGTGAGGGTTCCTCCAACGCCGGGCCCGCCATCGTCGGCGGCACGGTCTTCTGGGGCAACGGTTACAACAACCGCTTCATCCAGGGCAAGGGCAGCACCACCTTCTACGCCTTCTCCGTGAACGGCCGCTGACGCGGCTGAACCTCGGACAAGCGGCGCCGGGTCCTCATCCCCACCCGGCGCCGCTTTCCGCGTGCCGCGTCAGGAGCGTCTCCGGACGTGAAACGGGCCGGGCCACCTTCTCCAAGGTGGCCCGGCCCGTTCGCGTGCTCGGGAAGGTCAGAGCGGCGGCTGCCGTACGAGGTGGCGCAGCTCCTCGTGCAGCGGCTGCAGCGCCTCGGGCGGCAGGTCGCCCGCCTGGAAGAAGGCGATGCTGGTGGCCAGGCCGCCGAACCGCTCCCAGATCTTGGCCGCAGCCTCCTTGGGCTCGCCCACGATCGCGAACGTCTCCAGGATGTGGTCGTCGATCGCGTCGACCATCTCCGCCGCGCGGCCCGCGCCCGCCAGGCGGTACAGCTCGTCCTTCAGGCCGCCGAGCCCCTCCAGTTCCAGGACCGGGGCGTAGCTGGGGATGGAGGCGTAGTAGGCGATGGACTCCTTGGCCTGCCGTACGGCCGCGCTCAGCTCCTCCTCGGTGTTGCCGGTGGCCACGATCGGCGTCGCGTGCAGCTCGAAGCCGTCCATCGACTTGCCCGCGCCCTCCCGGGCCTCACGCAGCGCCGGGATCGTCACGTCCTCGAGCAGCCGCCGGGTGGAGATGATGTGGGCCAGGAAGCCGTCGGCCAGCTCGCCCGCGAGCTGCGTCATCATCGGGCCGACGCCGGCCACGAGGATGGGCGGCTCGCCGTAGGGGTTGGGACCCGGGTTGAAGAAGGGGCTCATCACCGTGTGGCGGTAGAACTCGCCGCGGAACCTGATCCTGCCGTCGGTGGCGAAGCACTTCCAGATGGCGCGCAGCGCCAGGATGTACTCCCGCATGCGGGGCGCGGGCTTCGACCACGGCATGCTGAACCGCTTGGTGATGTGCGTCTGGAGCTGGGAGCCGATACCGAGGGCGAAACGCCCCTTGGAGACCAGCTGCAGGTCGTTGGCGAGCATCGCGGTGGTCATCGGGTTCCTGGCGAACACGACGGCCAGGCCGGTGCGGACGGCGACCCGTTCGGTCTTCAGCGCCGCGGCGGTCAGCCCGACGAACGGGTCGTGCTGCGTCTCGGACATCCACACCGAGTCGTACCCGAGTTCCTCGGCCCGTGCCGCCCTGTCCCCGTATGCGTCCGGTGGCACGGTGATTCCGTGAAAGTCAATCTTCACAGGTGCTGTCCCCTCGTAAAAGGCATATGCCACGATCAGACCACCGACCGTGCCGCCCGGCCATGCCTCCTAAGGAATAGGCGGATACCACCTAGGGGGAAGAAGCCTTCCTATGGCCCCCGATGAATGGACAGAATTTACAGATCTGAATCCCATAGGAAGGGTAAACGGATATGACGGCGGTCGAAGAACGAAAGGTCGAGACCGCGACGCGATCCATGCGCGCGTACGCCGAGGAACTCGCCAGGATCCAGGAGAGCGTCCGGGTCGGCCCGGGGGACGAGGCGACCAGGCGGCAGCACGCCCGGGGCAAGATGACGGTCAGGGAGCGCCTGGGGCTGCTCCTGGACGACGGCTCCTTCACCGAGGTCGAGGGTCTGCGCAGGCATCGGGCGAGCGGCTTCGGCATGGAGGCCAAGCGGCCGTACGGCGACGGCGTGGTCACCGGGTGGGGGACCATCGAGGGCCGGACCGTGTTCGTCTACGCGCACGACTTCCGTATCTTCGGCGGGTCGCTCGGCGAGGCCCACGCCCAGAAGATCCACAAGATCATGGACATGGCCTACGCCGCGGGCGCCCCGCTGATCGGGCTCAACGACGGCGCGGGGGCCCGCATCCAGGAGGGGGTCACGGGCCTGGCGGGCTACGGGGGGATCTTCCAGCGCAGTGTCCGCGCCTCGGGCGTGATCCCGCAGATCAGCGTGATCATGGGGCCGTGCGCGGGCGGGGCCACCTACTCCCCGGCGCTCACCGACTTCGTCTTCATGGTCCGCGACACCGCCCAGATGTTCATCACCGGCCCCGACGTCGTCGAGGCGGTCACCGGGGAGAAGGTCACCCACGAGGAACTGGGCGGCGCGGGGGTCCACGGCACGATGACCGGGGTCGCCACCTTCGTCAGCGACGACGAGATCTCCTGCCTGGAGGACGTGCGTCACCTGGTCTCGATGCTGCCGGCGAACAACCAGGAGTTCCCGCCGGAGGCCCTGGCGGACGACCCCGAGGAGCGGCTGTGCGAGGCGCTGCTGGACATCGTCCCCGCCGACCCGAACCGCCCCTACGACATGCGCGACGTCATCGCCGAGGTGATCGACCACGGTGAGCTGGTCGAGATCCACGAGGGCTGGGCGGCGAACATCGTCTGCGGTCTCGGCCGCATCGGAGGTCACGTCGTCGGCGTCGTCGCCAACCAGCCGATGTCGTTCGCGGGTGTGCTGGACATCTCCGCCTCGGAGAAGGCCGCCAGGTTCGTCCAGTTCTGCGATGCCTTCAACATCCCGATCGTGACGTTCGTCGACGTGCCCGGCTTCCTGCCCGGCACCGACCAGGAACACGGCGGCGTCATCAGGCACGGCGCCAAGCTGCTCTACGCCTACTGCAACGCCACGGTCCCCCGCGTCCAGGTCATCGTGCGCAAGGCGTACGGCGGCGCCTACATCGTGATGGACTCCCGTTCCATCGGCGCCGACCTGTCCTTCGCCTGGCCGAGCAACGAGATCGCGGTCATGGGCGCGGACGGGGCGGCCAACGTGATCTTCCGCAAGGACATCGCCGCCGCGCCCGACCCCGCGGCCAGGCGCGCCGAGCGCATCGCCGAGTACCGCGAACAGCTCATGCACCCCTACTACGCGGTCGAGCGCGGCCTGGTCGACGACATCATCGACCCCCGCGAGACCCGGATGGTCCTGGCCAGGTCGCTGGCCATGCTCAGGGGCAAGAGCGCGACCCTGCCGCAGCGCAAGCACGGCAACCCCCCGATGTGATGGGCGCCGAGATGAGTTCGGAAGACCCGCTGCTGGTCATGCGCGGCAAGCCCTCAGAGGAGGAGCTCGCCGCCGTGGTCGTCGCGTTCCTGGTGTCCCGGCGGCAGGCGCGGGACGGTGGCCGTCCGCCCGCCAGGAGACCGTTCTGGGTGGCAGGCCCCGCCTACCGGGTGCCGTCGCGCCCGGTTTCCCCGCAGACGCAATCCCCACAGACAGTGCCGTCCCAGACAGTGCCGTCCCAGACGGCGCGGAGAGGCTGAGCCAGTGCGCAAGGTTCTGATAGCCAACCGTGGGGAGGTCGCGGTCCGGGTCGCGCGGGCCTGCCGCGACGAGGGGATCGGCAGCGTGGCCGTCTACGCCGAGCCCGACCGGGACGCGCTCCACGTCGCGCTCGCCGACGAGGCGTTCGCGCTGGGCGGGGAGACCGCCGCGGAGAGCTACCTGGACATCGGAAAGGTGGTCGAGGCCGCCATCAGGTCGGGGGCGGACGCCGTACACCCCGGGTGGGGCTTCCTCGCGGAGAACTCCGCCTTCGCCCAGGCCGTGATCGACGCCGGACTGACCTGGATCGGGCCGCCGCCCAAGGTGATCGACGACCTCGGGGACAAGGTCTCGGCCCGCAGGATCGCCATGGCCGCCGGAGCCCCGCTCGCCCCCGGCACCGACGGGCCGGTCAGCGGCCCCGAGGAACTGGCCGAGTTCGCCGGGCGGTACGGCCTGCCGGTCGCCATCAAGGCAGCCTTCGGCGGTGGAGGCCGGGGCCTGAAGGTCGCCAGGACCCTTGAGGACATCCCGGAGCTTTACGAGTCGGCGGTGCGGGAGGCGGTCGCGGCCTTCGGCCGGGGCGAGTGCTTCGCCGAACGCTATCTCGACCGGCCCCGGCACGTGGAGACGCAGTGCCTGGCCGACACGCACGGCAACGTGGTGGTGGTCTCCACCCGTGACTGCTCGTTGCAGCGCAGGCACCAGAAGCTTGTCGAGGAGGCCCCGGCGCCGTTCCTCACCGAGGAGCAGAACCGCGTGCTGTACGAGGCGTCCAAGGCCATCCTGCGGGAGGCAGGCTACGTCGGGGCGGGCACCTGCGAGTTCCTGATCGGCAGCGACGGCATGATCTCCTTCCTTGAGGTCAACACCCGGCTGCAGGTCGAGCACCCGGTCAGCGAGGAGGTCACCGGCCTCGACCTGGTGCGTGAGCAGTTCCGCATCGCCAGGGGGGAGGCGCTCGGCTACGACGACCCGCCGGTGCGCGGGCACTCCATCGAGTTCCGCCTCAACGGGGAGGACCCGGGCCGCAACTTCCTGCCGAGCCCGGGAACCATCACCGGCTGGCGTCCCCCCTCGGGACCCGGCGTGCGCCTGGACTCGGGGGCGGAGAACGGGACGGTGCTCTGGCGGGCCTTCGACTCGCTGCTGGCCAAGCTCGTCGTCACCGGCGCCGACCGCGCCCAGGCGCTCGAACGGGCCCGCCGCGCGCTGGCCGAGTTCACGGTCGAGGGGCTGCCGACCACGCTGTCCTTCCACCGGGTCGTGGTCGAGGAACCGGCCTTCCAGGGCGAGGACGGGTCCTTCACGGTCCACACCCAGTGGATCGAGACGGAGTTCCGCGGTGGCATCGAGCCGTACCCGGAGATCCCCGCCGCCGCGACGCCGCACGCAAAGGGAGAGCCCGTCGTCGTCGAGGTGGACGGGCGCCGGGTCGAGATCGTGATCCCGGCCGGGTTCGCCGCCCCCGCCGCCCATCCCGCGACCGCCCCCGCCACGGCCAGGCGCCCCCGCAGGCAGGCGGCGAAGGGCGGCGGTACGGCGGGCGGGGCGGACGCCGTGACCAGCCCGATGCAGGGCACGATCGTCAAGGTCGCGGTCGGCAATGGCGACCGGGTCGCGACCGGGGACCTCATCGTGGTGCTTGAGGCGATGAAGATGGAGCAGCCGCTTTTCGCCCACAAGGCGGGCACCGTCGCCCAGCTCGACATGGGGGTGGGGGACGCTGTCACCGGTGGGCACGTCCTGTGTCTCCTGCACGACTGAACGGTCCGATCAGGACGGGTGTGTGCCGGTTCCGTCTCTCGCCGCGCCGCCACAGGTGCCGCCGTAGAGTGGGCGGGGCCCTTCGGCCCTCCCCTACGGAGAGGTCTGCATCCATGGAACGTGAACTGACGCTGATGGCCGTCCACGCGCACCCCGACGACGAGGTGCTCGGGACGGGTGGCGTCTTCGCCAGATACGCCGAGGAGGGCATCCGTACCGTCCTGGTCACCTGCACCAACGGTGAGCAGGGCGACGGGCCCGGCGGGGTGAAGCCCGGGGAGCCCGGGCACGACGAGGCGGCCGTCAGGGCGCGGCGGCTTGAGGAACTGAACGACTCGGTGGCCCACCTCGGGATCGAGCACGTCGAGTTGCTCGGCTACCGCGACTCGGGCATGGACGGCTGGGAGGGCAACCAGGCGAAGGACGCCTTCGCCAATGTGTCCTTCGAGGAGGCGGTCGGCAGGCTCGCCGCGTTGATGGAGCGCTACCGGCCGCAGGTCGTGGTCACCTATGACGAGAACGGCAACTACGGTCATCCCGACCACATCCAGGCCAACCGCATCGCCCTGGCCGCGGCCGAGGCGACCGGCATCCCGGACAAGCTCTACTACACCGCCGTGCCCAGGGAGCGGATCGCCGAGATGTTCGCCGCCCTGCGCGCGGCCGGTGCCGCCGAGATACAGGACCTGCCCGAGGACTTCGGCACCCCCGAGGAACTCATCACCACCGTCGTGGACGTCGCGCCGTACGTCGAACGCAAGCGCAAGGCCCTGCAGGCGCACGCGAGCCAGGGGGACAGCATCTTCCTGCTGCGCATGCCGGAGGAGGTCCAGCACAGGGCGCTGTCCTACGAGGCCTTCGTCCGTCACTTCAGCCGGGTGACCGCCGCCGCCGAGCGTGAGGACGACCTCTTCGACGGTCTCCGCGAGGCGTGAGCAGTTGACCTCAACATTGGTTGAGATTGCAGATTGGAGGTCCGCACCGGCGAGTGACTGAGTGAAGGAGTGTGCGATGAGGGTTGTGGCCGTCACCGAGTTCGGCGGGCCCGAGGTGCTCAAGGTGGTCGACCTGCCGACCCCGCAGGCCGGGCCCGGCCAGGTCAGGGTCAGGGTGAAGGCGGCGGGTGTGCAGCCGTTCGACGTGGCCGTACGGCAGGGCTGGCTGCCCGCCGGGGCCACGGCCGACCTGCCCAGGGTGCCCGGCAACGAGTTCTCCGGCGTCGTGGACCAGGTGGGACCGGGGGTCGACGGGGTGGCCGTCGGCGACGAGGTGCTGGGGTTCAGCCTGCTGAACTGCTACGCCGAGTACGTCGTCGTCCCCGCAGAGAACGTCACGGCGAAGCCGGAGAACATGCCCTGGGAGGTGGCGGGCGGCTTCACCGCCGGGACGCAGACCGCCTACATCGCCCTCAGGCAGCTCGGGGTCGGGCAGGGGGACACCGTCCTGGTCCACGCCGCGGCGGGCGCGGTCGGCACCGCCGCGGTACAGCTCGCCAGGCTGTGGGGCGCCACGACGGTGATCGGCACCGCGCGGCGGGAGAACCACGACTACCTGCGCGCCCTCGGCGCCGTCCCGGTCGTCTACGGTGAGGGCCTGCTCGACCGGGTGCGCGAACTGGCCCCCGGCAGGGTCGACCTCGTCCTGGACGGCGCGGGCGGCGACGCCCTCGACGTCTCACTGAGCCTGGTGCCGGGGGAGCGGATCATCACGCTGGTCGAGCACGACAAGGCGGAGAGCCTCGGCGTCCAGCTGACCAAGGGGGTGCGCCTGGCCTCCAGGCTCGCCGAGCTCGCCGAGCTGTACGCCAAGGGGGAGCTGACCTTCCCGGTGCGCGTGACCTACCCGCTGGACCGGGCGGCGGACGCCCACCGCGAGGTCGAGGGACGCCACGGTCAGGGCAAGGTCGTCCTGGTGACAGGGTGAATACCCGCGCGATGTAGCCGCACGGAAGGTGTTTTTAGTAAGGTTTCTTGTTAATAACGTGCTATCCGTCGGCCGTTGGACATGTCCTGCCTCCATCCCCCCATTCAGGAGGAGTCCACGTGCATCTGCGAAACAAGGCGGTGGCCGGTGCCGCCGCGCTCACTTTGGGAACCGTGCTCGCGCTGGTCCCGGCGACCGCGGCCGACGCCCACGGCAGCATGTCGAACCCACCGAGCCGCGTCTACCTCTGCAAGAACGAGGGGCCGGAGACACCCAAGTCCGAGGCCTGCAAGGCGGCTGTCGCGGCCGGTGGGACCCAGGCCATGTACGACTGGAACGAGGTCTCCCTGCTGGAGGCCGGCGGTAACCACCGCGCGCTCATCCCGGACGGCAAGCTCTGCAGCGCGGGCCGCGAGAAGTATCGCGGCCTCGACCTCCCCAGGGCCGACTGGCCCGCGACGCAGGTCTCACCGGGGCCGCTGGAGATCACCTACCACGCCACGGCCCCCCACGGCGGGAGCAACTTCGAGTTCTACATCACCAAGCAGAGCTGGGACCCCACCAAGCCGCTGAAGTGGTCGGACCTGGAGCCCCTCAAGACGTTCAACAACCAGAACCCTGTCACGTTCACCAAGTGGACGCTCAACCTCCCGCAGCGTACGGGCCGCCAGCTCATCTACTCGATCTGGCAGCGCGTCCTGTACAGCAACGAGGCCTTCTACACCTGCTCCGACGTGGACTTCGGTGGTGGGACCAACCCCTCACCCACCCCGACCGTGACGCCCACGGTCACCCCCACCGTGACGCCGACGGTGACCCCCACTGTGACGCCGACGGTGACGCCGACGGTGACGCCGACCGTCACCCCCACGGTGACTCCGACGAAGCAGGAGGGCGCCTGGACCTCGGGCACCTCCTACACCGCGGGCGCGACCGTGACCTACAACGGTTCGACCTACCGTTGCCTGCAGTCGCACACCGCGCTGCCCGGCTGGGAGCCGCCGAACGTCCCCTCTCTGTGGCAGCGGGTCTGACCTCGTCGGACCGGGCCTGACCCTGCCGGGTGGGGCGGTCTCGCCGCCCCACCCGGGCACCCCCCCCAACAGGAGTTCCCCATGTTGAAACGCGTCGTCCCGCTCGTGCTGAGCGCCGTTCTCCTCGCGGGCTGCGGCTCACGCAGCCTCCAGGAACTGCAGGGCGGTGGCCAGCTGACGGTCGGGGCCGCCGCCAGCGCGGCACCCGGGCTCGTCGCGGGCCCTGACTTCAACCCGGCCGATGTGATGTTCCTGCAGATGATGCTGCCGCACGACGCCCAGGGGGCGAAGCTGGCGAAGCTCGCCGCAGGCCGGAACATCAGCGAGAACGCCAAGGTCCTGGCCGCGGCGATCGCCACCACCCAGGACGCGGAGGTGACGATGATGACCGGCTGGCTGAAGGGCTGGAAGCGCCCCACGGCCGCTCCGGCGGGCGCGCACTCCGGTCACGGAGGCCACGGGCTGAGCGACGCCCAGATCCGGATGATCTCGAAGTCCCCGGACTCCGAGTTCGAGAAGCGGTTCCTCAACGCGCTGATCTCCCAGCAGGACGACGCCATCCAGATGGCCAAGGTGGAGAAGATGGCCGGTCAGAACGCCGAGACCAAGGCGCTGGCGGACCGGATCGAGGCCTCGCGTACCGCGCAGATCGACCAGATGAAGGCGATCGTCGGCACGTGACCGGCGGGTGACCGCGTTGTCCGTCGGCAGATGATCGGGTTGTCGGCGGACCTTCGCTGTGCCATATTTCCTACTAAATCTACTGGAATTTGGGGGAAGTATGCGCAGACTGCTGGGAGTCGTGACCGGGCTGATCCTGGCCGGGACCCTCACCGCGTGCGGCGGATCACAGACGACCACGTCCGCGGCCTCGACCGGCGGAGGATCGTCGCCGAAGGCCGACGCGCCGCTCAAGGTCGGCGTGAACCCCGTGCCCCACGGTCAGATCCTGAAGTTCGTCAAGGACACCCTCGCCGCCAAGGCCGGGCTGAACCTGGAGATCGTCGAGTTCACCGACTACGTGCAGCCGAACGTCCAACTCGACGAGGGACGGCTCGACGCCAACTACTTCCAGCACGTCCCCTACCTTGAGGAGTTCTCCAAGGGCAAGGGCGTCACCCTGAGCTGGGTCGCCCCGGTCCACATCGAGCCGCTCGGGCTGTACTCCAAGAAGATCGACGACATCGCCAAGCTGGCCAAGGGGGCCCAGGTCGCGCTGCCCAACGACGCGAGCAACCTGGGCCGCTCGCTCAAACTCCTCGCCGACAACGGGGTGATCACCCTCAAGGAGGGCGTGGGCGTCAAGGCCACCGAACGCGACGTGGCGGCGAACCCCAAGGAGCTGCGGTTCAGGCCGCTTGAGGCCGCCCAGCTGCCCCGCTCGCTCCAGGACGTGGACGCCGCGGTCGTCAACGGCAACTACGCCCTCGAAGCCGGGCTCCAGCCCGCGACCGACTCGCTGATCCTGGAGAAGGGCGAGGGCAATCCCTACGCCAACGGCCTGGTCACCGTCCCCGCCAAGGTCGGCGACCCCCGCGTCAGGAAGCTCGCCGAACTGCTCCAGGGCCCCGAGGTGAAGAAGTACATCCAGGACACCTACAAGGGCGCCGTCCTGCCGGCCGTACCGTAACGCTCACCTCCCCGGGTACGGCCGCACGACGCGGGGACGTTTGAGATCCGTACGGGGGATAGGGGATGGGGCGTTGGTTCAAAGGAGGGAACCCCCATGACCATCGCAGGTGGCATCATCCTCATCATGCTCGGCGCCATCCTCACCTGGGCGGTCGAGTTCGACATCGCGGGGCTCGACATCAACGTCGTCGGGGCCGTCCTGATGATCGGCGGCCTCGTGTGGCTGCTGTTCGCGATCTACCGGGTCAGGATCGCCCGCAGGGCGGTCGCGCCGACCACCACCGTGGTCGAGGAGGACCCGGTGACCCACCGTCGCGTCTACCAGGAGCGTCCCTACGACGACCCGCCGGTCGTGTGACGGCGCTTCCACGCCCCCGTCAGGTCATGGCGGGGGCGCTCGAATGTCTTTCTCAAGGAGAGGGTGAACGATGAGCAGGATCGTTTCCCGAGGGGCGGGCGTCGTGAGCGGAATGCTCGGCGGCGCCGTCGCGGGGGTCGTCTTCAAGCAGGTCTGGAAGCTCCTCGCGGGCACGGATGAGGCGCCCCAGGCGACCTCGGACGAGTACGGCTGGGGCGAGGTCCTGGCCGCGGCGGCCATCCAGGGGGCCATCTTCGGTGTGGTCAAGGCCGCCATCGACCGCTCGGCGACCAGGAGCGTGCACCGGGCCATCGGCGGATAGCCGTACGGCCTTCCCTTTCGTTTCCTGACGCGTCGTGCGTTGAGTAGTTTGAGGAACGACAGGGAAGGGGTGGCGTGGTGTCGCGGCAGCCGTACACGGTTGAGCAGGTGGCCGACCTGCTCGGTCTGCACGTCAAGACGGTGCGTGGCTACGTGCGGGACGGCCGGCTGAGGGCGACGCGCATCGGCAGGCGGTACCGCGTCGCGCGGGAGGACCTTGAGGCGTTCACCGGGCAGCCGGTCGAGCCGCCGGCCGCTGAGACCGCCGGGACCGCCGCGCGCTCCCGCCGCGTCGAGGTGTCCTGTGTCGTGCAGGTCGACGCGATCGGCGTCGAGGAGACGATGCGGCTGAGTAACACCCTCATCGCCCTGGCCACCGGGGGCACCCACGACGACGGGCGGCTGCGCGTCGAGACGATCTACGACGAGGAACGGGCCAGCCTGAAGATCATCATTCTGGGCGGGGCGGAGAGCGGCGCCGAGATCCTCAGGGTGATCACCACGCTGGCGGGGGAGCGGGCGTGACCGTGGGTCACTCCTCGTCGGCGGGCAGGGCGAACAGCCTGACGAACATGGGGCGCGCGTCCGGCGGGGCGTCCTCGGCCGGGCGGTTGTACTTCATCAGCAGCGCGATGTAGGCCTCGAAGAACTCCTCGAACTCCTCCAGAGTCATCCGCCCGAGGCCGCGTGAGAGCTTGGCCCACCGGGGGTCGCGCAGGTAGGCGGCGGGGAAGCGCTCGAACAGCTCGCGGTCCTCCGCGAGGTTGGCCCGGTGGAACTCGTTCAGCACGAGCCGGTCCTCCGGGGCGAGCTCCCCGGGCGCCGGCAGTCGGATGTCCCTGAGCGCCTGGGTCCTGCGCCACCAGCGCTCCCTGCCGGTCGAGCGTTCCGGGATCTCCTCGATGAACCCCGCCTTCTCCAGCTGGCGCAGGTGGTAGCTGGTCGTGCCGGTCTTGGCGTCGAGCAACTCGCCGAGCGTGGTCGAGGTCGCGGGGCCGTGCACGCTGAGGTGACGCAGCATGAGTCGCCGCATGGGGTGGGCCAGGGCCTTGAGCCTCACCGGGTCGAGCATCGGCGGCTTCTCATCCTTCATGATGATCAGTCTACTCCTGCAGAAGGAAATCTGCAGAGAACTGTTTGCAGAGACTTCTCTGCAAAGTATGTTCGGCATATGCGAAGAATCCTCCTGACGGCGGCGGTCCTCAGCCTGCTCGCCGTCCCCGCGACCGCCCCCGTGGCGACGGCCGCGTCCCCGCCCGCCGTACCCTCCGACCTGACATCCGTCGAGGTGAGCTTCCGTGGCGCCGGGGGACTCGCCATGCACGGCACGATCATCACCAAACCCGCCAAACCCACCGAGCCCAACGACAAGACCACCGATGAGCCCGCCGCGGGGGCTGGGCTCACCGGTGGTACGGCGGGAGCCGGACGCCCCGGCGTCGTCCTGGTGCACGGCGCGGGCACGGGGACGCCGCGCACGAAGCTGCTGGGCGAGGCCGTCGAGTTCGCCCGCCGGGGCATGGCCGTGCTGATCTACGACAAGCGGTCAACGGGCTACTCGCTCATCCACCGGTCCTATCCGCAGCTCGCCGATGACGCGCTCGGCGCCGTGGCGACGTTGCGCTCCCAGCCGGGCGTCGATCCGGCGAAGGTCGGCATCTGGGGGCTCAGCGAAGGCGGCTGGGTCGCCCCGATCGCCGCCTCCCGGTCCAAGGACATCGCCTTCGTCGTGCTCGTCGGCGCCAACGGGCTGCCACCGCTGCGGCAGCAGACCTGGGCCGTGGCCGCCGGACTGCGCAAGGCCGGGGTCACGGGCTCACTGATCGACCGGGCCGAGCTGAACCTCTACCGGACGATCGCCGACGGCGGCATGTTCCCCGAGCCCTACTACGACCCCGCGCCGACCCTGGCCGCGGTCCGCCAGCCGGTGCTCGCCATCTGGGGCACCCACGACCTGCTGACCCCACCGCAGGAGAGCCCGCCGGTGTTCTCCCGGGCGCTCGGGGAGGGCGGCAACCGGTACTACACGGCCCGGTTCTTCCCCGACGCCGACCACGCCGCCCACCTGACCCCCGACGGGGGCGTCACCCGGCTGCCCGAACTCGCCCCCGGCTACGCCGACCTGGTCGGCTCCTGGGTCGGGGAGGTCACGGCGGGCAGGCCACCGGCGACGAGTTCCTCGGGCCCGGCCCCCGTCCAGGCCTCACTGACCGTGCCGGTCGACCCTCCCGCCTGGTGGGAGTCGGCGCCCGCGCAGCTCGTGGCGCTGGCGCTGTTCCTGGTCGCCTTCGTCTCCTACCCGGTGGCCGCGCTGGTACGGCGCCTGCGCGGCCGGTCGAGGGCCCCGGTGACCAGGGCGGTGTGGCTGCTCAGCGCGGGCGGTCTCGTCTCGGTCATCGGCTCGTTCTGCTACCTGGTCTATC
This sequence comes from Streptosporangium jomthongense, assembly GCF_042650425.1. Lineage (NCBI taxonomy): Bacteria > Bacillati > Actinomycetota > Actinomycetes > Streptosporangiales > Streptosporangiaceae > Streptosporangium > Streptosporangium jomthongense. The sequence continues at coordinate 368,712 of NZ_JBHSBC010000001.1, read as the reverse complement.
TGATGATGACCGGCGGGAAACTGGCCGCTCCCGGCCCCGTACTGCTCGGCCGCCCGCTGGTCTGGCTGGCGCTGCAGGCCGTCGCGGTCGTCTCGGCCGTCGCGACGGTCCGCCTCGCCGTGGCCTGGCGCCGTACCCGGGACTCCCTCGGCGGAGGGCAGCTCGGCCTGCTGCTGGCCGGCGGCGCGGTGTTCGTCCCGTGGGCCCTCTACTGGGGTCTGCTGCTGCCCTGACGGCCGGCACGGGCGGCGGCACAGGCGGTACGGCTCAGCGCCTGGCCCGGTGCACGGCCGTCGCGGCGGCGGCCCCACCGGCCAGGGCGAGGGCGGCCAGCCCGCGATGCCGGGACAGCCAGGCCTGGACGCTGTGCGGACGGGCGCGCTTGTCGAAGACACCGTGGGCGCCGTAGTCCCGTTCCTCGTCCGCGGGCTCCCACAGGTTGGCCACGTCGGTGGGGAACAGCGACTCGGTCTGCTGGCTTCTCCGTCCGTTGCGGGCCAGGAAACGGTCTATCAGCCCGGGGGCCAGGCGCTCTCCGAGCAGGGTCATCGCCGTCGAGGCGCCGACCCAGTACTCCCGCCGCCGTGGGTGCTCGGCGGCGAAGACGAGCGCCTTGGCGGCGACCTCGGGCTGGTAGATCGGGGGAACGGGCTGCGGATGATGCCTGAGCCTGGACAACACCCAGGAGAACTGCGGGGTGTTCAGCGCGGGAAGCTGCACCATGGTGATCTGGACGCCGCTTCCCTCGCCCATCAGTTCGGTCCTGACCGACTCGGTGAACCCCTTGATCGCGTGCTTTGCCCCGCAGTAGGCGGACTGCAGGGGAATGCCCCGGTAGGCGAGCGCGGACCCGGCCTGGACGATCACTCCCCGGTTCCTGGGGCGCATCAGGTCGAGCGCCACCCGCGTCCCCCAGACGTAACCGAGGTAGGTGACCGCGGTCGTCCGCTCGTACTCCTCGGGCGTGATCTCGGTGAAGGGGGCGAAGACCGAAGAGAAGGCCACGTTGATCCAGACGTCGATCGGCCCCATCTCCTGCTCGACGCGCTCGGCGGCCTGCCTGACCTGCCGGTGGTCGGCCACGTCCGCCTCGTAGACCAGCCCGGTGCCTCCCGCGGCGCCCACGTCGGCCGCCGCGGAGCCCAGGCCGGCCGTCCCCCTGGCGATCAGCGCGACGGACGCGCCCCGCGCGCCGTACTCCTGGGCCACCGCCCTGCCGACCCCGCCACTCGCGCCGGTCACGACCACGACCTTGTTCTTCACGGTGTCCTCCATGGTTGCCTCCTTCGCCGGTTCAGGCGCCTCCCGTACCCGAACGGCCACCGACCATGCCCTCGTCCTGGATCACCACACGTTTCGCGGGGGCTTTCCCGGGAACGCGAGGTTTTTCGGAGGAAAGGAGTTCGACGATGGAGGCTCCGCAGTACGTCGCAGCGCGTGTGCAACGCGCACTGGCCGAGGACGACAGGACCAACGAGCTCGGCATCCGGGTCGACGTCCGGGGCGGACAGCTCTTCCTGCGCGGGCAGGTCTCCGGCGACGAACGCCGAACGCTCATCGCCGACGTGGCCCACGAGGCGGCCCCGGAGCTGACGCTCCGCAACGAGATCACCGTCCTCGACGTCAGGGGCCCGGGGGAGGAGGAACGGCTGTGAGGCAACTGCGCATCGCGGCTGTGGGAGACGTCCACCTGGACGAAAGGCTCAGGGGGAGTTACCGCAAGCGCCTTGACGACGTCGAGCAACACGCGGACGTGCTGCTGCTCGCCGGTGACCTGACCCGGCACGGCACTCTGGAGGAGGCGGCCGTGGTCACCGACGAGTTCCGTGACCTGCCGGTCCCGGTGGTCGCCGTGCTCGGCAACCACGACCACCACTCCGACCGCCCCGCCGAGATCGCGGCCATGCTGTCCGACGCGGGGATCACGGTCCTGCACGACGACGCGACCGTGCTCGACATCGACGGCGTACGGCTGGGCGTCGCCGGTGGCAAGGGCTTCGGCGGAGGATACGCGGGCAAGTGCGCCAGCGACTTCGGAGAGCCCGAGATCAAGGCCTTCGTGGGACACACCAAGCGGATCGCGGAACGCTGGCGGGTGGCGCTCAAGGAACTGCAGGCCGACCGCAGGGTCGTGCTGTCCCACTACTCCCCGGTCAAGGACACCCTCGCCGGGGAACCCCTGGAGATCTACCCCTTCCTCGGCAGCTACCTGCTGGCCGAGGCCGTGGACGCCGAGGGCGCCGACCTGATCGTCCACGGGCACGCGCACGCGGGCACGGAGAAGGGTGTGACCCCCGGCGGCATCAGAGTGCGCAACGTCGCGCTGCCGGTGCTCGGCCGGGCCTACGGGGTCTACTGCCTGTAGGGCCCGAGAAGCGGCGGGCCGGACGAATCCGGCCCGCCAGGGCTTCCAGGCGCCTGCACGGCGTTCGGCGTGCGGCGTCGAAGATGGTGCGGGCGAGGCCCGCATCAGACGTTGAAGATGCTCACACCTCCGGGGCCGACGAGGAATCCGAGGACGATGAGCACGATCCCCCACAGGAGGTCGCGGCGGGCCAGGATCACATAGATCCCGGAGATGACGAGAACGACTGCGATGATCCAAAGCAAGGTAGCCATAACGGGCCCCTGCCCTCACGATTCATCACATAACATCCCTGGTCCTGTGAAGATCGATGATCGGCTGGAGAATCCAGAACCACGCGCTGGACAGCGCCACGGCGCCGCCGAACAGTACGGCGGGCCAGGCGTTGATCACGGTCTCGGCCACCAGGGCGACCGAACTGGTCATCGCGATCGCCAGCCCGACGGCCCCGGCGATGCCCAGCTTGTTGGCCCGGTGCAGCATCTTCTCCTTCAGCGGGGTGCGGAACAGCAGGCGGTGCTGCGCGGCGGGGGTGATGAACAGTACGGAGGCCAGCGCGGCGCTCAGCAGCGAGATGAAGAACAGCCAGCGCCCCTCGTCCTCAAGCTTGTGGAAACCGGCGGCGAACGGAAGCGTCAGCAGGAAGGCGAACAGGACCTGCACTCCGGTCACGGCGACCCTGAGGCCCTGAAGCAGCTCGCCCAGCTCCCGGTCCACCCGCTCCTTGCGCGTCTCGTCGGTCTCCGGTTCCTCGACGTGGTCTTGTCCGGGGTCGTTCATTCAGGACTCCTTGAGCGTGGAACCCCTATACGGACGATTCCCAGCCGGCCGCCGACCTCCTCGGCGGACGCCCGGCGGCGAAGCGGTTCGTAGGGGTAAGGCTTAAGAGGGCGCTTTACCCTGGACCAGGTTTGCTATGCCTATCTGGGGATTCATGGGGTACCCGGGGGATATGGGAAGTCACGGCCACGAGGTGACCGACGCCATCCTGGAAACGCTGAAGCGAGCCAGCAGCGGTCTCAAGGACGCGGGCGTCAGGTTCGCGCTGGCGGGGGGATGCGCCGCCTACGCGCGTGGCGCCGCTCCCTCGTTGCACGACGTGGATTTCGTCCTGCCCCAGCAGGATGTGCCCGCCGCTCTGGAGGCCCTGGGAGGCCTGGGGTTCGAGACGGCCAAGCCCCCGGAGGACTGGCTGGTCAAGGCCTATGACGAGGGCAGGCTGGTGGATCTGATCTTCAGCGTCTGCGACCACCCCGTCACCTCCCGGCTGCTGGAGCGCGCGGAGCCGATGAAGGCCTCCGCCGTGATCGTGCCCGTCCTTGAGGCGACCGACCTGGTCATCACCTGGCTGCTTCCGCTGTCGGAGCACGGCTGTGACTACGGTTCGCTGCTGCCCCAGGTCAGGGCGTTGCGCGAGCAGGTCGACTGGGGACGTGTGGCGGCCGTCACGGGAGACTCGCCGTACGCGCTCACCTTCCTGACCCTCCTGGAACGGCTCGGCGTACTGGAGGGCCCCGTCAGCCCAGCGGGAGACCCCTCCTGGCCCTGACCTTCGGGGTTCCTGGAGACCGGTTTCTGAGGACGGCTCTTTCTGAGGACGGCTCCCGAGGCGTTCTCAGAAGGCCGGGACCGGTCACCGCCCCCGGAACGCGGCGAGGGCCCCGCCTCGAAGCGGGGCCCTCGCCGTGCGTGACGTCGCGGAAGGGTCAGTAGACGCCCGTCCCGCCGTAGGGGAAGCGGCCGTAGTACTCACCGACCGTGTCGCGGTAGACCGGCTCCTTGAAGTTCGACTCGTCGAACTCGGGAGCGTTCTTGATCTCTTCCTTGGTGCGCGAGACGTGGACCCGGCGCTCCTGAGGGTCGATCCGGGTCACGGTACCGGCGGGAAGCAGGACCTTCTTTCCGAAGATCCACGGTCCGGTGTCGACGACGATGTAGCTCTCACCGACCTCGTAGGTCGCCTCGTCGACCGAGCCGATCTTCCCGTCGGTGGCCTCCACGTGATAGCCCGCGATGTCGAGACTCTGGTTGACGTCGTAGGCGTCAGCGCGATAGCTCCACAGTTCAGGCTGCATGTTTCTCTCCTTTGGTGTGGTTCGTCGGCCTCCTCCCGCTACCCCGGCTGAGATCTCCAAACGGTCACGACCCCCACGCATTCCACGATCAAGGCCATGGCCTGGGGCTGAGCGACGAAAAATTATGAAATGGCTGTCATCTCATGGCATGGGATGACAGTTGGGTTGTGTCGCTCCGTGTCCCAAGCACGGTCTCTCGTCCGGTAGTCTTGTCGAAGCCAAGCGCCGCTAGCTCAGTTGGTTAGAGCAGCTGACTCTTAATCAGCGGGTCCGGGGTTCGAGTCCCTGGCGGCGCACAGCGGAGGAAACCCCAGGTCGGCACGCCCGGCCTGGGGTTTTCTCGTCCGGTGACCACCGAGGGGGACCGCCCGTGGAGCTCCGGCCCGTCGTCGAGGCCGATCTGGACGCCTTCGACCTGGCCTTCCAGAGCGAGGAGGGGGCGACGCCGTACCAGTGGTTCGGGTTCACCCCGACGGTCGCACCGCGGGAGGCCCTGCGCACCCGAGGGCTCCTGGCCGGGGCGGACAACATGCTCGCCGTCACCGTGAACGGCGAGCTGGCCGGGCGGGTCGAGTGGCTGGAGCGCCGCTGGGGGCGCCGCGACACCTCGCTGTGCTGGGAGATCGCCATCGGCCTGCTGCCGTCCTGGCGGGGGCGCGGCATCGGGACCCTGGCCCAGCGGGAGCTCGTCCGCTACCTGTTCACCCACACCAGGGTCGAGCGCGTCCAGGCGACGACCGACCCGGAGAACCTGGCCGAGATCCGCTGCCTGGAGAAGATCGGCTTCCAGCAGGAGGGCCGCGTACGGCGAGCCCAGTGGCGAGGCGGCCGCTGGCACGACCAACTCCTCTTCTCCCTCCTCCGCGAGGAGTTCTCCCTCACCGAAGACAAGTCCGACCAGACAGCCGACATCTGAGGCCTTCCGGAGCATCGGATCACGCGGAGGAAAGCCCGGCCTCGTCAATTCGCCTGAGCAGGCTCGACTTACCTCGATGCCGCTGCCTGAGCAGGGCGAGACCTTCACCGAAGGCGTTGAGGTCGCCCTCGCGGTCGGCCAGGGCCCACAGGTCACGCAGCAGCGCGACGGCCTGGCCGTACTCGCGGGACTTTCCGGTGCTGACGAGCGACTCCACCCGTGTCCACGCCCCGTCCGGATCTCCGGCGAGTTCGTTCAGACGGCGTTCCCGATCCAGTGCCTCCTGCCGCTCCCGTCGGGCGCGTTCCCGTTCCCGGCGGAGCCGCTTCTTCCGCAGCCGCTCATCTCTGCGCACGGAGGCGGCGTCCTCCAGCTCGCCGGCCGTAAGCACCGGTTGTTCGGCGACCGTCGCCTGGCTGTGGAAGTCCCGCAGCAGCTCCGCACGGACATGGACGGCCTCACCGGTGACGACCCTCAGTAACAGCGCGTCCTTGCGGCGCCCAGAGATGGCGCCGATCCAGGAGGCAAGGGCGGCCCGATCAAGCTGTACGGCCCCGCCCCACCTCGGCCGCGACGGCCAGCAGGTCGTCGTCCACTCGCAGGAAGTCGGCCAGCGCCCGCTGGGCGGCGGTCAACGATCCCAACCCTGGCGGCACGGGCGGCGCGGACCCCTTCTCCCCGTCCCTCACAGCCGACAGCCAGGCGAGGTAGAGCGGACGAAGGTCGCCGGCGGCCAGTTCCGCGCGGACCCCGACGATCGCCGGCAATGAGCTCTCGATGTCATCCTCCCAGTCCTCCTCTTCCTCCTCGCTGGCCAGTTCCAGGATCACGTGCTCTCCCGAAGTCCAGGAGTCGACCCGGTCCTCGACGGAGTAACGCCCGGCCACGACGGGATCCAGCAGCCTCAGGGGGAGGCGGAGCATCAAACGGTGGGTCCCCCAGTTGGACAGATACAGGTGGGCGTCGAAGTAGCGCTCCATCATCGTCCGCGGGCTGCCCTTGAAGTCTCCCCACTCGTACTCGTTGACGAAGCCGGTCGCGGTGATCCTGGCCCGGGTGGACAGGGCGCGGATCTCCGCCTGTTGCCCGGCGGTGAGCGGCCGGTCGATGGCGACGAACTCGTAGTACTGGTACTCGCTCACCCGTTCACCCCGCCCAGCGGCGGAACGCCTCGATCCACTCGGCTCCGGCCGGAGGCGGATCGGGTAGCGGCAGGTCAAGGACGCCGATCGCCTGGCGGTGTCTCCCACGCTCGCAGACGGCGGCGATACCGGTCCCGACCAGCAGGGTGATCCTTGTGACGGTGACGGGGGCGCCCAGGACGTCTGTCTCGAACGGCAGCGCGAGGTTGTCCTCGATCATCACGTGGAACCCGGAGAGCTGCTCGTTCTCACCGTAGGCGTCCACGGTCGCCTCGGCGATCAGCTCGTCAAGACGGTCGTCGTCCGAATGCGAGGCCACAGCGGTCACGATAGCGTCCGGACACCGAGAGTTCCTCAGACCGGCAGGCTTCGCCAGGGTGGGGTGGGCAGGCTGGGCTCGTACTCGGCGTCCCACAGGTGCGCGAGCACCAGCATCCCGACCTGCAGGTCACCCGCGTCCAGCATCGGCAGATGCTTGCGCATGATCTGCTGGACCGGCCGGTGACGAACCTGTTCCTCCAGGGAGGAGTGGAACTGCTCGGCGTCCCCCTGGGAGCGGTGGGCGACGATCGGCAGGACGTCGGTCAGGTGCCCCGCCCGGTACAGCGCGATCTGGATCTCCCAGTCCTCGGACGCGGGGAAGCGCCGGTCGTATCCGCCGACCCCCTGTAACACCTCCTTGCGGTACATGCCCGTCGCCCTGCCGTGCGTGTGCATGAACAGGCTCAGCTCAGGGATGAACCCGGCGGGGGCGTAGGTGCTGTGGAGCAGGCCGGTGTACTGGGTGTAACCGACGACGTAGGCCAGGTCGGGATTGCCGTCGAGCGCCCTGCGCGCCGCGTCGAGGAAACCGGGCCTGATCGTGTCGTCGGCGTCGAGCGGCACCACATAGTCGCCGCGGCCGTGCCGGATCCCGGCGTTGCGGGCGGCGCTGAGTCCCTGACCCTCCTGGCTGACCTTGACCACGCCGTTCAGGCCGTCGAACAACCTGCTCGTCGCCAGGTCCGCAGAACCGTCGTTCACCACCACGATCTCGGCCTCCGGCAGGTCGCGGCGGACCGAGGCGACGGCCTCGTGAACCCGCTGTTCGTGGTCGAACAGCGGGATGACCACGGAGACACGTCCCCGGGGAGCGTCCCCGGTTCGCAGGACGGTCCCGGCGTACCGGCGTACGTATCCGGCGGCCCAGCGGGCGAAGACCTCCGAGGGCGTCCCCGCGACGGTCCCGGTGAGCGGCTCCAGGTCGACCGTCTCGATCGTGGCGTCCTGGAACAGCCCCAGGAGCCTGCGGGCTCGCACGACCGTCAGGGCCAGCGCGGCACAGCCGACGAAGGTCAGCGTGACGGGCTGCGACTGCCAGTCGTGGGCGAGCAGGGTCTCGAAGACGCGGTCGGCGTCGGCCTGCTCCCGGCACAGGTAACGGTGGCCGGGGTTGGGGTCGACAAGCTCGGCGATCCGCACCCCGGGGTCGATCCCGACGGTGTCCGGAATCAGCCACGGGTCGAGCAGCAGGCGGAGCCGTCTGCCCGCCGCCGCCCGCCGGTTGGCCAGCCGTACGGCCCTGCGCACGCCGGACAGCCCGGCGGCGCCGGTCGAGCACACGATGACCTGGAGAGGTTCACCGCCGGGCATGACGCCTCCCCGGTGCGCTCCCCGCAGGACGCGACCGGTCGTTCCCCGGCGCCGTGTCGCCGATGGACACGGCCGCCCCCCGGCGACCGCCTCCGCCCGGAAAACGCTCAGGAAACTCCAAGGAACGTCCCCGAACCTCCGGGGAGCGACTCGTCCCGCGAGAAACCTGTTTTCCCGGCGGCCCCGGCCTTCTTCCAGTGCCTTTGTCGTCTCGGCTGAACCGAGTTTCCCCCACACCGGCCTCCCACGCCTGGTCGTCTAAGGGAATGAAGCCCCGAAGCACAGTCGAACGCAGTCTTGCAGCACGCTCGCCAAAGCGGAAGTGTTCGGTGTCAGGCCTTTCATCTTCGGCGCTCCAGGCATCCGGCGGGCGGGGCCGGGCACCCCTCGCGGATCTCGCCATTCGGCGTATTCACCGAGCGGCAACGCTGTGAACTGGGAATTCTCCGGGCATCCAAAGCCGCTTCCCGGAGCGGAAGCGGACAGGGCACGTCCTGTCACCGAGAGAAAGCAGGAATGGTGGAAAGTTCTCACCGGTGCCGTACGGTGCTTCCCGTATGAATTTCGCCCGGCCTTTTCCCGCCTTTCTCCGCCTGGGCGGGGGAACTTCCCGACAACCGCCGACGCCGTACGGCCGGGTCTGGACCGGTGTTCAAACGAAGCGGCCACAGGGCATTTCGGAGGACCGTGACCGGACGCGGTCGCGGGCATTCTCGCGACGCGTCGTCACCGCTTTGCGCGGAGAAAGCCCAGGGGAGACCGCGCTCCGGCCGGAGATCCCCTGGTTCCCACCCGTCACCTGCGGCCCACGAGTAGTCTGTCCGTGACCATTCGCGTACTCTCCGTGTCTATTGTGCGGCGGTGCGCCGACCCGTCGCAGGAAACGGCCAAGCAGGCCGTCGGGCCCAGCCGAGGGAGGCTGCGCGTGAGAATCGAAGGCTCCGCGGTGCTCACCACCACGCCGGGAGAGGCGCTGAGCGACGAGGCGATCGACCACGTCCTGCACGCCCTGACCGAGGCGGCCTGTCAGGTCGAGGCCGACTACGTGGCGGCCGTGCGGCTCAGGCAGGAGCTGTACGAGAGCGACGAGCGCGGTTCGCGGCTGCGCGCCACCCAGACGTGGCCCCCGGCGGGTCTCAGGATCGACCCGCTTGAGTCACTGGGCGCCCGGCGGACGCTCCTCGCCGAGGAGACGGCGGAGAAACTGGAGGACGCGGTGACCGTCTTCGCCGCGTGGTACGCCGACGTGGCCGCCTGCGCCGTGGTCGCCCAGCTGGTGGGGACGGGCCTGACCCCCGTCCGCGTTGCGGCGGCCGACCCCTACACCCACATGGACGAACGGCAGCTGGCGCTGTTGCCCGCCATCTCCGAGACGGACCGCGAGCTCGCCGAACTGGCCGTGTGGATGGACGAGGGCCTGACCGACGTACGGCCGGGCGACCGCGGTCCGGCACCGGTCGGCGGTCGTGACTTCGCCGCGGAGCTGGGCATGGTCGTCCGGCGAACCCCCGACGGCAGGCCCGTGCTCGTCCAGGACGGGTGGACGGAGGCGCGACGGCGGCGTCTGTGGGGCCGGATGTGGCTCGACCACCAGATGCCCCTCCTGCCGCCCACCGGCGAGCTCGTCCACGCCCTGGACAGGGCCGGAGCCGCCCCCGGCACGGTCGAGGAGATCAGGCAGGCCTCCCAGGCCGTGGACGCGGCCCTCGGCGCCAGGATGCGCGCCCACGAACTGAACGCGCGGATGGAGTCCGTGCCCCTGGGGGAGGGGCTGGCCGACAGCGTCGCCGAACTCGACGCCGAGGCGGTGCTGCTGTGGAGACAGGCCGACGAGCTTCCCCACCTGCTCATCGCCTACGCCCGGGTCCTGACCGGCAACCTCCCCCGGCTACGCCTGCTCAGGCGAGCCTAGGGCTCGAAGCCCGGATCAGCGCCTCACCGGCCTTTCGCCGCCCAAGCCGCGTTCCGGCTTCATAAGAGACGCCTGCGTCGCCTCCCGGCCTCTTCGGCCTCCTCCCGGGTTCTGGGAGAGGATCAGCGAGGTCCGGCCGCCCGATGTGCTGGACGAAGAACCGTTCGACATATGCTCGGTGCTTTCCTGACGGGGAGAACCGGAGGCGGCGGCGGACCTAACCGTTCGCGATCCACCCTGCCGGTCTCTCGCCAGGGGACGGGGAGCGGCGGGGCCGCTTGGGCTCCCCGGTTCTGTCGGTGCGGTGGAATATGGTCCATGGCATGTGCCGGAGCATCAAAACCCTTCGGGAGCCCTACGCCAGTGACGTGACCGACGAGGACGTGCGGGCAGCCGCGCTCCAGTACGTCCGCAAGGTCTCCGGGTTCCGATCCCCGTCCGCCCGTAACGCCGAGGCCTTCGACAGGGCGGTCGAGGCCGTCGCCGCCGCGACGCAGGCCCTTCTCGAAGACCTGCAACTGGGGCGTCTTCCTCGGACCTGACTCCGTCGTGCGTCAGGTGATCTCGTGGTTCAGCGTCTCCAGGTGTTCCACGTCCGTGCGTAGGTCGTCCTTCCTCGCGGAGGCGCGCCCGGAGAGCACGATCACCGCGTCGTCGGCTTCGAAGACGACCTTCCTGCTCTTCGGCGGGTTCAGGACGACGCCGCCGTCGCCGCGAGCCGTACGGTCTCCTCGGTAGCCGATCGCGATCTCGCCGTACGCACGGGCGGCGGCGACCACGGTGGCGTAGTCGACCGGGACCGACAGCCGCACGTAGTCACCCGCGGGCCTGAGAGAGACCTCCTGGCCCCCGGCGGCGAACAGGTCGGTGAACACGTCGTGGCGCCGGGGATGCTCGGCGATCTGGATCATCAGCAGGCCGGTCACCCGGGTGGGAACGATCAGGTCGTCGACCTCGGTGACCTCGGCCAGACGCCGGTCGCACTCCCTGGCCATCTCCGTCACCAGGCTGTGCCGCCAGCCGTTGCTCCTGGTCATCTCCCTGACGTGCAGAAGGGTCAGGAGCGTGCGCGAGTCGGCGACGTGTGCGCCGAGCCGGTCGTCGGCCAGGATCAGGACGTGGTCGTAGGTCCCGACGCCCAGCGCCTCAAGGGTGCCGTAACGGGTGATGTCACCACTCTCGTGGGCGAGGGTCACGTTGGCCAGGGGTCCCGCGAGGGCGTCCATCCGCGAGGCCATCCGGGAGTCGTGCGCGACGACCCTCACCTGTGACCCCGGCGGCATGCGCCGGTCGAACTCGGTCACGATCGCGGCGCCGCGGCCGTTCCAGCCGAGGATCAGGACGCGGTGCGCCGTTGGGGTGTGCTCCCCGGAGGCGATGATCTCGTGGCTGTCGGGCTCGGCCGAGGTGCGGAACTGCTTGGCGCCGCCGTCGCCCATGATCAGGACAAGCCGGTCGTTCGCGTCGATCCGGGTCTCCCCGGAGGGGTTGAGCATGATCCGGCCCCGGCGCTCCAGGCCGATGAGGGAGCCGTTCTCCAGGGCGGGCAGGGCGTCCCCGAAGTTCTCTCCGACGAGGTCGCAGGGCTGCCGGAAGCAGATCTCGCTTCCTCCCGACCCGAGCAGGTCGCCGTAGACCACCGACAGGCCGGGGTTCAGGCAGCTCTGGACCACGACGCGGGCGGAGATCTCGTCGACGTCGACGATCAGGGCGCCGCTCCCGCCCGCCAGCCGGGCGGCGACCAGGTTGTCCGGGTCACGGACGCTGGCGACCAGCTGCACCCTCGGCCGGACCCCGGCGGCGTCGAGCGCGAGCAGGCTCTTGATGGTCCTGGCGTCGGAGTCGGTGTCCTCGGAACCGAGCACGATGACCGCCCGTGCCCGCTCCGGGCTGACGATGGCCACGTCCGCCGGATCCGTCGGGTTGCCCGTACGGCACACGACACGCAGGTTGCGCAGCGCGGCCCTGCCCCCGATGGCCTCCTCCATGGCGGTCCGGTCCATGTCGGCGAGGATCGCCACACAGGTCGTCCCGCCTCTGCCCTCGCCCGCGGCGGCCAGCTCGGACAGGATCAGGAAGACCTGCTCCGACCAGCCGAGCACCACGGTGTGGCCGCGCTCGACCACCGGCGAGCGGCCCTTGCGGAGTCCGGCCAGCCTGCGGTCGAGCCCCGTCTTGACGAGGCCGACGAGCGCGCTGAAGATCACGATTCCGGTCAAAGCGACCACCGGGGTGCCTCGGGGGAGTGGTGGCGGCCCCTCCTCGGGTGTCGCCGTCACCGGGGACAGTGTGCGTGTCAACCCCGACCAGAGCGCGAGGGGCAGGTCGGTGGCGTCCGGGACCAGGACGACGAGGGCCGTCGCCCCGGCGACCGAGACGGCGAGCGCCACGAGGACGAGCAGGCCGAGCACGGCCCAGCCTCCCCGGATGACGAGGTTGTCGAAGCGGTAGCGCAGACGCCTCACGACGAACCCTCCGTTGTCTGACGTTAAGTTACTTGGCAGACACCGAAAGTGATTATGGCCTGTCGTCGGTGGAGGGGGAAGGCGGGGAAGAGCCTGGGGCTCCCGCCGGACCGCCGGTGCTTCGGGGCCGGCGGTCCGGCGGGAGGGCGATCAGCTGACGTTGGCGCAGATCACGTAGACGCTGATGCCGACGTCGCTGTAGCCGTCCTGGCGGCCGATGCCGTACCAGCCGGCGCCGTCCTCGGTCGGGAAGGAGCCGACGAGGATCGCGCGGTTGCCCTGGGCCTCCGCGCCGCCGCCGATGGCGTGCTTGCCCGCCGGGCACCTGACCGCGCGCCGGGTGAAGTTGGGCACGTTGGCGTTGGGCAGCTTGACGATCTGGTAGCCGGTGAAGTCGGCGGCCGTGGAGGAGGCCGTGACGGGCGTGGTGCCCGCCGAGGCCGGGAGGGCGGTCGCCGCCGTCAGGCCCGCGCAGCCGACGAGGGCGGCGAGGGCGACGGTCGTGAGTGTGTTGAGTCGCATGCTTTCTCCTGTGACGGATGGTGCTACTGCGGTCACGAGAAGTAAACAATCCGCTACGTATGGTGTCCAGCCTGGGTTTTGTGGCCTGGGGGTCACATGTGTCGCCTTCCTGGGCTCCATGTCGTGCCACGTCATACCACGTCGTCTCTGGGCGTTACGTACATGTCTCCCATGGGCCGCCCGGCTGTGCGAGGGTGGGGGTATACCGTGTGATCGGGCCGGGCCGCGTCACCGGCGCCGGGAGGGGCAGGGGTGGGTGTGAGCAGGCAGTTGGTCGTCCGTGTCACCCACCACGAGGAGGCGCGCTGCGCCGTGCTCACCGTCGAGGGCGACATCGACCGGACGTCGAGCCCGCTGCTGCGAGAGGCCATCAGGGGGCTGGTCCAGGAGAGTCGTCCCAGGATCGTCCTCGACGCGGGAGGCATCACCTTCTGCGACTCGAACGGCCTGCGCACCCTTCTCGGCGGGATGGCCATGACCTGCGAGGCGGGCGGGTGGATGCGCCTGGCGGGTGTGCGCGGCCCCTTCGAGCGGCTGCTGCGGATGACCGACCTCTACGGCTTCTTCGCCGTCGACTCCGACGTGGTCGGCGCGCTGCGGCAGGCATCCGAGGGGAGCGCCCCGAACCCGGAGTGAGGGGTTGACGGGGCCGGTGCGAGCCGTACTATGACGTAGGGTAATCGTCTATTGACGCACCGTTTCCGGATGTGGGCGCCTCCGGTCGTCCATGGCGTTTCGCCGGTCTCCAGGATGAGAGACCGCTCCGCTCGCGGGTCGTCGAGAGCCCGAAGAACGCTCAACCAGGTGTCTCCCCGGCTCTGCCATGCCGCCTCACGCTGCCCCATGTCACGGCCGCGGTCATGCCTGGCCGTACGTCCCCCTCGGCCGATGGAGAGCGGTATGCGTCGGTTGCGAAAAGTCATCACGTCGATCCTCTGCGTCCTCGGCGTGCTCACAGGTGACCTCACCGTCCCCGCGGCGGGAGCGGGAACGGCTGTCCCCGACCGCTGGGGGTTCGCCTTCGTCAACACGCCGAACGGCGTCCCCACCCTCGCCCGCCAGGCGGGAAGCTGGCCGCCCGGCCCGGTCGTCTCGATCCTCACCCCGGCCGGAGGCCCGACGTACGTCAGGTTCCCTCGGCTGGCGACCACGGGCGGCGTCGCGCACGTCACGGCCGTCTCCCCCCGCCCCGAGTGGTGCCAGGTCCTGCGGTGGGGCCCCTCGGGCGCCGACCTGCTCGTGGCCGTACGGTGCCACCGGTACGGCGGCGCCCCGGTGACCGTCCCGTTCACCGTCCTGTTCGAGGAGAGCGTCCCGCCGATGGAGGTCGTGGACGGGAAGGCTTTCGGCTACGTCCACCACGACGGCGTGGCGGTCGTCTCACGCGCCAACTCCGCGGCGGGTGAGAACACCGTCACCGCCGGGCCTGCGGGCACCTGGGACGTCCTCATGCCCGGCCTCGGCACGGCGCGGAGGACGGGCGGCCTGCAGGTGACCGCGGTCGATCCCGAGCGGCCCGCGCGCTGCAAGGTCGCCGCCTGGACGTCCACGGTGGCAGGGCAGAGCGTCCGGGTGCGCTGTCACGACGCGGCCGACACCCCCGTCGGCACCGGCTGGACGCTCACCTACCAGCGTGAGCGGGCCATCACCGGGGCGGCGCTCCCGTCGGAGAACTTCGCCTACACCTTCGACAACCTCCCGGACGACGCCGGGCCGTACTCCCCGCGGCCCGGCGGGATCAGCCACAACTCCCGCGGGGCCGTCAACACCGTGCGCTCCGCGGGAGCGGGGCTGCGTCTGGTGACGTTCCCGCAGGTCGGCGGGCTCCTCGACCACGTGCAGGTCACCGCGTACGGGCCCGGCCCCGAATACTGCAACCTGCCGGCACCGTGGAACACCGGAGCGCTCGCGGTGACCGTCCGGGGCGTGGCCTGCTACAACGGTCTCGTCAGGACGGCCCAGGCCTTCATGGTCACCTACGCCTCCGCCGGGTAAGGGCCGGTCCCCGGTGCCCCTCACATGTTGATCATGTGTCCGGCCAGGCCGTGGATCGCCTCCTTGACCGCCTCGCCGAGTGTGGGGTGGGCGTGCACGTTGCGGGCGACCTCGGTGACGGTCAGGTCCCACTTCTGGGCCAGTGTCAGCTCGGGAAGCAGCTCGGTGACCTCGGGGCCGATCAGGTGGGCGCCGATCAGCTCGCCATGCTCACCGTCGCTGATGATCTTCACGAAGCCGACCGCGTCCCCGAGGCCGTGGGCCTTGCCGTTGGCGCTGAAGGGGAACTTGGCCACCTGGACGTCGTAGCCGAGGTCACGGGCCTGGGCCTCGGTGTAGCCGAAGCTGGCGATCTGCGGCTGACAGTACGTCGCCCTGGGGATCATGACGTAGTCGAGCTCCATGGTCTCGGCGTCCGCGATGGTCTCGGCCGCGATGATCCCCATGGACTCGGCCGCGTGCGCGAGCATCAGCTTGGCGGTCACGTCGCCGATGGCGAAGATGTGCGGCACGTTCGTACGGCAGCGCCCGTCCACGGCGATGGCGCCCCTGTCGGTCAGGGCGACCCCGGTGCGTTCGAGGCCGTAGCCCTCGACGCGGGCCTTGAAGCCGATGGCCTGCAGCACCTTGTCGGCTTCGAGGACCTCCTGCCGCCCGTCGCGCGAGACGGTCACCCGCACCTTGTCGCCGGACTCGTCGATGGACTCCACCCGCGTCGAGGTCAGCACCTCGATGCCGAGCCGCCGGTAGTGACGTGCCAGCTCGGCGGAGACCTCCTCGTCCTCAAGCGGGACGAGCCGGTCGAGGAACTCGACGATCGTCACCTTGACGCCGTAGTTGTGCAGGACGTAGGCGAACTCGACGCCGATGGCGCCCGCCCCGGCGATGACCACGCTGCCGGGAAGTTCCTCGCTGAGGATCTGCTCCTCGTAGGTGACGACCCGGTCGGTGACCGACGTCCCCGGCAGCAGCCTCGTGGTGGCGCCCGCCGCGATGATGCAGTGGTCGAACGTCACCGTCTGCTCGCCGCCGTCGGCCCCGGTCACCCGCAGCGTGTTCGCGTCGGTGAACTCGCCCCGGCCCTCGTACTCGGTGATGCCGTTCTTCTTCATCAGGTAGTGCACGCCCTTGACGTGCCGGTCGGCGACCCTGCGGCTGCGCCTGAACGCCTCGCCGTAGTCGAAGGTGACCGTGCCCTCGACCCGGATGCCGAAGGTCTTGGCCTCGTGGTTGAACAGGTGGGCGAGTTCCGCGTTGCGCAGCAGCGCCTTCGACGGGATGCACCCCACGTTGAGGCACACCCCGCCCCAGTAACGTTCTTCGACGATCGCCGTGCTCAGGCCCAGCTGGGCGGCGCGGATCGCCGCCACGTACCCTCCGGGGCCCGCGCCGAGGACCACGACGTCATAGTGAGTGCTCATGGATCGGACACTATTGAACGGCGGGCCGCTCCGCTCACAGGGGGTGGCGTTCCCGTGAGGTGAGGGGGGCCGGTCGCCACCCCCGCCGGATTCCGCGCGCGGGTTCGCTTTTCAGGCGGTTCGCGATCTCGTCGTGTACCGGCCGGTAGGCCGCGGCGGCGGTCAGGGCGGCGGACTGGAAACGCCCTCGGGCCTCCCGCAACTCGACGGCGATCCTGCGGCGCCCACCGGGCAGCAGCCGTACGGGGCGCAGCCTGGCCCGTTCGTGCTCGGCGCGCAGCGCGGCGCCCGCCTCGCGCAGGGTCGTCACGTACTCGACCGCGGCCTGCCGCCACCGCCGGACCTCCTCGCCGGTGCACGGCACCAGGTGGCCGGTGCCGCGGTGGTGCAACGTGTAGAGGGAGGACATGCCGGGCGGCATGGGGGCGCCCTCAAGACCGCAGCAGCTCACGCCGACCCGGCCCCCGACGGGGGCGGGCGGCTGCGCCTCGGCCCTGTTCTTCAGGCCGACGTCGTAGAAGTAGGGGTAGACGGCGTTGTCGCGACGGCAACGGCGCAGGCGGCGGTTACGGGCGTTCCTGGTACGGATGTCCGAGACCAGTTCGGACAGCGACGTGCCCTCGACGAGGATCACCATGCTCACGAGAGCGACGAACAGACCGAGCACGAGCAGAATGGTCTGGAGCATCGGAGCTTCCCTCCGGCGTTCGCGAGGATCGCGAACGCTTCGATGACTGGCTTTCCGGACAGTCACTTAAGCGTCAGATTCACGTGCTCGCACTATGGTCAGGCGATTACTCAAGCACGCCCCGTGCTTTCCCCGGCCATTATGCTTTTCCGGATTGTAGTCCCCGCCTCCCTTCATCACACAAGGACACCCTTGTTCGGATGTCGTGACATATCGCGCGGCCACGGATGGGCCTGGACGGGAGCCGCCGGGCGCGGGCCGGTTCACCCGGCCACGTACGCCTACACCCCGGTCTCGCCTTTCGTCCGGCCACGCGCCTACGCCCCGGCCCGCCTTTCGCTCGCCACGCTTTCGTCCCGGCCAGGCCGGGGACATTCCCCGCCGCGAATCAGCGGGTCTTTCACCGGGATGGGCGTCCCGGAATGCGGGTGGTTCCTCAGGCGGGCCCGTGACAACCGCTTCGGCGCCGTTTTCCCGTAACGGATGAGGCGGCGACGTCCTCGGCCACTTAAGGCAAGGACGCTTTCCGGATAACCGGCCGGGCTTCTTCACGGCGGGTCCTCCACAAAGGGAAACACGTGGGGTTCGCCACTCGCGGGCCGACGCTTTTCCCGGCGCGGCTCACCCCTGTGCCCGCAGGTCGCCGGGGCGGGGTTCTGGTATGACGACGGGGTCGGTGGGGAGACCACGGACACGACCGAAAGCCGCGAACCGCCCACGGGAGCACGTCATGACCGGAGCATCCACCGTCCTCTCCGCCGAGTCCCTGGGACGGGACGTCGGGGCGGTCGCGCTGGTGGACCACCACGTGCACGGAGCCCTGGCCACGGACCTGTCCAGGCGGGGGTTCGAGGAGCTGATCACCGAGTCCGACCGGCCGACGCCGTCCTGGATGACCCAGTTCGACTCCCAGCTCGGCTTCGCCGTCCTGCGGCACTGCGCGCCCGTCCTCGGTCTCGAAGCGCACACCGACCCGGAGACCTACCTCGCCCGCCGTACCGAACTGGGCGTCGAGGAGGTCAACCGGCGGTTGCTGACCGCGAGCGGGGTGGGCCACTTCCTGGTGGAGACCGGCTACCGGGGCGAGGAACTCCTCGGCCCGGCCGGGATGACCGAGGCCACCGGACGCCCCGCCGAAGAGATCGTCCGTCTGGAGACGGTCGCCGAACACGTCGTGGCCGAGGGGACCGACGCGGCCGGCTTCTCCGCCCGCTTCGAGGCGGTCCTGTGGGAGCGCAGCCGTACGGCACGCGGGGTGAAGACGGTCGTCGCCTACCGGCACGGTCTCGACGTGGACCCGGAGCCGCCGACCCTCGGCGAGGTGACGGCCGCGGCGGGCAGGTGGCTGCGGGAGGCCGAGCGGACGGGAAGCGTCCGTGTCGACGACCCGGTGCTGCTGCGCCACCTGATCTGGAAGGGGGTCGAGCGCGGCCTGCCGCTGCAGTTCCACACCGGCTACGGCGACCCCGACCTGGACCTGCGCCGCTGCGACCCGCTGCTGCTGCGCGGCCTCATCGAACGGGCGCAACCGAGCGGCGTCCCGCTGATGCTGCTGCACTGCTACCCGTTCCACCGCAACGCGGGCTTCCTCGCCCAGGTCTACCCGAACGTCTACTTCGACGTGGGGCTCGCCGTGAACCACACCGGGGCGCGCAGCGCGGCCGTCGTCGCGGAGAGCCTGGAACTCGCCCCCTTCGCCAAGATCCTCTTCTCCTCCGACGCCTGGGGACCCGCCGAACTGCACCACCTGGGCGCCCTGCTGTGGCGGCGCGCGATGACCCACGTCCTGTCCGGCTTCGTCGCCGACGGGGAGTGGAGCAGGACGCAGGCCGTACGGGTGGCCACGATGATCGGCGCGGAGAACGCCCGCCGCGTCTACCGGCTGGAGGGGGAGCCGGGGGTCACGGTTCCGCGGTGACCAGCACCGGGCCGCCCCGCGGGTCCACGGCGGACAGCATGTCCGTAGGGACGCGGAACACCCGGCCCGGGGCCACCGGCCACCACACCCGCCTGCGCGCCACGACCCGGTCACCCTGCCACAGCACCACGTGCGGGAGGCGGATGTGGCGATCACCCCACAGCAACAGCCGGCGCCGGGCGGGCACCGGGTCACCGGGACGCAGGATCTCCGGCGCGACCCACCGGAAGGGCTCCCCGGCCAGCAGCCGTACCCCCTCGCCGACCGGCCACGACCCGCCGTCCAGCCAGGTCGTGACGGGACGCGCCACATGGGCGCCGTCGATCGCCGCGACGTCGGCGGTGTCCACCGGATGGAGCAGGTTGCCCACGGCGAACACACCCGGCCGGTCGGTGCGCAGCGCGCTGTCGACCAGCGGCCCCCGGGTGCCGGGGTCGATGGCGATCCCGGCGGCGCGTGCCAGCTCGTGGTCGGGAATCCAGTCACCGGTGAGGACGAGCGTGTCGCACTCGACGACCCGCCTGCGTCCCGTGTCGAGGTTCTCGATCTCGACCGCGCGCAGGTCAGGCCTGCCGATGATCCGGCTCACCCGGGTGCGGGTGGCGACCTCCGTCCCGAACAGCACCTTTCCCGGGCCGCTGAACACGGCGTAGGAGTCCGGCCTCGGATACTCGGTGGTCATCAGCACCGTACGGCAGCCCGCCTCCCGCAGCGTCAGCGCCGCCGACCAGCTGACCAGCTCCGCGCCCACGACGACGGCCCGCTCACCGACCCTGCCGTGCCGGAGATGGACGAGGTTCTGCAGGTGCCCGGTCGTGTAGACGCCACGGGGCCGGTCCCCGGGGATGAGCCGGGCCGGACGGGGACGTTCCCGGGCGCCGGTGGCCAGGATCACCGCCCCGGCCTCGACGAGGAGACGACCCTCGGGGCTGGTCACCTCGATCGCGCGCTCCCCGGACCACCCGGTCACGGTGGCGTTCGTCCGGATCGTCGCCCCGGCCTCCTCCGCCTGCCGGACAAGCTTGCGGGCGTAGGCGGGGCCGCCCATGAAACGCCCCATGTCCCTGACGCCGTAGCCGGGGTGGTCGCTGTGGCGGGGGATGCCGCCGGCCGTACTCTCGCGGTCGAGGACCAGGACCTCACCGCCGACCCGGGGGGCGAGCACCCGCGCGGCGCTCAGCCCGGACGGCCCCGCGCCGACGACGACCACGTCCGGGGTGAGGGTGGTGACGGTGTCGCTCATCGGTCGGCCTCCAGCAGGTTTCCGATCTCGGCGCCGCAGAAGAACCCCTGGCAGCGCCCGTTCATCGCCCTCGTACGGCGCCGCAACCCCTCAAGCCCGGCGGGCGGGATCGGTGAGGTGAGGGCGTCACGGATCTCCCCCTCGGTCACCCGCTCGCAGAAACAGACCACCTTGCCGTAGGCGGGGTCGGCGGCGATCCGCTCGGCGTCCTGGTAGGGACGCAGGAAGGCCTCCCCGAGGTTGGGCATGCGGGGAGGTTCGGGCAGATCGGTCCTCGGCACGAGCGGCAGCCCGGCCTTGCCCGCCAGTTCGGTGACGTACCGGGCGATGGCCATGCCCGCGGTGAGCCCGGTCGAGCGGATACCGCCGACGAGGACGTAACGGTGCTCCGCGTCTGCCTCGATCAGATAGTCCTGGCGGTCGCTCGCCGCGCGCAGGCCCGCGTAGGTCGCGGTGACCTCCTCCCGCAGCAGTTCGGGCATGATCTTGCGCCCCTTCTCCAGCAGGAACTCAAGGCCCCGCTCCGAGGTCCCGGTGTCGGTCCGGTCGAGGAGGTCCTCGGCGGTCGGCCCGAGCAGGACGTTCCCGTAGACGGTCGGGCTGACCAGCACGCCCTTGCCGCGTGAGGACGGCACCGGCAGGATGATCCGGTCGGCCAGCGGGCGGGCGAGCTTGTCGTAGACCAGCAGCTCACCGCGGCGCGGCGTGACGGTGAAACGGTCGTAGCCGAACAGCCGGTCCACGACGTCGGCGCCGAGCCCGGCCGCGTTGACGACCCAGCGGGCGGTGACGTCCCCGCCCGAGGTGCGCAGCGTCGTCGACTCCCAGTGCTCCTCGACGGTCAGGACCCGGTGGTTCAGCAGCAGCGTCACCCCCCGCAGGACCGCCTCGGTGGCCAGCGCCAGATTGGTCGTCCAGGTGCAGATGATGGACTCGTCGGGCACGGTCAGCCCGCCGAGGGCCCCCTCACCCAGGTGCGGCGCCAGCCGGTAGACCTCCTCCGCGCCGACGATCTCCGTCTTGTCGTAGCCGTTGAGCCCGGCCTTCTCCTTCAGGCCCGGCAGCGCGTCGAGCTCCTCGGCGGTCCAGGCGACCAGCAGGGCCCCGGTGTGCTCGACCGGGATGCCCGTACGGGCCGCGTAGCCGTACAGGAGGTGATAGCCCTCGCGCACCAGACGGGATTCGAGGGTGCCGGGTTTGGCGTCGAAACCGGTGTGCAGGATCGCGGTGTTCGCCTTACTGGTGCCGTCGCCGACGTCGTCACGCGCTTCGAGCAGCGCCACACTCAGCTCGTGCCCCGCCAGCTCCCTGGCGATGGCGGAGCCGACGATGCCCGCTCCGATCACCGCCACGTCGAACGTGCCCACCCCCGTGGTGCTCACCGTTCCCCCTCCTGCTCCTGTCTCGTTGTGGTCGTCCGTACGGCCTCGTGCCAGCGGGCGCGGAACTCGGCCGCCCGCTCCGCCGGCCAGTGCGGCTCGTACGTCGTGGCCGGTTTCCACCCGCCGACCGCCTCCCGCAGCGGCAGGGCGGGGTCGAGCGCCGCGCGGGCCAGCGCGGCGGCGCCCAGCGGGGTCGCGTGCTCCGACGGGTAGACCTCGATCGTGACCTGCGCCAGGTCGGCGACCGCCTGCATGAGCACCCGGCTGCGGGTGAGCCCGCCGTCCACCCTGAGGGCGCTCAGCGGCCGCCCGAGATCGGCGGCGACGAGGTCGCCCAGCTCGGCGACCTGCGCCGCGACGCCCTGCAGTACGGCCAGCACCAGGTGCCCCCGGCCGGTGGAGAGCGTCATCCCGGTGAAGGAGGCCCTGGCGTCCGGCCGCCACCACGGGGCGGCGAGCCCGGCCAGCGCGGGGACGCACAGCACGCCCTCGCTGTCGTCGGCCGCCACGACGTCGAGGTCGGCCGCCGAGCCGATCATGCCCAGGTCCTGCAGCCACCGTACGGCCGAGGCCGCCGTGTAGACCTGCCCGTCGAAGCAGTAGGACGTCTCCCCCCTGACCCGCCAGGCGACGGAGGCGGCCAGGCCCGCCGTCGAACGCGTGGCCGAGGTGCCGGTGTTGGCCAGCAGGAACGCCCCGGTGCCGAAGGTGCACTTCGCCTCGCCCGCGGTGAGGCAGTTCTCGGCGAGCAACGCCGCCTGCTGGTCGACGACCAGCCCGCACACCGGCAGGTCCCCGCCGAACGCGGAGGTCGAGCCGACCACCTCGTCGTTGGCGGCGACCCGGGGCAGCCGCTCCCCGCCGAGCCCGAACAGTTCGAGCAGCCCGTCGTCCCAGTCCGCGTCGTCGAGCCGGGTGACCAGCGACCGGCTCGCCGTCGAGACGTCGGTGACGAACTCCCCGGTCAGCCGGTGCACCAGCCACGAGTCCGAGGTGGTGACCACACCCTCCCCGGTCACGTTCTCCCGCAGCCAGGCCATCTTGGGCGCGGAGAAGTACGGGTCCAGGACCAGCCCGGTGGCCTGCGCGACCCGGTCGGCGTGTTCGCGCAGCCGTACGCAGATCTCCTCGGAACGGCGGTCCTGCCACACGATCGCGGTGGACAGCGGCTCGCCCGTCGTGGGGTCCCAGGCCAGTACGGTCTCACCCTGGTTGGCCAGCGCCACGGCGTCGACGGGGACACCGGCCTGCGCGACGGCCCGCCGCCCGGCCTCAAGGACCGAGTCGAGCAGTTCCCTCGGGTCCTGCTCGACCCCGCCACCCGGCAGGTAGACGGGGCGCACCGGGTGCTCGGCCAGGCCGAGCACCCTCCCCTCACCGTCGGTCACGACCGCCTTGGTCCCCGAGGTGCCCTGGTCTATCGCCAGTACGGTCGTCATCGCCGGTTCACGTCCCCCCGATCCTGGGAGACGTCGTGCCCGGCGGCGGCGTCGGCGTCCAGCTCGGCGTCGATGGAGCGCATCTCCGGCATGGCCAGGCCACGTGCCCCGCCCCTGGTGGCGAGCAGGTAGACCAGGTAGGCGGCGCCGATCACCAGCATGATCAGCACATAGGTCCACGGGTCGGCGAACGAGGCGTCGCGGAACAGCAGCAGCTCGAACACCAGCCAGACCACCGCGACCGTGACCACCGGGATCTCCCAGCGGCCCAGGTCGAAGCCCCTGCTGGGCGGCAGCGAACGGCGCTTGACCACATACAGGGCGACGGTCGAGGCGTAGATGATCGCGGGCAGCAGCGTCGCCGCGGCGAACAGCCCGAACAGCGCGTCCGTCCTGGTCGAGAAGATCGCCAGGATCAGCTGGCCGATGACGCACATGAGCACGGTCGCGTTCAGCGGCGTGCCGAACCTCGGCGAGATCTTCTGCCAGGCCTGCCAGCCGGGGAAGCGCTCGTCACGGGACATCGCCCAGACCAGGCGCACCCCGCTCATGAGGATCACCATGCCACAGGCGAAGATCGCGATGACCACCAGCACCAGCAGGGCCGTACCCACGACCGGGCCGAGGGTCCGGGTGATCACGTCCGCGATCGGCGTGTCCGACTTCGCCAGCTCGACCGGGTCCCCGGCGAGCAGGGTGACGGCGATGAGGAACAGGAAGCCCAGCACACCGGAGGCGAGGACCGCCTGCCACATGGCGCGGGGCACGACGCGGGCCGGGTCCTTGGTCTCCTCGGCCAGGTTGGCCGCCGACTCGAAGCCGACGATCGTGAACGCGCCGAGCAGGAAGCCCAGCATCCACGGGCCCGCCGAGGTGAGTGTGCCGAAGGACAGGTAGCCCTCGGCGGGGACGGCGCCGGTGCTGAAGAGGTTCGCGAAGTTGGCCTCCTTGGCGACGAACCCCACCCCGAGCAGCAGCAGGACCAGGGCGATCATGCCGGCCAGCTCGGCGGAGACGGCGAAGTTGTTGACCCGTTCGGTCCACTTCGTGGACAACCCGACCAGGAACGCCTGGGCGAGGATGACCACCCCGGTGATCACCCACGCGTTCAGCGCCGTCCCCTGGTAGTTCAGCAGCGCCGGAAGCACGGTCGAGGCGATGGTGTAGTCGACCGCGACCACCACGATCGCCAGGAACGTGAACGAGATCCAGCCGATGATCCAGCCAAGGACGGGATTGGCCAGGCGGGAGGTCCACTGGTAGGAGTAGCCGGTCACCGGGATGCGCGCGGCCAGGGAACCGAAGATGAACGCGACCGCGAGCTGACCGACGATCACGATCGGCCAGGTCCAGATGCCCGCGGGCCCCGAACTGTTCAGCACGGAGCCGTAGGTGGTGAAGATTCCCGTGGCGATCGAGACGAAGGCGAAGGCGACCGCGAACGACGCGAAACGCCCGGTTCCTCGCTTCATCGCCTGCTTGTAGCCGAACTCCTCGACGCTCGCCGTGGCCTGATCCGGGGACTCGTGTGGTGAATACTGGGGCATGGGTCCCAACTCCTGTGTTTCCTGTCAGATGGTGCATCGGCTGGGGATCCGAGCCGGGTGGCGTTGCCGCGCCTCCCGGCTCCTCGAACTCTCCGGCTCCTTGGTTTTTGAGGCTTCGGGCCCTTTGGGGCCTTCGTTCTGGGGCCCGGCTTTCTGGGTCTGGCCTTTTCGGTCTTGAGCTCCTTCGGCATGGGACCCGTTTTGTGGATCTTCATGCCTGCTGTGGTCGCCCATACTTCGTTATGGGCTCCTTCTCCGCCTCGCGGCGCGTCCACCTGGACGATCCGTGCTACGGCGAAGGCCCGCAAGCAGGCCCAGGGCTCTCCGGGACTCGGACTTTCCTGGGTCTCAGGCTTTCCGGGTCTCAGGTTTTTCTGGGTTTCAGGCTTTTCTGGGTCTTTCAGGCTTTTCTGGGTCTCAGGTCGCGGGACCTGGCGTCTGGGCCGTTTTGGCGTCTTGCCGTACGGCCTCAGGCCTTCTTGGTTCGCGGTCTCGCGGTTCTCGGGGCTCTCGAAGGTCCCGCGGGTCTTGTGGCTCTCACGGCAGGACGACCACCCCGCCTCCGCGGGTGACGGCGTCTCGAATGCTCGGTGGTGGCTCGGTCTCCGTGACAAGTCCGGCGAACTCCTCGATACCCGCGACGCGATGCCGGGCGATCCTGCCGAACTTGCTCGAATCGGCCAGCACGAAGGAGCGGGCGGCGTTGCCGTGGATCGTCCGGCGCACGGCGATCTCGTCCAGGTAGTAGTCGGTCAGCCCGGCGACGGCGTCCACGCCTCCCGAGCCGAGGAAGGCGACATCCGGGTTCAGGTCGGCGAAGAAGGCCTGCGCCAGGGAGTTCGACAGTGCAAGGTCACCACTCCTGAGCCTGCCCCCGGAGACGAGGACCTCGACGCCGGGGCGCTCGGAGAGCTCGGCGGCGACCAGGAGGGAACACGTGGCCACGGTCCCGGTGAAGTCGAGCGGCAGGGCACGGGCCACGTCCACGGCGGTGGTCCCCACGTCGATCACGATCGTCTGGCCCGGCCGTACGAGCGCCGCCGCGGCCCGGCCGATGTGCCGCTTTGCCTCGGCGGCGGTCCCGGTCCGCTCGGTGAAGGGCGCCTCCTCCCCGGAGGAGCGCCCCGAGGCGACCGTCGCCCCGCCGTGCACCCGCGCCAGCCTGCCCTGACGTTCCAGCAGGACGAGGTCGCGTCGGATCGTCTCCACGGAGACCTTCAGCTCACGCGCCAGCTCCTCGGTGCTGACGACCCGGGAGGCCCGCAACGCCTCTCCGATCCGCGAGTGCCGCTCAGCGGGCAGCATGACTGCCCGCTTCTGTGGATTTCTGTGCCTCCATGACGGGAAGTATGGTTCGCTGTGGTTTAAAGGTCAATGCAGAAGATTGAGACAAAAGAACTTTTTGTCCAAATCTTCACCAACGTGGGGTGGTTCGTGGGCTGTGGGGTGTGTGTGACCGGTGATGCCGCTGGCTTGCCGGCACCTCGATGGGGCTCGGGGCCTGCCTGTGGCCTTTCGGGACACGGCGCTGTCGAGGTACCTGAGGGTGGTCAGATGATCGGGGCCTTCCTGTGGCCTTTCGGGACTGCGGACACCCCCGGCCCGCCGGGGTTCAGGGATCGGGCCTTCCTGTGGGCCTTCATCGGGCTTCCCGTGCCCGCCGGGCTTGAGTCTTCGCTGTGGGTTTTCGCGGACCTTGGGGTCCTAGGTCACCTGAGGTCCCGGGGCTTTCGCGGGCCTGGGCTACGGGCCTCCCGTGAGGCTCCTGCCGTGTGGCCCTCTGTGGGACTTATGCGGGGATTTGTGGGGGTTTTGATGGTTTGCCTCCAGGGTCGTGGTCAGGCGGGCTGCTTCGGCCACACGACGATGTCGACTGGGACCCCTTCCTCCCCCTCCGGCCCCGAGACCCGCACGAAGGCCACGTTGTCGACGTTCGTCCACATGCAGAAGGCCGTCCCCGGAGCCGTGTGCCCGAAGACGTGTCCAGCGGGCAGGCCTGCTCCCAGAGCCTCCTCGCACTGAGCCCGGGAGGGCGCCTTGGGCGCGGACCACACAACGGAGACAAGAGACGGCCCGGTCATGATCCCGCGGCCGGGCCGCTTCTCGTACCGCAGGTCCTCCCGGCTGGGGTCCGGAGGAACGTGATCCAGGTCAAGCCCGCTTTCGGTCAGCATCCGGGTGCCCTGGTACTGCGCTGTCCGGTCTTTCGGGATGGCGGACGGCGTCACCGGTTTCCCGGTCGCGGAGGGATCCTCAGTGGAGGAGACCTGCGTCGAGGGGGTGGTCACCTCCGAAGGGGTGGCCCCTCTTGAGAGGACGGCCCCTTCTGAGGAGGAGGTGGCCTCACGGTCGGCCCGCTCCAGACGGCGGACCGCGAGCAGCGGAAGCCTAAGACCGTGTCCTATGTGGTGATGGCTTGTTGGTTGAGGCATGGGGCGGGATACGCGGAGTTGGATTGTTCCGGACGGGTTATGGGAGATCGCGAAGCCGCCGGTCCCGCCGGACCGGGTGCGGCCGCAGGGCGGTGGGACGCGGAACACGCCCGATGAGCCGCTGTTCGCGGCGATCGTTTACGTGCTGGTCAGCGGGTGCGCATGGCGTGCGTCGCCGCCCTGCTTCGGGGTCTCCACGTCCACCGTTCACCGCCGCTTCCTCATCTGGTCGAAGGCCGGTGTCTGGGGCCGGCTGCACGAGGCGGTCCTGCGGCGCCTCGACGACGCCGGCCTGCTCGACGTCTCCCGCGTCGTCCTCGGCTCCGCCCATGTGAGGGCCGGAAAAGGGGCGGGACTCACAGGTCCGAGCCCCGTGGACCGCGGCAGGCCGGGTTCCACGATGCACATCCTGTCGGACGCGAGCGGATTGCCCCTGGTCGTCGACGTCACCGCTGCGAACACCCACGACAGCAAAGCCCTGAAACCCATCGTGGAGGCCCACCTGGCGAGACGGACCCGGGACCCAGACCGTTGGCGTAAGCCCGGACGCTTCCACGCGGACAAGGCGGTCGACGTGCCCCACCTGCGAAAGTGGCTGCGCGGCAAGCGAATCGGCGTCCGGATCGCCCGCAAGGGCCACCGAGTCGAGCGAACGCCCCAGGCGCCGCCGGTGGGTCATCGAGCGGACCGTCTCCTGGATGACCGGCTACCGCCGGCTCAGCCCCCGCTACGAACGCAATCCCGACAACTACCTGGCACTCTTCCGCCTCGCCGCATCCCTGTGCTGCTACAAACGCCTCATCCGGACACGGTCTTAGACAACCGACGATCACCAGAGATCGCGTTTGTTATCTCCGTACCGGGGCGCCCTCAACGACCCGCCCGCCCAGGGCTGTTCCTGTCTCACCAGTCGAGAACGGTTGATCCCCGGTCACCTCGGCTCTCGAACAACACGACGCTTAATTCCGGTTATCCTTGCGCTCTGCTCGTTTTTCCCGGAAGAAACTTATGGCCAAGACCAGCGCCAGCATGATGGCAAAGCTTTCGATGAGCCACCAAAACTCACCCCCTGTTGGCTCTTGATGAGCGATGTAAGCGATCACGGAAAGCAACGAAACGAGGAGGATGAGACCACTCCAGTGCCCATATTTTATTCCTTGCCGGCCCAGCCAGACCGCGACTGTGAGCAACAACCCTCCTGCGGCCGCGACAGGCCACGCCCACAGCGAAAAAGGCATTCCAACGACCCACCCGGCCGTCAACAGCCATGCCACAAGTGTCGCTGTGAAGAAAGATACGGACGGCCGTGGAAGACTCCGGGCCTCGAGCCAGGTCAGCGATCCGGCCACGTGGACAAGAAAGATAACGAACGCAGCGATTCTCAGATCGTTCCGCTCGGTGCTCCAAAGGAGAACCGAAGTAGCGTAAGTCAGTAATGATGCCACACCATAGGCCCACACCAGACGCTTATTCATAAATTACGTGCCAATCAAATAAAGAGTACAGGGGCGCCTTGACAGCACCCCTGCACCGCACATCCGCCTGATTCTCAGAATGGCATCAGGAGCTGTTCACCCTATCGTACCACCACACATAGGGCTGGTTTTTGTCCATGTCGTCGCAGTACCAACCTCTAGTCGGTCGCATGGACGGCCCATCTCCGAGGACGGGAACCGGAGCCTGAATTGACCAGGGATTACCGTTGGCCGTCCCACCACGGAAGTCGCAGTAGGCGAACGGCTTCCCCAAGTCGAGCCCGAAACTCGAGAATTCGAACCAGCTCCCCTTCTGCGCGGGGACGTTGGAGCGAACACCCTGATTGTTGACCATCTTGCCGTCCAGGTAGAGATACATGTCAGGCATGTAGCTCTGGAACGCGATGGCGTTGTCAACGCCGTAGTAGGCGGTGGAGGACCGGTGAGTCGGCTTGACCGTACCGTCGGCGCAGAACGCCATACTGATGTGCTGCCAGATGGGCGGGGCGTTAGCGATCATGGATCCCGCCATGTTGTTCGGGCCCCGATACCTGAAGAACATGCTGTAGATATCACCGGCCATCCGCTTGATCTCCGCCGGAATCCGCGATTCGGCATTGACCTGATCAAGCCATGCTGAGACGTTCGCATCTACGCTGGGCGTTCCGACCATGGCGCGGAACCCGTGGACACCACCGCCAACCGCGCGTGTCTCCGTACAGTTCCGGTCGGCGTCCAGCTTCGCGGGACGGTTGTTCGGGATATACGCCTGCCCTGGGACGTTGCTCGTTCCGAGCGGATCGACGTGTGTGAACTTTCCGGTGTACTGATTGGCGTCGACCATGTCGAATGCAACGTTTGGTTTGGCGATTCCATAATCAGTTTGAACCGCAGCCATAATGTCTCGGACGAACCTGGGAACGTGAGCGTCGCCGACGCTCGTGCTGGCATTCGACCCTTCCGAACCTGCCACGATCTTTCCGTCCGCACCCACGACGTATCTGACGTCAACATGTGTTCTGATCTTGTAGTCGTGTTTACTTACGAAAGCCGTATCAGGATCAGCGTTGATGTCCGGCCGAGGGTTGGACATGTTCATCCAGATGGCCTCTGTCATGTCGGGCGCATGCTGGGTCGGAGAGTTCCCGGCTGCCAGGATGTCATCGTTCCACGCCTTGGACGCATCCCATGTCGCGCTGCCCGCACAACCTGCGTTCACTGCTCCCGAACATTTCGAGAGTTGCAAGACACCCGTCTGGGTCTCATCGGGATTGTCCCATACCGGGCCTCCGGAGGTCAGCCCCTTAGCCCAGTTGTAGAGCGTGGTCATGGTACGAAGGGGGGTGTCGGCGAGCCAGACCAGGCCGCCATTGAGGTCGGTTTCCGGATCGAAGATGGAGACCGCGTCAAACCTTCGCTCAACCAGGTTTCCACTCATCGGGACGATCGCGACAGCGTCGAAGACGACGGTTTCGTCGCCGGTACCGTCATCGGCGACAGTGCTCAACGTCACCTTCGGAGCTCCTGCGAATTTGAAGGCCCCAAGAGAAACCCATCGATTGGGCCCGGGCGCCACCGTCTCAAAGGGGTTGGGCACCGTCCTTCTCTGTGTGATCACATGAGATTTAACCCCATTTGCGGTGTAGATCTTATATTTCGCCTGATTGGTATAACCATAATGGTCGGGCAGATGGACGAGCACCTGGGCGGGACCGTTGACGGCACTGCCCAAGGTCCATGTACCCTCAACATTGAGTTTGCCCCCTTCCTGGCCTGCTGCACGGGTACGCGCAAACCAGTAGTGCCCACTGAACCCTCCACCGATCTGGTGAAAATCTACTTTCGACGGGAAATGGCCGGTGGAGTCCGCGGCAAAGTTGAGAGAAAAGGACCCGGCGTTGTTAGCAGGCCGTGTACAACCGCGTAGCAAAGGTGCACTGTCAGGTACGTCGTCGATGACGAGAGCCCCTGCCGGCAGGCCGGTCAATGTGCAGTTGGGCGGATAAGACGTGCCGTCCGCCTGGTAGGCGTAACCGGGGTCGAAACGCAACAGCTCGTTTCCACAGGTGGCGTCACAGTCCGATTTCCATGTAGCTGGCTTGTTGTACCAGCACTTGAGGTGGACGTTTCGGCACGGACCTGCCGGTTCGTCCTCGTCGTTGGGGTTCTGCTCGCCGGGGTAGCAGTTGTTCGTGGCGTCGCAGAACTGGTTCGTCGGGGGCTTGACCATAGTGCGGTTGATCGGTGCCGTGACGACGGTGCCGTTCCAATACGCCGGACGATATCCCGCCAATGTCGTGTCAGGCGACTCGATGCTTTCGATCGGATGCCCCGCCCACCCCATGACCTTTTCTGGATAGGGCCAGTCTTGCGGGTGCCGGGCGTCATCGTAGGTAATGTCCAGGAAGGCATGGCGATCCACCGGATAGCGCGGGTTCGCCGGGTTGTTGGCCCACCCGACCCCCCATGGACTGCCATCACCCAGGTTAGGGTGGAAGCCGCTGTTGTAGGCCCAAACGGCATAGAACCAGTTCTCGATCTTCGCGGGGTTTCCGTTGTTGATCGTCAGCCCCGCACTTTTGGTCTCGTTCCATTTCTGCTGCAGATTCCGTACACCGGCGGCGATGTTGGCGGCGAAGTCCAGCGCCGCGGCACGCTGCGTCGCATAAGGAAGGGCTGTCTCTCCTGACCTTTCCTTGCCGGCGAGTCGCATTCCATCGGTAATCTGCGTGACCCCGTAACCGCAGTCGGCCTTGTCCCAGTCGACGTCCCAGTCATCGGCCGGTGTCGAGTTGTACACCTGACGGCCATAGTAGTTTCCGATGAGCGGGTTACCGATTTCGCCGGGTAGCACATTGGAGCTTGCCTGCCACAGATTGGACTCCTGTGCCGTAATTCCCAGCATGACCTGTGCCGGGACGAAGCCTCCGCCATTCAGAGGAACCCAGTTGAACAGGCCTTGCGGGGTGTACGCAGGCATACCCAAATTCATCCAGCCGGCGGGGCGCTGTGGATTCAGGTAACCGCGGACTGCCTGGTCAACCGCCCACTCGATCTGGCGAGGCTTGGGCTGAAGCACCTGGTTACCCGGATCGTTGCGGGGAACGGCACAGGTGCGCTCGGTTTCAGTAGGAGCGCTTGGCGATCCTTGTTCTGTCGTCAGGCTCTTGAGTGCCGATTTCCCCAGGGAGGGGCTCATGGTCTGGCCCTGTGCGACGATCTCGCCAGAGGCGCTCTGCGGGTCGGCCGTCAGATCGACGTGCTTTCCTGTGTCCAGGACAGTCATGGCGATGTTCACCGGGCGCGCGGCCCCAGAGTCCGGGCTCGGCGTCCGCGGGTCCTTTGCCCCCGCCCATGTCACGGCGTTGAGCACGACTTCGGCTTCGGTGGAAACCTGTGCGCCCGCCGGAGCTGCCAGGCGGGCCACCGCCGGGGGGAACTCACCGACGGCCTCCGGCTCGCCAGTGACGAAGACCCGCCCTTCAGAGGCTCTTGCCAACCCCAGTTTGTGAAGATCACCGCTAGCCAGGGTGTCGGTGCTCGCCCTCACACGTCCCGTAGCAGAGTTCAGTCGTCGGACAAAGCCCTTGGCGCCTTCGTGATCCATGAAGACCACGCCGCCGAGGGCGTCGGGGTTGATGCGGAAGGGCACACCGGTGGCTGTGGTCAGCAGGGACTTCTTGCCTTTGGCCGAAATGCCGATAAGGCGAGTGCCGTCAGCGGCGATGAACCCGCTCTTCGCAGGAACGGCAGAGGTCACCTGGCCCGCCAACGCCACCGGTGCGGATACCTTGCCGGTGGCGGTATCGACACTGGAGAGGCGGGTCTTCGCCTCGCCTTCGTTGCCTTCTTGCGTGAGCGCCGCTGTTTCCCCACGCCCGCACCCAGGGTTGTAGTAAGCGAGAGAGGACTGCAGAGCGAGCTTGGTGATGTCTCCCGTCACCAGGTCGACCACTGCCGAGAAACCGCCACGGGCCGACAGTTCCGCCTTGTTGGTGAAGGTTCGGGGGGCGTAGACCACGACAGCTCGTTTCCCCGAGCCGGTCACACACGCATTACCGATCCACTGGTCTGCCTCGAACCCAGGCTCGGACAGCGTGGCTATCGTGCGCCAGGTGTATCCGGTGTTCGCGTCTGCGACCAGGACATGGAATCCCCGGGCATCCCCCGAGGTGGTCCACGCTCGATCCTTGGAATTCTGCCAATTCCGACCGAGCACTTCCTCTCTGCGTCCGGTGTCAATCGAAGAGGAAAAGGGAGGAGGCGGTGGGGTTACAGGCAGGTCCGCTTCTGGACTTCCGTTTGGATCACCGTTCTGAGGCGCCCCTCCCGGGGCTGGGCTCTGAGAGCTGTCCTGGGTCGCGCCCGGGCCACCCGCAGGCGCGGCGAGAGCACCGTTTCCCGGTGTGACCAGGATGGGCAAGAACATGGCAGTAGCAACAGCACCGGCTTGTAACAGTCGGCGCCGCACAGGCTTGGACACATACGCTCCAGAGGGAAGGGGATAAAAGATGTGGCCATGATCGCTTCGGTTGTCGTTGAATTTTCTGCACAGGTGTCAAGATGAAAAAACATAGCCAGACACCTTGTTGAACGAAGTTGACGATGAGCGGGTTTTCTCGCCGCGCTTCGCGGACACGGCGGGCGGGAGGCATTTCGACCGGCCTGCCTGCACAAGGAGGCCGCGACGGAACCTGCGCAGGATTCACCACTCCCCGCCTGCGCGTTCGCATGTTCGCCGGGGCTGCGGAGCTTGGCGTGGGCAGATCTGTTCGCCTTCCACGCCACTATCCCTGCACAGAACTAGCGCGACGGGCAACCAACCAAAACAAAGAGAAGCTCGGAAAACCTGGACGACCGAATACCCATTTGTCTTGAAGGAAATTTCAGACCTTTGTGATCTCTGCAACTGATCATTACACGGGTCGCAAGTGCGCACAACGGTCGGAATCTCAGTAAGCAATCATTAGTTTGCAGCCGAGAACCCGAGAAAAGGGGACTTGACCTCCGGTGACTTCGATCTGCGATTGGCATACTACGCGAGGAGTGTGATATACATCACACAAGACAATATTCAAGAGCCCGGCAAGCCTGAAATAAAGGATGCCTGAAAAGGATGATCGGGACATGCATGCCGAATTAACTCGTGGCGTTGTGTGCGGTTATCCCTGAGTGAGAGCCAAACTTGTTCTGGTGAGGCACCCGCCGATGAGGTCACCGCGGTATCGGATGGTGCGCAGCACTAACCTCGATATTTCGTGCGCCCAGCAGGGCAGAAGGCGACGCCGTGACATAGCGGCGGAACTTTGGGTTCGTAAGCTCGTTGTCGCCTGCCGATGGAAGACCGGTCCGGGTGGCTGCCAGGAGGCCCGGTAGCAGGCTGGCGGCTTCGTCTGGAAAAGGGCGGGTCGAAGCCCAGCGTCAAAAGCGGCTCTTCTGGCTGATCCGTGGGTCGTTGAGTGGTCCGTGACTCCAAGCACCCTGACAGCCCGGTGCCGGCCTTCGCTCCTTCCAGGTGGGCCGATTTCCTCGGTGTCATCAAGGGCGGTGGCTTCGACAACCCGACCGTACGCCCCGAGGTCTGACCGGGCGCGGTGGTGGGGAAGGCTATTGGGCTGAGGGCCGTTCCCTGGCGCCGATCCGCCTCGCCCCACCGCTCGCCATACCGGCGCCTGGATGAACCCAGATGAGGTAAAGGTGGGCGGCGACTCGAAGCCGGTGCGTGAAGGGCGTGATTCTTCACCCTGTTGTCCGCCACGTCGGCCGGGCAGGCGGCGGCCGGTTTGCCGGTCTTGTGCGTCAGTGTTGGGCGGCGGAAGGTGAGACTTTCTCTGGAACGGCGCGGAGCTCGTCCTCAAGTGTGTCGAGGAGCGCCCTGGCGGCTTGGCGGAGTCGGGTGCGGCGGGCGCTGAGATCCTCGGTGAACGTCCGGGCCTTCGGTCCCGTCCACACCTTCTGACCGGTGAACTGCCCGTGGGCGGGGTCGAGTGCGGCCTCCAGAATGGCGATCCGCGCCCTGACCTCAACCAATGTCTGTTCCAACACCTGACGCCGTGGGTTGGGCACCAGATCTGTCATGTATCCCTCTTCGGATGCCGATACACCGGACGGATCTATTGGACATTATTGGATCTACAACACATCGGCCAGCCCCGGAGGAATTTCATGGGACGTTCTGTACGGCTCGGCGTCGCGGTCTGCGCGGTGACGTTGCTGACGGTGGCCGGATGCGGCGACAGCGGCCCCACGGCGGCCGAGGCGGGGGAGACGCTTAAGGCACACATCACCGAGCTGATGAAGGAGGGTAGCGTTCTCGACGTCAAGGTCACTGATCCGGGTGGACGTGACATTTCCTGCGGGGAAGGTAAAGCCAAGCGGACCTTTGCGGTTACCGGCAGAGATTCTGCGCCGGAACGCGAACCGAACGGACTCAACACCTATCTGGTGGGCGCACTCTCCGCAGTCGCTCCCTATCGGATTGTCGCAGATCCGGGCAACGCTCCTGTCCGGCTTGTTAACGATGAGTACAAGACCGTGATCATCCTGGATGCTCCCGGTAACGGACGGTATGGAGTTCGAGGCGAGACGGAATGCCTTCGCACTTCATGAGTTGACGCGAGAGCCGAGGTCGAAGCCCAATCCTCGTTGTCTGGCCTGTTTATTAGCGCCGTCGAACCGAAACGCCATCTTTTTGGATAGGTCTCCTACTGCGAGCTCGTCCTTTCCCATGCCGTTGGCGGCTGCCCACTTCTCGAAGGCCTCAAGTCCTTTGTTTCCCTGCTTGACCAGCTCGGAGAACGGTTTGAGGTTGCCGTTCGCGTCGGCGACGGCCACGCCGGGCGGGCAGGCGGCTTGAAACTCGGTGGGTGTCACCTCCGGCTTGAAACCGTTGGCCATGAGGATCTGGGCGTAGGTGTGCTGACGGCCGAGTGTCGCGAGGTCGTCTTCCTTGTCGGCCCGATCCATCCGCGTCTCGTCGTCCCCGCCGAAGGCTCCCTCGGCGGACAGGCCGGTGCTCAGCGCCAGCCAGGCCAGACTCACGGGCATGGTCGTCGCCGTGAGTGTGCTCGTCACCCCGATGCCCGTATCACGGAGGAACACCAGCAGGTCGTCTCGCTGCTTGTCGAGTTTGTCCAGGTTGCCCTGCACCTTCTCGACGGCCGCCAACTCGAAACCGCGGACGTTACCCAAGGCGGTGAACACCCGGTCCATGTGCTCGACGTCCCCGGTCCGCCGCGTCTTTGCCGAGGCGTCGGCGATCACCTTCTCGGAGAACCGTCCCATCCCCTCGTCGAACGGAGCGAGGTTCTCGGTCGAGTCGGCGAAGGTTTTCAGGAAACGGTAGGTGTCCTTCGGGCTCAGGGTGAACGTCGACGTCGTGCCGAACGTCGAGGTCGAGGGCTTCAGCGTGCTGTCCTCGGTCATGTTCGCGTCACCGATGTTCGCGCCCTCGGTGATCTCGGTGGCGTACGCGCCGGCGATCTCGGCCAGGTGCTTACGGACCCCCTCGCCGAGTTTGAGGTCGTCGAAGGTCGTCATCACGGTGAAGGCGAGCGCCGCTGACTCCTCGCTGTGCTTACCGTCCTCCTCGTCATAGACCCCGGCGGCCGCGGCGAGCATCCGGCCGAAGGCGTCGGAGTCGGCCGCCGAAGAGACGTACTTGCCTCCGGCGTGGTCGTTGAGGTTCTTCAGGAGCGTCTTCAGCTTCGACTGGTCCTTGGCGTACGGCCCGACCAGCGCTGTGATCGTCTGACGTGCGGCGGCAGGGTTGTTTCCCAGAGCGTAGAGAAGCCCGGGGCTCGCCTTGCCGGTCGCCGACAGGCCGTGGGCCAGTACCGTGCCGGACAGCCATTCGGCGGGAAACCTGCCCGAGCTCAGCAGGAGGCTCGCTCCGAATCGGTCCTCGCCTGACTGGCCTGGATTCCGTACCGCGTCCTTGATCTTCGCGAACCCGGGGACCTGTGAGCCTCCTGAGACGGCCGTGCCGAAGGCTTGGCTCACCGTACGGAGTACCTCGTCGTCGGAACGGGGTGGGCCGAGGGTCGCCTGGAAGTGGGGAGTGTCGATGTTCTTGCGCAGCAGGACCGGGAGTCCCAGAGTCCCCTTCACGCCGAGGGCGGCGAAGAAGGCGGCGGTGTAATCGGAGTCGTTCTTGTGGGCCTCCAGCTGTTTGATGATCTTCTCGTACTCCTCGGACGAGGTGCGCCCGAACCAGGGGACGTCGACCGGTTCGGCGGCCAGCAGCTGTTTGGCCAGATCCGTTCCCTGTTTGCGGGCCTCCGCGGGGGAGAGGAGCTTCCCCTCGTCATAGGCGACGAGCCGGGAACCCGGCAGCCATGACAGCTTGTCGGCGGCCTGGATCGTCTCCCCGCGTTTGCGTAACCCTGGCAGCTCGCCGTCGATCCAGCCCTCGATCTCCTTGATCGGACGCAGTCCCACCGCCGACACCTCGGCCCTCGCCAGCAACTGCCGGATCCGCTCGGACTGCTCGCCGATCACGTCGCGGCCACGTTCCAACGCGCCGATGAAGCCCTGCATCAGCTCGGGATCGATCCCGCTGAAGTCCGGTGACAGAGGCCCCGCTCCCGACGTCATCGGCTCCACCGCGTCCTTTCGTCCTATATGTAGTTATTTCACTCTAGCCATGTAGTAGGGATATCAAGTGCTGAATATGAGATCTGTGTGACATAGGGGCAATTGTCGATTTAGTAGGTGCTCCTATCGGGATTCATCATCCCAAACGCGGCATGGCGGGCACTCATGGGAGAGGTAGACCCGCCCTGCGACACCATGAGACGACTCGCGACTCCGCTACTCGCCCAGCCGGGCGAGCCCTTCCTCAAGTCTCCGCAGTTGAGAACGTGTGGCGACGATCCGCTTTCGGACTTCCTCCACACGGCCTGCGATAGAGGGCGGTGTCCTCGCCGAAGCGGGTGAAAACCTCGACGCCGTTCCGATGGCGGCCGAGCTCATCAAGGTGACAAAACATGATCAGATCAGGGCAGACGGAGGTAACGTCAGGCACGTCGAGGTCTTCCAGACAGACGGTTTGAGAGTTTTTCACCGAAAACCTCGACCCCTGTCCGGCCGCCGCGCGCACCGCCCACGCACCCCACTGCGAAGAACCACTTCAGGAGCCGACGATGGATGACGACATTCAGCTGATCAGTGACGGCGATGGCCTTGCGGTCATCGGAAGTCCGACGGCTGTCGAACGCTTCCTCGTCTCCGAAGGGCTGCCGTCGAAGGACCTCGGACTGCCAAGGCTCGGCTCCACCTTCGGCGCCGTGGCCGGGGCCGCGCAGCTGGGTTCCGAGGTCGCGGCCAACTCGGGCCGTTGGGTGAAGTTGACCAAGGAGTCCGCGCGAGCTCTCAAGAAGTACGAGCTGATGAAAGGTTCGACCGCGGGTGCCAGTCGTGCTGTCTTGACGGAGAAGGGCAAGATCAAGGGAATCCTCCAACTGACGAGGACACCCGGATCACTCCTGGCCAACCCGGCGATTCTGGCCGGTGCCGCGGGGCTCATGGCGCAGCTCGCGATGCAGCAGACCATGGACGAGATCACCGACTATCTCGCCGCGATCGATGAGAAGGTCGACGATGTGCTCCGCGCCCAGAAGGACGCGGTGGTGGCGGACATGATCGGAGCGGCCCTCGTCATCGAGGAGGCCATGACCGTCCGGGAGCAGGTGGGCCGGGTCTCCGAGGTCACGTGGTCGAAGGTCCAGGCCACGCCGATGACGATCGCGCGAACCCAGGCCTACGCGCTGCGTCAACTCGACGCGCTCGCCGAGAAACTGGAGAGCAAGACCAAGATCGTTGATCTCGCCAAGGCGTCCAAGGACGCGGAGTCCACCGTTCGAGAGTGGCTCGCCGTCCTGGCTCGTTGCTTCCAACTGCACGACGCGATCGCCGTGCTCGAACTCGACCGTGTGCTGGACGCGTCTCCGGACGAGCTGGACCGGCATCGCCTCGCACTGCGAGTCGCCCGGCGGAACCGGATGGAACTCATCTCCCGGAGCACCGAGCGTCTGATGGCCCGCGTCGTCGCCGCTGCCGGCGCGGCCAACACGAAGGTGCTGCTGCACCCGACCGCGTCCCCGGCCGTGGTGCATTCGGGCAACCATGTCGCGATCGCCGTCGTCGACTTCCACGAGCGGCTCGGGATCGAGCAAGGTCGGCAGTCGTTGGACGCGAGACGATGGGGGGACGCGGCCGCGGAGGCGAGGGACAAGATGTTCGAAACGGGAGCAGAGGGGGTCGATGCCGCCAGGCGCCTCGGCAACGAGACCCTCGACCGAGCCAGATCGGTGACGGGCAGGCTCTCCAGCGGGATCGCCGGGCGAGTGCTCCGTCGGCGCGGGGACGACGAGGAGCCTGAGAGGCCGGTATGAACGCGCCGGTCGTTACGGGGGGCCGACGCGTTCGGCCCCACCTGCGCCCTTGATCGCGATGAGCGGATCACTGATGGAGCGGGCGGGGGGGAAGCGGTCAGGAACATGAGGCACGGCCGGCCCGCCGTCAGCGGCTGGGCAGAGGGGCGAAAGCCCGCCCCTGACCTGCTGTTCGAGGTCAGGGGGTGGCGCATCGGGGTCAGGCCCGGGTGTTGTCCTTCGGGGTGCAGCGCAACACCATCCGCCTGCGGCGTTTCGACGTGCGTCAGGCCTGGGCGTTGTCCTTCAGGGTGCCCCAGCCGTGCCAGCGGTCTATCTCTATCAAGGCGCTCACCCGGCCGCGGTCCCGGCGGGGGTACTTCTCTCCGGTGTAGTGCTCGGAGACCCGGTCGATGTCGGTCAGGTCCTTGTCGTCGCGGATCTCGGTGACGCGGCCGATGACGCTGATGTGGGTGTACCAGTCGCCCTCGTCGAGCACGGTGAGGGTGACGCGGGGGTCGTTGCGGAGATGGTCGAGACGTTTGCGGCCCTCGTCCATGTTGACCAGGATCCGGCCGTCGTCCCAGAGGTACCAGGTGGCCGTGGAGACCGGCTGACCGTCGGGCTGGAGCGTGGCGATGACGGCGGGGTTCGCCTTCCTGAGTACGGCGACGGCCTCTTCGGGAAGTGGCGGCTTCGACATGATCTCTCCAGTCCTTGATCATCCGGTGTGTGCGTCCACGGTGCCACATCCCCCGTGGGGGCGGCTTCGCGGCCCTATGCGAAGGACGTTTTCTCGGAGATGGGGAAGTGTTGGTGACCCAGGACCGCCAGGAGGCGGAGCTTCTCGTGGGCCTCGGTGTGCGGGGGAGCGGTGAGCACGAGCAGGGCCTGGGACTGGTCCTCGGTGAACAGGACCTGACAGTCCAGCTCGATCGGGCCGAGTTCGGGGTGGATCAAGGTCTTGTGATCCTCGAAGCGCCTGGCGACCTCGTGCCGGTCCCACAGTTCGGCGAACTCGGCACTCGTCTTCCGCAGCGCCCGGACCAGCTCGCCCGCCCTGGAGCGGGGGCCCATCGATCCGTAGGCGGCCCGCAGGTTCGCCACCTGGGTGCGGCTGTGCCTGTCGTGGTCCTCCTCGGGGTAGCGCGACCGCGCCGAGGGGTCGGTGAACCAGCGGTAGGTCTCGCTGCGGGCCAGGCCCGTGTGGTGGGACCTGTCGCCGAGCAGGGCGTCGGCCATCCGGTTCTGCACCAGCGGTTCGGCCAGGTTGGACATGATGAGCGCCGGGGTGTCGTCGAGACGGTCGAGCACCCGCAGCAGGGCCGGAGCAACGTGTGCCGCGACCGAGACCGGCGCCGGAGGGTTGTGCCCCGCCATCTGGAACAGGTAGTCACGTTCGTCGGCCGTCAGCCGCAGCGCGCGGGCGAGCGAGGCGAGCATCTGCTCACTCGGCTGCGGGCCGCGCCGCTGTTCGAGTCGCGTGTAGTAGTCGGCCGACATCGCGGCGAGGGCCGCCACCTCCTCACGCCGTAGCCCCGGGGCCCGGCGGCGCGCGCCGGTCGGCAGGCCCACGTCCTGCGGCTGGAGCGCCTCACGACGGCGGCGCAGGAAGTCGGCGAGTGCGCTGCGATCCATGGGTTCAGTATCCGCTCCACACTCCCGTGCCGAGGGCCGTGAACCAGGGATCGCCGATCCCCCGATGGGGGGTTCCCTGCACACGAGGGAGGCCCCGGAGCAGGCTGGACGTATGAACATCTCAGGGAACACCGTCTTCATCCCGGGCTCGACGAGCGGCATCGGCCTGGCTCTCGCCCTCGAACTGGAGGCCAGGGGGAACAAGGTCATCGTCGGCGGCAGGCGCGTGGACGTGCTCGAACGGATCGCCGCCGAGCATCCGGGCGTCGACACCGTACGGATCGACACGGCAGACCCCGCGAGCATCGAGTCCGCCGCCAAGGAGGTGCTGGCCGGGCACCCGGATCTCAACGTCCTGATCACCATGGCCGGGATCATGCGCGTCGAGGACTGGCACCGGCCGGAGACGTTCCTCGCCTCGGCGGAGGGGATCATCACCACCAACGTGCTCGGCCCGATCCGTCTCATCGCCGCCTTCGTCGAGCACCTGAGGGAGCAGCCGGACGCCACCATCGTCACCGTCTCCTCGGGCCTGGCGTTCGCGCCGCTTCGGGCCACACCCAGCTACAACGCCTCGAAGGCCGCGATCCACATGCTCAGCGAGTCGATCAGGCTGCAGCTGGCCGACACGAACGTGAAGGTCGTGGAGCTCGAACCGCCGGCCGTCCGTACGGCCCTGCTGCCCGGCCAGGAGGACAGCGACTTCGCGATGCCGCTCGACGAGTTCGTAACGGAGGTCGTCACCCTGTTCAGGGACCAGCCGGACGCCAAGGAGATCCAGGTCGAGCGGGTGAAGTTCCTGCGCTACGGTGAGGCGCGCGGCGACTACGACCAGGTCGTCGAGACGCTCAACGCCTCCGACCCACACGGCAGGTAGCCAACAGCCGAACGTGTCAGGCCCGTACGGCAGGTGGTGAACAGCCGGACGCGCATCAGATCCGTACGGCGAGCGGTCGAACGCGCGTAGGGCCCGTACGGTGGACGGGCCGCCTCAGGCGTCGCCGACCCACTCCAGAGGGTCGAGGAGAATCCAGAAGCCGTCCTGACCGGCTTCCGCCAGGACCGTCCGCCGGCCGGTGTCCGTCTCGTGAGAGCGGAATTCCAGGGGGATCGGCGTGTCCTCGGACTCGATCCACAGGCGTGCCCGGCCCAGCATGCGCCAGCGGAACTCCAGGGCCTCCGCGCCGAAGGCCACCGAACGGGTGTGGAGCACGCCCGTGCCGTCCGGGGCGAACACCACCTCCTCGCCGACCAGCACGGCCGCCGTACCGCAGGCCGTACGCCAGCGACCGATCGGCCCTCGCTCCAGGACGTCGTCCACGTCAGGGGCTCCCTTTTCCACGCCTCGCATGATCCCAGAGGTCGTCACGGTCGAGACGCTAGGGGATCAGCGGTCGGCACGGGGCTGTTCCTCGCCCTCGAACACCTCGATCAGCTTTTCATGGAACCTCTCGTGTTCCCTGTTCTCCCTCGACCAGGACGGGCTGGTCACCACTGACGTTTTGGCGTCCGCGAGGGAGAGGGAGAGCACTTTGGAGACGAGGTATATGGACTCCACCATCGAGCGGCCGTCTCTCTTGAGGGCGGCGATCAGAGCGGCCGGTCCTCTTTCTCCGGCGCCTTGTTCGATCAGGCTCACCGACAGAGACTCCAGTTCGTCCCGGTCCATCTAGGAGCCGGACACCGGGGAGCAGCTGTAGGTCATGAGGTAGATCTCCATGGAGATCGAGCCGGGAGGGGCGGCGAGGTCGTGGAAGTTGCGGGTCACGGCGGCGCCGAAGATGCGCGGGTAGGTCTCGCGGATGGCCGTGTTGACCCGGGTGGCCAGCCGGACGCCGTTGTCCGCGCCGCCGTCGGCGCCGAAGGTCAGCACCATGCCGGCGTGCCGTCCGGCCAGCTGGTCGCGGTGCCGCAGCAACTCCTGCCTGACCTGTACGGCGAGCGCCTCGTCACGCATGCCCGGGGAGAGCTGGAAGGAGATCGTGATCGGCTTCGCCTGGACGTCCCCGAGGCGGCTGACACAGGGGGACGGAGTGGGTTTGCGGGGGGAGCGAGGCTTGGCGGTGGGCACAGTGGTGGGCACGGTGGCGTCCGGTGAGGACCGGTCGGGCGTGGGGGTGGGGGTCGGCAGGGCCCGGACGGTGTCCCGCAGCGGACGGGTGGTGCCCGTGGCCGTGGGACTCGCCCCCTCGGATGGCCGAGGGGCCGTGGAGGACGGAGCCCCCGTGGAGGGCTGCGATTCCGTGGTGGCCCGAGGCTTCTCGTCGTCCTGAGAACCGGTGCCGGTGTCCTGGGGTCCGGCGGTCTCGGGCTTCCCCGCGCTCTGGGAGGCGGCCGAAGCCCGAGTGTCCGCCGACGCCTGAGCCCCTGCTGTGGGGCGGGTCTCCGCGGCGGCCTGGGACGGAGCGGCGGGGGACTGGGCGCCCAGCATGATGATCGTGACGCCGAGCAGCAGGTCGGCGAAGAGCCAGCCCGCCAGCAGAGTCGAGGTCGAGGTCCTGCGGCGGGGGGTCACCGGACCCGCCGGACGTCCTGGTCGCCCTCGGCACCGCTCACCCGGGAGCCGTCGGTACCGCCGACACGAGAGCCGTCGCGGTAGTCGTCGTCCGAACGAGCGTCCGGACGAGCGCCCGCGCGGGCGGCCAGGCGTTCGACGCGGGACAGACGGGTCTCGGTGGTGGCCGACCAGCCTTCGAGGGCCTCCCTGATCTCGGCGCCGGTGCCGCCGAAGGTGCGGCGGAACTCCTCGGTCGTGCCGAGGAGGGTGTCGTTGACCCGCTCCCCGAGGAGGTCGACGGCCTTCTCCGTCGAGGAGCCGACCGCGTCGATCGACAGGGCGGCGCGGTCGACCGCGTAGCCGATGCTCTTGGTGGCGTCGACCAGCTTGTCGATCCGGCTGTCCAGGCCCGAGACGGTTCCCTGCACCGAACGCATGGAGCGGACGAGCTCGTCGTTGAACGAGCGCCGCATGTCGAGGGTGGTCTGCGAGATGGTCGTCGAGAGCTGGTTGCCCGCCTTGGCCACGGCCTGGCCGGTCTTGGTGCCCGCGCTGTCGATCATGGCCGAAGCCCGCG
Source organism: Streptosporangium jomthongense (assembly GCF_042650425.1). Classification (NCBI taxonomy): domain Bacteria; kingdom Bacillati; phylum Actinomycetota; class Actinomycetes; order Streptosporangiales; family Streptosporangiaceae; genus Streptosporangium; species Streptosporangium jomthongense. The sequence continues at coordinate 325,058 of NZ_JBHSBC010000001.1, read as the reverse complement.
CGACGACCGTGGTGAGGTCGTCGCAGGTGCTGTTGACGGCCGCCAGCTGCCTGCCGAGGAGTTCGACGCCGTCGCGCACGTCGAGCGCGCTCGCGGTCAGCGCGTCGGTGGTCTTCCTGGTGGCCTCCAGGGTCAGGGTGAGCGCCTCGACCAGTTCGGTGTGCACCTTGCGCGCCATCGTGCCGACGGAGCCGATGTCGGCCGCCGTCTTGCTCAGTTCGGTGCCGAAGCGAGCGGGGGAGGACAGCCGTACGGCGCCGAGCAGGAGGCTCGCCCGGGTCAGTGCGGCGCGCAGCCGTACGCGCAGGGCGGCCAGGTCGCGTTCCGCGTTCTCTTCCTTCCTGTTCTTCGTGACGTTCTCCAGGACCGTCCAGAGGATGAGGCAGAAGATCGCCGCGAGGGTGCACAGCGCGATGTTGTCGAACTTGAAGAACTCGGGCAGCCTGCCGTCGAAGCCCTGCTGCCACATCTCAAGGAAGGGGCGGCGGGCCGCCTCCGGGCCTCCCTCGTCGAGGACGTCGCCGTAGGCGCCCGTGGCCATCATCAGCCCGAGCCAGGTGATGAAGATCGGCACGAAGACCAGGGCGGGGCCGACCGCGGCGCCCAGCCCGAACCGCCGTCCGCGCTCCTGCCCGGCGTCGGTGAGGATGGTGTCTTCGGGGGAGAAGGCGGCGAACAGGTCGATCTCACACCAGCGTTCCGCCTCGCCGGGGTCGACGACCGCCTCGGCGAGGTCGTACAGCTGGTCCTGGCGGGCCGCCAGGTGGGGGTGATCGGCAAGCTCGCGAAGCTCGGCGGCAAGCTCCTGGTCCGTCACGGACACTCGACGTCCCCTCCTCGATGACGCTGGGCGCCGCCCGCCGGTCCGATGAACCCGGTGCACGCCGCCGAAAAGCGTGATCATTTCGGCATACGGCGGATCTGTCAAAGGAAGAAAGGCGTGATCGTTACGGTGACACGGAGAATCGCCGTAATGACGGGTTGTGTCCTTCGTGCCGGATGTTCAGACGTCGTCCGGTCGCGCGCGGGGCGCCCTGAGACGCCGTACGGCGGAGGCCACGGCGGCCAGCAGCGCGAGGAACAGCAGCCCGCCCCGTACGGCACGGGCGTCCGGGCGACGCCGGGGAAGCCGGGGGAACCGGGAAGGCCGTCTGGGAGGCTCGGGGCGGCGGGCGGCCGGGGCGGGGACCGTACGGTAGACCTCGTCGAGGATGCGGTTGAAACGTCGTTCCCTGCGGGTGCCCGCGCTCACCAGGCGGCGTCTCCTGGCGTCGGTCCAGAACCGCCACCCCATGGGGCCGGCCAGCACGACCGCCGCGACCGACCGCAGGTGCGCCTCGGTGATGGCGCGCAGTTCCCACATCATCAGCCAGTGGTTGACGATCATGTTGACGTACATGTGGGCGCGCTGCTCGTCCGCGTCCTGGGAGGTGAAGAACGTCCCCCAGCAGGCCCGGTAGAGCGGGTCGTCCATGGCCATCCGCATGAGGTCGGTGTGCAGGGCGCGCAGCGTCTGCTCGCGGCCCGCCTTGGCCTCGCGGGCCTGCAGGATCAGCGAGGCCGTCACCCCCATGAGGGCGAAGACGGCCAGGACGGCCGAGGCCGCCCCGTAGGTCTGGCCGATGTCGCTCAGCCTGCTCCAGTCGGCGCCCTGGTCGTTGAGCAGGGTGAGGAAGAAGGGAGATATCACCACGAAACCGGGTACCGCCAGAACCAGAAGGAAGAGCAGTGCGATGAGAAGGAAGCGGCGCCCGCCTCCGGCGAGTCGGTTGAACAGGGGGCCGCCGCGCACTACCCGAGCTTTCTGCCCGTGGTCGGTAACAGGGGAGGGAGCGCCTGACGCTCCCGGTCGAGGAAGGGCAGCAGGTCCTCGCCGCGCGCGTAGAGGTCCTCAAGTTCGCGCGTGCAGGCCTCGATCAGACCGGGGTCGGCGATCTTACGGGCGCCGCTGAGCGTACCGCCCTCGTCGTAGACGACCTCGTACATGACCGAGGATCCCAGGATGACCAGCTCGGGCAGGTCGCGGCTCTCGCCCAGCTCCCCGGCGTCCAGGACGCGGATGAGCTCTCCCGCCTGTGCCCTCAGCCGGATGAAGTACAGCTCCCAGCGCAGATAGGGCGTGTACGGCCGCCGCACGACACGCAGGCGGCGCATCGGGAACCCGGGGGCGTCGAGGACGGGACCCTGGATCTCGTCACGGGTCTCGTCGATGATGCGCAGCGCCTCGTCCCAGTCTCCCCGGTCCAGGGCCTGCCAGCTGGGGTTGCGTGGCTCCCGGAACGACTGGCGGTATTCGAGCTTCCAGAAAACCCCTTCGATCTCCTGAAAATATGGCCAGAAATCCGAAATATAATCTTCTGCGCTCAGGGTCTCCGCTTTATATGTGCTTATATCATCAATCATCTGGTATATCCCGTTTTGCGGAGATGAGCTGGTTCCGGGGAATCACCACGAGGCGCTCGTCACGCGAGAGGCTCACCCCTTCGGGGAGCCGGTTCAGGTAGGCCTCGGTGAGGTCGCGGCCGATCACGGCGATGTCCCCGTTGGAGAGTTCCCAGATGTCCGGGCAGTCCGGGCTCGCGGTCGTGTTGCCGAGTTCCAGTGGTGAACTGCCGAGGCGCCTGCGTAGCTCGGCGCGCGGATCGGCCTCCCAAGGACGAGACATGATGCCCTCGATTCGTCGATCTCCCCAACGTCCCCCGAGTTTCACATGATCCATTCGGACTCGCAATGGACCTCGCCGATGGCTTTTCCTGACGGCCCGGCAGAAATCCCGCCGGATGGGTAAGATGGATGGCTTTTTTCGGGTGACCCTCTCAGTCGAGGGGATACCGCTCCGCCCAGGAGTCGTTCATCGGGGGCTCCCCGGCCGTCCAGGCCGCGAAGTCGTCGGCGATTTCGGTGATGGTCTCGCGGCCTTCGAGGTCGGTGAGCCAGTCGGCGGGCAGGGCCCGCTGCCCGTGCAGGGCGCCCAGGAGGTTTCCGCAGACGGCGCCGGTCGAGTCGCTGTCGCCGGAGTGGTTGACCGCGAGCAGCAGCGCCTGCCGCAGTTCGCCCGGCCAGGGGTGGGCCAGCGCGCAGTAGACCGCGATGGCCAGCGCCTCCTCGGCGACCCAGGCCCCGCCGAGCGACTCGACCCGTTCCGGGCTCGGGTCACCCTGGGCGGCGAGGCGGACGGCGGCGCGCAGGGCCAGGCTCGTCTCCTCGTGGGAGGGGTAGTCCGTCAGCAGTTCGGCGGCCCCCCGTACGGCCTGGGCCAGCGGCTCACCGGCCAGCACGAGATGGATCATGGCGGCGAAGGCGCCCGCCGCGAGATAGCCGGTCGGATGGCCGTGGGTGATCTGCGCGCACCGGGCCGCGAGTTCGAAGGCGTGCCGGGCGTCCGGCGCGCCGTACCCGAAGGGGGCCGAGCGCATGACCGTGCCGCAGCCCTTCGAGCCGGGGTTGACCGGCCCCGGCTCGCCGAAGGGCGCCGGGGCCGCGGGGCCGTACGCGAGGCCGGACAGGCACGCGTTACCCGGGGCCCGCCGCGCGTAGAGCCAGCCCTGCTCCCGCAGCCGGCCCGTTCCGTGCGGCCGGTCCCGCTGGGGCGCCGGGTACCGCTGGGTGTCCAGCCAGCGCAGGTAGGCGTGCCGTACGGCGGGGACGTCTCCGCCGCGGATCAGGCCCTCGACGGTGAACAGCGTCATCTGCGTGTCGTCGGTGACCAGGCCGATCCTGCCGCGGTGGTCGGGGACCAGGCCGGTCACCCCCGCGAAGCCGTACCGGCCCCGGATGTCGGTGATCGAGTCGAACTCGACGGGCGCGCCGAGCGCGTCACCCAGGGCACCGCCGAGCAGGCTGCCCCGCACGCGGCTGCGGTGGTCGGCGAGGTCGTCGGTGGAACGTCGCACGGTCATGATCCTCCTGCTCCCATGGGCCCGTAACTCTACGGGCTCTCCGCTGACCTCGGCCGATGCCTCCGGCCCGGCGGGAGCTTGGCTTCCCATGATGTGGCCTCCGCGCCTTGATGATCGAGATCCTGGCATCAGGAGGCTGGAAGTCATGACATTTCCGATCCCATGATGTGGGATACGGGTTGACGTAGATTAAACCTACCTGAAATATAGGAAATGTGTCGCGAGTACCCCTGACCCTCCGGCGGGTCGTCGATCTCATGCGCCTGGACAGCAGCCTCTGTCCGTGACGCGCTCCGTCCTCCACGTTGAGCCTGTCGACCTCTCCTCCTCCCGTCTCCGTGCGCCCACGCCCGTATGTCCGAGGGCCGCCGTTCCCGTGCGCCGGACACGTGTGTCTCCCCATATCCCGACCTTTCTCGTCTTCTCGACCTTCCAAAGGGGCCAGTCATCATGCGGACATCTCCTCCACGGACGCGCGCCGCGCTCGTGCTCGCGGCGCTGTCACTCACCGCCCTCACCGCCGCCTGCGGGGGAACCGGCTCGGGAGGTACGGCGGTCGCGGCCGCCGGGAACCCGGCGGGCAAGGACGGCGGAGCAGTACTCAGGATCAAGGACCCGGGCAACGCGGGACCGCTGGCGGTGGCCAAGAAGGAGGGAATCCTGGAGAGGCGGCTGGCCGAGGTCGGGGCGAAGGTGGAGTGGGGCGGCTCCTACGCCTCCTTCACGGCCACCGTGGACGCCGTCCGCTCCGGCTCGATCAACGTGCTCGAAGGGGCGATCTCCCCGGTCCTCGGCTACCTCGTCAGCAGCAAGGACATCAAGATCTTCGCCTTCACCGACCCGGAGACCGACGCCGCCGCGCCGCAGACCGACGGCCTCGTCGTCAGGCCGGACAGCCCCATCAGGACCGTCAAGGACCTGGTCGGCAAGCAGGTCGCCGTCAACAAGGGCGGACGCGGGGAGTACCTCCTGCTGCTCGCCCTCCAGGAGGCCGGGATCCCCGCCGACCAGGTCAAACGGGTCTACCTCAACCCCGACCAGGGCGCCTCCGCCTTCGCCACCGGCAAGGTCGACGCCTGGTGGGCGATCGTGCGGGCCTACCCCGAGGCGGTCGCCAAGGGGGCGCGGGTCGTCGTGCACGGCCGTGACCTGCCGGACAAGGACCTGAACATGCAGGCCGCCAGGACCGAACTGCTCACCGAGCACCCCGAGGTCGTCCGGGTCTACCTCAAGGTCCTGCAGGAGCTCACCGAGGAGGCCAGGCGCGACCCGGGTAAATTCCAGAACGTCTTCCTCACCCAGGGACCGACCGCCCTGTCCGGCGCCCGTCTTGAGGAGGAGAACGCCAAGTCCCGGTACGCCAACGTGCCGTGCTTCGCCACCCCCGCCGACGCCTCCTACGTGGCCGACGTGGCCTCGGTCTTCCAGAGGTACGGCGTGCTGCCGGGCGCGATCGACCCCAAAGCCGTGATCTTCGACCTCAAGCCCGCGTCATGACGCTGGAGAAGATCCCCACGGCCACACGGCTGTCCCCGCTCGAACCGCCCCGCTACCTGGGCTCCCGCAGACGCGCCCCCGGGCTGTCCGTCCCGCTGCGCCTGCTGGTCCCGCTGGTACTGCTGGCCGCCTGGTGGTACGGCACGGCCGGTGGCCTCATCTCCCCGGAGATCCTCGCCGGACCGGGAGCCGTCGTCGGGGCGCTCGGCGAGCTGGCCGCCACCGGGCAGCTCGGCGACTACCTGCTCGCCTCCGCACGGCGGGCCGGGCTCGGCGTGCTGGCCGGTGGGGGCGTCGGCCTCCTGCTCGGCGTGGTCGCCGGACTGTCCGTCCTGGGGGAGGAACTGGTCGATCCGACCATGCAGATGAAGCGGGCCGTGCCGTTCCTGGCCCTGGTCCCGCTGTTCATCTCCTGGTTCGGCGTCGAGGAGACGTTCAAGGTGGTCCTGATCGCGGTCGCCGCGGCCGGCCCCATGTACGCCTACACCTATCTCGGCGTCCGCGGCGTGGACCGGAAGGTCGTCGAGGCCGCCAGGGGCTTCGGGCTCACCGGGGCGGGACTCGCCTTCGGCGTGATCATCCCGACCGCCCTGCCCAGCGTCCTGATGGCCCTGCGCGTGTGCCTCTCGGTCTCGCTCACCGGCTTGATCGCGGCCGAGCAGATCGGCGCGACCGAGGGGATCGGCTACCTCGTCACGCTCGCCCAGCAGTACTACCGCACCGATTACATGGTCCTGTGCGTCGTGATCTACGCCGTGCTGGGCCTGCTGATCGACCTGGTCATCCGGGCCGTCGAACGGGTCGCCATGCCCTGGCGCGGGCAGGTGACGGCCCGATGAGCGCCACCGCCGTGGACATCAGGGGGCTGCGCAAGGCCTTCGGCGCCAAGACCGTCCTGGACGGGATCGACCTGGAGATCGGGCGGGGGGAGTTCTTCGTCCTGCTCGGGCCGAGCGGCACGGGAAAGACCACGCTGCTGCGCATCCTGGCCGGTCTCGAACTCCCCGACTCGGGAACCGTCCTGGCGCCGCGGCGCCGTACGACCGTCTACCAGGAGCCGCGCCTGGTCCAGGCCCGCAGGGTGCTCGCCAACGTCGTCCTCGGGCTGCCCAGGTCGGCGCGCGAGGCCGGGCTCGCCGCGCTTGAGGAGGTCGGCCTCGCCGGGTACGGCGGGGCGTGGCCCGCGACCCTGTCCGGCGGGGAGGCGCAGCGGGTCGCCCTGGCCAGGGCCCTGGTCCGCGACCCGGAGCTGCTGCTGCTCGACGAGCCGTTCGCCGCGCTCGACGCGCTGACCCGCCTGCAGATGCAGGAACTGGTCGCCGAGCTGTGCGAACGGCACCGGCCCGCCGTCGTGCTCGTCACCCACGACGTCGACGAGGCCGTACGGCTGGCGGACCGGGTCGTGGTGCTGCGGGACGGCGCCTTCGCGGTCGAGCAGCCGATCGACCTGCCCCATCCGCGTGACCGCAACGACCCGGCGTTCATCGCCCACCGGCGGCTGTTCCTGTCCCATCTCGGCGTCGCCGCCGCCGCGCACTGACCACCCGAAGAACAGTACGGAGGACTCGCATGTCCGCGATCGACAAGATCTGGTTCACCCGTTGCCCGGTTCCCACCGCGAGCGGGCTGGCCTACAACCTGGGCTGGCTCGACGAGGAGTTCGGCGAGGTCGGCGTCCTGCAGGACGCGGGCCCCGAGCTGTCGGAACACCACTTCGACCACCGGCTCCTCGGGCTGTTCCGGGAGGGCGGGAACGTTCCCGCGCTGGCCGCCCGCTCAGAGGGGGCCCCGACCCGCCTGATCGGGCTGACCTGGATCGAGGAGTGGCAGTCGATCCTGGTCCGCCCCGACTCGGGGATCACCGGCGCGGCCGGGCTGCGCGGTGCCCGCGTCGCGCTGCCGAGGTGGGCCGAGACGCGCGCCAGGAGCTTCCTCAGGGCGATGGCGCTGCACGGGTTCAAGGGGGCGCTGTCCCAGGCCGGGCTCGGCTTCGACGACGTGACGTTCGTCGAGGTCGGCCAGCCGAGGTCCGACGTCGGGCGGGGCGCCGCGGAACGGGCCTGGTCCTGGCCGGGCATCGAGGAACTGGCCGCGGGCGAGGTCGACGCGATCTACGTCAAGGGCGCCCGCTCCGCCGACCAGGCCAGGGAGATCGGCGCCGTCGTCGCCGTCGACCTGGACGCCGCGGAGGACCGCCGTACCCGCGTCAACAACGGCACCCCCAGGCCCATCACCGTGCACGAGGACCTGCTCGCCGAGCACCCGGACCTGGTCGTCGCCTTCCTGGCCCAGACGCTGCGGGCCGCGGACTGGGCGGCGGACAACCTGGAGACCGTACGCGGCATCCTGGCCGCGGAGACCCGCTCGGAGGCGGACGGCGTCGCCACCGCCTACCGGGGCGACTTCCACCGTGGCCTCCACCCGGACCTGTCGCCGGAGCGGCTCACGCTGCTGGGGCGGCAGAAGGACTTCCTGCTGCTGCACGGCTTCCTCGCCGCCGACGTCGACCTCGACGCCTGGACGGCCCACGAGCCACTGGCCGCGGCGCGGGAACTGCTCGCCGGGCGGCGCTCCGACGGCCTTTGGACGGACGCGCCCGGCGAGGTGACGGCCCGGTTCGGCGGCGCGTTCATCGGGGAACGGCTGGCGGTCCGATGACCACGTTCCTGATCACGCTGCCGACCCGCGACAACGGCGGGCGCGGGGCCAGGGCCGACCTGCCGGGCTTCGTCACCGACCCCAGGGCGCCCTTCGGCCCGTTCGACCACCTGCTGCAGGCGGGCAGGGCCGCGGAGCTGGCGGCCTTCGACGGCGCGCTGCTGCCCTTCGACCCCCGAGGCGAGGAGTCGCTGGTCGCCGCGGGGAGCCTGCTCAGGCAGAGCCGCTGGCTGCGGGTCGCCGCCGGGTTCCACCCCGGCGTCGCGACCCCCGTCTACGCCGCCAAGGTCTCGGCCTCGCTGCAGCGCTTCTCCGGCGACCGGCTCGACTGGCGGGTCGTCGTCGACCTCGACCCCGAGGTCGCCAGGGCGCAGGGCGACTTCCTCGAAGGGGCGGACCGCTACGCGCGGGCCGAGGAGTTCCTCACCGTCGCCAAGGGGGTCTGGACGCAGGAGGGCTACGGCTACGAGGGACGCTTCTACCAGGTGCTCGCCGGAGGCTTCCTGTCGCCGCTCGCCGGCAGGGCCTTCCCCAGGGTCCACCTGTCGGGGACCTCTCCGCAGGCCCTCGAACTGTCCGCGCGCCACGCCGACGTGCACGTCTTCGACCCCGGGGACGACTTCGAGGCCTCCGGCCTCCAGGGCGTCACCTACGGCCTGCGCCTCCCGGTGCTGGCCCGCGACGACGACGCCGAGGCCTGGCGGGCGGCACGCCGCCTGTGGCTGCGCGGCGGCGGCACCGAGGACACCCTGCCCGAACCCGACCCGGAGACCCGGCTGTGGAACGGCTTCCCCGGCCCCGGCCTCGTCGGCTCCTACGAGAGCGTGGCGGCCGGGATCAGGGACTACGCGGACCGGGGGATCGGCGCCTTCGTCCTTGAGGCGACGCCGTACGTCGAGGAGACCTATCGGCTCGGGGAGCGGCTGCTGCCGCTGCTGGTCAAGGAGAACAGCCATGTCCGTTGACATCTACTGGCGGATCGGCACGCACGGCGACCAGCCCTCGCTGCGCAGGAGGGTCGCCAGCCGGGGGGAGTGGGCCCCGGTCGTGCCGGGCAGCCTGGCCCCGGGAGTGCGGGACGGGCGGCGTGACGGCTACAGCTACGTCGAGCACATGGGGGACGTCGCCAGGGCCTCCGAGGTCTCCGGCTTCGTCGGCGGGCTGCTGCCCTCCTTCCCCAACACCGACGACCCGTGGGCGACGGCGGCGACGCTGGCCAGGGAGACGACGACCTACCGATTCATGATCGCCTTCCAGCCGGGCTTCCTCCACCCGGTGCAGGCCGCGCGCATGTCGGCGAGCCTCCAGCGCGCGACGGGCGGGCGGGTCGTCTACAACGTCATCTCCGGTGGCGGCGGCCCCGACCAGCTCTGGTGGGGTGACAAGGTCGCCCACGACGACCGCTACGCGCGGACCTCGGAGTTCCTCGACGTGCTCAGGGGCGTCTGGGACGGCGGGCCGTACGACTTCGAGGGACGTTTCTACCGGGTCAGGGGCGCCGGGCTGCCCGAGGAGCTGACCGGGCAGCCGTTCCCCGAGATCTACTTCTCCGGGTCGTCGAAGGCGGCCATCGACGCCGCCGGGCGGCACGCGGACCACTACCTGTCGTGGCTGGAGCCCTTCCACGCGTTGCGCGAGAAGTTCGACCAGGTCAGGGCCAACAGCGACCGCACACCCAAGTTCGCCGTCCGCATCGACGTGCTCGCCCGCGAGACCGAGGAGGAGGCCTGGGAGGAGATCCGCAGAGGCTGGGACAACATCGACCCGTCGGTGCTCCGCGGCGCGACCGGCGACTCCATCGGCTGGCAGCGCAGCCAGTCGTTCGTCACCGGCGCGGTCAACGGCCACCGCGACCTTGAGGTCACCCCCAACGTGTGGGGCGGCTTCCACCTGCTGCGGGGCGGGCCCGCCTTCGGGCTCGTCGGCAGCTACGAGCAGGTCGCGGAACGGCTCGACGAACTGATCAATCTTGGCGTCGGCGCGTTCATCCTCGCCGGCGTGCCCCATCTGGAGGAGGCCTACCGCGTCGGCGAGAACGTTCTGCCGCTGCTGCGTGGCCGTGACCTCCGCGTCGCATCACCCCTACTGGAAGGAACACCCTCATGAGCGTCCGCGTCGGCTACTTCCCGCACAACAACTCGCTGTGGGTCCTGCGTCACCGGGGCATTCTGGAGCGCGCGATCCCCGACGTCGAGTGGGTCGACCTGCGCGACCTCCCGGCCGGTGACAGGACGGACCCGACCAAGGGCCTGCCCTCGGTCCACGGCGACCACCTCTTCGACGGCGGCTACGACTTCATCGGCACCGGTTCGACGCCGCCGGTCACCGCCCAGGGCAAGGGCCACGACGTGGTCTACGTGGCCGTCTCCGGCTCCCGCCACGAGAACGGCAGGCTGGTGGTGAAGGAGGACTCCCCGATCACCTCCCTTGCGGACCTGAAGGGTAGGAGGGTCGCGCTCGGGCACGGCTCCTGGCAGACGACGTTGCTGCTGTTCGCCCTCGACAAGGCCGGGCTGACCTGGAAGGACATCGTCCCCGTCGACGCCGGGGTGGACGCGGGCGAGTTGTTCCTCAACGGGGAGGTCGACGCCTGGGTCGGCTCCTACCCCTCGCTCAGCAAGGTCGAGGCGCAGGCGCCGGTCCGTGAGCTGGTCGCCACCGACGGGCTGTTCAGCCACCGTTCGCTCTGGTTCACCCGGCGTGACTTCGCCGAGAAGCACCCCGAGCAGCTCGCCGCGATCGTCGCGGCCCTGCAGGAGTCCGACGCCTGGATCACCGAGAACCATCGTGAGGCGGCCGGGCTGTTCGCCGCCGACGACGGCGGTGACCTCGACCACTGGGAGAACGCCCTGCGCAAGCGTCCCTTCGGGCTGCACCCGGTGACCGAGGAGTTCGTCGCCGAGCAGCAGCGCGCCGCCGACCTCTTCCACGCCAACGGCCTCATCGACCGGAAGATCACCGTCGCGGACGCCGTCGACCCGGAGATCGCCAAGCTGCTCCGGTGACAGCCGGGGGAAGGCCCCTCCGAGAGGCGAACTCGGAGGGGCCTTTCCCTGAATGGTTCTGTCAGGATTTTTCCGTCTTCCCGAGTGTCGTCGCTTTGAGCACCCGAACAGGGGTATGGCGTACCGCCACCGGGTCTCCGCGGCCCGACCGGCGCCTGGTCCTCACCCGAGGAACCGCCACCGCAGCTCAAGGAGAGAACGATGGAGAAGTCCAACCCGGTCAAGGGTGTCATTGACAAGATCACTGACAAACTGTCAGACCATTCAGCGGAGATTCCCGGCCGCCCGGGAAGCGAGCCGCCGTCGGTCGACGAGCCGACCGAGCCCAGGGGGCCGCTCAGGCCCAAGCCCGACCAGCGCGGCCCCGACCCGTACAGCCCCACCGGACAGGAAGAGGACGTGACGCCCGAGGAGCGGGCACAGGGCGGTGACCGCCTCACCACGGCCCAGGGGCTGCGCCTGGCCGACACCGACCACTCGCTCAAGGCCGGTCCCCGAGGGCCGGTGCTGCTGCAGGACCACCACCTGCGCGAGAAGGTCATGCACTTCGACCACGAGCGCATCCCCGAGCGCGTCGTGCACGCCCGCGGCGCCGCCGCGCACGGCGTCTTCCGGTCGTACGGCACCGCGGCCTCGGTGACCAGGGCCGCCTTCCTCGCCAAGGGCGTCGAGACGCCGGTCTTCGTGCGGTTCTCCACGGTCCTCGGATCGAGGGGCTCGGCCGACACGGTGCGCGACACCCGGGGCTTCGCCACGAAGTTCTACACCGACGAGGGCGTCTTCGACCTGGTCGGCAACAACATCCCGGTGTTCTTCATCCAGGACGCGATCAAGTTCCCCGACGTCATCCACGCGGCCAAGCCGCATCCGGACCGGGAGATCCCCCAGGCGCAGAGCGCGCACGACACGTTCTGGGACTTCGTCTCCCTGCACACCGAGGCCACCCACCACACGCTGTGGAACATGTCCGACCGTGGCATCCCCCGCTCCTACCGGACCATGGAGGGTTTCGGCGTCCACACCTTCCGGCTGGTCGACGCGGAGGGGGCGACGACGCTGGTGAAGTTCCACTGGAAGCCCAAGGCCGGAGTGCACTCCCTGGTGTGGGAGGAGGCGCAGCTGATCGGCGGCGCCGACCCGGACTTCCACCGGCGTGACCTCGCCGACGCGATCGAGGCCGGTGCCCACCCGCAGTGGGAGCTGGGCATCCAGGTCCTCCCCGACACCCCGGAGCAGACGTTCGAGGGCATCGACCTGCTGGACCCGACGAAGATCGTCCCTGAGGAACTGGCGCCGGTCCAGCCGATCGGCCTGCTCACCCTCAACGCCAACCCGGTGAACTACTTCGCCGAGACCGAACAGGTCGCCTTCCACGTCGGTCACCTGGTGCCCGGCATCGACGTCACCGACGACCCGCTGCTCGCCGGGCGGCTGTTCTCCTACCTGGACACGCAGATCACCCGCCTGGGCGGTCCCAACTTCGGGCAGATCCCGATCAACCGCACGCACGCCCCCGTCAACGACATGCTGCGCGACGGCTTCCACCAGGACGCCGTGCACGCGGGCGTGGCGCCGTACAAGCCGAACTCGCTGGACGGCGGCTGCCCCTTCTTCGCGGGGGCGCACGAGGGGGGATACGTGGAGACGCCCGTTCGGGTGGCCGCGGCACGGAAGGTGCGTGAGGCTCCGGCGTCGTTCGCCGACCACTTCAGCCAGCCTCGCCTGTTCTGGCTGAGCCTGAGCCCGGTCGAACGCGAGCACGTCATCGCCGCCTACACCTTCGAACTCGGCAAGGTCTACGAGCAGGCGATCAAGGAGCGCAACCTGCGTGTTCTCGCCGAGATCGACCCCTACCTGTGCGAGCAGGTGGCGCAGGGCCTCGGCCTGCCCGTTCCGAAACCGGTCAACTCCCTGCCGGCCGTCGATCCGAGCCCGGCCCTGTCCCAGGTGGGCAGGACCTGGCCGACCACCGGCCGGATCATCGGCATCGTCGCCGACGGCCACGGCGACCTGGCGACGGTCGAGGCCGTCCGCAGGGCGGTCCTGGACGGCGGCATGGTACCGCTGGTCATCGCCCCGGCCGGTGGCGTGCTCGGCGCGGACGGCGACGGCCCCGTAACGGTGCAGCGCACGTTCGTCACCGCCAGGTCCGTCGAGTTCGACGCCCTGCTGCTGGCCGGAACCCCGGCGCGGGGCAAGGACGCGGACGGCGCCAGGGACGCCAAGGCCGGGAACGGCACCGCGGGGGCGCCCACCGACCCGCGGGTGCTGCTCATGCTCGGTGAGGCGTTCCGGCACGCCAAGCCGATCGGCGGCTGGGCGGACGCCGTACAGGCGCTCACCGCCGCCGGGATCGATCCGGCGGCGCCCGGCGTGGTCGTCGGGGACGGCGGCGAGGCGGTGCTGGCGGAGGTCGTCCGCCTGCTGGGCGGGCACCGGGTCTGGGAACGCTTCCCTGTCCCGGTCGAACCCGTCTGATCCGCCACGCCACGAGGCCGGACCTTGGGGACCCCGAGGTCCGGTCTGTCGTTTTCCCAGGTCAAAGAGGGGGCAGCCCCTAGGCGAGGGAACGGGGGTTTCATGGCGCAGATGTTCGACCCGTCCGCGTACGGCCGTGCCGTCGCCGACGTCTACGACGGCGTCTACGGGACGACCATTCCCGACACCGAGTCCGCGGTGAACCGGCTGGCGGAACTCGCCGACGGGGGGCCGGTCCTGGAGTTCGGCGTCGGCACGGGACGGCTGGCGCTGCCGCTCGCGGCGCGGGGACTGGTCGTCGCGGGCGTGGACGGCTCGGCGGAGATGGTGCGGCGGTTACGTGCCAAGCCCGGCGGCGACCGTGTCCCGGTGACGCTGGGAGACTTCGCCACGACCCGGGTCGAGGGCGAGTTCGGCCTGGTCGTCCTGGCGATCAACACGATCTTCGCGTTGCCCTCGCAGGAGGCGCAGGTCGCCTGCTTCCGCAACGCGGCCGCCCACCTGCGCCCGGGGGGCCGGTTCGTGGTCGAGGCGTGGGTCCCCGATCCCGGGGCGTTCAGGGACGGCACGGCGTTGCGTCTGCTGTCGCTGAGCGAGGAGAGGGTGCTGGTCGAGGCGGCGCGGCTGTCGGCCGCCGACCAGATGATGTACACGACGAAGGTCAACCTGACCTCCGACGGACTGAGGTTGCTGCCCGCCAACCACCGCTACGCCTGGCCCGCAGAGCTCGACCTGATGGGGCTGCTCGCCGGCCTGGAACGTGAGCACCGCTGGGCCGGCTGGGACGGCTCTCCCTACACCGACGACAGCCGCTCGCACGTCTCGGTCTATCGCTCGTCCCCAGGGAGGCCGTGATGCGGCTGCCCGCGCCGCGAGGCCCCGTCACCACGGTGCTCTTCGAACGGCTCACCCGCCCGCCCCACCCGTTCGATCCGCCGTCCCTCGGCGTGGAGGACGACGAGGACCTGCAGCTCGCGCTCTTCACCTGTTACGAGCTGCACTACCAGGGGTTCGAGGAGGTCGACGACGCCTGGGAGTGGGAGCCGTCGCTGCTGGCGGTCAGGCGGACGCTGGAACGGCGCTTCGAGAAATGGCTCGCGCGGGCCGTACCGCCCCCCACGGCCGGGGAGCCGGAGCGGGTCTGCCGTGCCCTGACCGATCTGGTCGCCGAGGCGGAGGGGCCGCCGCTCGCGGCGTTCCTGGAGAGGAAGGCCGGTCCGGACCAGTTCAGGGAGTTCGTCGTCCACCGCTCGATCTACCACCTGAAGGAGGCCGACCCGCACACCTGGGCGTTGCCCCGGCTGTGCGGCCGCGCCAAGGCGGCCCTGGCGGAGATCCAGGCCGACGAGTACGGCGGAGGCCGCCGGGAGCGGATGCACTCGGAGCTGTTCCGGGCCACGATGCGCGGGCTGGACCTGGACGACTCCTACGGCGCCTACCTCGACCGGGTGCCGGCGATCACGCTGGCGACCGTCAACCTCATGTCGCTGTTCGGCCTGCACCGCGCGCGCCGGGGAGCCCTGCTCGGGCACCTGGCGGTCTTCGAGATGACCTCCTCGCTGCCCAACCTCAGGTACGGCCGGGGCCTGCGGAGACTGGGCGGCGACGCGACGGCCTGCCGCTTCTACGACGAGCACGTGCTGGCCGACGCCGTACACGAGCAGATCGCCGCGCACGACATGTGCGGCGGGCTGGCCGCCACCGAACCCGCCCTGACCGGCGACATACTGTACGGCGCCGCCTGCGCCCTGACCCTCGACCGCCTCTTCGCCGAGCACGTCCTGGACCGCTGGACCCGGGGGACCACGTCGCTGCGCGAGGCGAGCCTGGCGGTGGGGAGCCCGTGACGGACCTGGACTACGTGCTGCCGCTGCGCTGGGAGGACGACTCGGGCCTGACGGAGCTGACCGGCTACCTGCGGTGGCTGGGGAGCCGGGTCCGCGTCATCGTCGTCGACGGCTCCCCGCCCGCGCTCTTCGACCGACACGCCGCCCGCTGGAACGGCCTCGTCCTGCACGTGCGGCCCGACGCCGACCTCCGCTTCGCCAACGGCAAGGTCAACGGGGTGATCACCGGGATGCGCCTGGCCCGCGCCGAGCACGTGGTCATCGCCGACGACGACGTCCGTTACGGCGCGGCGGAACTGGCCAGGATGGACACCCTGCTGGAGACGGCCGACCTGGTCAGGCCGCAGAACCACTTCGACCCGCTGCCCTGGCACGCCCGCTGGGACACCGCCCGCATGCTGCTCAACCGTGGCTTCGGCGCCGACTACCCGGGCACCTTCGGGGTGCGCCGGTCGGCCTTCCTGAAGATGGGCGGCTACGACGGGGACGTGCTGTTCGAGAACCTGGAGCTCATCCGCACGGTCCGCGCCAACGGCGGGCGCGAACACCGCGCGCACGACCTCTACGTCCGCCGTCTGCCGCCCTCCGCCGGGAGGTTCTGGTCCCAGCGCCTACGGCAGGCCTACGACGACCTGGCGCAGCCGCCCCGGATGCTGTTCTTCCTGGCCGTGCTGCCGGTGTCGGCCGTCGCCCTGCTGCGACGCAGGTACGGGGCGGTGCTGACAGGAGCCGCCGTCTGCGTGGGGGTGGCGGAGATCGGCCGCCGCCGGGCGGGTGGCCGGCGGGTCTTCCCCTTCACCGCCTCGTTGTTCGCCCCGGTGTGGGTGCTGGAACGGGCCGTCTGCAGCTGGCCCGCTCTGGTGGCCCGGTTCCTCTGCGGCGGGATCCCCTACGCGGGGCACCGGATGCTGACCGCCGCGCATCCGGTTCGCGGGCTCGGGGAACGCGCTCAGAGGTCGGGTTCGCTCGTGGCCCGGAACCCGGTGGACTTGTGCGAGCCGTCGCAGAACGGCTTGGCCGAGGAACGCCCGCAGCGGCACAGCGCCACCGTCGCCCGGCCGGGGTCGATGACCTCTCCATCCTGAGTCGTCAGCGTGAACGTCCCCCGGAGCAGCAGCGGCCCGTCCTCACATGGAGTGATTATGGCGGGATAGTCCGTTTTGTGACTCATGGTGGGTTTGTGCCCGGCGAGGCGGGCGGAAAACGCCGCCCTCCGGCGGTGGAAGCGGGTGAGAGGGGGGAAGGGGTGTGGCGTGAAGGTGGTCGTCCTCGCTGACACGCACGCGCCCCGGCGCTGGAAGTCCTGCCCGCCACGGGTGGCGGAGCACTTGCGCGGCGCGGACCTGATCCTGCACGCGGGAGACGTCTGCGTCCCCGGGGTCCTGGACGAGCTGGCCGCCTACGCCCCGGTCCACGTGGTCAAGGGCAACAACGACGGGCCGGACGTACGGGCGCCGGAGACGCTCGAACTCGACCTCGGCGGACTGCGGGTCGCGGTGATCCACGACAGCGGCGCGGCCAAGGGGCGGATCGCCCGGATGCGCCGCCGGTTTCCCACCGCCGACCTCGTCGTCTTCGGTCACTCCCACATCCCGTTCGACGAGAGCGAGGGCGGCTTCCGCGTCTTCAACCCCGGCTCGCCCACCGACCGGCGGCGCCAGCCCCACGGCACCGTGGGCCTCCTGCGGATCGAGGATGGCCGTCTCGTCGAGGCCGAGATCGCCCCCGTCACCTGAGAGCCACGGTCCCCGGGGGGCGCGGCACCCGGCCTGCGGGGTCGCGGGCCGTGACCGCGGAGTCAGTCCGGGTGGTGTTGATGTTGCAGGTAGGCGGCCGTCTCCGGGTTGGCGGGGAAGTAGGCCTCGATGGCCAGCTCGGCGACCGTGATGTCGAGCGGCGTGCCGAAGGTGGCCATCGTGCTGAAGAAGGCGAGTTCGCGGTAGCCCCTGCGGATCCTGAGCGGGATCACGATGTGACCGGGGCCCGGCCGGTCGATCTCGGGCACCGGCTGGTCACAGGGGTAGTCGTCCAGCTCCCGCCAGAGGGCGCCGAGCTCCGGGTCGGCGGTGAGGCTGATCTGACGGCGTAACCGGTGCAGCAGGTGGGCCCGCCACTCGCCCAGGTTGATGATCCGCTGGGACATCCCCTTGGGATGCAGGCTCAGCCGCAGTACGTTGACCGGCGGGACGAGCAGCTCCGGGGCCACGCCGCGCAGCAGCAGCCCGGTCGCGGAGTTGCGGTCGACCACGTTCCAGCGCTGGTCGACGACCACCGCGGGGTACGGCTCGTGCCCGCTCAGCACCTGGCCGAGGGCCTCGCGCACCGAGGCCATCTCCGGAGAGCTGAGCGGTGTCTCCGAGTAGACCGGCGCGAACCCCCCGGACAGCAGCAGGTGGTTGCGCTCGCGCAGCGGCAGGTCGAGCTCCTCGGCCAGGCGCAGGATCATCTCCCGGCTCGGTTTCGAGCGGCCGGTCTCCACGAAGCTCAGGTGCCTGGTGGAGATCTCGGCCTGGAGGGCGAGGTCCATCTGGCTCATCCGCCGTCGTTCCCGCCACTGGCGCAACAGTTCACCGACTGGGCGGGACACGCTGGTGGTGGTCACAATTAACACGATATCGGGGGCATGTTGGCAAAACCATTACCCACTGCCCCGGGGGAGAAGCGTGTCAGCGGCGGCGGACCTTGGTGACCAGACGGTTGAGGATGCGCTCCCACTCGGTGCCGAAGGGGTTCTCCTGGACGAGGTAGGTCCAGGTGGCGGTCGGCCGTTTGATGCCCGCCTCCTCGTGGTCGAGACCGTCGGCGGTGATCGTGGCCGCCTCGAACGTCTCGATCGAACGCGACTCGACCTCGGCGAGCATCCGCTCGTAGGCGGGCTTGGCCTCCTTGTTGAACTCGTCGATCGGGCTGAGGCGGCCGAGCGCGCGCAGGTGGATGCCCTCGCGCAGCTCGGCGAGGTAGGCCAGGTGGTCGGCCCACGAACGGTCGAGGTGGAAGAGGACGATCTGCCTGGCGGCCTCCTTCAGCACCTCCTCCCCGACCGTCTCCTCAAGGGAGGACCATCGCTCGGCGGCGGCGGAGGCCAGCGCCTGGGCCGCGGAGTCGCCGTGCAGGACCTTGCCGCGGAGTTCGAGCACCTGGCCCCGGTGCTGTTCGAGCAGCCGGGTGTAGCGCCAGGTGTTGCGGTGGATCTCCATGTCCACCCCCTCGGCGACCCGCTGGGCGTGGCCGACGAGACTGTGGTCGGGCACGCCCCTGGCGTACTCGTCGGCCACGTAGTGGGTGATCAGTTCGTCCTCGCCGCTGACGAAGAAGACCGAGCCGCCGGGGTCGCCCTGCCGCCCGGCCCGGCCGCGGAGCTGGTCGTCCAGGCGGCTGCTGGTCTGCCGCCCGGAACCGATGACGTACAGCCCGCCGAGCTCCTCGACGCCCTCACCGAGGCGGATGTCGGTGCCGCGCCCGGCCATCTGGGTGGAGACCGTGATGGAGCCGCGCTCACCGGCCTTCGCGATGATCGAGGCCTCCTCGGCGTCGTTCTTCGCGTTGAGGACCACGCACTCCAGGCCACGGCCGCTCAAGGTCAGCGAGAGGCGCTCGGACTCGGCGACGTCCAGGGTGCCGATCAGGATCGGCCGCCCGGTCGCGTGCACCTCGACGATCTCCTCGACCAGGGCGCGGTCCTTGTCCATCCGGTACTCGAAGAGCCGGTCGGGGGAGTCGGTCCGCACGCAGGGCCGGTTGGGGGGAACCACGGCGACCTTGAGGTCGTAGAACTCACGGAGCTGGTCGCCGACCGCGACCGCGGTCCCGGTCATGCCGCACCGCTGCGGGTAGCGGGTGATCAGGCCCTGCACGGTGATCGAGTCGAGGATCTCGCCGGTCGCCGAGGGCGGCAGCGCCTCCTTGGCCTCGACCGCCGCCTGCAGGCCGTCCGGCCAGCGCTGCAGCAGCGCGACCCGGCCCCGGGACGGGTTGATCAGGTGCACCTTGCCGTCGCGGATGATGTAGTCGACGTCCTTGGCCAGCAGGGCGTGCGCGTGCAGGGCGAGGTTGACCTCGGTCAGCGTGGCCGGGGTGTCGTAGAGGTCGATCCCGAGCGCCTGCTCGACGGTGTCGATGCCCTTGCTCGTCAGGTGCACGTTGCGCGCCTGGTCGTCGAGCTCGTAGTGGTAACCCCTGACGAGCTGGCGGACCAGCGCCGCCATCTCCGGGACCGCGTTGCCCGGGTCGGTGGCCCCGGCGAGAACCAGCGGCACCCTGGCCTCGTCGACCAGCACCGAGTCGGCCTCGTCGACCAGCGCGACCTCGGGGTCGGGCATGATCAGGTCGGCCGAGTCGACGCGGGTGCGGTCGCGCAGCACGTCGAAGCCGATCTCACTGACCGGGCCGTAGGTCACGTCCTTGGCGTAGGCGTCCCTGCGCTCCTCGTGCGTCGAGGTCTGGCCGATCCAGCCGACCGAGACGCCCAGCGTCTCGTACAGCGGGCCCATCCACTCGGCGTCGCGCTGGGCCAGGTAGTCGTTGACCGAGATCACGTGGACGCGCTTGCCCTGCAGGGCGTATCCGGCGGCGGCCATCGCCCCCGACAGGGTCTTGCCCTCGCCGGTGGCCATCTCGGCGACGTTGCCGGAGAGCATGGCGAGCATGCCGACCAGCTGCACGTCGTACGGCCGCAGCCCCAGGGTCCGCCGTGCGGCCTCCCGGACGATGGCGCAGAACTCGGTCAGGTCGTCGAGCGAGGGCTCGGGCAGCTCGTCGAGTTCGCGAACCCGATCCTCCCTTTTTCCCGCCGCGGCGACGATCCGCTCGAAGGGGGCCAGATCGATCGACCCGGGACGTTCGAGGAGCCGTCTGATGCGCTGAGTTATCGAGGCCACGTCTCCTCCAACGCCCGTCCCCGGGTTCACGTTCCAACGAGGTTCACAACGAGCCTCACCGTACCGACCGAACGGATCATCGTGTAGCCCGAGGGCGGAACGGCGCGTTCGGGAAAGGATTTCGCAATCCTGACATGAGCTGACAGGTATGGGCGTGACGATGGGCTGCATGACAACGATCGCTCAGCTCATCGCCGTGAACATCGACTGCGCGGAGCCCAGGAAGCTCGCGGAGTTCTACGCGGCGGTCTTCGGTTGCGAGGTCCAGTACGCCGAGGACGACTACGCCGCCGTCGGCGACGGCACGATGACCATCTACTTCCAGCGCAACCCCGACCGCACGCCCGCCGTCTGGCCGGGTCCGGACAAGCAGTTCCATCTGGACGTACGGGTCCCCGACGTGGAACAGGCCGTCAAGGACTACCTGGAGCTCGGGGCGACCAGGCCGGACTTCCAGCCGGGAGGGCACTGGGTCGTCCTGGCCGACCCGGAGGGCCACCTGTTCTGCGTCTGCCCGCCTCAGCAGTAGGTGTCCGGTGGGCGGTCCGCTCCGGAGCCTTCGCGGGGGAGGGGCCGGGGCGGGCGCCGTACCGGAGGGGCGGGGACAAGGCGGTGCAGGAACGAAAAAATCCGCAGAA
Source organism: Streptosporangium jomthongense (assembly GCF_042650425.1). Taxonomy (NCBI): domain Bacteria; kingdom Bacillati; phylum Actinomycetota; class Actinomycetes; order Streptosporangiales; family Streptosporangiaceae; genus Streptosporangium; species Streptosporangium jomthongense. The sequence continues at coordinate 304,159 of NZ_JBHSBC010000001.1, read as the reverse complement.
AAGCTGACTAGGGCGGATTTTTGTGGCCAAAATCGCTCTTGGCGCACGAGAGAGGCCCCTTACCCGCCCTTGGCGCGCTTTAAGCTTGCGGGATGACCCAAGAATCGCTTCTTTACTCATGTCTGGTCGCTTCCGGCGGGTGGCGATGACCTGGGTCGGTATGTCGATCGCTCTGATCGGCGCGCTCGGCTACGCCCTCGGAGCGGCGCTCCAGCAGTTCGAGGCGGTCTCGGAAGGGGCCTCGCTCAAGCTGATGAGACGGCCCCGCTGGTGGCTCGGCGGAGTGATCGGTTTCACCGGCGCCTGCCTGCACGCGGTCGCGCTGAGCCTCGCGCCGCTGGTCGTGGTGCAGCCGATCAGCGTGGCGACGCTGGTCTTCGCGGTGCCGCTGGCGGCGGTGCTGCACGGCAGGCGCCCGCGCAGGCAGGAGATCCTCGGGTCGATCGCGGTCGCCGTCGGACTGCTCGGCCTGATGCTGCTGGTCCCCGCGCACGCCGGGACACCCCACATGACCAACGGCCAGGCGTTCGGCTTCCTCGCCTGCGTCGGGCTGATCGTGCTGGTCACCCACCTGACCGCGCGCAAGGCCAACGGATCGCTCAAGGCGCTGTTGCTCTCGGTCGGGGCGGGGGCGGTCACCGCCAGCGTCTCCACCTTCGTGCGGGTGGTCGGCGGCGGTCTCGAAGGTGATCTGAGCAGGTTGCTGACCTGGTTCACCGTGGCGATCCCGGTGCTGCTCGTCTGCGCCGTGGTGCTGCTGCAGAAGTCCTACGAGGTGGGTTACTTCGGCATCGCCTACGCCGCGGTCCAGGTCGTCGACCCGATCACCTCGATCCTCGCCGGGGCCATCCTGCTGAAGGAGCCCATGCCGACCGGGGCGGCCAACGTGATCCCCGCCCTGCTGGCCGCCGCGGTGCTCATCTGGGGGACCGTCACCCTGGGGCGGCTCTCCCCCGACCACGGCGGCAGCCGTACGGCCGTGCGCGAACCCGCGACGGTCTCCTCCTAGCCCTGGTCGTGCGGGGGCCGCCACCCGAGAACGTCGTCCATCGCGGCGGTCATCCGCCCGGAGGCGAACCGCCAGGTGAGCGCCGTCGCGGTGTCGCGCAGCCGTACGGCCAGCGGCCCGCGCAGCCGGGTGGCCCGGCAGATCGAGGCGGACCTGGCGGTGATGCGCGCGGTCCGCGCCAGCCTCGCCGAGGTGTAGGCGGCCAGATCCCCGCCCGTGCTCACGACGTGGGCCAGCACGACGGCGTCCTCGATCGCCTGGCAGGCCCCCTGGCCGAGGTTGGGGGTCATCGGGTGGGCGGCGTCGCCGATCAGCGCGATCCTGCCCCGGTGCATCGCGGGCAGCGGGGCCGTCAGGTGGTACACGTCGTTCCTGAGCACGTCCCCGGGCTCGGCGGCGGCGAGCAGTTCGGGGATCGGGGAGTGCCAGCGGCCGAACAGGCGCAGCAGCTCGGCGCGCTGGTCGCCGTCGCCGGTGCCGGCGGGGACCGTGTCGGTCGCGTAGCAGTAGGTCAGCCCGCCCGCCAGCGGCATCACCCCGAAGACCCTGCCCGCGCCCCAGGTCTCCGAGGCCTGGACGGCCCCGCCGCCCGGCACCAGCACCCGCCAGCTGGTGACCCCGGCGTAGCGCGGTGCCGGGTGGCCGGGGAACAGCGTGGCCCTGATGGGGGAGGAGACGCCGTCCGCGGCGACCACCAGGTCCGCGCGCAGTGTCTCCGCCTCGGTGCGCACCTCCCCGCCGGGATCGGCCGCCAGGACCGTGGTGCCCAGCCGTAGGGTGCCGGGGGCGAGGGCGGCGTGCAGCGCGCCGACGAGATCCGCGCGGCGCAGCAGCACCACGGAGTCGCCGTAGCGCGCCGAGGCCTCCTCCTCGGTCGTGCGCGCCAGCCAGCTTCCGTCGGGGCGCCGCAGGCCCAGCTCACCCCTGACCGCCGACAGGCCGCGGACCGTGTCGCCGACGCCGATCGTGTCCAGCGCGCGCAGGGCGTTCGCCGCGACCGCGAGCCCGGAACCGACCGGTTCGAGGGCGGGCGCGCGCTCGCACACCGTCACGTCCCAGCCCCGCCCCTGGAGCGCCGCCGCCGCCGTCAGGCCGCCGATCCCCGCTCCGATCACCACAGCGCGCGCCACGTCGCACTCCTTCACTACAGATGTAGTCACTACAGGCGTAGTGAAGGTTACTCCTCTTCCCGGGGTAACTACAACCGTAGTATTGGATGGTGAAGTCCCAACGCGCCGAGTTGATCGCGGAGACCGCCATCGCCCTGCTGGCCGAACGTGGGATGCGCGGCCTGACCCACCGGGCGGTCGACGAGGAGGCGGGGTTGCCGCCGGGGTCGACCTCCAACCTCGCCCGTACCCGCCTCGCGCTGCTCGAACTGACCCTGGAACGGCTCACCGAGCTGGAGGCCGCCACCTTCGCCGCCCTCCTCGACGCCGCCGGTCCCGGCTCGCCCGAGACACTCGTCGAGCTGGCCGCCAGGACGCTGTGGGAGCAGCTCACCGCGGGCCGCCACCGGACGATCGCCCGATACGAACTCGCCCTGGAGGCCACCCGGCGTCCCGAACTGCGTGAGGTCTACGACCGGGCGGGCAGCCGTTTCCGCGACCCGGCCGTCGCGGTCCTCGCCGCCGCCGGGTCCCCCGACCCGGTACGGCACGGCCGCCAGGTCGTCGCGTTCGGGGAGGGCCTGATGTTCGACACCGTCGCCGGAGCGGGAAGCGAGCCGACCCTCGACGACCTCCGCCTCGGCCTCGCCGAACTGCTACGGGGAATGCTGCCCGGCGAGGGCGGCGGGTGAAGGTACCTGCACCAGGACTCGAACCTGGGACCCGTCAAAGGGGCGCGTTATGAGTGCGGCGCTCTCACCGACTGAGCCATGCAGGCGTGTGTGCCGTACAAGGAGGGTAGCGAGGGCCCCGGCGGGGATTCACCCGGTTTTTCCCGGCGTACCGGGACGTGGGATTCCTCCCCCGCCGGGACGATCGGCCCGTGTGTACGCGCGGTGAGATGCGGCTCCACGTCAACGCTGTGGAAGGCGTGATCGGCCCGTGTGTACGCGCGCGGTGACGCGTCGCGGCCGGGCCGCGTCGAGTGACCGGCCGTGCGGTCTTCGGGTCACCTCACCGCGAAGGAGCACAACCTGCTGCGGTGCGCGGGCCACTCGTCGTCCAGGATGCTGAAGTAGGCGGTGTCACGCCAGGAGCCGTCGGGCCTGCGGCGGTGGCGGCGCAGAACCCCCTCCTGGACGCCGCCGAGCCTGCGGATCGCCGCCTGCGAACGGAGGTTGAGGATGTCGGTCTTGAGCTGGACGCGGTTCAGGCCGAGCTCTCCGAAGGCGTGGTCGAGCAGCAGGACCTTGCAGGCGGTGTTCACCTCGGAGCGCCACACGGCCCTGCCGTACCAGGTCCAGCCGATCTCGATGCTCTCGTCGAAGCCCTGGGTGTCGATGTAGGAGGTCCAGCCGACCGCGCGGCCGGTCGCCTTGAGGATCACCGCGAACGGCACGTGGCGCCGGTCGTGGACGAGCTGCGTCACGATCGCGGCCAGTTCCATCTCGGTGCGCGGGGTGATGGCCGGGAGCCAGCGCCACACCTCGTCGTCGCCCCCTCCGGCGAGGAACAGGTCGGGGACGTGGGCCTCGCTCAGCGGTTCGAGCCGTACGGCTTCACCTTCGAGGGTCACGGGGGACGGCATGGTCGCGGTCATGAGACGACCTTATGGCCGGTCGTGACCTGCGGAAAGGTCCACTTCCTGCGTGTCCTGGGCGACGGGTGGACCGGGCCTGCGGGGTGCCAGGCCGTACAGGAGGGTGTCGATGATCAGGGCGGCGAGGGCGTCGGGGTCGTCGGGGGCCTGAGCCCGCATGCCGGCGGGGGAGTGGTGCACCGCCTCGCTGATCAGCGCGAGGTAGACCTGCCGGGCCCAGAGCGGGTCGGTGCCGGGGCGCAGCAGCCCGGCTTCGAGCGCGCGCGCGAACACCGCGTCGCACTTGGCCATCACCTCGTTGTGGATGCGGGCGGCCTCCTCGCCGGGCGGGGGCAGGGTGCCGAGGGCGAAGCGCCAGCCGGACTTGATCTGGACCACGTTGGCGGTCGCCTGGTGCATGGCGACCAGCGGCGGCGCGGTGTACGGCCTGGCCGCGTCGACGGCGTCGCTGATCTCCTGCCAGGCGGAGGTCGCCATGGTCTCGACGAGGGCCTCGCGGCTGGAGAAGCGCCGGTGGACGGTGGTCCTGGCGACTCCGGCGGCCTCGGCGATCTGTTCCATGGTGGCGCCGGGGTTCTCGCTGAGCAGTCGCTCGGCCGCCTCCAGGATCGTCCTGATGCTGCGCTCCGCGTCAGCCCGTAGCCGTCGACCTGTCGTTGCCATGCTCAGAGGCTACATCACCGCACCATTTCGAAAGTTAACTGCAACATATATGTTGCGGATAACTCCATAGCTGCTACCTTTATGACCCAGGAAACCAAGTTGAGGGAGTTTCGCGATGAACAGCACCGCTCTCGTGACCGGCGCCTCCTCGGGGATCGGCGCCGAGTTCGCCCGTCAGCTCGCCGCGCGCGGACACGACCTCGTGCTCGTCGCCCGTTCGGTGGAGAAGCTGGAGAGCCTGGCCGGGGAACTGCGCGGGGCGCACGGCGTGCGGGCCGAGGTCGTCGTCCAGGACCTCGCCGCACCCGACGCCGCCTCACGGGTGGCCGAGGAGGTCGCCGCCAGGGGGATGACCGTCGACCTGCTGGTCAACAACGCGGGCTTCGGCACCGCGGGTCGCTTCGAGGAGATCCCGGCAGAGCGCGAGCACGAGGAACTCATGGTCAACGTCGTGTCCCTGGTCGGCCTGACCCACGCGTTCGTCCCCGGCATGGTCGCCCGCGGTGGCGGTGCCGTCGTCAACGTGGGATCGACCGCGGGCTTCCACGTCGCGCCCTACTTCGCGACCTACGGCGCGTCCAAGTCGTTCGTGCTCAACTTCAGCCTGGCGCTGTGGAGTGAGTACAGGGGCCGGGGGGTCAAGGTGCTCGCCGTCACCCCGGGGCCGGTGGAGACCGCGTTCTTCGACGTGATCGGCACCAGGGCCGCGGCGATCGGAGCGCGCATGATGACGCCGGACCGGGTGGTCCGCGGCGCGCTGCGCGCGCTCGACCGAGACCGGGGCTACGTCGTGCCGGGGGTGGGCAACCTCTTCATGGCCCACATCGTGCCCGACCGGCCGCGCAGGCTTTCCGCCCTGATCGGACGGCTGGTCACCAGGAAGGTCGTGGAGACCTCCTCGCCCGTCGCCGCGAAGACGGCGTGACCCCGGTGGGGCCCGAAGGCTATCCGGCTTGTGTTAGTTCCATCACCTTTGGACGGTCCGGGGTGCCCCCAACCCTCCGCCGGGTATTTGATGACCAAGGATCTTCAACGCCGCAGATCCACGTGTCTTCCTGACCGTTCGACTCTCGGGAGTTCGCTGTGCCCGGCGGATCGATCTACGTGACGAGCGACGACCCGGTCCACGGGTTGTCCCCCCAGGTCATGTACGAGCAGTTCTGGCGCAAGGAGGCGGACCAGCGCTGGAAAATGCGCGGGCTCAAGGCCGCCGGAGGGCTGGCCGTGGGGCTGGTCATCGCCTACCGGTTCGACATCCCCTCGCCCGCTTTCTTCGGGCTCGTGTGCGGACTGCTGGTCGGCGCGGGCGACCTGTTCTGGGCCTGGCGCTCCTACGAGGCGACCGCGGTCTGGCGGGGCAGGCGCCGGGGCGAGACCATCACGGGAAGGCGGCTGCGCCGCAGCCTCCGCAGGCGCGGTTACCGCGTCCTCGACGGCCGGGCCGTACCCGGAGAGGCCTCGATCGACCACCTGGTCATCGGGCCCGGCGGCGTCTGGGTGGTCGACAACGAGGCCTGGTCCCCGGACACCGAGATCGCCAAGTACGGCGAGCGGCTGTTCCTCGGCGAGAAGTACGGCACGTCGGTCGCCAAGGCGCTCGTCAAGGCCGCCGACTCCCTGGCCGAGGTTCTCTCCCGCGAGACGAACATCCCCGTGACGATCGAGCCGCTGCTGGCCGTACACGGCGGCGAACTCAGGCGGACGGTCAGCGCCGAGGGGCTCACCCTGCTCAAGCCGCGCCTGGTCGCCCGCTGGATCCTGGCCGGGCCACGCATGGATCTCGACGCGGAGCAGGTCGAGGTGCTCGCCAGGACCGCGGCCCGCGTCCTGCGCAGGATGAACTGACGCCTCACCCCGTCAGCCGTGAGAGCGCGGACGGCACTTCCCGGCTTGTCGCGCGGGATGAACTGACTCCCGCCGGATTACGGGCCTGTGGCCGAAGTGCGCTATCCTTCAAGGGCTTCAAGCGCCGCTAGCTCAGTTGGTTAGAGCAGCTGACTCTTAATCAGCGGGTCCGGGGTTCGAGTCCCTGGCGGCGCACAGCGAGATCACCGGCACGTTCACGATTCCGATCGTGGGCGTGCCGGTGTCGTTTTACAGGGTGGTTAGTCCCCCACATCGGCTCCATGCGAATGACCGCTCATCGCTGATCCCGTTCATGTCCCAGCCCCCTGTTCGGGGCGCGCGTCAGCCCTATGGCCGCTCTCGTCTGGACACGGACTCCTGCTCGACATCCCCGAGGTCGGCTGAGATCGGCTGCTCGCCGACGGCTCGCTTGACCTTCCGGCGAGGGGAGCCCCTAGCCTCGCAGCGCATTGCTTGACATCGATGACTTCGTCATACAGGAGGGGCATGTCTGCCAGACGAGGTGAAGCCTGGAGCCACGTCCTGATCAACGCTGAGCGGGCGCTGGCCGTCTCGTCGCTTGGCGAACTGGTGGCCCTGCTCCCCGATGAGCACGCCGTGACCGAGGTTCTCAACGAACACCTGGCCCAAGGGTCCGCGGTCCTGGTCCCGGAAAAGGGCCGCTGGCGGCTGCGCTACGAGTCCTCCAGCGTGTCGGCGCAAGCCGCTTTCACCTTGGCGAAGCTGGTGATCCTGGACGACGGGTTCGCAAGAGTCAAACAATGTGCCCGATGTCGGCAGCCGTTCGTCGATCAGACCTCGGCCAGGACCGGCAAGAGGTGTGCCGAACACCTACGCTCACCCGGTGAGAACAGGAGGTACCCGTGACCCGCTGCCCCGAATGCGGAGCACCCACTCGGCCTCACCCGTGTCAGGAACTCTTCGAGATCGTGCTCGCACTCGACCACTCTCGGCTCCCACCCTGGGGTTCTCTGCACGGTGTCACGGTGTCCTGTTTCCTGCTCCAACATCCCAGCCGCCTGCTCGGGGCCGCTCCAACCCGTCCCTGGACGATCCTGCACACCTACCTCGACGGAGGGCTCACCGCCGTCACCCGGCTCACCGAAAACACCCGCCGCGCCAACAGCCACCGCGACACCCGACCCTCTGAAGCCGTCTTCGGTGCACCGGTCACCCTCATCCCGCCGCCCACAGCCTTCAGCGTCACCATCCACGACGTTGCCCAGGACGGCACGTTCCCCGCCGAAGGCTTTCCAGAACGCCTCACCGCCTGGGCAAAGGACTGCATCACCGGCTGGAGCTCTCTCAGCACCTGATGACGCGGCGGCCCTGCACCAACGATGAAGGCCGAGACCCCTCCGATCCCCCTTAGGGCTTGCTTTGCGGATCCTCGCCGTGGTGAAGATCCATAAAACAGGCCCTGGCCGCCTGACGGCCCTATTTGCGGCGGATGGTTCGTACCGGTTGGCCGGGGCGCCAGAGGCGGATGACGAGTTCGTCGCCTTCGACCGAGGTGAGGACGGCCTCGTGGAGGTCGAGGCGGAAGGCGTGGAAGTCGCCGGGGGGCTCGTCGCCCGTGGTGTAGGCGAGCTTCTCGCCGGGATCGGTGATCTCGACCGCGACCCCGGCGACCTTGGCGTCACCGTCGTCGTGCGGGTGGGCGTGGATCGCGCACCGGCCGTCGCGCCGCAGGTCGAGGGCCTTGACCGCGCCGAGCATCGAGCCGAACGACAGGTCGGGCCCCTGGAAGTCGACCTCGCTGCCGCTCACCCTGGGGGAGCCGTCCCTGCGCAGGGTCGCGAGCACGTGGCTCTTGCTCGCCTCGAACCGGGCCCTCACCACCGAGGCCAGCTCACCGGCCTCACGCTCGAACTGTTGCCATGTCGCCATCCCCGCAGTGTGGCAGCCGCCCCCGACAAAAAGCCCCGGCAAAAGCCCCGACGAAAAGCTCCGGCGGCACAGGCCTGGTGAAGTGGTCCTGACGAACAGGGGGTCCCGTTGAGACGGTCTCGACGGGACAGCCCGCACAGGACGGTCAGAGGATCGTGGGGCGTAGCCGTACCCAGGCGAGCAGGAGCCAGCGTCGCCACTCGGGCAGCAGGACGCGGGTGAGGATCGCCTCCCTGACCGTACGGCGGCCGGGTCCCGCGGCGGCCCAGGAACGGACCACGTCCGTCAGGAGCTGGCGGGAGGCCGGGCTGGGGTGGGCGGCGTCGGTGAGAGCCGAGACCAGAGCGGTACGCAGATCCTCGCGGGCGGCCGCGGTGTCCAGCCAGACACGCAGGGCCTCACCGAAGTGGGGGAACTCCCGGGTGGCGGCGAAGGCGGCCCGCCAGGCGAGGGTGCAGGACATCGGGTCGACGGGACCGGACATCTCCAGCACCGACGAGTGCTCCTCGAAGTCCAGGGAGACGGTCAGGGTCAGGAAGAGATCGGTGCCGAAGGTCGTCCGCTGCCGGACGGAGGGGATGTCGTTCCTGGTGAGGGACAGCGCCAGGATGAGGACGTGGACCGGGTAGCCGGCGGCCAGTTCCCTGGCCCATCCCAGCAGGCGGGAGCGGAGCTGGGGGGTGCCGTTCGTGACCAGGTGGTCGACGGTCTCCAGGACCTGACGGAGTTCGGGGCCGCCGAAGGAGGGGAGCAGGTCGAGCAGGAGACGCATGGCGACGTCGAGCCTGCCGATCATGTCCGCGCCGGTGCCCTGGGCCGTGCTCGCGGCCCACTTCAGCGCCGTGGAGAAGACCGCCGCCGGGTCGAGGTCGGCCAGGGCGCGGGCCACGTCGAGGACCTCAAGCCTGACCCGCTCGTCACCGTGGGTCGCCAGGTGTTTGAGCCGGGTCATGGCGATCGACAGGTGGGTCTGGCCGAGGACCTCGCAGACCTGCACGACGGTGAGCTTCAGGCTCTGGGGGGCCTGGCGTTCCCGCGACCACTCGTAGAGCTTGGTCCGCACCCGGCCGCCGACGAGGGGGTGCAGGCAGGTCTGGGTGAGCGCGATGTAGGCCAGGTCGGCGGCCGATCCGGTGGCCCAGGCCCGCGCCATCTGGGTGATCTTCTCGTACTTGTTGTATCTGGCCGCGAGGTCGGCGAACGTCCTGACGAGCCGGTGGCCGAGCGTTCTTTCCAGCGCGAGGACGGTGTCGGTCGGCAGTTTGGCAAGCCAGGAGAGCAGCTCCATCCTGGCCAGGGGGTACTCGGCGAAGACGTGGGGCAGGAGCGACTCGGCGTAGCCGTATCGGCGGAAGACGATCTGGTCCTCGTCGCGTTCGGCGTCGAGCAGTTCGCTCAGGCCGGTGGTCGGGGTCCAGGCGAGGCCGCCCCCCGCCAGGGTGATCTCCAGGTGCCTGGCCAGGGACGACGCGGCGCCGTACACCTGGGTCTCGTCGGCGGGGGTGATCGTCGCCGCGGCGATCATCAGGGTCTGGTCCAGCAGGCCGGGGTGGGAGCCGAACCACTTGCGCAGCTCCTCGGCCCAGCCGAGGTAGGCGCGTTCGACCTCGTGCTCGTCGCCGCCCCTGCGGCTCACCTCGTAGACGATCCTGGCCAGGCGGGCGGCGTCGCCGGGGGAGGCGCCCCACAGCAGCCGTGTCCCTCCGGACCAGTCCTGCCAGGGGGAGTCGAACAGACCCCGGCGGGCGAGGTGGCTGCGGTAGACGGCGTTGGCGGGCGGTGGTTCGACGGTGACCGAGGTCAGGAACTCGGTGAGGTGCCGCTGTTCGGCCGCCGTGCCGACGACGACGGCGAACGCGTTCGACGCGCGCACCGCGGCCAGGAAGGACCGCAGCCGCGAGGGCTCCTCGTCGCGGGCGCGGATCAGGTATCCGCAGGGCGTGGACGCCGCGGCGGCCTCCTCGACGTCGTCCTCCCCGGTGGAGAAGAACCGGATGCGCAGGGCCGGGTGCAGCCGCCGCAGCGCCGCGATGGCCGTGGTGACCACGCCCGCCCCCTCCGGGCCCGCCAGCGCGATGACGTGGTCCGCCGCGAGGATCTCGACGATCCGGCCGTGGTTGAAGGCGGGGATGTAGGCCCTGACCCGTTCGGCGACCTCGTCCTCGGACAGCACCATCGCGGGACGGCCCCGCACGATGGTGAGCTGGTTGAGGATGAGGTCCCGCGCGACGGTGTTCCCGAAGACGTTCTGGGAGCCGTCCCCGGTGATCGTGACGTCCTCGATCGTGGTCATGCTCAGCCCATCCTGAAGTCGCCGTTCACCGTGTTGCCGAAGGCGTTTCTTGATCCCCGCCCGTTGATCGTCACCCCGCTGATCGAGGTTCCGTCGTTCCGGGCGGGAACACCGGTCTCGGGGAGCGGCGCGGCGACGGCGGACGGTACGGGAACGCGCAGATAGGCGGTCTCGGAGAACTGTTTGTCGTCCATCCGGACCCGGACCTCCGTGAACTGGCTCTCCCGCAACGCCGTACGGCCTCCGGCGACGTAGTCGCGGAAGACCTGGTCCGACAGCAGGAACGCGGCGAAGGTGACGTCGGGGTCGCTCCCCCCGATGGCGTCCCGGAGGGGTTCGCTGTCGCAGAGACGGCAGACGGTGACGGTGGCGGCCGAGACGCCGGGGGCCTCCTCCCGTTCGTCGTCCACGAGGCCCGCGTGCAGGGCGGCGCGCAGCCGTAACCTCAGCCCTCTGGCCCGCAGCTCCGGCGCGGCGGCGGCCAGGGCCTCCTGGAGCCGGGCGGGGAAGGGATCGACGAGCGTGGGGATCGCCTCACCGGGCAGGACGGCGAGGATTCCGTCCCCTGTGCTCTCCTTGAACCGGGCGGACTCCCAGGTCTCGGCCAGGCCGCAGGCCGTACAGGCGGCGGAGAGGGCGCGGCGGATCTCCATGTGGAGGTGGGGCAGGTCGACGTCCCGGTGTCTGCTGAACTTCTCGGCGTCGACGGTGAGCAGCGCGCCGTACTTCTCCATGGCGAACCTCCTGTGGGGCCTCGGCTCTGCCAACGATGCAGGGGAACCGCCAGGTGTGTTGTCGTAAATCAGACATCCTCCTGTCCTGAAGCGGACAGGGCACCCGGCTTGGTTCGTACGGGGCAGGCCGGTCGCCGGTACGGCTTGGCCTCTCTACCTGGGGGTATATCCAGGAAAAGGGGAGTTTGGGGCAAATGGGGTGTGCCGGGCCCGGGATGCGTGACCCATGATCCTCACCGGCGGTTGGCGAGGTGCACGTCCTTGAGCACACGACCGATCAGTGACCACGCCATGCTGTCCGACTGCCGTTCGGCGGCCCTCGTCACCTCGGACGGCTCGATCGACTGGCTGTGCCTGCCCCGGTTCGACAGCCCGGCCCTCTTCGCCAGGCTCCTCGACGAGGACGCGGGACACTGGTCCGTACGGCCCGCCTGCCCCGTCGGGGTCGAGCGGGGATACCTGGAACACAGCCTGGTGCTTGAGACCACCTTCCGCGGCCGGGACGGGACCGTGGTCCTGCGCGACGCGCTCGCCCTCGGCCAGGGGGAGCGCGGGCACGCGCTGGGCACCGGGTCGCCGGGCCTGCTGCTGCGCGAGGCGACGTGCGTCGAGGGACGGATGACGCTTGAGGTGGAGTACGCGCCCCGCCCCGAGTTCGGGCTCGTCCAGCCGTTGATGGAGTCCGTGCCCGGCGGCCTGGTCGCGCGGGGCGGCGCGAACGTCCTGACGCTGTCGGTCCCGGTGCCGCTGCGGGTGAGCGGTTCGACCGCGCACGGCACCGTGACGCTTGAGGCGGGCGAGCGCCTGGGCATGGCGCTGCAGGCCAGTTCGGGCTGGGCGCCGGACCCGCCGCGCAGGAGTCAGGAGCGGATCCACCGCCGTATCACGGACACCGTCGCCGGATGGCGCTCCTGGTCGGACACGCACCTGGGCTACCGGGGGCCGTGGGAGCGGGAGGTGGACCGGAGCGGGCGGGTGCTGCGCGCCCTGACCTTCGCCCCGACCGGCGCCATCGTCGCCGCGGCGACCACCTCCCTGCCGGAGAGCATCGGCGGGGAGCGTAACTGGGACTACCGCTACACCTGGGTCCGTGACACCAGCTTCACCCTCCAGGCGCTGGCGACCGCGACGTGCGACGTCGAGGAGGCGGAGTTCTTCACCTTCCTCGCCCGCGCCTCGGCCACCCAGCTTGACCAGGGCGCCGACCTGCAGATCATGTACGGCGTCGGCGGCGAACGCGACCTGAGCGAACGGTCGCTGCCCCACCTGACCGGCTGGCGCGGCAGCGCCCCGGTGCGGGTCGGCAACGACGCCTGGCGGCAGCGCCAGATCGACGTCTACGGCGAACTGCTCGACGCGGCCGGTCTGCTCCACAGGAACGCGCACCGGCCCGACCCGCTGACCCGCGCCTTCCTCGTCGGCGTCGCGGAGACGGCGGCCCGCCGCTGGCAGGAGCCCGACCAGGGGCTGTGGGAGGTGCGCGGCCCCGAGCGGCACTACCTGCACTCCAAGCTGATGTGCTGGGTCGCCATGGACAGGGCCGTGTCCCTGGCCCCGCTCCTGGGGGCGGACGAACGCGTCGCCGCCTGGAAGGAGACCGGGGAGCGCATCCGTGAGGCGATCCTGACGCACGGCTGGAACCCGGAGGTGGGTGCCTTCACCCAGGCCTTCGGTTCACGGGACCTGGACGCCGCCGCGCTCATGCTGCCCATGGTCGGCTTCCTGCCCGGTGACGACCCCAGGGTGTGCGCGACCGTCGACGCCGTCGCCACACGGCTGACCGACGGGCACGGCCTGGTGCGCCGCTACCAGGCGGCCGACGGGCTGCCCGGGGACGAGGGCACGTTCCTGCTGTGCACGTTCTGGCTGGCCCACGCCCAGGCCATGGCGGGCAGGAGCGGCCCGGCCAGGCGGACGTTCGAGACCGCGGCGTCGTACGCCAACGACGTCGGTCTGCTCGCCGAGGAGGTCGACTCGGTGACCGGGGAGCCCATCGGCAACTTCCCCCAGGCCTTCAGCCACATCGGTCTGATCAACGCCGCGGAGGCCGTACGACGCGCGGAGGGATGACCCGGGGCGACACGCCGTCGTCACCTGGAGGGCTCCGCCCCGTGCCGGGCCCGGGGGCCGGGCGGGGGTGAGAATGAGGAATGCGCAACCGCCCCCGCCGCCTCGCCGCGGCCCTGAGGACGACCGCCCCCGTGCTCGCGTTCCTGGCCGGTACCCTCCCGTACGGCCCGAGTGCCGCGTACGGCCAGGTCACCGCCGGCGGCCACCTGGTGGGTGCCTCGGTGGCACGCCCGTCCGCCGAGGCCGACGCCCACCGGAGACTGCGCGCGCTGGAGAGGTCCTTCGGGGGCCGTATCGGCGCCTACGCCCTCGACACGGGCACCGGAAGGACGATCGCCTACCGGGCCGGCGAACGCTTCCCGTTGCTGTCCACCTTCAAGGCGCTGGCGGCGGCGGCCGTACTGCACAAGGCCCGCACCACGAGTCCCGGGCTGATGGAGCGCGTCGTCCACTGGCGGCGCGGTGACCTGAAGCCGAACTCCCCGGTCACCGAGAAGCACGTGAGGGACGGGCTGACCGTCGCGGAGCTGTGCGAGGCGGCCGTCACCCGCAGCGACAACACGGCGGGCAACCTGCTGCTGAGGCGGATCGGCGGCCCGGCCGGGCTGACGGGATACCTCCGCGCGCTGGGAGACCCGGTCTCCCGCCTGGACCGCTGGGAGAGCGAGCTCAACGACTGGAGCCCCGGCGAGAGAAGGGACACCACCACTCCGGCGGCCGTGGCGGGTGACCTGCGGGCGGTCGTCCTCGGGGACGCGCTCGTCGCCGAGGACAGGGCGAGGCTGGAGGGCTGGCTGCGGGCGAACAGGACCGGTGGGGCACGCATCCGCGCCGGGCTGCCCAAGAGCTGGGTCGTCGGGGACAAGACCGGCTCCGGCGCCGCCTACGGCGCCGCCAACGACATCGCCGTCGTCCGCCCCTCCGGGTCGGCCGCGCCCCTGGTCATGGCCGTCTACACCACCCGGCGTGCCTCCGGCGCGCCGTACGAGGAGAAGGTCGTCGCCGAGACCGCCACCGTCCTCGCCCGCGCCCTCGGCAGGCTCCCCGCGTCCCGGTGACCGGCGCCGTACCCGGGCACCGGACAGGGCACCTGGGAGGCGCCCGGACAGGTGCCCGGGAAGAGCCCGGAAGGCGCCAGGAGACGCCCGGGAAGGCGGCCTGAGAAGGCGCCGGGAAGGGCCTGGGAAGCCCCTCCTGGACAGGACAGGTGTCAGAAGGCGGTGATGTTCGACGGGGCGCGTTCGGCGCGGCTGAGGGCGCGCAGGACGGCGGTCGGGCCGTGCCGTCGCGCGGCCACCTTGGACAGCAGGACGATCACCCTGTCCACGACGCTCTCCGGCAGCGGCGGCGTCGGGACGCCCACGCTGACCGCCAGGTCGTCGGAGTGGACGACCAGTTCGACCGTCCTGGTGACCAGGGCGTCGTCGAACGTCAGCGACCACGGCCCCCACCACGGGAAGCGCACCGGCCGCTCCGGTGCGGAGGGCAGCCGTACGGCCAGCTCCTCGACGACCGAGTCGACGTGTTCCGCCAGCGCCCGCGGGCCCTCGGCCGCGATCTGCTCACCGCCCAGGCGGATGGTGACGTTCACCTCGTCGTCGAGGCCGGCGTCCACCCACAGGGAGCGGCCGTAGTGATCGACGAGGGAGACGACCGGCTCCTCGGGCACGGGGTCCTCAAGGAGCCGGGGGACGAGCAGGATCTGGTTGACCATGTGCCCGGCCAGGGCACCGACGCCGAACTCCGGCAGCGCGCTCGGCTCCTCCCACGCCGCGGTGACCGCGGGGTCACGCAGCAGGGCGGCGGCGGAACGCGCCGCGGACAGGAAGTCGTCTCTGATGCCGCTCATTCACGTCCTCCAGATCGGATCTTGTTCGCGTGCCAAGCGTCCCACGGAACCGTCGGCGGGTCAGGGGGCGGGCGCCTCGGACGGTCAGCGGCTGACGGCGTCCGAGGGGGAGAGCAGGGAGAGGTCGTGGCGGCGGGGGAGGCTCTCCCAGTCGCCCTCCGAGGTGACCGCGAACGCCCCGGCCGCGCAGGCGGTGGCCAGGCGCCGTTCCGGGTCGGCCTCCTCCATGGTCTCGGCGAGCCAGGCCGCGGCGAAGGCGTCGCCCGCCCCGACCGGGTCAAGCTCGGTCACCCGGTACGGCTCGGCGTGCCGCAGCACCCCGTCGGACAGTTCGACGGCGCCGAGCGCGCCGCGTTTGACGAGCACGTGGCGGGGGCCGAGGGCGGACAGGGACTTGGCCAGGCGGACCGGGTCGTCGCCCTCGGCGAGGAGGCCGCCCTCGGCCTCGGTGGCGAACAGGACGTCGGTGGAGGCCACGACGTCCCGCAGGGCGGCCGAGGCCTCGGCGGGGCTCCACAGGGCGCGGCGGTAGTTGACGTCGAGCGAGACCGTCACCCCGGCGGCGCGGGCCTCGGCGACCGCGGCGCGCACGGTCTCGGCGGCGGAGGCGGAGATCGCGAGGGTGATGCCGGTGACGTGCAGCACCCGGGCGGAGCGCAACGTCGGCAGGTCGAGGTCGCCAGGGCGGAGCCGGGACCCGGCGCTGCCCGAGCGGTAGTAGCGCACGTCGACCAGTTCGGCGGTCCGCCTGCTCTTGACCATCAGGCCCGTCGGCGCCTCGGGGTCGACGATCATTCCCCGGACGTCCACCCCCTCGCCGGCCAGTGTCGAGCGCAGCAGCTCTCCGAACTCGTCGGCTCCCACCCGGCCGAACCAGGCTGCGCGGCGGCCCATGCGACTGACGCCGATCGCCAGGTTCGACTCGGCGCCACCCACACCGAGGCCGAAGTCGCGGGCGTGCCGGAGCAGCCCGGTACGGCGTGCGGTGAACAGCGCCATGCTCTCCCCGAGCGTCACCAGGTCGATCATCAAAGGTTGGTCCTTTTGGTCTCGTCGGACATGCGGGTGGAGGCGGTCCCCTGCCTCCACGGGCCCGGCGTCCCCCCCCGACGCCGGGCCCCGTCTGTGAACGGTCAGCGGGTCGATCCCAGCTTCCTGGAGATGCGCAGCGCCGTCTCCGCGACCAACGGTCCCAGATCGCGAACCCGGACGGCGGTGATCCTTGAGGTGAGCCCGGAGATGGAGATGGCCGAGGTCACGCTGTCGGCGTGGTTGAAGATCGGCGCCGCGACGCAGCGCACCTCGGGCTCGTTCTCGCGGTCGTCGACGGCGTAGCCCCGCTGCCGGATGCGGCCGAGTTCGGTGCGCAGGCGGTCGGCGTCCACGATGGTGTGGCGGGTCATCCGCGGCATCCCGGCGGCCACGACCCGTTCGACGTCCTCGTCCTGCTGCCAGGCGAGGATGGCCTTGCCGACGGCGGTGCGGTAGACGGGAGCCCTGCTGCCGATCCGCGAGGCCATCCGCACGGTGGCCTCGTTCTCGACCTTGTCGATGTAGACCACCTCGGGAGGGTCGTAGACCACGAGGTGGACGGTCTCCTTGACCTCGGTCATCAGCCGGTGCGACTCCTCGGCGGCGACGGTCCGCAGGTCGAGCGTGGACAGGTAGGCCTGGCCCAGGTGGAGCGAGCCGTGCCCGAGCCGGTAGGCGCCGGTCTTGCGGTCCCGGTCGAGCAGCCTGGTCTCGATGAGCGGGAGGGTCAGCCGGAGCACGGTGCTCTTGGACAGGCCGGTGGCCTCGGCGAGCCGGGTGAGTGAGAGTCCCTGGCCCGCCCCCGCGTGGTCACGGACGTGTTCCAGTACCGCCAGGGCTCGCCGCAGCGAGGCTGACTGGTTGCGTTCCGGCGCAGGTTCGTTCATCACGCCCTCACGTGTGGTCATCAGGCTGAGTCGGGCACGAACCACAAACTATGGGAATTGGAAGTCTTCTTTCCAGTTTGCGACACAAGGTTCTGCAGTGCAGAACAAAGGACATTCCCCCCTTCCGGTGACAGGCGCCCCCTTCTTAGGGTCTGCCGCCAACGGGAGGAGAGACCTGTGAAGATCCTGAACTGGGCCGCCGCGGGTGTGGCCCTGCTGGCCCTGGCCGCGTGCGCGCCGTCGACCGCCCCGGCCGCGAGCGGGGGTGACGAGAAGTCCGGGACCCTGAGGGTGTGGCTGTTCGACGAGCCCAACCGCGCCCCCAAGGAGAAGGTCGTCGGTGAGGCGATCAAGGAGTTCACCGCCGCCAACGCGGGCGTGAAGGTCGAGGTCGCCTACATCCCGACGACCCCCGCCAGACACGAGAAGTTCAAGGGCGCCTTCAACGACCCGGCGAGCGCGCCCGACGTCGCCGAGTACGGCAACACCGACCTGGCCGAGTACGCCGCCGCCGGCGGCTTCTCCGACCTGGGCCCCGACCTGTCGGCCTGGTCCGAGGGCAAGGACGTCGGCGCCGACCTGCTGAAGTCCGCGACCGTGGACGGCAAGGTCTACGGCCTGCCGTGGTACATCGGCATCCGCGCCCTCTACTACCGCACCGACGTCTTCGAGGAGCTGGGCCTCAAGCCCCCGGCCACCCTGGGCGAGCTGACCGAGACCGCCCGCGAGATCCGCAAGAAGAAGCCGGACCTGTACGGCATCGCCGTCGGCGGCGAGTACACCTTCGGCGCCATGCCGTTCGTCTGGGACGCCGGTGGCGACATCGAGAACCTCGCAGGCCCCGAGTCCCGCGCGGGCGTCAAGGCCTACACCGACCTGCTCAGCGACGACGTCTGCCCGCCGCAGGCCTGCGCGAGCCTGACCGGCGGCAAGACCGTCGAGCTGTTCGCCAGCGGCAAGGCGGCCATGGGCATCCTCGGCAACTTCAACCGCGCCGCGGTCGACGCGGGCGCCGCGGCGGGCAAGTACGCCGTGATCCCGCTGCCCGGCTCGAAGGCGGGCACCCCCGCCCCGGCCTTCTCCGGCGGCAACAACCTCGGCGTCATGAAGAACAGCCGGCACCGCACGCTGGCGGTGAAGTTCCTGCAGCTGCTCGGCGGCAAGACCTACCAGACCAAGATGTACGAGGCCATGGGCAACCTGCCCACCCTGACCTCGGCGCGTGACGAACTGGCGGCCAAGGACTCCTTCCTCAAGCCGTTCCTCGACACCGTCGCCGCGGGCACCCGTTTCGTGCCGATCGACCCGGCCTGGGTGAAGATCGACAACCAGAAGGTCATCCCGACCATGCTCCAGAAGATCGCCACCAAGCAGGCCACCGTCGAGCAGGCGACCGACGAGGCCGCGGCGGCGGTGAAGACCGCCTTCGGCCGGTCATGACCTCGGCGACCACCGCGACCGTGGCACCGGGGGCGTCCAAGACGCCGAAGGTACCCGCGGGCCCGGGACTCCGGGCCCGCGGGGGTGGCCGCCTGCGGCCGTGGCTCTACCTGCTGCCGTCCGCCGCGGTGCTGGTGCCGCTGTTCGGCTACCCGCTCTACATGCTCGGCCTGCTGTCGGTCTTCGACTACCGGCAGGCCCAGGTCAGCGGTGGGCAGCCGACCCGGTTCGTGGGGCTGGGCAACTACGCCATCCTGGCCGCCGACGGCCGTTTCTGGTCGGTGCTCGGGCAGACGCTGGTGTTCGCCGCGGCGCTGGTGGTCTCGACGCTCGCGGTCGGCGCGGCGCTGGCCGTGGTGCTCACCAGGGCGGGCAGGGTGCCCCGGCTGCTGCTCTCGCTGGCCGCGATGGCCGCGTGGGCGGCGCCCGCGATGACCGGCTCGACCGTCTGGATGTTCCTGTTCGACGCCGACCTGGGGCTGGTCAACCAGGTCCTCGGCATCGAGGGCTTCAACTGGTTCTACGACCGGTGGATCACCTTCGGCGTCGTCGGCGTCACCGTGGTCTGGCACTCCTTCCCCTTCGTCATGGTGACCCTCTACGCGGGCATCCAGGCCATCCCCGGCTCGGTGCTCGAAGCGGCCTCACTCGACGGAGCCTCGGTCTGGCAGTCCTTCTGGCGGATCATCGTGCCGATGCTGCGGCCGTTGATCACGATCGTCGTCATCCAGTCGATCATCTGGGACTTCAAGATCTTCACGCAGATCTACGTGATGACCAACGGGGGCGGCATCGCGGGCCAGAACTCGGTGCTCAACGTCTACGCCTACCAGACGGCCTTCGGCTCCTCCGAGTACGGCCTCGGCTCGGCGATCGGCGTGGTCATGACGCTGATCCTGCTGGTGGTCACCCTGTTCTACATCCGCGCCATCCACCGCAACGGGGAGAAGCTGTGAGCAGGTCCCGCCTGGTCGCCAACGTCGTGGCGGTGGTCGCGGCGTTCGTCACCTTCTTCCCGATCTACTGGATGGTCCTGTCCGCGGTGAAGCCGGCGGGGGAGATCCAGTCGCTCCAGGTGCGTCCGTGGACCCTGGCGCCGACCCTGGAGAACTTCCAGCGGGTGCTCGACGGGGAGAACTTCGGCCGCTACTTCCTCAACAGTCTCGTCGTCGCCATGTCCGTCGTCGTGCTCTCCGGCGTGGTGGCCTTCCTGGCCGCCGTCGCGGTGACCCGGTTCCGCTTCAGGTTCCGCACCACGGTGCTGATCATGTTCCTGATCGCGCAGATGGTGCCCGTCGAGGCGCTGACCATCCCGCTGTTCTTCCTGATCCGCGACCTGGGTACGGCGGTGCCCGGTGTCGGCCTCAACACACTGGGCTCGCTCGTCCTGGTACACCTGGCCTTCAGCCTGCCGTTCGCGGTCTGGATGATGCGGGGCTTCGTCGCCGCGGTCCCCGAGTCTCTTGAGGAGGCCGCGATGATCGACGGGGCGAGCAGGCCCGTCGTGCTGTGGCGCATCCTGTTCCCGCTGGTCGCGCCGGGTCTGGTGGCGACCAGTGTGTTCTCCTTCATCGCGGCCTGGAACGACTTCGTCTTCGCCAGGACCTTCATCATCTCGGCCACGGGCAACCAGACCCTGCCCGCGGCCCTGCTGGTCTTCTTCAAACCCGACGAGAACGACTGGGGGGGAATCATGGCGGCCTCGACGCTGATGACAATTCCCGTGCTGATCTTCTTCGTGGCCGTCCAGCGCAGACTGGTGGCCGGGCTCGGCGGGGCGGTGAAGGATTGAACGCCCACGGCCTGCTTCCGCGACCGTCCACGGTCAGGCCGGGCCCGGGTGCCTTCACCCTGGTCCCGGAGACCGCGCTCGACGCCCCTCGGGAGCTGGCGTCGGTCGCCGCCTGGCTGCGCGCCACGCTCGGCCCGCCGACCGGCTGCGCGCTGCTGCCGCCGCAGGGGCCCGAGCAGGGGCGCCTCACCCTGGCCCTCGACCCGGACCTGGGGGCCGAGGCGTACCGGCTGCGGGTCACCTCCTCCGGCGTGTGGATCACCGGGGGCGACGCGGCGGGGGTCTTCAACGGCGCCCAGGTGTTCCGGCAGCTGCTGCCGCCCGCCGCGCTGCGGCGCGCCCCCGTCGCGGGCGCGCCGATGACCGCCCCCGCCGTCGAGATCGAGGACCGTCCGGCGTACGGCTGGCGCGGCTGCATGCTGGACGTCGCCAGGCACTTCATGCCCAAGGCCGACCTGCTGCGCTTCGTCGACCTGCTGGCCCTGCACCGGCTGAACGTGCTCCACCTGCACCTGACCGACGACCAGGGGTGGCGTCTTGAGATCGCCAAGTATCCCCGCCTGACCTCGGTCGGCGGCTGGCGCCCGGCGAGCATGCTCGGCTCCCGCCAGCACGAGACCGTCGTCGGACGCCCGCACGGCGGCTTCTACACCGCCGACGACGTGCGGGAGATCGTCGCCTACGCGGCCGAGAGGTTCGTCACCGTCGTCCCCGAGATCGACCTGCCCGGCCACACCCAGGCCGTCGTCGCGGCCTATCCGGAACTGGGGCTGCGGCCCACTGAGGTCCGTACCGGATGGGGGGTCTCCGAGGACATCCTCGACCTCACCTCGCCGGCGGCCCTGGAGTTCTGCCGTGACGTCCTGGACGAGGTCATGGAGCTCTTCCCCTCCTCCCACATCGGCATCGGCGGGGACGAGTGCCCGGGGGACCCGGCCGCGCGCGCCGTCTTCATCGGGGCCGTCGCGGAGCACGTCGCCGCCGCCGGGCGCACGCCGTACGCGTGGGACGAGATCCTGGAGGGCGGTGCGACGCCGGGGACGACGGTGGCGGCCTGGCGCGGGCCCAAGGCGACGACGGTGGCGGCGCGGGCCGGTCACCGGGTGGTCGCCTGTCCTGACATGTCGGTCTATCTGGATTATCGGCAGTCGGAGTCGCCCGATGAGCCCATCCCGATCGGGCCGCCGCTCACCCTGCGGGACGTCCACGCCTTCGACCCCGTCCCCGCCGACATGGACGAGCGGGACCGCCCCCTGGTGATCGGCGCCCAGTGCAACGTCTGGACCGAGCACATGGAGGACGCCAGGGCCGTCGACTACATGGTCTTCCCCAGGCTGTGCGCGTTCGCCGAGGTCGTGTGGGCGGCGGAGCGCACGCCGTACGAGGAGTTCGCCGGGCGGCTGGAGGTCCACACGGCCAGGCTCGACGCGCTGGGGGTCGAGTACCGGCCGAAGGAGGGGCCGAAACCGTGGCAGAGCCGCCCCGACGCGCCCGGCTGGCCGATGAGCAGGGCCGACCGTGAGGCGGTGATCGCCGGGTTCGGCGTCGGCGAGGGGCCCGCCCACCCGTAACGCTTTCCTGTCCGTCACGCGCCCCGCCCTCTTTCGTCACGCGCAGGCGCCTGCGCGAGGGGGCGGGGCGCCCGTCCTATGAGCCCTGTACTGGGCGTTTACCGTCGGTGAGGGGGATAACTGTCGCTCGGCACGCCTGACGCGCCAAAATTGGTCCGTGGTCAGGATCGGATCGGTGGGGATGAGCGATTGCGAGCGTGGGCAACTTCCGCCGCTGCTGGGCCAGCTGTTCGCCGACGGCGGGCAGGGACGCAGCATCGCGGCCGAGTTGCCCCCGGGAGACTTGGTGTGGCCCGACCCCGACTACTCGCAGTTCTCGCTGGACCATCTCCCGGCCTTCTGGCTCAGTGACGAGGCGGTCTCCGCCGACCTGTGGACCAGGCTGCGGGCCGAACACGAGCACTCGGGGCTGTGGCCGGTGCTCCTTGAGGACTCCGTACAGCCGTGGTCGGCCGGGCAGATCGCCCCCGACGCCGCGGCCGAGATCGACAACTACCGCGCGGACGCGTTCATGGCCGAGGTGTGGTCGGACTGGGTGGAACGGGCCCGCGCCGATCAGCTGGACCTGCTGGCCCCCTACGGCCCGCAGTGCCCGGGACCCGCCCCCGCGGGCAGCCTCGTCGCCGATCCCGACGTGGTCGCCGACTGGTACGCCGGGCTGGTCGCCGAGCGCAGGGCCCCGCTCGGCCTGGTGGCCGCGGAGCGGGGCGCGGACGTGCTGGCCGTCATGGGCTGGCAGGGCGCGCTCAACCACAACGAGTGGATGGTCCCGCTGGCCGCCGTCCTGCGCAGCTGGGAGGACAGGTTCGGGGCCAGGGTCGTCGGCCTGGGGTTCAACACCCTGGACCTCAGCGTCGCCGCGCCCCCCGTCACCCCCGAGCACGCCCTGCACGTCGCCGCGGAGCACTGGACGTTCTGCCCGGACAGCGTCACCTACAGCTCGGGCACGCTGATCGACTACGCCGAGCGGATCACGGGGAGGAACGCCTGGTCGTTCTGGTGGGACTGACCGTCCGGGGCGCCCGGGTCACTTCGGAGGCTGCGCCGAGGAGTGGTCGGGCAGCGCGAGCGGCCGGTCGAGCAGGAAGTCCAGCAGCAGCGAGCGGTACACCTTCGGCTGCCCCCGCTCGACGGCATGACCCGCGCCCCGTACGTAGACCAGCCTCGACTCCGGCAGCGTGCGCCGGTAGTCGCGGGTCACCGGCCAGGCGACGTAGTCGCACTCGCCCCGCATGATGAGCGAGGGCACCCGCACTTGGCGCAGGGCGGGCCTGGGGTCGGTGATCCCGGCGAAGTCGGCGTTGGTGACCTGGTTGACGTAGAAGCCCTGCGGGTTGTCGTGCGGCTTGGTCGGCGGGCCCGCCGTGCACCCGGTCCCGTCCTTGCCGGCGAGCGCGAGCCGGTGCAGGTGGGAGTCGGCCTCGGCGTCGGGGACCAGCGCGTGCGCCGCCTCAGGGTTGATCCCCATCAGCGTGAACAGGGCCAGCACCCTCGGCTCCTCGTTCAGCTCGTCGAAACGGGCGCGGTCCTGCGGGGCGACCCGGTCCCAGGGGCTGCCGTAGTTCCCGCCGGGGAAGGCGCCCTCCCAGATCGGTCCCGGCGAGACGAAGACCGCCTTGGCCACGTTGTCCGGGTGGGCGGCCATGTACTGGGCGGTGAGCGAGCCGCCCCACGACTCCCCGACCAGGATCACCCGTTCCGCGCCGATGGTCTTCCTGATCGCGTCGAGGTCGGCGACGTGCCGGGCGACGGTGTAGCCGGAGACGTCGGCGAGCCGGGTCGACCTGCCCGCCCCGAGCTGGTCGTAGGAGTAGACGTCGAAGCCCAGCGCGGCCAGCTCCGCGCCGCTGTCGGGAAGTCCCTCGTCCGGGGTGCCGGGACCGCCGTGCAGGAAGATCACCGGGGTGGGACGGGGCTTGGCGGCCTTGAGGGAGACGTAGGCGATCCTGGAGCCGGTCGGCAGGTCCCAGAACCCGACACCGGCGGGGGCGGGGCCGTGGGCGATCACCGGCAGCGGCCGGAACACCGTGACGGTGGCCGTCCCCGCGACCACGACGGCGACCACGGCCGCGAACACGGCGGAGGCGACCGTACGGCGGCGCGCGCCGTACAGGGCGAGGCAGGGCAGGCCGAGCAGGAACGCGACGATCACGAGCGTGACCAGGCCCGCCGCGCACAGCGCCGGGACCGACGCGGTTGCGGCGGCCGTGCCGAGGAAGGCGGCCACACCGGCGGCGGAGGCGGCCAGGGCGGTGACCACGAGCAGCAGGCCCCCGGCCAGGCGCCGTACGAGCGGCGCCCTGGAGGCGGGCAGGGAAGGGGATGGTTCTGTCATGGAACTCACGCTAGGAACGTCACTCCAGGTGATCGTCCTGCCGGAGAACCGTTTCCCACCCCGCCGCGCGGCGGGGGGTCACCGCGCCCCGGGACGGACCAGACCGGCCTCGTAGGCCGCAATGGTGGCCTGCACCCGGTCGCGGACCCCGAGTTCGGCGAGGATCCGCGCGACGTGGTCCTTGACGGTCGCCGGGCTGATGCCCAGCGCCGCCGCGATCTCGGCGTTCGACAGGCCGCGGGCCACGTGGAGGAGGACCTCCGTCTCACGGGGGGTCAGGCCGGAGAGCCTGGCGGCCTCCTCGGGGCCGGGCCTGCCGGTGAAACGGTCGATCAACCTGCGGGTCACCCCGGGGTCGAGCAGCGCGTCGCCCCCGGCGACCACCCGGACCGCGTCGATGATCCGCCCGGGGTCGGCGTCCTTCAGCATGAACCCCGCCGCCCCCGCGCGCAGCGCCGCGAACACGTACTCGTCCAGGCCGAAGGTGGTCAGGACCACCACCCGCGTCGCCGGGACCTCGGCGGTGATCCTGGCCGTCGCGGCCAGCCCGTCGAGCCCGGGCATCCGGATGTCCAGCACCGCCACGTCCGGGCGCAGGGCCGTGGCCTGCGCGACCGCGGTCTCGCCGTCGGCGGCCTGGCCGACGACCGTCATGTCCGGCTCGGCGTCGAGCACCGCGGTGATGCCGATCCTGACCACCGCCTGGTCGTCGGCGACCGTCACCCGGATCACGCTGGGAACACCTCCGGCAGCCATACCCGAATCCCGTCCTTCGTCTCGGTGACCGTACCGCCCGCGGCGTCCACCATGGCACGCACCTTCCTGGCCTCCCCGGGACCGGAGAGCACCAGGCCGTCGTCGCGGTAGGTCACCGTCACCGTCACGCCGTCGGCCAGCAGCGCCTCGGCCAGACGGTAGGCGGCCACCTCGACCGTCGCGGGCAGCGGACGGCGCCGTCCCTCGTGCTCGACGAAGGCCCCGCGCCTGACGGCCAGCGCCGCGATCCCGGCGACGACCGGGGGAGGTGTGTCGTCCGCCAGGTCGCAGCCGCCGCGAAGCTCGTCGAGGAGCTCCCTGAGCGCGGTGAGCCCGGCCCTGGACTCGGTGAGGACCAGGTCGAGCCGTCCCTGTTCCGACGCCTCGACCACGGCCCGCGCCCGTGCCCCCGCCGTACGGCGCAGCCCCGCGGCGATCCGGTTCCGTTCGGCGCCCGCGGCCTCGGCCGTGCGGCGGTCGAGGCGTTCCCGGTCGAGGGCCTCGGCCCGCCACCGCCTGCGCCTGCGCCCGCCGACCAGCAGCCCCGACCCCCACGCCAGCCCCGTCGGTACGGCCATCCCCGCGCTCAGCGTGGCCCAGACGGCCAGGGGAGGGCCCGTCATGCCCGGGACGAGGGGAAAGGCGGCGAGCCCGGCGACCACGAGCGGGGCGGGCCAGCCGCGGGAGCCGTACGCGCCGACGGTGTACAGCAGCGTCAGCTCGACCCACCAGCACACGAGGACCAGCTGGGCGGAGTGCGGCACGGTCAGCCCCGCCGCGTCGCACGCCAGCCAGGCCAGTAACGTCCCCTGCGCCACGGCCAGGCTCAGCTTCGGCGCCAGCCTGCGCCCGCGCAGCGGCAGGGCGTGCAGGACGAGCAGGACCAGCAGCAGCGTGCCCGAGGCGGGGGAGACGAACGGCCGCGGCGCCTCCGTGGCCAGCAGCCCGAACCCCGCGGGCAGTGCGACCGCCAGCACCACGAGGGCCCAGTCGAGCGCGGCGGCGCCCCGCCAGCCCGCCGTACGGCGTGACCACAGGGGCCGCGGGGGCTCAGGGGACGTAGAGGACGCGGTGGGCGCAGCAGGCCCCGTGGCCGGGGAGGGCAGCGGGAGCGCCGCTCTGACGGCCCATCCGGCCCCCTCGGGGCCCGCGCTCAGCGTCCCTCCCACGGCGCGTACGGCCCTGCCGAGGGAGGCCAGGCCGGTTCCGGTGCCGAGCCCTCCGGCGGCGGGACCGCCCCCGTCGGTGACCGTGACCACCAGGTGTCCCGCGTTCTCCTCGACCCGGACGCGTACGGCGGCGCCGGTGGCGTAACGCATCGCGTTTGTCAGGCTCTCCCTGACGATGCGCAGGGCGAGCGCCGCGGTCCCGGGTGGCGCGGAGGCGGCCGTGCGCCGGTAGTCGGCCCCGGGGTGATGGCCCGCCAGGGCGTCGACGTCGGCCAGCGTCGTCTCGCCGCCGCGCCGGTCGATGCGGGCCAGGCGGTCGAGTTCGGCGACGGCCAGACGGCCCGCCTCGGCGGCGTGGGCGGTCGCCTCCGCGGTCATGACGGGGTCGGCGAGCCGCAGGGCCGCGGCCGAGGCGACCGCGATGCCGGTCAGCCGGTGCGCGGCCACGTCGTGGAGTTCGGCGGCCAGCCGGTCGCGCTCGGTGGTCGCGGCGAGTCTGGGGATGGCGGCCGAGGCGGCGCGGTAGGCGGCGAGCGAGGCCCGGCCCGTCCTGCGCCGCCGGTGGGAGCGGCCGAGGGACCACACGACGGCGGCGGCGCCCGCGGCGAGCGTGCCGAAGCCTGCGGCGTCCCTGAGGCTTCCGTTCACGACGCCGATCGTGATCGCCACCACGAGGGTGACGGCGACGGCCCCGGCCGCCGCGGTTCCCGCCGTGCCGTACAGGGCCAGCGCGTAGAGCGCCGCGACGGTCACCAGCGCGGCCAGGCAACAGCCGAGGGTCAGTGACACGCGCTCACGCTACCGGGTTCGCCCGTGATGTCCGGAAGAACGAGCCTCCCACCGGCCCCGCGCCCGGGAGCCGATGGGAGGGGTTCGCGTGCCCTACGGCCTCACGGCCCGTACGGCGGGTACCGGGTCACACGCGCTGCCAGAGCGCGGGGACGTTGGCGGGCTCCCAGCCGGGCAGGGAGGTGTGCGCCTGCAGGCACCGGTAGGCGGAGCCGCCGTAGGTCACCACGCTCCCGGCGTAGTAGGAGACACCGGCGGCCCAGGGCTGCGCGGGCGGCGTCGCGGTCGTCGTCAGCGTGGGCGTCGAGGTGTGGGAGACGGTCGGGGTGGGGGTCGGGGTGAGCGTCGGCGTCACCGTGGGTGTCGCCGTCGCGGTCGCCGTGGCGGTCGGGGTCGGGGATGGGGTCGACACGTTGCCGAAGGTCACGTCGGAGCAGGTGTAGAACGCCTCGGCGCTGTCCGAGCGCTGCCAGATCGAGTAGACGATGTGGCGGCCGGTCTTCGGGGGCAGCTGGCCCTGGATGACGTACTCGCCGTTGACCTTGGACGGGTTCCTGACCTTCGCCAGCAGGGTGGAGTCCAGGTCCGACCACTTCAGCGGCTGGAGCGGGTCGAAGCCGTCCTTCGTGATGTAGATCTCGAAGGTGCCGGGGTGGTCGGCGGTGTAGGGGTAGCGGAAGGTGTAGGCGCCGCCGCCGGTCGGCATGGCCGTGGAGGGCCAGTCGGTGCGGGCCGCGTCGTAGGCCCGGTACTTGGCGCGTCCGGCGCTGCACAGCTGCCCGTCAGGGATGATCTCCCTGTGCTTTCCGTTGGCGGTGCCGATGTTCAACTCGTCCCAGTCGTAGAGCGGCTGGGTGTCCCATTTGCCGACGGCGGCCTTGCAGGCCGGGGTGTCGGGCGACTCCGGGTTCTCCAGATAGCAGGCGTAGACCCGGCTGACGGGTGTTCCCATCGATCCATGGGCGGACGCAGAACCGGCCATGACCGTCGAGAGCAGGACGGGTACGGCCGCCGCGGCGGCGATCGCACCAAGCTTCCGATTGTTCATGAAGGGCTTCTCCTGGGGGTGTAAGGGCGGAGAACGTGCAGGTCAGGCCCATGATTACGGGTCAATTATTAGGTAAGTTTCCTAACAGTTTCACCGAACTTAACGCCATGGGCGGAGTGGGGTCAAGACCTGGCCAATGTCCCTTTCTTGGGGGTTGAAGGTAGATCTTCTGGGGTTTTCATGGCTTTTGCTTTGCTTTGTCCGTTTGTGGTGGGTAGTGTCCTAGTTGTTCTCGACCGGTGACTTGCCCCTCACGAGAAGGAGCGGTCGGTCGACGTCGAATCCCGAAGCCTCCCGAGGGCGACGGGAGCCGGGGACCCACCTTTTGGGGTGAATCCGCCGCGACAACGCGGCGGTAGGGCAACTCCACCGCCCGAACCCGTCAGCTAACCCGGTAGACGAGATGGAGAGGAGATCCCCTCATGGATCACGTCGTCGCCTACCCACCGGCACGCACCGCCTTCGCGCGGATCGACTGAGACTTCCGCCGCGCCTGACCGCGGCACCCCCGCTCCGCACCGCGCTCCGTGTACGCCCGCCTGTTTCCTGGTGCGGCCTCTCTTCCCTGTGAGCGCTCACGCCCCGTGCCCCACTGATCGCCGAACGTCTTCGGCCCGGCACGAGCGGCTGTCCTGTTCCCTCGTGAAAGAGCCCTGTCTTCATGCGTTTCTCCGCTGCCCTGCGCCATCGTCTGCTCGCCGCCACCCTCCTGAGCGCGAGCGTCCTGACCTCCGCGGGTGTCGTCTCCGCGCTGCCCGCCGCAGCCGACACCGGCACCGGAACCACCGCCACCGCCCCGGCCGCCGCTGAGCCCGTCCTGCTCAAGGGCTCGACCAAGGCCTCCTACTTCTGGGACGACTCCTCCGGCCGCGCCGGTGACACCGGTCTGCCCGCGAGCGGCAAGCCCATGCAGAAGGGCATGATCGCCAGCCCGAGCTGGCCGCTGTTCACCGAGGGCTACGTCCTCTACAACGGCAAGAAGGCCAAGTTCTTCGTCGGCGACCGCGGCCCCGGCGTGCCGTCGAGCAGCGGCGTCATGATCGACCTCGACGCCAAGACCTTCGCCGACCTGACCGGTGGCAGCTTCAACTCCGACACGCTGGGCGTGGACGGTGTCGACGGCCAGGGGCACATCAAGGTCGAGTACGTCATCACCAAGTGGGGCGACGGCGTCGGCAAGAAGAACTACCCCGTGGCCTTCTCCAGCGGAGCCTGGAAGCTCATGGACCACAACCCGGCCACGCCGCCGCAGACCGCCCTGGCCGACGCGCCGCGGCCGTAACCCCTCATCGCGAAATATCCCCCAGCCCCGAAGGCCCCCGACCCCCTTCGGATCCCCGCTTCCTGAGATCCCCGAAGGTCCCGCTCCTCTCCCGGGACCCCTCCTCCGATCCCCCTCGGAGTCCGAGACCCCCTCAGGAAGGACGAGGGCGGGCACCCCGCACAGGTGCCCGCCCTCGTTCCGTGTTCACCGGCCGTGCCGTACGGCCTGCGGGCCGGACCCTCGGTCCCTCCTCGGCGCCGCGTGGTCCCTCGCGGTCGTCCTCGCCGCTCCGGTCACCGGGGCGTCCGGGCGCGGGAGGTGATGGCGGCCAGGTTCTCCGCCGTCCTGCGTCCCTCAAGCCGCAGCAATCCGAGGTTGGACCCCGGGCGGGCGAGGATCGTGAGGACGATCTTCGGGCCCGCGGTGTAGAGGAGCGCGTAGCCGCCGGCCGCGGAGACCAGCGTCTCCTCGAAGGTTCCCCTGCCCGTCATGTCCGCCATCCGGCGGCTGAGGGCCAGCAGCGCCGAGGAGAGGGCGCCGGTCTGCTCGGCGAAACCGCCGTCCAGGTCACTGGCTATCGTCAGGCCGTCCGCGCCGCACACTACGCTTCCGTCCACATCGGGTGTCCGCTCACGTAGCCGGGTCATCTCCTGGCGTACCTCGTCGCGGATTTCCACCGGCACCCTCCTTCTGGTCCGCTTCAGCGTCCGCGGTTTCACGGGCGTCCTCGAAGGCGTCGGACCGGGCTCAGGCAAGTGCCCTCAGCGCGTTCCTCAGCCGGATGAGCAGGTCGACGTCGGCGGGGTCGCCCGCCGTCACGGTCCCCCCGGGAGCCCCGGCGGGAGGTCCCGTCGCGGGCGGGCACGGTGGCCCGGCCGTGTCGAAGCACCCTCGCGGGCCGGACCGGTGCCGTTCCTCACGCGGGAACGGCGGGGCGGTGAGACCCCCGGCACGGGCGGTCAGGTGACCCGACAGGGACTGGAGACGATGCCGCGCCAGGGCCAGATCAGCGTGATGTACATCAAGACGGACATAAATCACGAGCAGGCCGTCGAACACCGTTTCCAATGGTTTTAGTAAATGGTATCCGTCGTCGGTGGTTATGATCACTTCACGGATTCCAGTGGGCTCGCCGGGGAGGCTCACGGCGAGGCCGTCGAGCATCGCCCGTAAGGTCTCGCCGAGCCCCGCGACGGCCCTGCCCGCGCCGGTTTCGCGGGCCGCGCCGCCGCCCGCCACGGCCGTCCCGCCGGTCTGGTCGATCAGCACCGCGTCCAGCGCACCGGGGATGGCCATGGCCTCGGCCAGGCAGCCTTCGATTCCGAGCACGGGGTCCCCCTCGCCAACGACTCCACAACGCCGCCCGGTCAGCGTAGGGAAACCGCTCCGAACCCGGAGCTATTCATGAAAAGTCAGATATGGCGAGGAAAAGAATTCCGCCGGGCGGTAGAAGGTTTGTCAACCGGCGGGGGAACGTTTGCTACTCGTCGGGGAGGAGGGCTTTCTCGTCGGGTTTGTGGACAAGAACATTCTTCACATATGACTCGGTCGAGGCGGGCAGTCCGACGTCCTGCCCGGCTTTCTCGGAGATGAACCAGCGGTGGTCGAGCACCTCGTGGAAGAGCTGGGCCGGCTCCAGTTTGCGCCGCATGTTCGCCGGTACGGCCTCGATCGTCGGCTGGAACACCTCGGCCAGCCACCGGTGGGCCACGACCGCCTCGTCCTCGTGGCGCAGGCCGCGCGCGACCCGGAAGGCGTCGAGGTCGTTGAGCAGCCGCCTGGCCTGGTTCTCCTCGACGTCCAGACCGGTGAGCCTGAACAGCCTGTGCTGGTGGTGTCCCGCGTCGACCACCTTGGGGCGCACGACCAGCCGTCCCGTGCCCGCCTTGCGGCGGACCATCATCTCGGCGACGTCGAAACCGAGGTCGTTCAGCTTGCGGATCCGCTGGTCGATCCGGTGCCAGTCCACCTCCTCGATGATCTCGTCGGAGGTGAGCTCGCCCCAGAGCCTGTGGTAGCGCGCGCAGACCGAGTCGGCGACCTCCTCGGGGTCGATCGAGGAGTGCAGCAGCTCGCCCGCCTGCAGGTCGAGCATCTCGCCGAACAGGTTGACGTGCGCGACGTCGATGTCGTGCAGCCGCTGCCCCTCGCTGATCATGGGGTGCAGCTCCCCGGTCTCCGCGTCGACCAGGTAGGCGGCGAAGGAGTCGGCGTCCCTGCGGAACAGCACGTTCGACAGCGAGCAGTCACCCCAGTAGAAACCGGTCAGGTGCAGCCGCACCAGCAGTACGGCCAGCGCGTCGAGCAGCCGGGTGAGCGTCTCGGGGCGGATGGTGCCCGACATGACCGCGCGGTAGGGCAGGGAGAACTGCAGGTGCTCGGTGACCAGCGCGGAGTCGAGCGGCTCACCGTCGGCGTCGGTCCTGCCGGTCACCACGGCGACCGGCTCGACCGCCGGGGCGTCAAGCCGGTTCAGGTCCCACAGCAGGCGGTACTCGCGTTTGGCGTAGTGCTCGCTGATCTCCTTGATCGCGTAGACCTTCCCGGAGAGCCTGGCGAAGCGCACCACGTGCCGGGAGATACCCCGGGGCAGGGCGACCAGATGGTGGTCGGGCCAGTTCTCAAGAGGGATGTCCCAGGGCAGCCGGATCAGGTCCGGGTCGCTCGGGGTGCCGGTGAGCTGCAGGGGCATCGCGTCGATCCTCACGTCGACAGGGCGGGGACGTCGTCCCCGCGGGGGGCCTGGTGGGAGGCTCGCGGGAGGGTCAGTCCTCGCCGAGGGGGAAGGCGGGAGCCCGGCGGCGCCGTACGACGGCGGAGAGCTGGTCCCCGGTGAGCGTCCTCGGCTCGCCGAGGGCCCTGGCCCGCACGTAGACCTCGCAGAGCCATTCGAGCAGCCTGGCCGCCTCGAAGGCCTGCGGGAGGTCGTCGCCGAGGGTCACCCCGCCGTGGTTGGCCAGCAGTACCGCCTGCCGGTCGCCGAGGGCGGTCATGACGTTCCCGGCCAGCTCGGCGGTGCCGTACGTGGCGTAGTCCGCCACCTTGACCACGCCGCCGAGCAGTGTCGTGTTGTAGTGGACCGGAGGCAGCTCGGTCATGACCGCCGAGACCACGGTGGCGAAGGTCGAGTGGGTGTGCACCACGGCCGTCGTCCCCGTCGCCGCGTAGATCGCCAGGTGCATGGGGGTCTCGGAGGAGGGCGACAGGTCTCCCTCGACGAGGTCGCCCCCGACGCCGACGACCGGGCAGGCCTCGGGTTCGAGCCGGTCCAGGGCCAGACCGCCCGGGGTCACCGCGACCAGGTCGCCGAGACGGACGCTGAGATTGCCCGACGTCCCGAGAACGAGCCCGGTCTCCACGATCCGGCGACCGTGTTCACACAGCAGCCGACGCTGCTCCGCCAGCAACATGCCCCAAAAGTAGGGTCTTGCGGCGGTATGCGGCAAACCGTCATTATCTGGTCTAGACCGGCTCTTCCCAAAGGGTTGCTTCAGGACCTAGATTCTTTACCCACACGCATGTCGCGAGTCAATGGCGATGTGCGAAGTATCGGGTACTGTGTGCAAATCTGCCAAGGTCAGGATTGCTTTGCTGTCTCGTTGCTACCGGATTTGTCGCAGAGACATCACGGCTCGGTCTAGACCGGCTGCGAACCCTTGACGCTGTAGTCCGGGGCTACGTACCTTCAGGCAAACGTTTAGGAAACTTTCCTAATTGATCCCCCGCCCAGGAGGGTTACAATGTCCTACTCGGCCGGTACGCCCGGAGATATCACCCGGCGGCAGATGCTCCGCCGGATCGGCCTGACCGCCCTCGTCGCAGGCCCCGCCGCAGGACTGCTCAGCGCGTGCGCGACCGGGGGCAGCAACGCTCCCGCCGCCACCACCTCCGCGGCCCCCTCCTCGGGCGGTGCGGTCTCCCCGGCCAACCCGTTCGGTGTCGCCGCCAACGCCCCCCTCGAAGTCGTCATCTTCAAGGGTGGTCTCGGCGACAGCTACGCCACCGACGTCCACGAGCCGATGTACAAGAAGGCCTTCCCGCAGGCCACCGTCAAGCACGTCGCCACCCAGCAGATCGCGCAGACCCTGCAGCCGCGCTTCGCCAGCGGCGAGGTGCCCGACGTCATCGCCAACTCCGGCACCGACCTCATGGACACCGGCGCCCTGCAGCAGGAGGGCCAGCTCCTGGACCTCACCGAGCTGTGGGACGCCCCCTCGATGGACGACCCCGCCAAGAAGGTGCGCGACACCGTCGCCCCGGGCACCATCGAGTCGGGTCTCATCGACAACAAGCCGTTCCTGATGAACTACGTGTTCTCGGCCTACGGCCTGTGGTACGACTCGGCCCTGTTCGAGAAGAACGGCTGGACCGCGCCGAAGACCTTCGACGAGTTCAAGGCCCTCTGCGAGAAGATCAAGGCCGCGGGCATCACCCCGTTCGCCTACGCGGGCAAGAACGCCTCCTACTACGCGTACTGGATGATCCTCATCTCCGCTGCGAAGATCGAGGGCAACCAGGTCCTGATCGACATCGACAACCTTGAGGACGGCGTCTGGAAGCGCGACTCGGTCAAGCAGGCCGCCGCCGCCTGGGCCGAGATCGGCAAGTACATGGACAAGTCCTTCGAGGGCCTGATCCACACCGAGGTGCAGACCCGCCAGAACCAGGGCAAGGTCGCCCTCTACCCGTCGGGCTCCTGGCTGGAGAACGAGCAGAAGAGCCAGACCCCCGAGGGGTTCAAGTACGCCCTGACGCCCACCCCCAGCGTCACCGCCGCGGACAAGATGCCCTTCGAGGCCATCCGCGCCGCCGCCGGCGAGGCCTACATCGTCCCCGCCAAGGCCAAGAACCCCAAGGGCGGCCTTGAGTACCTGCGCATCATGCTCTCCAAGGAGGGCGCGCGCGGCTTCACCGAGAAGTCCGGCAACATCACCGTCGTGACCGGTGCCGCCGACGGCCTGGACCTGTCGCCCGGTAACGCGAGCCTCAGCGCCGCGCAGACCGCCGCGGGCCAGAACATCGTCACCTTCAGCGCCTTCGAGAACTGGTACAAGGAGCTGGAGACCGAGCTGCGCAAGCAGACCAACGCCCTCATGTTCGGTCGTATCTCCGCCGACGAGTTCTGCGACAAGATGCAGAAGGCCGCCGACAAGTCGAAGTCCGACTCTTCGATCACCAAGCAGAAGCGGACGGTGTAGTCCCCCATGCGGCATGGCAGGTACCGGTTCATCTTCGGCTTTCTCGCCGCGCCGGTGATCCTCTACGTGGTCTTCGTGATCAGCCCGTACCTACAGGCTTTCTACATCTCGTTGACCAACTGGAAGGGCATCTCGGCGAACCCTCAGTTCATCGGCCTGGAGAACTACACCCGGCTGCTGGACGACGAGGTCTTCTGGGCCGCGGTGCGTCACCATGGTGTTCTGTTGCTTGTCATGCCGCTGGTCACCATTGTGATCGCCCTGTTCTTCTCCTTCCTGCTCAACCTGAGCGGAGGGCAGCGGGGCGGCAAGATGAGCGGGATCTGGGGTTCGAAGGTCTATCGTGTGATCTTCTTCCTGCCCCAGGTCCTGGCGGTGGCCATCGTCGGTGTGCTCTTCCAGGCGATCTACCGTCCCGACGAGAGCGGTGTCCTCAACGGCCTGCTCGATCTGGTCGGCATCGACCCGGTCGGCTGGCTGATCGCCCCCGACCTGGCGCTGTGGTCGATCATCGGCGTGATGGTCTGGCAGGCGGTCGGCTTCTACGTGGTGCTGTTCTCCGCGGGAATGTCCTCCATCCCCAAGGACGTCTTCGAGGCCGCCGAGCTTGACGGCGCGAACCGCGCCACCCTCTTCTTCAAGATCACGCTCCCGCTGCTGTGGGACACCATGCAGGTCGCCTGGGTCTACCTGGGCATCGCGGCCTTCGACGCCTTCGCCCTGGTACAGGTGCTCTCTGTCGACCGGGGTGGTCCGGACAACTCGACCACGGTCCTGCCGCTGGAGATCTGGCGGACCGCGTTCAACTTCTCCAAGTTCGGCTACGCGTCGGCGATGGGCGTGGTGCTCTTCTTCATGACCATCACCTTCGCCGCGCTCACCCTGCGCGTGACCAGGCGCGAGAGGATCGAGTTCTGATGGTTTCCAAGCCCGCCTCCCACGGCAGGCCGAGGCGCAGGCGCAACCCCCTCGGGGCCTTCGGCGCGCTGTCCCACGTGGCGCTGCTCGTCTGGGCGATCCTGATCATCGGCCCGATCCTGTGGACGTTCCTGGGGTCCTTCAAGACCAACGCCGAGATCTTCGGCGACCCCATCACGCTTCCCTCGTCCTACCATTGGGACGCCTGGGGCCGGGCCTTCCAGAAGGCCCACATCGGCCAGTACATGCTCAACACCGTCTTCGTGGTGACCTGCAGCACGGCGCTGACCATGCTGCTCGGCTCGATGGCGGCCTACGTGCTGGCGCGCTACAGCTTCCCCGGCAACCGGGCGATCTACTTCCTGTTCGTCTCGGGCATGACCTTCCCGGTCTTCCTCGCGCTGGTGCCGCTGTTCTTCGTGGTGCGCCAGCTCGGACTGATCGACACCCACTTCGGGGTGATCCTGGTCTACGTCGCCTACTCGCTGCCCTTCACGGTGTTCTTCCTGTCGGCGTTCTTCAAGACGCTGCCCACCTCGGTGGCCGAGGCGGCGATGATGGACGGCTGTTCGCACACCAGGACGTTCTTCCAGATCATGGTGCCGATGGCCAAGCCCGGCCTGATCAGCATCACGATCTTCAACATCCTGGGCCAGTGGAACCAGTACCTCCTGCCGATCGTGCTGCTTTCCGGCAACGTCGAGGACAAGTGGCTGATCACCCAGGGCGTGGCGAACATCTCGACGAACGCGGGCTACGAGGCCGACTGGCCGGGCCTGTTCGCCGCGCTGAGCATGGCGATCATCCCCGTCATGATCGTTTACATCATCTTCCAGCGGCAGATCCAGTCGGGTCTGACCTCGGGCGCCGTCAAGTAACGAACAACAGGCGTGTCCCGCGGACCTCTCCGCGGGACACGCCTTCGGCGTTCTCCCGGCGCGCCGAAGCGCCGTGCGGGCTTGGCGTCGTGACGACCGGCGTGATCTCCTGGACCGATGGACCTGCTTGACGACTCCGCGATCGACCGGAGACTGGCCGACCTGCCCGGCTGGCGGCGCGAGGGTGACGAGATCCGCCGGACGATCACCGCGAAGGACTTCCCCTCGGCCATCCGCATCGTGGACGAGGTCGCCGTGGAGGCCGAGCGGATGAACCACCATCCCGACATCGACATCCGCTGGCGCACTCTCCACCTGGCGCTGTCCACCCACGACGCGGGCGGCCTGACCGACCTGGACCTCACCCTCGCCGCCCGGATCGACGAGATCGCCACGCCGTACAGCTGAGCCGCGGGGGGCGCGGGATGTCGGGCCGCGGGGGCCGCGCCGTCCCCGCGGCGGATCATGACGGGGCGGCGGAGGCCATCCGTTCCTGCTCCGTGAGAAGCTCGTCCAGCGCCTCGGCGTCGTCCGCGTGGACGGTCATGGAGAGGTTCGCGTCCAGCTGGACCCTGGAAAGGGCCCTGGTCAGCCGGGTCGCGTACCACCGGCCGGTGTCGCTGCGCCAGATGGACCACGTTCCGGCGTAGCGTCCGAGGACGCGCTCGACGTCCGTCTCTTTCACGGGTTCTTCCACAGAGGACCGCACTCTGTCACCACCTTCGTGCTTGCCTGTCGCATCCCATGATGGGTTCGCGTCAGATGGGCCGGTAGTGAGAGGCGCTCTCCGGGAGACTGAGAGGCGCTTTCCTGTGAGCGGCTCTCAGGGCGTCTCGGGGATGCGGGACATCATCCGCTCCATGCCGTTGACCCAGTTGTCCCGCAGGGCCGTGGCGGCCCCTTCGAGGTCGCCGGCGATCAGGCACTCGGCGATCCGGCAGTGCTCCTCGGCGGCGCGTTCCATCGGGGTGCTCTCCCCGGCGACCAGGTGTGAGTAGCGGCGCATCCCCGCCTTGACGCTGGTGATCAGGTCGAGCAGCCGCTCGTTGCCGCAGCCGCCGAGCAGCAGGTCGTGCCACTCGTCGTCGTGCCGTTCGATGTCCTGCTGTTCGGCGACGTCGTCGGAGAACCCCTGGGCGAGCCTGAGCAGTTCGGGGGCGGTCCGTCCGAGGTAGGCGGGGTCGGAGCTGTCCAGCGCCAGCGCCTCAAGGGCCGCCACGATGGCGCACAGCTCGCGGAACTCCTTACGGCTCACCGGGGCGAACCGAAAACCCCTGCCCTGGTTGCTCTCCAGCACGCCCTCACCGGCGAGCGTGATCAGCGCCTCGCGCAGCGGCGTACGGCTGACGCCCAGTTCGGCGGCCAGCGCGGCCTCGTTGATGTCCGTTCCGGCCGCGAAGTCCCCTCGGTCGAGCCTGAGCATGAGCTCGTCGCGGATCTGTTCGCGGAGGGGGCGCCGCTCGATCGGCATGGCTCTCCTCGGGATTGATCTTGACCGAAACCTACCACTTGACGCAGTACAAAATACTGCACTATGAATTCTGCATACAAAATAGTACATGGCACAGATTGGAGTTTCGGGTGGGCCTGACCAGGGTTTCCGGTCTGCTGTTCGGCGGGGACTACAACCCCGAACAGTGGCCGGAGCACGTCTGGGACGAGGACGTCCGGCTGATGGCCGAGGCGGGGGTGAACATGGCGACCGTCGCGGTCTTCTCCTGGTCACGCCTGGAACCCCGCCCCGGCGAGTACGACTTCGGCTGGCTCGACCGCGTCATGGACCTGCTCCACGCCAACGGCGTCGCCGCCGACCTGGCCACCGCCACCGCGACCCCGCCGCCCTGGCTGGTCCGCGAGCATCCCCAGGTGCTCCCCGTGGACGCCACCGGCACCCGCCTCGACTTCGGCTCCCGGCAGAGCTACTGCCCGAGCTCCCCGGTCTTCCGCACCGCGACCGTACGGCTGGCCCGCGCCATGGCCGAACGCTACGGCGACCACCCGGCGCTGGCCATGTGGCACATCAGCAACGAGTACGCCGACCACACGCTCGAATGCTTCTGCGAGGAGTCGGCCAGGCACTTCCGCCGCTGGCTGCGCAAACGCCATGGATCGGTCGACGGCCTCAACGCCGCCTGGGGCACCTCCTGCTGGGGGCAGCACTACACCGCGTTCGACCAGGTCAACCCGCCCAGGAAGGCGCCGGGGCCGGTCAACCCCGCGCAACTGCTCGACTGGCGCCGCTTCTGCTCCGACGCGCTGCTCGAATGCTTCGAACTGGAGCGGGAGGTGCTGCGGGAGGTCACCCCGGAGATCCCGGTGACCACCAACTTCATGAGCGTCCTGCACGGCCTGGACTACTGGAAGTGGGCCGGGGCCGAGGACGTCGTCAGCGACGACGCCTACCCCGACCCCGCCGACCCCACCTCGCACGTGACCGTCGCGCTCAGCTACGACCTCATGCGCTCGCTGCGGCGGCAGCCGTGGATCCTGCTCGAACAGGCCGCGAGCGCGGTGAGCTGGCGCGAGGTCAACGCGCCCAAGCCGCCGGGGATGATGCGCCTGCACAGCCTGCAGGCCGTGGCGCACGGCGCCGACGGCGCCATGTTCTTCCAGTGGCGGCAGGCGAAGTACGGGCCGGAGAAGTTCCACTCGGCGCTGCTGCCGCACGGCGGCGTCGACTCCCGGGGCTGGCGGGACACCCTCGCCCTCGGCGCCGACCTCAAACGGCTCGCCGAGGTCGCCGGAACCCCGACCACGGCGCACGTCGCCCTGGTCCTCGGCTGGGACAGCTGGTGGGGTCTTGAGGCCCCGGAGTCGATGCCGTCCAACCGGCTCAGGCTCAAGGAACTCCTGCAGGCGTGGTACGGACCGCTGCACGCCGCGGGCGTCGCGGTCGACCTGGTCCCGCCGCTGGGCGACCTGTCCGGCTACCGCGTGGTGATCGCCCCCAACCTCTACATGTGCACCGGGGAACAGGCCGCCTGGCTCGAAGCCTTCCCCGGCCACCTCGTCGTCGGCCCGTTCAGCGGCGTCGTCGACTCCGACGACCAGGTCCACGAGGGCGGCGCCCCCGGCCCGTTGCGCGCCCTGCTCGGTGTGACGGTCGACGAGTTCTGGCCGCTGCCCGAGGGAACGGTCCAACCCCTGCGGCTGGCCGGGCGGGTCGTACCGGCGCGGACCTGGGCCGAGTGGCTGCGCGTCGGGGACGCCTCCGGGGACGCCCTCGGGGGCACCGAGGTGCTCGCCCGCTACGAGGGCGGCGACCTGGACGGACAGGCCGCGATCACCCGGCGCGGCAAGGCCGTCTACCTCGGTTGCCTGCCTGAGGACGTCACCCCGGTCCTGACGGAGGTCCTGGCCGCCGCGGGAGTCGAGCCGGTGGCCGTGGTGCCCGAGGGCGTCGAGGCCACCCGCAGAGGCGACCACCTCTTCCTGCTCAACCACACGACAGACCCGGTGAAGGTGGACCTCGCCGAGCCGGGAACCGACCTGCTCACCGGCCGTGACCTCGCGGGCCCGATCGAGATCCCGGGCCGCGACGCCGTCGTGCTGCGCCTGGCGAACTCCGGCGCCCGCCGTACGGACACGGAGAGCCCGCTGACGAACGAAGGAGAACGGTGACACACCCCTACATCCCGAACGCCGAGCCCGGCGTACGGGCCGAGATGCTCGCCGCCGTCGGCGCCGCGAGCGTCGAGGACCTCTACGCGGACATCCCGGAGGGGCTGCGCCTGCGCAGGCCGCTCGACCTGCCCGCGCCGCTGGCCTCGGAACAGGAGCTGGTCGCCCACATGCGCGCCCTGCTGGCGCGCAACGTCGACACCACCCAGGTGCTCAGCTTCCTGGGGCACGGCTGCTACCCGCACCACGTGCCGGCCGTCTGCGACGAGGTCAACGGCAGGAGCGAGTTCCTCACCGCCTACGCGGGCGAGCCGTACGAGGACCACGGGCGTTTCCAGGCGATCTTCGAGTACGTCAGCATGATGGCCGAGCTGCTGGAGATGGACGTCGTCAACGTCCCCACCTACGACGGCCACCAGGCGGCCGGGACCGCGATCAGGATGGCGGCCCGCTACACGGGTCGGTCCAGGGCGCTGGTCAGCGGAGCCGTCTCCGCCGACAGGATGAGCAAGCTGCGCGACTTCCTCGGCCACGACATCGACCTGGTCGTCGCCCCCGTCGGGCCGGACGGTGAGATCGGCGAGGTCGAGATCGACGAGACCTACGCCGCGATCTACCTGGAGACCCCCAACGTCTACGGCGTCGTGGAGACCAGGGGCCGGGAGCTGGCCGACCTCGCGCACGCGGCGGGCGCCCTCCTGGTCGTCTCCGCCGACCCGATCTCGCTGGGCGTGCTCGCCCCGCCCGCCTCCTACGGCGCCGACATCGCCTGCGGCGACATCCAGTCGCTCGGCATGCACCAGAACTACGGCGGCGGCCAGGCGGGATACATCGCGACCCGCGACGAGGAGCGCCTGGTCGCGGAGTTCCCCTCGCGCCTGTTCGGCATCGCGCCGACCACGGTCCCCGGCGAGTACGGCTTCGGCGACGTCTTCTACGACCGGACCTCCTTCGCCCTGCGCGAGGAGGGCAAGGAGTGGGTGGGCACCGCGGCCGCCCTGTGGGGCATCACCGCGGGCGTCTACCTCGCGCTGATGGGCCCGCAGGGCATGCGCGAGATCGGCGAGACCATCCTGGCCCGCACCCGCTACGCCATGGACCGCCTGGCGGAGGCCGGGGCCACGGTGCCGCACTCCGGCTCCGTGCACTTCCGCGAGTTCACGATCGAGGTGCCGTCCTGCGACGCGCTCCTGGCCGTGCTCCGGGAGCACGGCATCCTCGGCGGCGTCCGCCTGGACGACCGCACGCTGCTGGTCTGCGTGACCGAACTGCACTCGAAGGACGACATCGACCGGCTGGCGGCAGCCGTACGGGAGGGGCTGGCATGAGTGGGCACGCGGGAGAGCCGTTCGCCGAGCTGCCGGTCGCGCCGAAGCCGCCGCTGCGCCGCTTCCACCAGGCCCGCTGGGACGAGCCGATCATCTTCGAGCAGTCACGGCCGGGACGCAGGGGCGTGGCCGTACCGGCCGCCGGGGTGCCCGCGGTCGAGCTGCCCGCCTCGGTACGGCGCGCCGAGCCGCCGAGGCTGCCGGAGATGTCGCAGCTGCACGTGCTGCGGCACTACGTCAGGCTCTCCCAGGAGAACCTGGGCGTCGACCAGGCCATCGCCGTCGGCCAGGGGACCTGCACGATGAAGTACAGCCCCAAGGTCAACGACCGGTTCGTCAACGACCCCAGGATCGCCGAGCTGCACCCCCTCCAGCCGGAGGACACCGTGCAGGGCGTCCTGGAGATCTACTGGCGCCTCGAACGGATGCTCGCCGAGATCTCCGGCATGCACCGGGTCTCGCTCCAGCCCGCCTCAGGGTCGGCCGCGATCTACGCCAACGTCGCGATGATCCGCGCCTACCACGCCTCCCGGGGCGAGGCGGAACAGCGCGACCAGGTCATCACCACGATGTTCTCCCACCCGTCGAACGCCGCCTGCGCCAAGGCCGCCGGGTACGAGGTCATCACGCTGCTGCCCGACGAGAACGGCTACCCGGACATCGAGGCGCTGCGCGCCGCCGCCGGGCCCAGGACCGCGGCCCTGCTGATCACCAACCCCGAGGACACGGGCATCTTCAACCCGCGTATCGAGGAGTTCGTCAGGATCGTGCACGAGGCCGGTGGCCTGGCCTGCTACGACCAGGCCAACGCCAACGGGCTGCTGGGCGTCACCCGCGCGGCCGACGCCGGGTTCGACCTGTGCCACTTCAACCTGCA
Source organism: Streptosporangium jomthongense (assembly GCF_042650425.1). Taxonomy (NCBI): domain Bacteria; kingdom Bacillati; phylum Actinomycetota; class Actinomycetes; order Streptosporangiales; family Streptosporangiaceae; genus Streptosporangium; species Streptosporangium jomthongense. Next base: position 262,173 of record NZ_JBHSBC010000001.1, on the reverse strand, counting down.
CAAGACTTTCTCGACCCCGCACGCCTGCGGTGGCCCGGCGGCGGGGGCCAGCTGCGTCTCCGAGGCGCTGGCGCCCTTCCTGCCGTCCCCGACCGTCGAGTTCGACGGCGAGGGCTACCGCCTCGACGACGACCGGCCGCTGTCCGTCGGCAAGATGCGGCCCTTCCTGGGCGTCACCCCCAACGTGGTGCGCGCCTACGCCTGGATCATGGCGCTGGGCGCCGACGGGCTGCGCGAGGTCGCCGAGACCGCGGTGCTCAACAACAACTACCTCATGCGCAAGGTGCTGGACATTCCCGGCGCGGGCGCTCACTGGGACAGGAACCGCCTCGAACAGGTCCGCTACTCCTGGCAGGGGCTGTTCGAGGAGACGGGCGTGCACTCGGAGGAGATCGGCGTGCGCGCCGCCGACTTCGGCGTGCACTACTGGACCAGCCACCACCCCTTCCTGGTCCCCGAGCCCTTCACCCTCGAACCCACCGAGTCCTACTCCAAGGAGGACCTCGACGAGTACGCCACGATCCTCGCCCACGTCGCCGACGAGGCCCGCCGCGACCCGGAGTTCGTCAAGGGAGCCCCCTACAACCAGACGATCCACAAGATCGACCCCGCCTCGCTCGACGACCCCAAGCAGTGGTCGCCGACCTGGCGCGCCTACACCCGCAAGCATCTGACATGACGTCCGTACGGCCCGGCGCCCCCGGCTTCACGGTCGGCCTGCTCGTCAACCCGGTCGCCGGGATCGGCGGCCCGGCCGGGCTCAAGGGCAGCGACGGCGAGCGGGCCCAGCGGCTCGCGCTGGCCAGGGGCTCCTCCCCGAAGGCGGGGGAGCGGGCGGCGCAGGCCGTACGGGCGCTGCTGGCCAGGCGGCCCGGCACGCCGATCCTGACCGTCGCGGGGCCGATGGGGGAGGACAGCGCGCGGGCCGCGGGAGCCGACCCCCGGCTGGTGCCGTTCGTTCCCGGCGCCCCCTCCGGGGGCCGGGACACCACGGCGGCCGTCGAGGCCATGCGGGAGGCGGTCGACCTGCTGCTGTTCGCCGGAGGAGACGGCACCGCGCGGGACGTGCTCGACGGGGCGCCGTCGTGCCCGGTGCTGGGCGTCCCGGCCGGGGTGAAGGTCTACTCCGGCTGCTTCGCCCTCAGCCCGGCCACCGCGGGGGCCATGGCCGCCGAGTTCGCCGGCGCCCGCGAAACGGCCGAGGCCGAGGTCGTCGACCTCGACGAGGACGCCTACCGGCGGGGCGAGGTCGGCCCCAGGCTGTACGGGGTCCTGCGCGTGCCCGCGGCCAGGGAACGCCTGTCCGGCCGCAAGCTGGGATCGGCCGCCTCCCCGGGCACGACGGAGGCCGTCGCGGCCGAGGTCGTCGCCCGCATGCGGCCCGGCGTCCGCTACGTCCTGGGCCCCGGCGCCACCACCATGGCCGTCGGCGGGCGGCTCGGCCTGGCCACCACCCTGCTGGGCGTGGACGTGGTCCAGGACGGCGCGCTGGTCGCCGCCGACGTGACAGAAGGGCAGCTCCTCGACCTCGTGGACGGGCGGGAGACCCACGCCGTCGTCTCGGTGATCGGGGGGCAGGGATTCGTGCTCGGCCGGGGAAACCAGCAGATCAGCCCGGCCGTACTGAGAAAGGTCATGGCCTCCGGCGGGCTCGTCGTCCTGGCGACCCAGCGCAAGCTCGCCGGGCTCGGCGGACGACCGCTGCTGGCCGACACCGGAGACCCCGCGACGGACGCCCTCGTCGAGGGCTACGTCCCCGTCATCACCGGGCACCGCGAGAGCGCGCTGTACCGGATTCGATCCGCCACCGAGGAGTTCCGATGACCATCATGACCAACGCACTGAGCGGCAAGGTCGCCATCGTCACCGGCGGCGCGTCCGGCATCGGCGCGGCCACCGCGCTGCTGTTCGGCCGCCAGGGCGCGGCCGTCGTCGTGGCCGACATCGACGGCCAGGGCGCGGAGCGGGTCGCGCGCGAGATCGAGGCCGCGGGTGGCAGGGCCGTCGCCGTCGAGACGGACGTGGCCGCCGAGGCCGACTGCGAGCGGGCCGTACGGACCGCCGTCGAGACCTTCGGCGGGCTGCACGTGGTGTTCAACAACGCCGGGATCATCCGCCGCGCCACCGCGCTCGAACTGACCGCCGACGAGTGGGACCGCGTCATGGCGGTCAACGTCCGCTCGGTCTTCCTCATGTGCAAGCACGCCATCCCCGCGATGAGGGACGGCGGCTCGATCGTCAACACCGGCTCGGGCTGGGGCCTCAAGGGCGGCGGCGACGCCCTGTCCTACTGCGCCTCCAAGGCCGCCGTGGTCAACATGACCCGCGCCCTGGCCATCGACCACGCCAAGGCCGGAATCCGCGTCAACTCCGTCAACCCCGGCGACACCGACACCCCGATGCTCCGCGAGGAGGCCAGGCAGCTGTCCGAGGACTGGACGGCCTTCGCCGCCGACGCCGCCGACCGCCCGATGGGCCGTGCGGGAACCCCCGACGAGATCGCCCAGGCCGTCCTGTTCCTGGCGAGCGACGCCGCCAGCTACGTCACCGGCGCGGCGCTGGTCGTCGACGGTGGCGGCCTCGCGTGACCTTCCGCAGGGCCCTTCGCGAGGCCTGATCGCCCACAAAGCCTGATTTTTCGTGAGAAAAGCACCCCCACCCCCCCGCAAGGAAAGCTCCAGGAGGCACACCGTGTCCTTTTCCCCGTCCAAGAAGTTCCTGGCCGCGGCGGCCCTCGTCGCGACCGCCGCGACCGCGGCGTGCAGCGGCAGCGGTGGCGGTGGTGGCGGCGGGGCCGCGACCGGCGGCGCCGCGGAGGGAGGGAAGGTCACCATCAGATGGTCGACCTGGGGCTCGGCCGAGGACGTCGCCCTCTTCAAGGGCTTCAACGACGACTTCATGAAGCGCCACCCGAACATCGTGCTGAAGATGGAGACCGTCCCCAAGTACGAGGACTACCACCCCAAGCTGCTGACCCAGCTCACCTCGAAGACCGCCCCCGACGTCTTCTTCGTCGGCGACGACAACGTGGGCAAGTTCGTCGCCGCCGGGGTGCTCGCCCCGCTCAACGACAAGCTCGCCGGCCCCGACAGCAAGAGCAAGCCGGAGGACTTCTTCGAGGGCATCTACGGCGGCGCCAGGAAGGACGGCCAGATCTACGGCGTCCCCAACGACACCAACCCCGAGGTCCTCTGGTACGGCAAGAAGGCCCTCAAGGACGCCGGCATCACCGAGGACCCCGCCGAGCTCAACGCCGCGGGCAAGTGGACCATGGCCAAGTACCTGGAGATGAACGCCAAGCTCAAGGCGGCGGGCAAGGCCGGGTCCATCTTCTGGAACTGGTACGGCTCCACCTACAGCGTCATCGGCGGCTTTGGCGGCAAGGTCTGGGACGGCGGGAAGTTCGTCGCCACCACCGACCCCAAGTCCCGCCAGGCCCTGGAGACCCTCGCCAAGGGCTACGCCGACAAGACCTTCCTTTCGGCCGACGTGCTGCCCGCGAGCAACGGCGCCAGCACCCAGTTCCTCAAGGGGACCGCGGGCTTCTACGCGGGCGGACGCTGGATGATCGACTCCCTGCGCAAGGGCGGTGACCTGCCCAACTACGACATCGTGCCGTTCCCGTCCGAGACGGGCCAGCCGATGCCCGGCGCGGTCGCCGCCTCCTACCTGTCGCTGAACAAGGACTCCGCCAACCCCAAGGAGGCCTTCACCTTCCTGAGCGAGTTCGTCAGCAAGGAGGGCCAGCTCCTGCGGCTCAAGGGCGGCGGCGCCGTACCGTCCGTGAAGGGGGCCGAGCAGGTCGTGCTCGAAGGCGACTACCCCGCGCACGCCCAGACCTTCCTCGACGTCCGCGACACCGGCTTCGCCAACTACCCGGAGGAGGTGGCGATCCCCGGCCTCACCAAGGACATCAACGACCACCTGCTGAAGGTCTGGACGGGCAAGGTCCCCTTCGAACAGGGCATGACCGAGCTGCAGGCACTCGTCGACGGCAAGATCGGCTAGCGGTGGCAGGCGTCGTCACCGAGACGCGCCCCACCGCGAAACCCGGCTCCGCGCGCGCGGCGGCGCGCGTGCGGAGCCGGGACGGCTGGTGGGCCGCGTTCTTCCTCGCCCCGCAGGTCGTCGGCCTGCTCGCCTTCCTGGTCCTTCCCCTCGGCTTCGCCGTCGTGCTCGCCTTCATGAAGTGGGACGGGCTCGGCGAGAAGTCCTGGGTCGGCTTCGGCAACTTCGCCGCGCAGCTGTCCGACCCCGCCTTCGGCACGGCCGTCTGGAACACCGTCGAACTCGCCTTCCTGACCGTTCCGTTCGGTCTCGGCCTCGCACTGCTCATCGCCGTCGCGCTCAACCACGTCAGGGGCAAGACCCTCTACCGGGTCGTCTACTTCATGCCGGTCGTCACCAGCTCGGTGGCGGTCGCGGTGATGTGGCAGATCATCCTGGCCGGAGGCGACTACGGCGTGCTGAACAGGACCGTCCAGGACTGGTTCGGGATCACGCCGCCCGACTGGCTCGAAGACCCGAACTGGGTGATCGTCGCCATCGCGGTCGTGACCATCTGGTCCTCGCTCGGCCTCAACGTCGTGATCTTCCTGGCCGGGCTGCAGACCATCCCGCCCTCGCTGACCGAGGCCGCCCGCATCGACGGGGCAGGGCCGATCAGGGTCTTCCGCTCGGTGACCCTGCCCATGATCTCCCCGACCCTCTTCTTCTCGACCGTGGTCGCGGTGATCAGCTCCTTCCAGGCGTTCGACCAGATCTACGTGCTGGTCGACCCCGACCACAACGACGGCGCCCGCACGATCGTCTACCAGGTCTACGACCTGGGCTTCAAACGGTTCGAGTTCGGGATGAGCAGCGCCGCCGCGCTGATCCTGCTCGCGCTGACGCTGCTGGTCACCCTCGTCCAGTTCGGAGTGCAACGGCGCTTCGTCCACTACGACTCGTGAAAGGGGGACGTCCATGTCCGTGATCCCCACGGGTGTCTCCCTGCCCCGCCGCCTGGGCGGGATCGCCCTGCACGTCGCACTCGCCGTCGGCGGGCTCGTCATGCTGTTCCCGTTCGTCTGGATGCTGCTGACGTCGTTCAAGGGCACGCACCAGATGCTCAACGCGCCCCTGGACTGGCTGCCCAACCCCTGGCGGGCGCAGAACTACCCCGACGCCTTCGGCGCGCTGCCCTTCGCCCAGGCCTACTGGAACAGCTTCTACATCGCGGTCCTCAACGTGGCGCTGACCCTGCTGACCTCGGCGATGGCCGCCTACGCCTTCGCCAGGATCCGCTTCAGGGGCTCGGGGCTGCTGTTCGGGCTCTTCCTGGCGACCCAGATGGTGCCGGCGCAGGTGACGATCGTGCCGCTGTACCTGATGCTCTCCAAGCTCGGCTGGATCGACTCCCACCTGGCGCTGATCGTGCCCGGCTACGTCAACCCGTTCGCGGTCTTCCTGCTGCGCCAGTTCATCAGGGCGGTCCCGATCGAGCTTGAGGAGGCCGCCCGTCTCGACGGGGCGGGCCGCTGGACGATCTTCTGGCGGATCGTGCTGCCCAACGTCAGGCCCGGCATGGGCGCGCTCGGCATCATCGTCTTCCTCGCAAGCTGGAACAGCTTCTTCTTCCCGCTCATCTTCCTGAACTCGCCCGAGCTGGCCACCGTCCCGCTGCTGGTCAGCCAGTTCGCCGGACAGCACGGCGCGACCGAGTACGGGCTCACCCTCGCCGCCTCGGCCATCTCGGTCGTCCCGATGATGATCGCCTTCCTGATCGGCCAGCGGCGCATCCTCAACAGCATGGCCATGTCCGGCCTGGGAGGACGCTGATGACGTTCGAGCTACGTGACCTGGGGCGGACCCCCTTCACCGACCGGGGCTCCCGGCTGCTGGTGATGCCCGCCGACGACGGCTCCCTGTGGATCGCCCGCGCCGAGTACGAGACCCGGCTGGCGGACACGACCGTGCTGACCGGCCTGCGGCTGTTCTCCGGCGCCGTCGAACTGCCCGTACGGGGGGCCCACGCCGACCGTCTCACCTTCGAGGGCGGCGTCGAGCTGGTGTTCGCCGACGCGGAGACGCTGGTGCTGACCGGCTCCGGCGCACGGGCCGTCTGGGACGGCGGCGGGGGAGCGGTCGAGGGGACGCTGGTCCTGACCGGAGCCTCCACACTCGACGGCCCCACCCTGCTCGAACGGGCCGCGTCACGGTGGCGGGAGTGGTTCGGGCGGATGCCCGCCGTACCCGATGACCTGCGGGAACGGGCCGAACAGGCGTGGTGGACGCTCGGGGTGAACCTGCTGCCCATCGCTCAGGCGCGGGGCAGGCTGGGCGTCGTCCCCTCCAAGTTCGGCTACGTCGGCGTCTGGAACTGGGACGCCTGCTTCCACGCGGTCGGCCTGCGCCACGGCGCCCCCGAACTGGCCCGTGACCAGATCCGCATCCTGCTCGGTCACCAGCGCCCCGACGGGCTCGTCCCCGACGTGGTGCACGACCTGGGCGTGCTCGCCGAGACCACCGACCTGCCCCGCTCCGACCACGCCCGCCTGGCCCAGCACGTCGGTACGGCGGTCGGCGGGCCGGACCCGGGTGAGGCCGGGCAGCCGATCGGCGGCGTCGTGCCGGTCACCAAACCACCGCTGCTTGCCTGGGCCGTCTGGAAGATCCACGAAGTGGCGCCTGACCCGGGTTTCCTCGCCGAGGTCTACGAGCCGATCGCCCGCTCCCACGAGTGGTGGCTGACCGTCTCCGACCCCGACGGGGACGGGCTGGCCGAGTATCTCCACCCCTACTCGTCCGGCCTGGACGACAGCCCGATCTGGGACCACGGCCCCAGGGCCGAACCCCCCGACCTCAACTCCTACCTCGCCCTGCAGGCGGACCGGCTCGGCGACATCGCCGAGGCGCTCGGCCGTACGGCGGAGGCGGCCGGGTGGCGGGAGCGGGCCGCCGGGCACGTCGAACTGCTCGTCGCCAGGCGCTGGAACGGCGAGCGCTTCACCACCCTGGCCAAGACCTCCCGGGAGGTCGAGGTGGCCTGCCGTACCCCGCTTGAGCTGATGCCGCTGTTCACCGGCCGCCTGCCCGAGGCGATCGCGGAGAGGCTCCTCGCCGACCTGCTCTCGCCGAGCTTCTGGGCCGAACGCCCGGTGCCGACGGTCGCCTTCGACGACCCGGACTTCGACCCCGACGCGATGTGGCGCGGGCCGGTGTGGCTCAACGTCAACCACCTGCTCGTCGAGGGGCTGCGCCGCTCCGGCTTCGCCGAGGCCGCCGACGAGCTGGCCGTACGGACGCTGCGGATGGTGAACGACGGCGGCGGCCTGTACGAGTACTGGAACCCCCTCACCGGCGGCCGGGCCTGCCGGGCCACCCAGGGCTTCGGCTGGTCCAGCGCCCTCTTCCTCGACCTGGCCACCACCCACGGCACCTCGGCGACGTGAAGGTCGCGGCTACTCCGGCAGGACGCCGGTCAGGAGGTCGTCGAGTCCAGCCTGGACGCCGTCAAGGGTGAGGTCTCGCCGGTAGGCGAGCAGGTTCGCGGCCAGCGGGGCGAGCAGGGCGTCGGCCAGGAAGGACGGGTCGCGGTCGGGCCGGGCGTCGGCGATCAGGATCGCCAGGTGGCGGTGGTAGGCGTGGTAGGCCCCGCCGAAGCGGGCGAACGGTCCGGTGGTCTCCGCCACGAGCAGCAGGTCGAGCTGGTCGACCGTACGGCGGGCCAGCGCGCGCAGGAAGGCGCGGATCCGTTCGGCGGCGGGCGCGCCGGGACCGAGCGGGGGCGGGCCGCTCAGATAGGTCGTCTGGAACTCCCGCTCCCGCCGGTCGATGAGCGCGTGGGCGAGGCCGGACCTGTCGCCGAAGCGGCGGTAGAGCGTGCCGACGCCGACACCCGCCGCGGCGGCCACGTCCGCCATCGCCAGTGCCTCGACGCCCCGGGTCGCCACGATCTCCTCCGCGGCGGCGAGGATCTTCGCACGGTTGCGCGCCGCGTCCGCGCGCCTGTCGCCCGGCCGGTCACCCGTGACCGGCCCGCCCACGGCCGAGCCGCCCGCGGACGGGGCGTCCGCAGCCGAACCACCGGCGGACGGGGTGTCCGCGGTTGAAGCGTCCGCGGCCGGGGGATCCCCGGCTGGGGGGTCCGCTGCTTGAGGTCGTCGGCTCCGAGGCACCCCCCAACCCTATCGACTTGCGATCCGGAATCGATTCCGCCTAGTCTCTGAAACGGAATCAATTCCGCATTGAGGGGGCAATGTCATGCTCAACGGACGGGTGGCGCTCGTCACCGGAGGCAGCCGCGGCATCGGTGCGGCGATCGCACGCAGGCTGGCGGCCGAGGGCGCGGACGTCGCGATCACCTACGCCCGCGCCGGGGAGAAGGCGCGGGAGGTGGTGCGGGAGATCGAGGCGGCCGGTGGCCGGGGCCTCGCCGTACCCGCCGAGGCGACCGACGCGACGGCGCTGGCGGAGGCGGTCGAGCGCACCGTCTCCACACTGGGCGGGCTGGACATCCTGGTGAACAACGCCGGGATCGCCCCCTACGGCCCGATCGAGGACTTCACCCTGGAGGAGGTGGACCGGACGCTGGCCGTCCACGCGAGGGCGTCGTTCCTGCTGGCCCAGGCGGCGGTCCGGCACATGGGGGACGGCGGGCGGATCATCAGCATCGGCAGCAGCCTGGTCGAGCGGGTGACCTCGCCCGGCTGGACGCTGTACTCGATGAGCAAGTCCGCGCTCATCGGGTTCACCAAGGGGCTGGCCCGTGACCTCGGGCCCCGGGGCATCACCGTCAACCTCGTCCACCCCGGCTCGACCGACACCGACATGAACCCGGCGGACGGGCCGGACGCGGAGGAGGAGCGCTCCTACACGGCGCTCGGCCGCTACTGCGATCCCGACGACATCGCCGCGACCGTGGCGCACCTGGCCGGGCCCGGCGCGCGCAACATCACCGGAACCTCCGTCACCGTGGACGCCGGGACCACGGCCTGACCGCGGTCCCGGCGACAGGCTACCTGGACCCGACCAGGGAGAAGGAGCCCTTGACGAGGGAGACCATCTGGGGGGCGACCCGCTCCTCGGGGAGGGCCTTCCTCTTGTCGTAGGCCAGCGCGGTGACGACGTAGGTCTTCCCCGAGGCCGAACGCCCGAGGTAGGCCAGGTCCAGCAGGCCGGGCTCCGAGCCGCCCTTGAACCAGACGGTCGGCCACTTCTTGGCGTCGAGGCCCAGGCCGTCGAAGCCGGACAGCGTCTCGTTCAGGGTCTTGGAGTTCAGCCTGCTCAGGCCCACGTAGGCGCGGCAGATGTCACGCGGGGAGCCGAACCACTCGATCGTGTCGACCTCGCGGGGCGTGGTCCACGGCTTCATGCCGGAGCCGTCCTGCTTGGCGACGACGTCACGCAGGTACTTCCGCTTCTTGGCGGTGCTGAGGCCCAGGTAGGTCCTGGCCTGCCGGGGGTGGTCGATCCCCTTGAGCAGGAAGAGCTCCCTGGTGGTCAGGAAGGGGATGTTCAGCTTGGGGTGGTCGGACCACTGGCGGACCTTGGCCTCGACGGCCCTGCGGCCGACGGTGTGGATGAGGATGTCGGCCGCGGTGTTGTCGCTGATCGAGATCATCAGCTTGGCGGCCTCGCGCACGGTGACCTTGCTGTTGTCCGGGCGCTCCCACAGGCCGCCCTCGCTGGGGCTCTTCCACTCCGGCTTGATCGTGAGCTCGGTGTCCCAGCTGAGCTTGCCGTCGCGGACCTTCTCGGCCACCGCGCCCAGCACGTAGAGCTTGAAGATCGAGCCGAGCGGCCTGGGCTTGTCCACGTTCACGCCGTGCACGACCTGGCACCGTCCCCGGGAGTCGATCTCGGCGGCGAGGAAGCCGACGTTCGGTGCGACCGAACGCATCCGGGTGTCCAGCTCCCGCCAGTTCTTCGGGCCGGGCGGCAGGGGCTGCGGCTGTTGGACCCGCAGGCTGTTGATCTTCCCGTCGTCGTCCACGGAGAGCGTGACGACGTAGTCCTCGCCGCCGAGCTTCGCCGTGCCGTACAGCGACGTGGGGTCGGCCTCGTTCAGGGTCTGCAGCGTCAGCCCCTTGAGTGCGGCGACGAACTTGTTGATCTCGGCGGGGGGGACCTCCTGCAGGAAGCCGGCCGCGAAGTGCTCCCGCAGCTCGCTCTCGGGCAGGGGGGCGCGGGACAGCGCGTCGAGGAGCCAGGTCAGCTGCCTGCCCGCCGGGGTGTCCGGGATCCGGGGGGCGGCGGCGACCGTCAGAGCGGTCTCGGAAAGGGTTACGGAAGAGGTGGCGGCCACGCTCTGCCCTCCGGCGGCCACGGTGCTCACCGGAACGACGGTCGCGGCGAGGGCGAGGGCGAGCATGCGCGTCGATCTGAACGGCGGTCTCACGAGGATCTCCTTGGTGGGAGGCGGGTTCTTCCGGCCGCACCCTCGGCGGCCTCGATTCGAAGGTAGGGACGGCGGGACCTGCGGGAACACCCGGCCGTCCTCCGTTTCCCGAGGTGAGGCAGACTGCATCGGATGTGTGGACAACCTCATGGACGGCGCCCCGTCCCGGGCGGCAGGCTGCGGTCATGACCCGTGTGATTCCGCCCGCCGCCCTCGCCGGGGCGATGGCCGCCGTGGCCGCGGGTGGCATCGTCGCCGGCGGGGTGCTGGAGACCGGCTTCCCCGTGCCGCTGAGCGTGTGGGCGTTCGTCGCCGTATGCCTGATCACGCCCACGGTCGGCTGGCTCATCGCGGCCAGACGGCCGGACAACGTCTACGGCTGGCTGCTGCTCGCCGCCGCCGACTGCCTGGGGCTCGGCGCGTTCGGGGCGGGCCTGCTGATCAGTGACCCCACGCTGCGGGGACCACTGGCCGTCGTCGCCGTCGTGCTGAGCTCGCTCTTCACCGTCTTCTACGGGCTGACCTGGGTCTTCGTCCCGCTGCTCTTCCCCGACGGCCGCCTGCCCTCACGCCGCTGGCGGGTCGGGGCGTGGATCGCGGCGGTGGCGATCACGGTCCACTGGGCGGGTCTTCTGCTGGGCGCGGACGCGGTCTACGAGTCCATTTTCGCCAGGGGCAACCCGATCGGTCTCAAGGGCACACCCGGCCTGGTCGCCGCCCTGGCGGGTGCGGTGGGGCAGGGGGTGGTCTACCTGGTCGCGCTGGCCGTGCTGGTCTCCCTGGTACTGCGCTGGTGGCGTGCCGACGTCGCGGGGCGCCGCGTGCTCCGCTGGATGATCGCCGGGCTCACGGGCACCCTGGGCGGGTTCCTGCTGATCACGTTCTTCGGGCCCAGCGATTACGGCGCCGGCCTGGGGCTGGGGTTGTTCACCTCCATCGCCGCGCTGCCCATCGTGATCACCATGACCGTGTTCAGGCACCAGCTCCTCGACATCAGGATCGGCATCAGGGGACACCGGATCTTCCTGGTCTTCGACCTCAGACCGACGGTCGACGAGCTGCTGACCGAACTCGGCCCGTCGCTTGAGGAGACCGAGCCGGTCGAGCAACTGGGCAGGCTGGCGGGGGCCGTACGGGCGGGGCTGGAGACCAGCTGGGCGGCCGTGGAGCTGGCGGACGGCACGCGGGTCGTCGCGGGCGAGGAGGACGGCGAGGCCGCGCTCACGGTTCCCGCCGGGCTCGGGCGCATCGTGTGCGGCCCGAAGACGGTGGGGCGGCTGACCTCGGAGGACCGCAGGCTGCTCGGGGCGCTGGCGGTGCCGGTCGGCCTGGCGATCCAGAGCGTGGGGCTGGCCGCCAGGCTGGTCAACGCCCAGGAGGCCGAGCGGCGGCGGATCGAGCGCAACATCCACGACGGGGTGCAGCAGCAGCTCGTTGCGCTGATCGCGGGCCTGGAGCTGGCGCGGGCGACGGGTGGGGACGCGCGGACCATGACCCTGCTGCGCGAGGAGGCCAGGCAGACCCTGACCGACCTGCGGGAGCTGGCGGCGGGCATCCATCCGTCCGTGCTCAGCCAGGGCGGGCTGGTCGAGGCGGTCGAGGAGCGCTGCTCACGGCTGCCGACGACCACCACGGTGATCGCGGACCCCGGGCTGCGCGCGCGCCGCTTCCCCGACGAGGTCGAGGGCGCGCTGTACTTCACGGTGAGCGAGTCCATCGCCAACGCGCTCAAACACGCCTCCGCCTCCAGGATCGAGGTACGGCTGTCGCTGGAGGAGGGGAGGCTGCAGGCCGTGGTCTCCGACGACGGCAGAGGGTTCGAACCGGCCACGGCGGACCGCGGGGGACTGGCCGCGCTCGCGGACCGGATGAACGCCCTCGGCGGTGGGCTGAGGCTGGCCAGCGCCCCGGGGGAGGGCACGGCGGTACGGGCCTGGGTGCCCGCCTGAGTTCTCCGGCCGGAGGCCCCGGCCGACGGTCTCAGCCGAAGACCTCGGGCGGCGGCACCGGCACGACCACCGGGTCGCCGTCACGCAACGGCCTCGCCCCGGCGACGAACCTGGTCAGCTCCTCCCCGGACAGGCAGCGGGCCACGGTCAGGCCGCTCGCGGCCCTGCGGGTCAGGTCGGCGTACGGCAACGCGACGCGGGAGGCGGCGACGATGAGGTTGCCGAAACGCCGCCCCCGCATGATGCCGGGCTCACCGAGCAGGGCGACATGACCGAAGGAACCGCCGATCGTGGCCAGCACCCTGCGCGCGAAGGCGAGCCCCTTGCCGTCGGCGACGTTGACGACCAGCGTCCCCGCGGGCCGCAGGACGCGCGCGACCTCGGCCATGTACTCGACGCTCGCCAGGTCGAGCGGCATCGTGGCGCCGCTGAACGCGTCGAGCACGAGCAGGTCGGCCGAGGCGTCGGGCAGGGCGGCGGTGGCCGTACGGCCGTCGAGGATCCTGACCTTGAGCCGGGGCACCGACTTGAGCCTGAGCTGGTCCCTGACCAGCTGGACCAGACCGGCGTCCGGTTCCACGACGATCTGCCGGGACCCGGGCCTGGTCGCCGCCACGTAGCGGGGCAGGGTGCACGCGCAACCTCCCACGTGCACGGCGTCGAGAGGTCCCTCGGGAAGCAGGTCGACCACGACGGCCATCAGCTGGACGTACTCGAAGTCGAGGTAGGTGGGGTCCTCCAGGTCGACGTAGGACTGGGGCACGCCCTCCTTGGAGACGACCCACCCCGAGGGCCTGTCCAGGTCCTCCAGCAGGTCGACCTCGCCGAAGCTCACCGGATAGCGGCCGGGCATCGGCCCCTCCGGTTTCCGCCTGATCACTTTTGCCCCACTTTCCACTTCTGTTCCTGTACAACCGAGAGGACACATCTGGGAGAAACCGTATGCGTACTCGACCGGTCCTCGTGCTCGTCGCCGTCGTGCTCATCATGATCGGCGCGGGCGTCTACGTGCTGCTGCGGCCGACCGGCGCGCAGGTGCGCGCCGTGGGCCCGGGGCCCGAGGAGACGGGCCGCGCCTACCTGGCCTCCTGGCAGGACGGCGACCTCAGCGAGATGGGCCGGATGGTCGTCTCGCCGCCCGCCGACTTCGCCCAGCGGCACCTGGACTTCGCCCAGGACCTGGACATCGAGTCGGTGAGACTCGTCCCGGGCACGCTGGTGCGCGGGGACGGCCTGCACGCGGAGTTACCCTTCCACGGCGTCAGGAAGGTCAGGAACCTCGGCGACTGGCCGTTCGAGTCGACGTTGCGGATGGTCCTGCGCGAGGGCCGCTGGAGGGTGGTGTGGCTGCCGGAGACGCTCCACCCGGCGCTGGCGGGCGGCGGCAGGATCGCCTTCAAGGAGATCCCCGCGCCGGAGACCGAACCGGTCACCGGTTCGGGGGCGCCGCTGCCGCAAGACAGCGGGGCGGAGGGCTACCGCGGGCTGTTCGGCGCGGGAGCCGAGGAGACCACCGGCTACGCCCTTGAGGCGACGGCGGCGGACGGGAGCAAGAGGGAACTGGCCGTCTTCCGGCCGACGCACGTCAAAAAGCTCAGGACGAGCCTGTCCCGCCCCGTCCAGGCCGCCGCGGCGCGGGCGCTCGACGGTGTCGACCACCCCGCCGCCATCGTCGCGGTACGGCCAGGCACCGGGGAGGTCCTGGCGGTGGCCGACCGGCTGGGCGAGGGCAACGGCGGGCAGAGCGCCTTCCGCGGGCTGTATCCCCCCGGCCCCGCGTTCAAGGTGGTCACCGCGACCGCCCTGCTCTCCGAGGGGCTCACCCCGGCGACACGGGTCGGCTGCCCGCGGACCTACACGCCCCCCAAGGGCAGGATCTTCCGCAACGCCGCCGACCACCCGGCCTCGGAGGCGGTCACCCTGACGACGGCCTTCGCGCTGTCGTGCGACACGGCCTTCGTCGAGCAGGCGGCGGCCCACCTGCCCTCGAACGGCCGGGGCCTGGTGCGGGCGGCCGAGCTGTTCGGCTTCAACGCGGAGGTGCCCGGCCTCGGCGAGTCCTGCGGCAGGATCACGCCGCCCGGCGACGTCGACGAACTGGCCTCGGACGCCATCGGGCAGGGCTCGGTCGTGGCGAGCCCGCTGTGCATGGCGCTGGTCGCGGCGGCCGTACAGGACGGTTCCTGGCACGGGCCGGTGCTGGTCCCCAGTCGGTCGTCGCGGGTGCGGCAGGTCTCCCGGCGGGCCTCGTTACCGGAGGCCACGGTCACCGCCCTGCGGTCCATGATGCGGGCGGCCGTCGCCGACACCACCGGGACCTCCGACGGCGCCGTGTCCGCCGACGGAACCCGCGGCCTCCCTCCGGGTACGGCGGGCAAGGCGGGCACCGCGCGGGCGGCGGACGGGCGGGAACACGCCTGGTTCGTCGGCTACCGGGGCGACCTGGCCTTCGCCGTCCTCGTCGAGAACGGCGGGGAGGCGGCGGTCCCCGTCGCGGCCAGGTTCCTCAGAGCCCTGTGACGATGTCGGGCAGATCACAACCTACGGAGACGTAACCTACGCTAGCGTAGGTTCATGGTCACGACCACCGCCGAGGGCCTCGCTCTCCCCGGGGCCGCCAAGCCCCGCCTGCGGGGCTGGTTGCACGCCGGAGCCCTGCCCGTCTCCCTCATCGCCGGATTCGTTCTCGTCGCCCTGGGGCCGACCCTCCAGGCCCGGCTGGCGGCGGCCGTCTACGCCGTCACCTCCGGCCTGCTCTTCGGCGTCTCGGCCACCTACCACCGGAGCACCCTCTCCCCGCGCCTGGCCGGGGTGCTGCGCCGCCTCGACCACGCCAACATCTTCCTGATCATCGCGGGCACCCACACGCCCTTCGCGATGCTCGCCCTCGACGGCCCGGCCAGGACCGCGGTCCTGGCCGTGGTCTGGACGGGAGCCCTCGCGGGCGTGCTGTTCAAGATGCTGTGGACCTCGGCCCCCCGCTGGCTGTCCACGGCGCTCTACATCGCCCTCGGCTGGACGGCCGCCCTCGTCCTCCCCCAGCTGCTCGCGGGCGCCGGGGCCGTCGCGGTCGCCCTCGTCCTGACCGGCGGCCTGCTCTACACCGCGGGCGGAGTCGTGTACGGCACACGCCGCCCCGACCCCTCGCCCCGCTGGTTCGGCTTCCACGAGGTCTTCCACGCCCTCACCGTCGCCGCCTACCTCGTGCAGTACGCCGCGGTCTTCCTGGTGGTCTACACGGCGGCGTAGGGTGCCGTACATGACGACGATCAAGGAGCTCGCGGCCGAGCGCTATGTCTCCGTGACGACCTTCAGGAGGAACGGGGCCGCGGTTCCCACCCCCGTGTGGGTCGCGCCGGACGGCGAGGGGCTGGTCGTCTGGACGGTCGCCTCCTCGGGCAAGGTCAGACGCCTGAACGCCGATCCGCGCGTCGTCCTGGCGGCCTGCGACGTGCGGGGCAACACGCGGGGCGAGCAGGTCGAGGGACGGGCCTCGGTGCTGCCCGCGGAGGAGACCGAGCGGGTGCGCCGGCTGATCCTGCGGAAGTACGGCCTGTTCGCCAGGGTCCTGATGATCGTCAGCAGGTTCCGCAGGGGCGAGCACGGAACGGTCGGTGTCCGGATCGTCGGCGAGGCCTGAACCGGTCACAAGAAGGCGGCCGGTCCAGGCCACTGTTTGAGCCGCTGCTCAGACCGTGGCACCGGCCAGGCGGCGCGCCGCGAGTTCGGCGTAGAGCGCGGCCCCGTCGGGCAGCACCGCGTCGTCGAACTCCGCGTCCGGGGCGTGGTTGTAGGCGGCCCGCTCCGGATCACGGTCGGCCGGGCACGCGCCGAGCGCGACGAACACCGAGGGGATCTGGTCGCAGACGTAGGAGAAGTCCTCGGAGCCGGTGAACGGGTTCGCCGCCTGCCGGAAGCGCTGCTCGCCGTAGACCTCCCTGACGGTCTCGGCGACGAAGCAGGCCTCGCCGGCGTCGTTGACCGTGACCGGATAGATCCCCTGGTAGTCGGCCTCGACGTCCAGCCCGTGGGCCGCGGCGATGCCCCTGACCAGAGTGACCGTCCGTTCCTGGAGCCGCTCCCGCGCGGACGGGGAGAACGACCTGATCGTCACCGCGAAGCGGGCCTCCTCGGGAATCACGTTGCTGACCGTGCCCGCGTGGAAGCTGCCGACGGTGACCACCACCGGGTCGAAGACGTCGAAGCTCCGCGTCACCATGGACTGCAGCGCCAGGACCATCTCGCACGCGGCGGGGACGGGGTCCTTGGCGCGGTGCGGCGTCGAGCCGTGACCGCCCGCGCCGCGCACGGTCACCGTCAGCTCGTCGATGGCCGACATCATCGGGCCACCCTTGGTGAGGAACGTCCCCTGCGGAAGCATCGCGCTGGTCACGTGCAGGGCGTAGGCCGCGACAGGACGTTCGCCCGCCGCGTCGAGCGTTCCCTCCTCGATCATGAGTTTGGCCCCGTCGTGCCCCTCCTCGCCGGGCTGGAACATGAAGACCACGTTCCCGGCGAGCCGGTCGCGCCCCGCGGACAGCAGGTGCGCGGCCCCGGCCAGCATGGTGGTGTGCAGGTCGTGACCGCAGGCGTGCATCCTGCCCTCGAACCGCGAGGCCGTCACCCCGCCCGCCCCGGGGCGTTCGGAGACCGGCAGGGCGTCCATGTCACCCCGCAGCAGGACGGTCGGGCCGGGAAGGGCTCCGCGCAGCACCGCGGTGACGGAGCTGAGCCGTTCGCCGAGCCGTACCTCCAGAGGGAGACCGGAGATCGCCTCCAGCACCTTCTCCTGGGTGCGCGGCAGGTCGAGGCCCAGCTCGGGCTCCCGGTGCAGGGAGCGCCTGAGGCGGACCAGCTCGTCCCGCATGTCGGCGGCGGATTCACGAAACGACATCGATCATTCCTTCTGGCGGCTCGACGAATTGATCGCACGATAACCCGATTTAACCGGCCGGTGGTCTCGTCTTGTCCTGTTGCCGGATAGGAATCCCCGAGGAACGGGGAGGTCACATGGAAGAGCTGGCACGCACCTGGTGGGTGTATCTGGTCCGTGGTGTCTGCGCGATCCTGTTCGGCGTGCTGGCGCTGATCTGGCCCGCCATCACCGTCCTCGCCCTGGTCGTCGTCTTCGGCGCCTACGCCATCGTGGACGGTGTCTTCGCCCTGTTCGGCGCGGGCAGGGGAGCGGGCCTCGGTTCCCGGGGATGGATGATCTTCTACGGCGTCGTCAGCATCCTGACGGGCGTCGCGGTCTTCGTCTGGCCGGGCATCACGGCCCTGGTCCTGCTGTTCTTCATCGCGGCCTGGGCCGTCGTCACCGGCGTCCTGGAGATCGTGGCGGGGATCAGGCTGCGCGGGACCGCGGCGAACGAGTGGATGTTCGTCATCAGCGGCGCGCTCTCGGTGCTGTTCGGCGTCCTGCTGTTCATCCGGCCGGCTCCTGGCGCGCTGGCCCTCGTCTGGCTCATCGGCATCATGGCCATCCTGTACGGCATCGCCCTGGTGGCGCTGTCCTTCCGGATCAAGGGGCTCGCCTCCCGGTGGCGAGGGCCCTCGGGAACCCCTCGCGTCGTGTGATCCAGGACAATCTCCCGAAAAATCAGCTTCTCCGCGTAATGTCTCCATATAGAAGTGTCATTTACGGGGAATAATCCCTTCGAATCGCTATGGGGGAGACCTGTGGAGGGGACATGGACGTGCACGACCGCCTCGCTCGACATCTGCTCGTGGACGGCTACCGGCTGGTCCTCGACCTCGACCGGAGCAAGGGCTCCCGGCTCGTCGACGCCCGGACGGATCGCCGCTACCTGGACTTCTACACCTTCTTCGCCTCGGCGCCACTGGGCCTGAACCCCTTCGACGACGACCCCGAGTTCCTGGCCCTGCTCGGCAGGATCGCCGCCAACAAACCCGCCAACTCCGACCTCTACACCGGCCACCTCGCCGACTTCGTCGAGACGTTCGACCGCGTGCTCGGCGACCCGGAACTCCCGCACCTGTTCTTCGTCGAAGGCGGGGCCCTGGCCGTGGAGAACGCGCTGAAGTGCGCCTTCGACTGGAAGAGCCGGCGCAACGAGGCGGCGGGCCGTCCCAGGAGCCTCGGCACCAGGGTGCTTCACCTCACCCGCGCCTTCCACGGCCGCAGCGGCTACACCCTCTCCCTGACCAACACCGACCCGGTCAAGACCGACCGCTTCCCGATGTTCGACTGGCCCAGGATCGAGGTGCCCGCCATCCACTTCGGGAACGTCGAGGCGGCCGAGGCGCGGGCGCTGGCCCAGGCGCGGGCCGCCTTCGAACGTCACCCGCACGACATCGCCTGCTTCATCGCCGAGCCCATCCAGGGCGAGGGCGGCGACAACCACATGCGCCCCGAGTTCCTGCAGGCCATGGAACGCATGTGCCACGAGTACGACGCCCTGTTCGTCATGGACGAGGTGCAGACGGGCGCCGGGGTCACCGGGACCCCGTGGGCGCACCAGCAACTCGGCCTGCGCCCCGACATCGTGGCCTTCGCCAAGAAGATCCAGGTCGGCGGGATCATGGCCGGCCGCAGGGTCGACCAGGTGCCCGACAACGTGTTCCGCGTCAGCGGCCGGATCAACTCGACCTGGGGTGGCGGCCTGGTCGACATGGTCCGTTCCCGCAGGATGCTGGAGATCATCGAACGCGACGACCTGATCACCCGCGCGGGCGAACTCGGTCAGGACCTGCTCACCTCGCTGCAGAAGATCCAGGCCCGCTTCCCCGGCCTGGTCCGCAACGCCAGGGGGCGCGGCCTCATGTGCGCCTTCGACCTGCCGGACACGACCGCCCGCGACCGCCTGGTCGCCAGGCTCAGGCGCGAGGAGGGCGTGCTGGTCCTGCCCTGCGGCGACCAGTCGGTACGGCTGCGCCCCGCCCTCTCGGTGACCGCCGAGGAACTCGCCGAGGGCACGAACGCCCTCACCAGAGCCCTGGAGGCCTCCCAGGACCTTCGCCTCTCCGCGTGATGGTGTCTCTTTGCGCCCTGCCTCTTTGCGACGCCTTCGGCGTCGCGGGCTTGGGCGCCCCGAGTCGGCGCTTTCCCTCGTCACTCCGTCGCTTCGCTCCCGCGTTCCTCAGTCCAAGCACCGACGCGCCCAAGCCGTGTCTCTTTGCGCCGCTGTGTCTCTCTGCGCCGCCTTCGGCGTCGCGGGTTCGGGCGCTTCGAGCCGACGCTTTCCCTCGTCGCTCATCCGCTTCGCTCCTTCGCTCCTCAGTCCAAGCGCCGGCGCGCCCGAACCGTGTCTCTTTGCGACGCCTTCGGCGTCGCGGGCTTGGGCGCTTTCGGGTCGGTGTCTTCCCTCGTCGTTCGTCCGCTGCGCTCCCTCACTCCTCAGTCCAGACACCGACGCGCCCAAGCCGAAACCCCTCACCCACGGCACCGGGAAAGCACAAGATCAAACCCTCACTCCGGGCGTCGGAAAGGTCGGACCGGCTCTTCGGCCCCAAGCGTGAGGAGTTTCGGCTTGGGCCTTACCGGTGCCGTGCGTGAGGAGTGTCCGGCTTGGGCGCGCCGACGCTTGGACTGAGGAGTGAGGGAGCGAAGCGGATGAGCGACGAGGGAAAGCGTTGGCTCAGGGCGCCCAAGCCCGCGACGCCGCCAGGCGTCGCAAAGAGACACAACGTCGCAAAGAGACACAGCGCGACCTAGTCCTGGGGGGTACGGCTGCGCCACAGTCCTATGGCCGTCATCCGGGAGTCGGCGCCGAGTTTGGCGTAGATCCGGTTGACGTGGTTCTTCACCGTCTTCTCGCTGAGGAACAGGTGCTGGGCGATCTGCGAGTTGGAGCAGCCGGTGGCGATCAGCTCCATGACCTCGGTCTCACGCCTGCTCAAGCTCGCCGCGACTGTGGGTTCGGCGTCGAACGGTGCGTCGTCGACTCTCATACGGCCTCCGTTGCAGCAACACGTTCAGGTCGCCGAAACCCCCCGTCTAACGGCGTAGCGATAGCAGCGAGCATAACCCGCGACATCCGTCTTTGGTGGACAAGTCCGGAGTGATGAAAAACGCAGAACGGCCGGTCCTTGGGGACCGGCCGTTCTCATGGGGTGAGCGAAGGGACTTGAACCCTCGACATCCAGGACCACAACCTGGCGCTCTGCCAACTGAGCTACGCCCACCATGTCTGCCGCAGCAGCACATGAAAAGTGTAGCGGTCTTTGGGAGTCGTTTCGCCCCTGGTTTTCGCGCGTCGCTCAGGTAGCGGTGGCCGAGATCGTCTCCGCGAGCTCACGGGCCGTCGCGGAGTCGGGTCCCGGCTGGGGCACGAAGACCGCCGCGCGGTAGTAGCGCAGCTCGCGGATGCTCTCGGTGATGTCGGCCAGCGCGCGATGACCGCCCTGCTTCTCCGGCGAGGCGAAGTAGACGCGGGGGTACCACCGCCGGGCGAGCTCCTTGATCGAGGACACGTCGATCATCCGGTAGTGCAGGAACGTGTCGACGGCCGGCATGTCGCGCGAGATGAACGAACGGTCGGTGGCGATGGAGTTGCCGCACAGCGGGGCCCGCTTGGGCTCGGGGATGTGCCCCTTGATGTAGTCAAGGACCATGGCCTCCGCCTCGGCCAGCGTGACGCCCGTGCTCAGCGTCTCCAGCAGACTTGAGGCGGTGTGCATCTCACGGACGATCTGCGACATCTGCTCCAGAGCCTCGGGCGGAGGCTTGATGACCACGTCAACGCCCTCGTCGAGCTGGTTCAGCTCACCGTCCGTGACCACACAGGCCACCTCGATCAGCGCGTCTCGGCCGAGGTCGAGCCCGGTCATCTCACAGTCGATCCAGACCAGCAGGTCACTCATAGCCTTCAGGGTAGTACTCCCGTCAGGAGACCTTGAGCGACTTGACCACCCGGTCGGCGAGGGAAGTGTCCAGATTGTCGGGGATGGAAAGGTACATAAGCGCGGGCCTCCTGCCCTCGCCCCGGTCCACGATCACGAAGGCGGCCCGTTCCTTCTTCCACTTCCAGCCGTTGGCCTTGGACTGGGCGGAGAAGTCGAGGTCGAACATGAACAGCCAGCCGTCCCGGCCGCTCACCTTGATCGCCTCGTCCTTGACGACCTTCCGATCGTGTTCGGGGCTGTAGTAGGCCGCCTCGGTCGCGTGCAGCAGTGTCGCGGCGATCCCGCGCATGCTGGGGACCCCGTCATAGCCGTATTTGTCGGGGAGCTCACCGGTGAGGATGTTGCCGAGCCACCTGCCGCCCTTGCCGTCGTAGTCGTCCTGGGCGACCGCCAGGGTCCCGCTGTTCCAGGTGAAACCGAGCGGGTCGGTGCCCGCGTTCGCGGGGATCTGCCAGGGGGAGCCGGGGAAGGCGTAGGACATGCCGCTCACCGGGTCCTGGATGCGCCCGTTCTGCGGCCGGGGGAAATCGGACGCCTCCGGCGCGGGAGTCTCCTGCGGAGGCTCGGTGGTCTCGGGCTCGGTCGGGAAGGGGGTGGGCTCCTGCGTGGGTACGGCGGGCGGCAGGGTCGGGTCGTCCGCGGTCGGCCTGGACGTGGGGTTCGCCAGGAACATGACCGCGGCCACGACGACGGCCACCAGGATCACGACTCCGCCGCCTCCGAGGATCCAGGGCCACGGGCTGCTCTTACGCGGAGTGGTCCCCGGCGGGAGGCTGTACCCCCCGGCGGGCAGCTGCATCGTGTTACCGCCCCCGGGCCCGCCGCCCCAGGAGGGCTGCCCCTGCGGTGCCTGGCTCTGCGCCCCGTTCCACTGCGCGGTCTGGCCCACCCCCTCAGGGGGTCCCGAGGGGGGTCCCGAGGGGGGTGAGAAGGAGGGCGTCTGGCCGGACGGCGCCGCGAAGGGGCTGGTCTGCGGCCCGGTGGGCCCGGCCGCGGGACCGGTGGGCCCGCCGGGAACGGGGGGACCGGCAGGCGGTCCGGCGGGCTGGGCGGGGGACTGGGCGGGCTGGGGGGCGGGTTGGGCCGGAGGCTGGGCGGCGGCGCCGGTCTGCGGGTGCGTGGGCTGGGGGAACGGGCCGGTCTGCCCCGTCGGCTGGGCGAGGGGCGCGGCCTGCCCCTGGGGAGAGGTGTCCCTGGGGTGCGTGGCGTCGGTCCACTGGTTGCCGTCCCACCACCGCAACAGCGGTGAACCGTAGGGGTCGGGGTACCAGCCGGCAGGGGTCTGCGTGGTCATGGCCGTCAGAGTAGTAAGAACCGGTTAGCAGTGCATTGCGGTGGCTTGGGAGGCTTAGGGGCACTTGTAGGTGAAACTTGCCTTGTCCTGAACCTTCTGCCCCCCGGCCAGCGGGGAGAGCAGCCGCAGCGTCGCCGTTCCACGGAAGCGGCCCTCGCCCTTGACCGTCCACTCCAGGCTCACCTCGTGCGAGGCCGCCCCGGAGGGAACGGTGTCGGTCTGCTCGATCGGGGTCTTGCGGTCGCTGCGCCGCCACTCGTAGCGGATCTCCCCGCCGGAGCCGTTCGTGGCGAAGACACCCGTGATCCTGACCGTCGCGTCGCACGCCTGCTGCTTCTTCGGCGCGCTCACCTCTACGCCGGTGACCGCGAGCGGGGTCGCCGAACCGCGCAGCAGCCAGACCGCCAGGACACCGACGACCATCAGCGCGAGGACCGCGGTGGCCAGCGCCGTACGGCGGCGCCTGCGTCTGGCGGCGGTCCCGAGCGCCCGCAACCCGTCGGAGGGCTGTTCGGTCCGTTGCCGGTCACGGCCCGCCCGCCAGATCTGCGCCGCCGTGGTCTCCGGCGGCACACCGGGACCGAAGCGCATGACGACGTTCTCCTGGGCGGCGGTCGGCACGTCGGCCCGCAGCAGCGTGACGACCTCGCCCTCGTCGGGGACGGGCATCGGCGGAACGTTCGCGGGTAGGAGGCCGGGGGCGGGGCGCAGCCGTACGGCCTGGGCGAGACCGTTCCTGGTCAGAGAGCCCGCGGGCAGCGTGTCCTGCCCGGAGAGCAGCACGTCACGGGCCCGGCCGAGCCCGTCCGTGTCGGCGACGGCCGCGGCCCGCTCGAACAGGGCGGCGGCTCCGGGGTCGGCGGCGGCCCAGTTCGCGGCCAGGCCACGGGCGAGCGCGGCCCAGGCGGCCGCGTCACGGCCGGGGTGGGCCGGGCGTCCGTGCAGCGCGTCGGCCAGCCCCCGTTCGGCGAGCAGGGCGGATCCGTCGGCGGAGATCACCACGGTGTCCGGGCGCAGCGCCCCGTGGGCGAGCCCCGCGGCGTGCAGGGCGAGCAGGGTCCGCGCGGTCTCCAGCAGCACGACGGCCGCCTCACCCGCACCGGGACCAGGAGCGCCTGCGGGCGCGACGAGCAGGTCGGCGAGGGTGGGGCTGACCGGCTCGCCGGTGAGCAGCCAGATCTCCCGCCCGGCCGAGACCAGGTCGGTGACCGGGACCAGCCCGGTCAGGCCCGCCTGGATCAGCGCGCGTTCGGCGAGCACCGCGGCGACCAGCCGTTCCCGCGCCGCCGGGTCCGAGGTGAAACGCGGGTCGAGCCTGAGCGCGCCCGCCTGCCGTCCGCCGGGCGCGGTCGCCGACGACCACGTTCCCGGTTCACCGGTACGGCTCTCGCCGGTCAGCAGGAACCCTGCGACGTTCCCCCGTTCGATGTCCATGACCTGTTCCGCCGTTCTCTAGCGCCCGCGCCGCCTCCGGTGGCGACCGGCCATCCCGCGCCTCACCGCCAGTGTGATGGGCACGGTGCCGCTCGTCACCAGGCCGAACGCCAGCAGCGTCACCGGGGAGGTCTCGGGAGGCGTCGGAGACGCGCTCAGGCTCGGAGGCGTCCCCCCGTCTGTCGAGGTCTCCGTCGGCGACGGGCTGCTCGGCGTCGGCGTCGGGGTCGGAGTCCTGGTGGGCCTGGGGGACGGCGACGACGGGGAGGCCGTCTTGGTCGGCGTGGGGGTCGGCGTCGGCGTCTTGGACGGGGCCTTGGTCGGAGTGTCCGAGGTGTCGATGGAGGAGGTCTCCTCCTCCTCCTCGGAGGTGGTCGGCGTGGGCTTCGGAGCCGGGCTCTTGGTCGGCTTCCTGGTACGGGTCGCCGACGGCTTCGGCGTGGGTTTGGGCGACTTGGACGGGACGGCCGCCTGGGTCGGCTGGACCGGTGGGGGAGGCGCGGCGGTCGTCGCGGCGGGAGTCGGAGTGGGGGCGGGGCTTGAGGCCTTGTGCGTGGGTTTCTTCGACGGCGTCGGAGTGGGGTCGTCGGGCTGGTTCTCGGGAAGCAGCGACTCGTCCGTCTCGGGGGGTGCCGAGTAGACCAGGCTCTGCGGCGTGATCGCGGTGCTGCTCGCGGAGTTGACCAGCACGGCGGTCACCCCGCCGATCACCGCGACGCACCCGACGCCGACCAGGATCTTGACGCCCATCTTGCCCAGGGACGACGACGCCCTGCGGCGCGCGCCGCCGCTTCTGAGGTTCGTCTCGGCGACGGAGGAGGAACCGGTGCCGGTCTTGGGGGCCTCGACAGGGAACAGGGCGGGCAGGAGCGCGGCGAGACCGGCCAGGCGGCGGCGCCCCTTCTCCTGCCAGTCGCTCCCGTAGGCGTCGGCGGCGACGGCCTCCAGTTCGGTGATGAAGGCGGCGGCGGTCGGCGGCCGGTCCGCGGGATGCTTGGCGAGTCCCCGCTCGACCAGGCCCTGCAGCGCGGGCGGCACCTCCTCGATCGGCGGCGGCGTGACCTGGTGCTGCCTGGCCAGCGCGGCGACGTTCGACGCCCGGAACGGCCGGGCGCCCGTCAGGCACTCGAAGAACACGGCCGTCGCGGCGTAGACGTCGGTCGAGGGGCCGGAGGGTGAGCCCGTCCACTGTTCGGGGGCCATGTAGGGAGGCGTGCCCGCGGGGGTGTCCCCGTCGCCCGAGCGGATCGCGATGCCGAAGTCGACGAGCTTGCTCGTCCCGTCCGCCTCGACCATCACGTTTTCCGGCTTGAAGTCGCGGTGCACGACGCCCGCCATGTGCGCGGTCGACAGGCCGAGGAGGGCTCCCTTGAGCACGACCAGCGCCGCCTCAGGCCCGGTCGGCCCCTCCGAGCGCAGGATCGCCCGCAGCGGGACGCCGTTGACCAGCTCCATGACGATGGCGGCGCCCTCACCGGTCTCCACGTAGTCGTAGAGCCGTACGGCGTGCGGGCTGTCCAGGGTGTTGAGCACCCTGGCCTCGTGCCGGAAACGCGCGACGAACCCGACGTCACCCCTGAGTTCGTCGGACAGGTACTTGATCGCGACCTGCATGCCGTCGACCTCGTGCCGCGCCATCACCACGCGTCCGCCGGCACCGGCTCCCAGTTCGCGTATCTCGGTGTATCCGGGGACTCGCCAGCCTGATGACGTGCCGTACATGCGGTCTCCTCAGTTGCTTGGGCCCCCACCCACAACAGGCGAACCGTAGCTTAGCCGGAGATCGCGAAAATTTACTCATGAATCACAAATCAGTCTCGGAAGGCTGGGAGGCCCGGTAGGTCGCGGCGAACGGCCCCCGTTCGCCCGCCTTCCTACCGTCCCGGCGCGGGCCGGGAGGAGACATGCTCGGGCACCTCGACCTCGGACGTCATGGCCGGATCGGTCTCCGGCGCGCCCCACGACAGGCGCAGCGGCAGCACCCCGGCCCAGACCGGCAGCGCGTAGTCCTCGGGCTCGTCGCTCGGCGGCCCCTGCCGTACCTTGACCGACGCCTCGGTCAGGGAGAGGGCCACCACGGCGGTCGCGGCGAGCTCCTTCCTGGTCGGCGTGCGAGCCGCGTCCCACTGGCCGGGGGCGAGCTGCTCGGTGATCGCGCGCAGGCCCGCGAGGCGCTCGTCCTCGTCGAGCACGAGACGCGGGCGGCCGTAGATCATCGCGGACCGGTAGTTCATCGAGTGGTTGAAGACCGACCTGGCCAGCACCACGCCGTCCACGTGCGTCACCGTCACACAGACCTCGCCGGTGCCGCGCAGGGAGACCGAACCGGTCGAGCCGTGCAGGTAGAGGGTGTCGCCGACGCGCCCGTAGCCGGTCGGCACCACCCGGGGAGCTCCGTCTACCACGACCCCCAGGTGACAGATGAGCCCGGCGTCGAGCACGGCGTAGAGATCATCGCGGGAGGTGCGGCCCCGCTCCTTGGAACGGTTGAGCGTGGTGCGTGAGGTCGTGGAGAGCATGCCCCCTACCCTAGGAAGAAGTGGATATCGAAACCACGTCCACTTCGTGTCGCCTCTGGGAGACCACTTTGCCGCGCATCCCCGTTGACCTGCCCCTGTCGGTTGACCGCCAGGCTCCCGCCGCACTCATGACCCAGCTCGGCGACCTGCTGCGCACCGCGATGCGCGACGGCACGCTCAAGTCCGGGGAGCGGCTGCCCTCCTCCCGGGCCCTGGCCCGCCAGCTCTCGGTCAGCAGGACCGTCGTGACCGAGGCCTACCAGCAGCTCTACGCGGAGGGCTGGCTCGAAGGCCGCCACGGCTCCGGAACCTACGTGGTCGATCTGGCCCCGCGCGAGCCGGAGGTCCCGGTGGACCCCTCGCCCGTCTCCGCCCCCACGCGGGAGGCCCCCGCCGGGCCCGTGATCGACCTGCGCCCGGGCAAGCCGTGGGTGCGTGACTACGACCGGGCGGCCTGGCGCAGGGCGTGGCGCGCCGCCGCCGACCTGCCGCCGGGGAGCAACCCCGACCCGTACGGCCTGCCCAGGCTCCGCCGGGCGCTGGCCGAGCATCTGCGCAGGACCAGGGCGGTCGCGGCCGGTCCCGAGAACGTCATGGTCACCCGGGGGACGGGCAACGGCCTCGACCTCGTCGCGGCGACCCTGCTGCGGCCCGGCGACCGGGCGGGCGTCGAGGACCCCGGCTACCGGGTCGCCAGGAACGTCTTCGCCGCGCGGGGCGCCGACGTCGTGTCGTGCCCGGTCGACGAGGACGGCGTCATCGTCGAGGCCCTCCCCGACGACCTGCGTGTGCTGTACACCACCCCGGCCCACCAGTACCCCCTCGGCGGTCGTCTGCCCGTCCCGCGCAGGGAACGCCTGCTCGCCTGGGCCCGCCGTACCGGGGCGGTCGTGGTCGAGGACGACTACGACGCCGAGTTCCGCTACGACGTCGCCCCGCTGCCCGCCCTGTACGGCCTCGGACCGGAGCGGGTCGTGCTGCTCGGCACGCTGTCGAAGTCCCTGGCCCCCGACGTCGGCGTCGGCTGGCTGGTCGCCTCGCCGGGCCTGCTCGCGGCGGTCGCCGAGGTCCGGGCCGACCTGGGAGACCGTACCAGCGGCCCGACCCAGCAGGCGATGGCCGTACTGCTCGAACGCGGAGACCTCGACAGGCACCTGCGCCGGATGCGGCTCGAATACGCCCGCCGCCGGGCGGAGGTCGTCGCCGGCCTCGGCACGCTGGTGACGGGCGACACCGCGGGGCTGCACGTCATGGTCGGGCTGCCCGAGCACGTGGTCGGGCCGCTGGTCGCCGCCGCGGCCGAGCGCGGGGTCCTGCTCAAGGGGATGAACCGCGACGACCACGGCGCCGCCGACAGGCACGGTCTGGTGATCGGCTACGGCTCCGCCTCGCTGCCCGAGGTCAGGCGGGGGGTAGCGGTGATCGCGGAGCTGATCGGGGAGTTGCGGCTCGCGGAGGAGGGGGCGGCGCCGGAGCGAGTTCCCTGACCACGGGCAGCGCGCGGCGGGCCTGGAGCGGATCGACGGGCAGCGCGTGCCGCCCCCACCACCGCGCGACCCCCGGATCGTCGGAGGGCTCCACGAGGCCGGGCAGATAGTCGTCGTAGGGCGGGTCGTAGAGGTAGCCGGTGGCCACCCCGCGCCGCTCCAGTGCCGCGATGGCCGCGTCCCGGTCGGCGACCAGCAGCGGCACCCGGAACAGCGGCTGGTCGAGGTGGGCGAGCACGCCCGCGGCGACCGTGGGCAACTCGGCGAGCGCGCGCACCCCGGCGATCCGCCGGGCCCGCTGCCCGGGCAGCCCGCGCAGCCGTCTCACCTGGTAGCGACGGGAGAGCGGCCCCCGTCTGGTCCGGTAGTCGTGCAGGTCGGCCCTGACCCAGGAGTCGAACGGCGGCAGGTCGGGCACCCGCTTCATGGCCTCGGCGAGTTCCTCCGGGCGCGTGGCGATCCGCAGGCCCTCGCGCTTCTCCTCCAGGCCGAGCGCGCGCATCGCCCACAGCGCGGGCCTGACCAGGCCGAGCCGGACCGTCGAGTGCCTGGCGGCCGAGGTCAGCACCGACCGCGCCTCGGCCACCGGCCGGTACGGCCGCAGCAGCAGGTCACGGGCGATCTCAAGGGGACGCAGGTCGGCCTCGTCCTCGACCGCGATCACCCCGCCGGAACCCGCCCCAGCGTGTTTGGACATGCTGAAGACCCCGGCCACCCCGAACGTGCCGAGCGGCCTGCCCCCGACCGTCGTCTCCATGGCGTGGGCGACGTCCTCGATCAGCGTCTTGCCCGCGAACGCGGCCACCCGGTCGGGCAGGCCGTACAGGTTGGTGGTCAGCACGGCGTCGACGGTGCCGAGATCGACGGAGCCGACGTCGATGTTGCCGTCACTCGGTGAGAGCGGCGCGATGACGGGACGCAGCCCGGCGGCCAGCACCAGGAAGAGGATCTCGTCGGCGGAGATCGGCGACATCAGCAGCCGCTGCCCGGGAAGGCACCAGTGCCGCAGCGCGAGATAGAGGCCGAGCCGGTTGGACGGTACGGCTAAGCAGTGACGCCCCGTTCGCGTGGCCACCAGGCCCTCGGGGGTCACCGGGCGCTCACGACGACAAGGAGGTGCGCAGGCGGCCGAAGGTCTTCAGTGCCCGGTCGGCCGTGGTCCGCAGGACCGGGTTGGCCAGGACGGTTCCCCGTGCCTTACGGACCGGCACGCTGAGCGCCCAGTGGATGCCCGCCCCGGCGCTCGGCCTGGCGATGCGGCCCTCCATCACTTCGTACTCCCCGTTCTTGAGCTTCTCCTTGTACTCCTTCTCGCCGCGTCCCAGGTCGATGACCTCGATGCCCGCGGCGGCCGCCTTCTCCGCCATGGCGAGGTGGTGGATCAGGCCGGGGGAGTACTTGGCGTAGGCGATGTCGTAGGCGGGGAACCAGCCCGCGAGGGTGGTGGCGGTGCGCAGGCCGAAGTGGCCCGCGACCGGCTGTCCGTCGACCCGTAGCACGTCGAAGACCCCCCCGAAGCGTTCGGTGTCGGTGGCGAGCAGCCGTTCGACCAGCTTGACGATCCACGGCCGGGCGAAACGGTCGGTCCTGCCGGTGCGGCGGTACTGGTCGGTCTTCCAGCCGAGCAGCGTCCGCAGCGCCGCACGGTCGGTCGTGGCGTAGTCGTGTTGGATCGCTCCATGGTCCCGTTGAAGCTTACGCGCCTTGTAGGCCGTGGAGCGGTAGGTCTTGCCCGAGTCGCGTTTCACTGTCTCGACGTAGGAGTCGTAGCCGTCGCGCAGGTCGATGATCGGTGACGGGTGACGGGTGTGCCGTCCGGACAGCAGCGGCTGCCCGGCCACCAGGTGGTCGAACTCGAAGACCCCCAGGCCGCATGACCTGATCAGCTCTCGTGGGTCGAGTTCGAGGTCCTTGACGTGGACCAGCCCCTGGGCGTCGGTCAGCCCCGCGGCGACCGGTTTGCCGATGCCCATCGCGTGGCGCTCGAAGGGGAGGAAGCCGACCGTCTCCCGGCCATCCTGCAGGACCGCCACCCGGACCTGTTCCTGCAGCTCGCCGACGATGATCGTGAACTCGGGGGACAGGAAGGGGCTGTCGAAGGCGGGATCCGCGTCCTGAAGGGTCCGCCATCGCTCGATGTCGGACTCCGCCAGTTCGCGAGGATGAACGATAGAGACGTGCATGGGCTCCTACTGGGGTTGCGACTTCCCCGATGCGCCTTCGGGCATGAATGCGCACAGGATATGCGTACTCACAGCGTGCGGCACGGTGCGTAATGTAGCGGTAAAGGATCGGGTCGTAGGTGGTTTTCCCAGGGTTCTCCCAGGATGTAACGTTCCGGGGCTCCATGGGAGAAGGCGCTCCGTACCACCCGTGATGATCACCGTGGGTTACCGGTCAGGTGCCAATCTGCGATAGAAGTTTCAAGTGTTCTGCAAGTCGCGTGGATAGCCTGACGATGCGGCCGATAACGCTTGGCTGTGAGCCGCGTCCTCTCACGGTCACGTCCGCCGTCGCTGTGGAACGCTTCATTGGACCGTGCCCAGGATCGAGGACGAGCGGTGATACCGACTGACGGACCGCGCCGGCGGATTCCGAACTGGCTGATCGCGACGGGAGCGGGAGTCGTCGCTCTCGCGCTCCTGGTCGGGATCGTCGTCATGTCGACAGGGCACGGCAAGCCGAGAGGGCGGGCCGTCGCGATCCCGCCCCCGCAGCCCGCGCCCGCCGTCGAGCAGCCCCCGGACTTCGGCGCCTGGCCTCGCTGGGGCGTCACCCACACCGAGTTCAGCGGCGACGCGGAGCGGGAGGAGGTCACCGAGACGGCCTCGCACCTCCTGGCCCGGGTCCCGCTGGTGCAGAACCAGCACATCATGGGCTGGGGCGCGGACAACCCCGAGCCCGTACGCGGCAAGTACGACTTCCGCAACCTCGACCGCCGGGTGCAGTTCATGGGCCGCTCACAGGCCCTGCCCGTCATCACCCTGTGCTGCGCCCCCGACTGGATGAAGGGCGGCACCGACGGGCGTACCGACTGGAACACCCTGGAGTCGCCGCCGAACCGCGAGAACTTCGACGACTTCGCCAAGCTCGCCGCCACGGTCGCCAGGCGTTACCCCACCGTCGAGCACTTCATGGTGTGGAACGAGTTCAAGGGATTCTGGAACTCGGCCACCAACCGCTGGGACGCCGAGGCCTACACCGAGCTGTACAACAAGGTCTACACGGCGCTGAAGGAGGTGAACGCCGACATCAAGGTCGGCGGTCCCTACATCCCGATCGTCAGCGACAAGAACGGCCGGGGCTCCGAACTCCAGGGTCCCTGGGGCGTGGTCGACCAGCGCGACCTCGACGCCGTCGAGTACTGGATCCGCAACAAGAAGGGCGCCGACTTCATCGTGGTCGACGGCGCCTCCATGACCAGGGACGCCGGGGCCCACCCCGACGACTTCGGCGCACTCGCCAAGTTCGGCGCCGTCACCACCTGGCTCAAACAGAGGAGCGGCGGCCTGCCGGTCTGGTGGGCCGAATGGTACGTCGCGCCGGACAACGCCGACTGGACGGAGGAGCGCAGAACCGCCGTGCAGACCGTCGCCATGATGGAGTTCGCCACCAGCGGCGCGTCCACCGCCCTCTACTGGAATCCGCAACGCAAACCGGGCGAGGACTGCCCCGGCTGCCTGTGGCGTCCGGGCACGGGGGAGGAGCTGCCGATGGCGGGGGTGCTGAGCGGGTTCACCAAGTGGTTCCCCGAGGGCGTCCCCCTGGTACCGCTCACCTCGGCCAATCCCGCGGTGCGGGTGCTGGCCCAGGAACGCCAGTTCGTGATGGTCAACACCACCGACGCCGCCGCGACCACGACGATCGACGGCAAACAGTTCGAGCTGGAACCGTACGAGGTCAGGTGGAGCGGGCGGGATGGAGCCTGACGGCGGGTCTGCGCCAGTTGGTGAACCAGCGCAGCAGCCATTCGACGGGACCGTACCGGTGGCTGCGCAGCCACATCCCGCTGGCGGCCGCCTGGAACGCGAAGATCGCCACGGCGATCGAGGAGACGGCGAGCGGGCTGAGCCGGTCGATCAGGGCGAACCCGTAGCCGGTGAAGATCAGCGAGCAGATCAGCGACTGGCTCAGATAGTTGGTCAGCGCCGTCCGACCCGGCGGCACCAGCACGGAGGTCAGGCGCGGGGCACGGGGAAACACCCGCAGCAGGGTCGCGACGTACGCCGCGGCCAGCAGCGGCGCGGTGATCAGGTCGACCGCCTGGCCGAGCATGTGGTGGACGCTCGTGCCGCCCGACCAGGTCGAGTGCGCGTAGAAGATCGCCCCCAGGATGCCGACCGGGAATCCCACCCACTGGATCTGGCGCAGTGTGGCGGTGTGCCGATCGGAGTCGGCGAGCAGCCGCCGCTTGCCGACGGCCAGCCCCACCAGGCAGGCGGCGAGCACCGCGGGCCCCTGGAAGAGCACCCGGAGCACCACGATCCTGCCGAGCTTGTGCAGGTGATCCGAGATGATCATGGGCACCGAGCTCTGCAGGGCCGCGTCCGACTTGGCCGCCTGCGCGGCACCCCCGGCCACGGTGCCCGAGAGGTCCGTCCCCAGCAAAGCGAGCCCGGCCATCAGGACGAACCCCGTCGCGAGCAGCAGGGTCAGCGCCACCGCGAAGAGCACCGCGGTTCGCGGCTTGATCCTCCGTACGGCCAGCAGCACCAGCCCCACCACCGCGTAGGTGGCCAGGATGTCCCCGGGGAACAGCAGTACGGCGTGGGCCAGGCCGAGCAGGAACAGCCCGGTCAGACGGCGCAGGAAACGCGGCACGAAGGCGGTCCCCGAGGCCGCGGCCGAGTCGAGCTGAAGGGTGAAGCTGTAGCCGAACAGGAACGAGAACAGCAGATAGAACTTGTTCTCGAAGAACACCGTGACGACCCAGCGCACCTCCCAGTCGAGCGGCGCGGAGAAGGCCGGTTCGGCCAGGCCCGCCATACGGTACCCCGAGGCCAGGTAGGCGATGTTGACGACCACGATGCCGAACAGCGCGAACCCGCGCAGGGCGTCCACGGCCGCGATCCTGCGATCCTGGACGGCCATGGTCATGGCCACGACAGGTTTCACCAGGCGATGATGCTCTCCCATGACCATCGAACCGTCCTTCAACGTGCCGCGCGCGTCACGCGCCCCCGGCGATAGTTGGTCGATATACCGGGGGACCCCGGAGGCTCACGCCTATTGGATCTGGTTGAACCCGATGACGATGAAGCGTTCGACAATCACCGCGACCGCCAGCAGGAATGCGGGAACCGCGACAAACAGGATGCGTCGTCCCCTCTTCGAAACACGGCCGGGATCGCGCAGCTTTTGCATCTCATAGACAAACAGTGCAATCCAGGTGACTCCGAGGGCACCGAGGCCGATCGGGGTCATAGGGGACCCACGGTCGCCGAAGCCCGTAAGAGGACGTGGCTGGGGGATCTCGGCGTTCTTCGGATACGTCTTCAGCGTGTACACGGCGGCGTCGGGGCTGTCGAAGACCCGCTTGAGCTCCGGTGACGCGTCGAGGGCGGCCCGGAAACGCTTGCTCCAGTCGGTCGGGAAGCCATGGTTGAGCTGCAGGTAGGCGGCCTGGCCACGGCTCGCGACCAGGTAGGTGTTCGGTGGGGAGACACGGAACTTGTCGATCACGGAGGACAGCTGCTCCGGGTTCTTGTCCACGAGCACCTGCTGGTACTCGATCTTGTCGAAGTCGCGCTCGCCCCACGGGATGGTCGGCGTGACCTCGGGCCCGATGATCGGGACCAGGAACAGCACCCTGCCGCTGGGCTTGTCGTGCCCGTAGACGTAGTGCATCGCCTGGACCTCGTCGCTGGAGACCCGCTCGAACTGCTCGTTGCCGTAGCGGGCGATCAGGAAGGACATCGACAGCGCCATCGCGCACGCGGCGGCGAGCAGCAGTGAGATCCTGCGGGTCAGCAACGGGTCGAGCCTGATGACGCGTCTGCGGGCCGGAACCGCCTCCTCGGGGGCGTCGGCCGTACCGGCGGGCAGGTTCGGGAAGAAGGCGTAGGCGGCGAGGATGCACGCCCCGGGCAGCGCGAACAGGTAGATGCGCAGACCGATCTCGCCGCCGTAGCTCTGCAGCGCGAGGGCGAGCACCGGAACGCACAGCAGGAGCAGGGCGGCCCGGTCGCCGACCCCCCGGCGCAGACGGCGCAGCAGGCCGACCGCGGCCAGCAGCAGGATGACCGCGCAGATGCCCAGACGGGCCAGCAGCACCAGCGTGTGCCTGCTGTCGCTGCCCTCGATCCGGTCGCCGGTGTTGCGCTGGAGGTTCTCCAGGATCCGGCCGAGACCGCCGAACAGTTCCTCGATGTGGCCGCTCCAGAAGGTGACCGTCTGGTAGCTGATCCACGACAGCACGATCAGCCCGAGGAGGAACGGCAGGGCCCAGCTCAGCGAGGAACGCCGCAGCAGGATCAGGCCGGTCAGCGCGCCGAGCATCATGAACGGCGTGATCTGGTGCGAGGCCGTCGCCGTCGCGAACAGGACGATCAGCAGGATGAGCATGATCGAGCGGTCGTAGACGCTGGTCGAGTGGGTCAGTTCGCCCGGGGCCAGCCCGTCCAGCCTGGCCAGCAGCCGCCGGATGCGGCCCTTGGGCGGCGCGGCCGCGTCACGGACCTCCACCTTGCCGAACCAGCGCAGCACGATCGCCACGAAGGCCAGGTAGATCGCGTAGGTGAAGCCCTGCGGCGAGAAGTAGTCCTGGCCGATCCACTGCACGAGGATGAACAGCAGCGCCGCGAACCAGCGGGCCCGGGTCGTCGCGACCACCTGGCGCAGGATCAGCACGAACGGCAGCAGGTAGAGCAGGTTGGACAGCAGTGGCGTCCAGCGCAGGACCAGCGTCAGGTCGGTGACTCCGGCGGCCTTCGTGACGAACGCGACCAGCGCGAAGAACCCCGGCCAGGCGAAACGGGCGTCGAGGATCGGTGAGGACGTCCCGGTGCGGTTGATGAACTCGACGAAGCCCGCGTGGACGTAGGCCGTGTGGAAGCGCGGTGTGTCCTCGATGAGCGCGGCGGCGCCGTGCAACGCGAAGGTGATCACCGCCAGCTGGAAGAGCAGTAGGAACTTGCGGTCGGTGTTCTGCGCGATCGTGACGAAGAACGCCGTGATCATCAGCAGGATCGCGACGAACGAGGTGGCGGGCAGCGCGGAGATCAGCCCGAGACCGTCGATGTGCGACAGGTCGACACCTCGCAGCGGGCCCGGCGTGGCACGCAGGGCCAGCACGTACATGATCAGGCCCTCGACGGTCAGCAGCGGCGGGAGCCACGCCATCGCCGAGCGCGCCAGCCGCTCCGTCAACGGGACGCGGGGCCGGAGCGTGGGCACCGATATGGACGCCGACACCCTGACGTTTCTGGTGGCTTCCGGGTCGGCCTTCTGGGCGGAGCCGGGGAGTCCGGCACGCCGGGCGGCGGGCAGCCGTACCTCGGCGGTCGCCTCCACGTCCTCGCCGTCGGCGCCCTCACCGTCACCGTCACCGTCTTCGCCTGACCCGGAGCCCGGCTCGGGGCCTGGTTCGGGATCCGGCTCGGGCTCGGGGTCCGCCTCGCTCTCGGGGTCGTCGTCGGCGACCCCCGGCAGGTCGACGACCGAGAAGTCGACGACGGAGGAGTCCGTGACCGAGGAACCGAGGACCGAGGTGCCCATGATCGAGGCGATCGCGTCCTCGGAGGACTCCTCGTGCGTGTGGCCGGGGATGCGGAGGACCGCGGTCGGCGAGGGGTCGTCGTCGCCGGAGGCGTCCGGCTCCTCCTGATCCCCGGGCCCCACGTTCTCCTCGGCGTCCTCCAGGCCTCCGGAGCTCCCAGAGCCCTCGGGGTCCTCGAAGTCCTTGGAGTCGCGGTCCTCAAGGCTCTCGGGAGCGGCCGGGGGAGTGGGACTGTCCTCGGGTCCGGCGTGCGTCTCCTCGGAGGCGGGGGAATGCTCCCCCGCCTCTGCGGCCTCCGATTTCACGTCATCACCTGAGCGTTGCCTCACGTCTACATCATGGGGGTTATACGGAGCCGGCCGTGACGACCGTATTTGATCTTTTCCCACCGTTGAGCATTTTGCGAAGGTCGGGGAAGATCAGCGCGGCGATCAGCAGCTCACTCAGCAGCAGCGCGTAGCCAACGGCCTCGATCCCCGCAGAGGGGAACAGCACCAGGGTGCTGGTGAGCACGAGTACGGCCAGGGAGACCTGGACGAACGCGAGCCTGCGAGCCTTCCCCAGGGCCCGCAGGCCGCTCAGATAGATCTCGATCAGCACCCTGGGCAGCACCGCCAGGGCCATCAGCTGCAGCAGCAGTGTTCCCCGGTCGGCGAAGTCCGGGCCGAAGACGCGCAGGATCAGGGGCGCCGCGAGGATCGTCACGATAACGATCGGGACAATGATCATGAAGGCCCGGCGCAGCGCCCTGCGGGAGTTCGACGCGAACCGGTCCCGGTCGAAGGATCCCTCGACGGTCAGTGAGGTGGCCATGTTCATCGCCAGCAGCTCGATCAGCGAGCCCAGCGTGTGGGCCATGGAGAAGAGGCCGAAGGTGACCTCGTCCACCCTGGCCGCGATCAGGACCGGGATCAGGTAGACGCTCGCCAGGATCGACAGCGTGCCCGGGTAGTCTCCGGCGAGGAAGCGGCCCACCTCGCCGAAGGCGAGCGGCCTGGCCGTACCCTCCGTGCGCGCGACGTGCCGGGGGATGACCTTCCTGAACAGCAGGAGGTTGATCGGGATCAGGGCCATCGCGGCCGGGATGATCCATGAGACGAAGATGCCGTCGCGGGGCAGCGCGAACGCCAGGCCCACCAGCATGGCCATCTTGACCAGGCCGTAGCACAGGCTGCTCACCGGCACCCACGTGGCCTTGCGCAGCCCGGCCAGCGTCACGTCCTCCAGCGTGAACACCGACCAGACCAGCGTCGAGGCCAGGAAGAACAGCCCGGGGCCGAGGCCGTCGAGCGAGGCGTAGGTCGGCCCCCACCACGGCAACGTGAGCAGGAACCCGAGCGCGGCGACCACGCCGGTCGCCCCGGCGACCGCGTACGCCCTGACGATGAGCGCGGGCGTGCGCCGTCCGGCCACCGGGATGAAGCGTGCCAGCGCCCCGACGAACCCCAGCGCGGTCAGCGAGGCGAACAGCCGCATGGCGGTGATCAGCGCCTGGCCCCTGCCGAAGTCCGCGGGGCCGTACAGCTGGGCGGCGAGCCACCAGTAGCCCATGCCGAGCACCGCGGTGATCGCGGTGTTGGCCATGAGCGCGTAGCCGTTGCGGAAGAGCGGGTTGCGCAGATCGCGCGTCACCCGCTGCCGCAACCCGGCGAGCCGTCCCTGCGGCTCGTCCGTCGTCGCGCTCATGTGTCGCCTCCCCCCACGTCCGAGGACGTGTTCCTCACGCCAGACCGCGCACCCGGCGCAGGCCGTAGCGGGTCCTCCTGACGACGGCGTAACCCTTCGTCAGGACACGTTGCCTCATGTAGATCAGCGGGACCTGGCTGCCCTCGACGGCCCGGCTGAACATCCCCATCGAGGTGCCCTCGGCCACGGTCAGGCGTGGCAGGGCGAGCACGTCGTGCCTGTCGGCGGCGATGGCGTTGCTCACCGCGCAGGCGGCCCAGTAGCCGGCGCGCCGCACCTCACGCCTGACCCGTCCGCTTGAGTAGCCGTACGGGTAGGCCATGGTCGCGACCGGGGCCCCGATCCTGTCTTCGAGCAGTGCCTTGTTGCGGCGCAGCTCCTGGCGGAGCCGGTCGTCGGGTAACTGGTCGAGCTGGGGGTGGCTGTGGCTGTGGCCGCCGATCTCGATGCCGCACGAGGCGGCCTCCCGGGCCTGGCTCCAGGTCAGCATCGTGTCCAGCGGCCTGCCCGCCGCGTCCTCGCCCGCGTCCCTGACCCACCCGCTGGTCAGGAAGACCGTCGCGGGGAAGCCGAGGCGTTCGAGCACCGGCAGCGCGTGGCTGTGGAAGTCGGCGTAGCCGTCGTCGAAGGTCACCACGACCGGCCGCTCGGGCAGGGAACGCCCGTTGTTCCTGTGCAGCGAGGCGACCATGTCGGCCACGGTCAACGGGGTGAAGCCGTGCTCCTTCAGGTAGGTGAGCTGGTCGGCGAACACCGAGGGCCGTACGGCCAGCGGTTTCGTCTCCGGGTTCGGCCGGTCGGAGATGGAGTGATACATCAGAATCGGCACGCGGATCACGATTTCGCCACCTTCAACCGGAGAGATCCGACGATGTAACCCCAGGTCGTCCAAGTGAGTCCGACCACGATCGCCACAGCCCTGCCGAACCCTGACAAATCGCCACGCAGTACGTCTCCCAGGCCCCGCAGCGCGCCGAGCGGCAGCGCCTTCAGCGCGTGCGCCCGCTCACTCGCCAGTCCGTCCCCGGCGCCGACGTTGTGCGTGACCAGCGCCTTCGACAGGCCCTCCGCGTAACACCTGGACCGGAAGTAGGCGAACCTGGCCCGCGCCTCGGGCACCTTGTGGCCGATCACCGCCGCGGGTTCGAACAGCATCACCGCGCCGGGCATCCGCTGGGAGAGCCGGATGCAGAACTCGGTCTCCTCGCACCCCAGGGGCCTGGGCTTGCGCCCCTGCACACTGCGGCCGATGCCGGTGTGGAACCCGCCGACCTGCCCGACGAGTTCCCTGCGGAAGGCGGCGTTGCCGCCCATGACGTTGCGGATCGGTGACCGCCGGGTGGGCATGCCCCGGTAGGAGCACCCGACGGTCCAGTCGAACTCGCGGGGGAACCAGCCGGGACGGCGTCCCGTCGCCCACAGTGGGTTGGTCAGCCCGCCGACGCCGACGACGGCCGGATCCTGGAAGCCCTCCTCCAGTGCCTCCAGCCACCCCGCCTCCGCCACCGCGTCGTCGTCGAGATAGGCCACGATGTCGCCCGAGGCCGTAGCCGCGCCGGTGTTCTTGCCCCCGGACAGCCCCTTCTCCTGCGTGTTCTCCACCACGATCACATCGGGATACTCCCGCTTGAGCCTCAGTAGCAGGTCCGCGTTGTAGTCGACCACCAGGATGATCTCGTACGGCCTGCGCCGCTGGTTCTCGACCGACGCGACGGCGGCCCGGATGTCCTCCCAGCGCTCCTCGGTGTAGACGCAGATGACGACACTGGTTCTCATGACTACGCGGCGCCCTGGTCCGCCGCCGGGGTGGTGGCCGCAGGCTCGGGAGCGGCGGTGACGGGGTTGTTCCGCCACTCCCTGATGATGGTTCTCAGCACCCGGATCCCGTCCCTTACCGCGTGCAGGTTGCTCTCGCCGTGAATACGGCAGCGCTCGTGGCTGGGAACCTCATGCACCTTGAGCCCGGCCTTGGCCGCCCTGATGTTCATCAGGGTCTCGACCTCGAAACCATCGCAGTCCAGGTTGAGCACGTCCAGGTGACGCGCCCAGAAGGCGTTGTAGCCGTAGCACAGGTCGCTGTAGCTGGTGCCGTAGATCCGGTTGACCAGGCCGGTGAGCACCTTGTTGCCGAACTTGCGGTTGAAGGTCAGGTCGTCGCTGCCCCCGCCGGATGCGTAGCGCGACCCCTTGACGAAGTCGGCCCCGGTGACCAGCGCGCCGACGAACTGGATGATCTCCCGGCCGTCGGTCGAGCCGTCGGCGTCGATCATCACGATGATGTCGCCGGTGCAGGCGGCGAACCCCGCGGCCAGGGCGTCGCCCTTGCCCTTGCCGGTCTGGGTGACGATGCGGACGTTGGGCCGCAGCCGCTTGGCGACGGCCACGGTGTCGTCGACGGAGTTGCCGTCGACGAGGACGATCTCGTCGATCCACTGGGGCAGGGTGGCGAAGACATGCGGAAGGTTCTCCGCCTCGTTCATCGCGGGGACCACGACGCTGACCGTGGGAGAGATGGCCATGTGAGGGGTGATAGGGGTGAACCGCTCAATCGGTGGCATCGCTCGCAGCGGCGGTTTGGCATTGTGCTTGACGATGTCGGGACTCATGAAACATGTCCTTCCGGTTCGGCGGTCGTCATGACGACTGACGGGAGGACCCGGAGCCAGACACAGCCTGAGAGGGCGGCGGGAATGGCGAATGCGGTGAGGGATGCATGGAAGGGTCCTGGCGGGAGTGTTCGCTGTTACCGGGGGTCGGCCTAGCCGACTCCCCATGGTTCCTTGACGACCGCGGAGGCCGATTGGTTCTGCGCTGAGGTGCGCATACGGCCGAAACCTTTCAGCACGCGATCGGCAAACCGATACAGATGGGGTCGATCGAGGACGATGGTGCGGGCCTTGTTGACCGGCGTGCGGCCCATCCAGTGGACCGCGGCCGCGGGGGAGGGGCGGGAGACCCGGCCCTCGGCGACGTACAGGTCGCCGCTCTTCAGCCAGGACTTGTACTCGCGGCCGCCCTTGCCCATGTCCACCTGGCGCAGCCCCGAGCCGGCCGCGTGCTCCGCCATGTGGAGGTGGTGCGTGATGCCCGGGGAGTAACGGGCGTACTCGGTGTCGTAGGCGGGGAACCAGCCGACCAGGGTGTGCGCCGTACGCAGGCCGAAGTGCCCGGCCACGGGGGTGTCACCGGCGTAGAACATGGTCAGCACGCCCGAGAAGCTCTCCGAGCGCATCGCGTGCATCTCGTCGAGCAACCGGACGATCCACGGCTGGGCGAAGCGGTCCACCCGCCCGGTGCGGCGGTACTGGTCCGACTTCCAGTTCAGCAGGGTGCGCAGGGTCGCGGGGTCCGTCGAGTCCCATTCGAAGCGGATCTCGCCCTGCTCACGGCCGAGCTTGCGCTCCTTGTAGCGGACGGTCTTGTAGTTCTTCGGTGAGTTCTGCTTCACCTGATCGATATAGGAGTCGAAACCCGAGCTCAGGTCCATGACCGGCGCGGGCCGTACGTCCGACTGGTGTTCGGCGAAGGTCGGCTGACCGGCGACGAGGTGGTCGAAGTCGAAGACGGAGAGCTTGCATGCGCGCAACAGCTGTTTGGCGTCCAGGACCAGGTCGGGAACCGAGATCAGGCCGTGGCAGGTGGTGAGGAAACCGCCCAGGGGTTTGCCGATGCCGAAGTTGTGGCGCTCGTAGGGAAAGAATCCGACCGTCCGGCCACCGTCCTGGATGACGGCGACCCGGACGTAGTCGCGGAGACGGCCCATGGCCAGGGCGAACTCCACGGAGAGGAAGGGGTTGTCGAGGGACGGATCGGCCCCCTGCAACTCCCGCCATCGGGATATCTCGGACTCCCCGAGGTCACCGGGGCGAACGACGACGATGTTCACCTTGACCTGGCCCCCTGTTCGGTCTGCAAGCTTGCGCTCCCCCGGTACAACACGCGTAACACGTATATGAACCCACCGAGCACCGCGATCGTCGCCACCCCGGCGCGAGGCGACCACTTGTCAAAGGACAGCATGGCCACGGCAAGGAGTACGTTCACGACCAGGCTTGCCGCCGCACCCACTGATAGTGCCGCAAGAGGGTCACGATCACGCAACAGTCCCATCGCCGCGGCACCCGGAGTGACCAAGAGGAACAGCGGAGTGAGGACGATCCGGAGAGGGGTGTCGATTCCGGCCAGCGCGATCACGGCCCCCGCCACGCACGCAAGAGTGAGTGCCCACCCGAGCACCCTGCGATTGGTCGACATCTCCTGACTCCTGGTCGTAGTGGCATGATCGATCACCTATTCATGGGATCAATCACTGCGGACGAACGTCAATGCCGACGTTTGACCTCAGTCCATGGTTTACCGGATCGCAAAGCGATGCGTTGGCGTTATCCAGCGCGGAGTCAAGTGATCATACGATATCCGGTCAGGATTCGGATGTCTCCCTTGGGCCTTTCGCCACGCCGGGAGAGTCTCACGCGCAACCACCGAAGCCCTACGGTGCAGGGCTTTTCGGCCAGATCGGGTGAGCTGGGACAGTTGTGGCAAAGGTGGCTCGGGCGTGTCGGGGGCCGCGCGAGCCGGGGGTGAGAGAAGTGACTCAAATCACGCCCTCCGCGGAGGGTCACCATCCATGCCGATCGTGTGATATGTCCGCCGTACGGCGGTGCCCTCGGAGAGGGGTCAGCAGTGCGGCGCGCAGAGGCGGCGCCGCATTCCCTCAAGGAAGAACGTGCGAACCTGTCCGATGTCCTTGGCGATGTAGGCCTCGCCGCCGGTGGCCCTGGCCAGTGCCTCCATCTGGCGCCTGCCCTTCGGCGCGTCCGGCCCGAAGGCGATGATCAGGATGCTGACCGGCCGCTCCGGGTCGTACTCCCGCTTCAGCCTCCTGAGGATCTCCCGGTCGCCGATGCCGCCCTCGGGGTCGTCGTTGCCCGCGCCGTCCGTCAGGACCACCAAGGTGTTGATCTTGTCGCCCTGGTACTCCTCGTTCATCCGCCGGTAGGCGGCGGCGAGGGTGTCGTTGAGCCCGGTGTCGCCGGTCGCCCTGGCCCTGGTCGCGGCCAGTTTCCGGTTGATCAGGTCCCGGCGCAGGACACCGTCCAGGTTCTCGGTCAGCGGGCCGACCGGGACCGTCTCGCGGTAGTCGACGCCTCGGCCGTCCAGGTTCGTGGAGAACTCCCACACCCCGATCTCGCTCTTGACCGGGAACAGCTTGATGCCCTCGGTGGCGATCCTGGTGATGGCCCGCATCCGCGTCAGGCCCGTCCCCGGCACGGGAAGCGCCATCGTGCCCGAGACGTCCAGCAGGGTGAGCAGCCTGGTGCCGAGGTTCAGCCGGGACCACGAGCGTGACAGCCCGGCGACGGTCGCGGCGTCCGGGAGCGGCAGCGACTTCGGCGCCTGGGCGCGGAAGCCGGAGACACCCAGGAGCGCGGTGCCCGCCCGGCCGTCGGGGGTGCGGAAACCCCGGTCCTGGAGGTCCTTCCCGGCGGCCTCGGTGGTGAGGTCGCGCAGGAACGCCTCGGCCGCGGCGCGCACGGCGGCGTCCCGGGTGGTGACGACCGCCGGGTAGTCGAGGTCGACCGTCCCCTCGGCCGGATACAGCGGGACGGCGGGGACCTGCGGCTTCCTGCCGGTGTCGAAGGCCCACACGCCCTGCTCCGAGGCGACGCCGATCGGGGTCCTGCGGCCCTTGACGCCGAGACTGGCCAGCAGCGCGTCCTGGTCGCGGACGGTGGAGCCGGACAGTGTCTTGAGCGCGCCGACCAGTTCCTCCTGGCCGACACCCGAGGCCGTCGCCGTACCCGAGGCGGCCAGCAGCGCGCCGAGCCCGGCCGCGTTGAGCGAGGGGTCGAGCGCGAGCACCCGCACCCTGCGGCCCGGGCCGTTGGGGTCCGTCACGTTCGCGGCGCCGAGCATGCCCTTCCAGCTCGCCTCGCCGAGGTCGTCCCGCAGTTCCTGGACCGCGGTGCCCGGAGCGGCCAGCACGACGGGGGAGCGGGCGACGGAGGCGCCGGGGGCAGGGAAGGCCGGATCCTTGGCGCGCAGGCCGTTCACCCACAGGGAGGAGTCGGGAATCCACAGGTCCATCGCACCGACCTCGCCTCCGCTGCCCCCCAGGCCGGAGGCCACGGCGGCGGAGGCGGCCCCGGTCACCGTGACGGTCGCGCATCCGCCGCCGGAGTCGCGGGAGGTCCTGGTGAAGCGCCCGGCGATCTCGGAGAGGGCGGGCTGGATGTCGGGGGAGGCGGTCACCCGCAGTGTGACGGGAGTCTGCGCACAGCCGCGGTCCCGGTTGACGATCACGAAGGCGGCGACGCCGAGCAGCACCGCGAGGGCGACGGAGCCCGCCAACGGCACGAGCACCGCGCCCCGTCCGCTTCTGCGCCGCCGCGGCAGGTTGTAGGAGGCGTAGCCGTCGTCGAGCTCATCCGTCCTGTGACGTCCGCTCACGATGCCCTCTTCGCGTTCGATGTCCGGAAACTAGCGGGTCACCTTATACGGAGGTTCTCCACAATGTTCACGGAACTGTACTGGGAACGCTTAAAGTGGCAAAACACCCTTTTTGCTGTGTAAATCCACCTGCGCGATAGAAAACGATCTCTGTGCTGTATGGGAACGGGCCGCTCAGTGGTGGCAGACGTGCCCGCGCCAGGCCTTGCGCCCCTCGTGCGCGGCCACCGCGGCCAGCAGCGTCGCCACGACCGGGTCGGCCCACCGGAACCCGAGGCCGTTCAGCGCGATCCCGGCCAGCACGCCCACGGCCTGCGAGGCGCACAGCAGGTTCTGGGTGCCCTCCCCCGAGGTCGCGGCCGAGCCGAGCCGCGCGCCCAGCCGTCGCTTGGCCACCCCGAGGAACGGCATGGCGAACAGGCTGACCGCCGTGACCACCGCGCCGAGCACGCTGGGCCTGGCCGTGTGCCCCGCCCACAGGTCGTAGACCACGTGAAGCGCCAGGTAGGGGGCCAGCAGCCAGAAACTGATCGCCACCGCCCTGCCCGCCCTGGCCTCGGCGTCCGCCGAGTGGGTCCGCGACCCGGTGAAGCGCCACACGACGATGAGACTGGCCGCGGCCTCGACCAGTGAGAACATGCCCCAGCCGATCAGCGCGACCGAGTGCGCGGCGAATCCGGCGGCGATGCCGAGAGCGCTCTCGACTCCGAGCCAGACGAGCGTCGCCAGCGAGAGGGCGCGTGCGGTACGGGCGTCGCGCAGCCAGCGTGCGCTCTCGGGCGCGGGGGGTGT
This sequence comes from Streptosporangium jomthongense, assembly GCF_042650425.1. Classification (NCBI taxonomy): domain Bacteria; kingdom Bacillati; phylum Actinomycetota; class Actinomycetes; order Streptosporangiales; family Streptosporangiaceae; genus Streptosporangium; species Streptosporangium jomthongense. The sequence continues at coordinate 217,599 of NZ_JBHSBC010000001.1, read as the reverse complement.
GCTCCGGCAGGCCGTGGTGGTTCCTGAATCCCCAAATATCACGCCAGGTAACCTACACGCCACTCCCTGTGGTTTCGAGGCGGATTCGTGAGTCGCTCGGTGGCGGACGTGGCGCCATAGTCTCCTGGGGAAGAACGAATCACCGGATCTCAGGAGAAAGCTTCGTGCCGTTCACGCCCAGCCATGTCGCCGCAGTGCTGCCGTTCATCGCCTCGGCGCGGGCCCGCAAGGTCCTCGACCCCTGGGCGCTCGCGCTGGGCACGATGGCACCCGACCTGCCGATCTTTCTGCCCTTCCTGCCGAACTACGGGATCTGGCACTCCATACCCGGCGCCTTCACCCTCGACCTGCTCGCCGTCCTGGTGATGTTCGCCGTCTTCCACGGGCTGCTCCGTGACCCGCTGACCGCGCTGCTGCCCGCCGGTCTTGCGGGAAGGGCGGCCTCGCTGGCCCCGAAACACGACATCGGCCGGCTGCTGCCCGTGGTCGCGGGCGGCGTCGTCGGCTCCCTCACCCACCTGCTGTGGGACTCCTTCACCCACTCCTACAGCATCCGGATCTGGGGCTGGTCCTGGCTGGTCGACCCCCTCGTCGGCCAGATTCCCACCTTCCGTGCGCTGCAGTACCTCTCAAGCGTGGTCGGGCTGAGCCTGGTGCTGTGGTGGTCCTGGCGCGGCCTGGCCCGGATGACCCCGGTCGCGGTGCCCGACCGGCTGAGGCTCTCCACCCCGGTACGGCTCGGCGTGATCCTGGCGGCGGTGGCCGCGACCCTGGGGGGAGCGGCGGTGTGGCCCGTGATCTTCCCGCCGAGGGACGGCACCGAGCTGATCACCAGACTGGGTGCGGGAACACTGGCCGGACTGAGCGTGCTGCTGGTCGTCTACGCCGCGGTGTGGCAGCTCAGAAAGGCCGTGGCAGTATTCCAGGATGCCTGAAGCAGCCGATTCCCACCCCGATCTTCACCGGGACCTTCACCGGGACCCCCGCCTGGCCGACTACGCGAACCTGCGTGACGTCGAACTGCGCAAGAGCCTTGAGGCCGAACACGGCCTGTTCATCGCCGAAGGGGAGAAGGTGATCCGCAGGGCCGTCGCCGCCGGGTATCCGGTGCGCTCGGTGCTGCTGACCCGCCGCTGGGCCGACTCCCTGGCCGACCTGCTCGACGGTCTCGGCGACCGGGTCCACGTGGTCGAGGACCGGGAGATGGAGGAGATCGCCGGGTTCCCGGTCCACCGGGGCGCCCTGGCCGCCATGGACCGCAAGCCCCTGCCCACGGTCGCCGAGACGCTGCGCGGCGGCCCCCGGCGCGTCCTCGTCCTGGAGGACCTGGTGGACCACGGCAACGTGGGTGCGATCTTCCGCTGCGCCGCCGCGCTCGGCGTCCACGCCGTGATCCTGTCGCCCCGCTGCGCCGACCCGCTGTACCGCAGGGCGGTGAAGGTGTCGATGGGTGCCGTCTTCGCGATCCCGTACGCGCGGATGACCAACTGGTACGACGGCCTCGCCGAACTTCGCGAGGCGGGTTTCCTGACCCTGGCACTCACCCCCGACCAGGGCGCGACCCCGATCGACACGGCCGGTACGGCGGACCGGGTCGCCCTCCTGCTCGGCTCGGAGGGCGACGGTCTGTCCTCCCACTGGCTGCACGAGGCCGACCAGCCGGTGTGCATCCCCATGAGCTCAGCCGCGATGAGCCTGGGCGTCGACTCCCTCAACGTGGTCGCGGCGGCGGCCATCGCCTGTCACGGCCTGATGCGCGGCGTCCTCGTCACAGGAACCGGAGACACCCTGGGCTAGGACCTGTTTTGTGGATCTTTCCGCCTACTGCGGTCGTCCAGGCGGCCCCCCGCCGCGTTGTCGTCGTCGCCCATAACTCCGTTATGAGCTCCTCCTCCGCCTTGCGGGGCATCCACCTGGACGATCCTCGCCACGGCGAAGATCCACAAAACAGGTCCTAGGCGTCGCCGCTGAGGGTCCCGCCGTCCTCGCCCTGGTCGTCGCCCGTGCCGGAGACCTGCTCGCCGGCCCAGTCCAGGAGCCGGTTGGCGGTCTGGAAACGGCGCTCGGACTTCGCGTCGCCGAGAATCACCCCGACGAACCGGTGGCCGTCCCGGTCGGCGGCGAACGACAGGCAGTAGCCCGCGGCGCGGGTGTAACCCGTCTTCACACCCAGCGTGCCGGGCGTCTTGCCGAGCAGCTTGTTGCTGTTGGTCCAGGTGTGGGCCCGGTGCAGCTTGGAGGCGGCCACGGTGTAGCGCCTGGTCGAGGTGATGCCCAGCAGCACCGGGTCACCCAGCGCGATCTGGGCCAGCTTGGCCTGGTCCTGGGCGGTCGAGTAGCCGCCGGACGGCTTGGGCAGCCCGTCGGTGTTGGTGTAGCGGGTGCCGGTCAGGCCGAGCGAGCGGGCCGCGGCGTTCATCTTGGCCACGAACTTCTTCTCGCCGGGACCGTAGACGCGGGCCAGCGCGTGGGAGGCGTCCGCCCCCGAGGGGAGCATCACCCCGTGCAGCAGGTCCCGGACGGTCAGGCGTTCCCCGGCGCGCAGCGAGGCGCTGGTCGCGTCGTTCGTCGCGGCGTGCCGTACGTCGTCGGCGTTGATCCGCACGACGTCGTCGAGACCGGCCTCGCGCAGCACGACGTAGGCCGTCATGACCTTGGTCAGGCTGGCGATCGGCACCCGCTTGGTGGCCTGCTTGGCGAACAGCGGCTTGCCCGTGGTCACGTCGAGCAGGTAGGCGACCTTCGCGGCCACCGCGGGAGCGGTCGAGGCCGCGACCGTCCTCGTCGTGGCCTGTGACACGACCGGCGCGGCGTGCGCGGGCACGACGAACCCGGTTGTCACAGCGGACACCGTGGTCACGGTGGCCAGAGCGGTACAGGCGAGAAGACGAATTCCCCCGGTTTGCATGGGGAACATGGTGGCAGAAACCACGCGGAGGTGTGACACAAGCCGTACGGCGCGGCGTCACCCGACGGTGACTTCCTCCTTGGCCCGCCGCGCGTTCCTGCGGTGACGCACGAACAGCGTGACCGCCACGGCCGCCACGAGAAGAGCCGTGCCCGCGAGCAGCGGAGACTCGGCCGCGAGCTTGAGCCAGCCCCACAACAGCGAGTACAGGCCGAAGGACGCGATGGGGACCCAGGTCAGGCAGCCGAGGGCGCTGGCCACGACGTACCACGGGTAGGAGACACGCAGCACCCCCGCGGCCCAGGGCAGCGTGTGCCGCAGGCCGGGAACCCAGAAACAGCCGTAGACGGCCAGCGCGCCCCACCTGCTGACGGCGTTCTCGACCTTGCGGATGCCGTCCTGGCTGATCCGCCTGCCCACCCGGGTGGCGTAGAGCCTCGGGCCGAGCTTCCTGCCGATCCAGTAGTAGGCCTGGAAGGCGCCGAACAGCGCGACCCCTCCGATGAGCACCCAGAGCCACAGGGGCATCCCCAGCACGGAGGCCGAGGTCGGGTCGGGGATGCCTGCCGCGAACGACCGCATTGTGAACATCACCGCCCCGCTGGTTTCCCTGCCGTATGCCGATATTAGGGCAGGCTTACCTGACCTTGTCCAGGGGGTCGGGTGGGAGCCCGTTCAGCCACCGTTGACGCTGCAACCGGACGTCAAGCGGAGATCAACCATCCCGGGCTACAAGTAAGGGGCAGAAACAGGGAGGGAACAGTCATGAGTCCGCGAGGCAGTCTCACGCCGGTGGTGGCCAGTGGAACCGCGAGCGTCGTGAAACTGCTGGTCGCCACGCTCGCCTTCGTCGGAGCCTACGCCGGGATCGAGGTGCCGCGCACCCCCGCGACCACGGTGCGGGCGGTCAGCGCGGACGACGCGTCGGTGGAGACCGTGGAGTTGTCGTCCAAGTCCATGCAGGAGACCACGGCACAGGTCCAGGCGGAGACCACCCTGGCGGAGGGCACGGTCACCGTCACCCCGGCGACCGAGGGCGGCCCGTGCGACAGGCCGTACGAGGCGCGCAGCGTCATCGGCAACCCGCACCCGGAAAGAACCGTCACCTACGGCTGGCGCCTGCAGCGCTGGAGCGAGTCATCCCGCGGCTGGCGCACCTACCTGAGCGGCGGCTCCGGCTTCACCGGAGAGCGTCAGAGCGTCGAATGGCAGCCGAGGATCGCCGGCAACCCCGGCCTGTACCGCGTCACGCTCTCCGTCCCCGGCCGTCCGACCGCGCACAGCGCCAGGTTCCGCGTCAGCTGCTGAGCGAACGCTGCGCCGCCTCGACCCAGCGGGTCACCCCGACCCGCCGGGCGACGGCCAGGGCGTCCTCGTAGTGCGGGCGCACCGCGTCGGAGAAGCCCAGCCTGAGCGCCAGGTCACCCAGGGTCAGCGAGACCGGCCACAACGCGACCACACCCGTCCCCGCGCCCGCGATCCGCTCGGCGAACGGCTTGAGCGTGTCGTAGGCCTCGGTCATCCGCTCCCGGTCGTCCAGCAGCATCCCGGCCAGCGCCCGCCAGACCATCGCCAGCTCGTAGAGGAAGTCAGGGCGGACCGGAGTCTTGACCGCGATGACCGCCCTGGCGTCCCGTGTGTGCCCGGCCGAGGCCAGGGCCACGGCGTAGGCGTCGAGAGTCCACTTGGCCCCCCGCTGATGGGCCTCGGCCAGCGGCTCGACCATGTCGGCGGCCCTGCCGTTGACCAGGTGCAGGCAGAAGGTGGTGATCAGCGGAAGGTCCTGGCGGCCTTCGAGCATGCCGGCCTTCGCGGTCAGCCGCGCGGCGTCCCGGTAGGCGAGCGCCGCCCCCGAGAAGTCACCGGCGATCATCAGGCGCTGCCCGGCGTACCACGCGCCCACGGCGGCGGGGGCGGGCAGGCCGTACTGCCTGGCGAGTCGTTCGGAGGCGGCCACGTGCGCGTCGGCCTCGGCGAACGCGCCGGAGGCCGCGGCGCACTCCATCAGCACCAGATGCGCCAGGGCCTGGACCGAGACCTGGCCGGTCGTCTTGCCGACCTCAAGCAGCTCCCTGCCGATGACCTCGCGCTCCCCGACGGGGGTGATGCCGTACGACTGACGCAGCCGCCCGCTCAGCGCGGTCGCCAGCAGCGCCGGATCACCACTGCGCCTGGCCAGCTCCTCCGCCTCAAGGGAGGCCTGCTCTCCCCTGGAGGTCGCCGACCCCTCAAGTTCGAGCGCCAGGGTGGCCAGCAGGCTCGCCCGCAGCGACTGCTCACCCGCGGGCAGCTCGACCAGCGCCTGCTCGGCGACGTCCACGATCTCCCACGCCGTACGGGTGAAGTCACGGGCCATGCCCTTGTGCGGCACGGCGAGGGAGGCGGCGACCCTGGCGGTCAGCTCCAGGTTGCCCAGCGGCAGGGCGGTGTCCATCGCCTCGCGCCGCCGCCTGCGGGCCGCGGCCATGTCCCCGCACAACGCCAGCGCCTTGATCAGGTTCAGGGTCAGCAGCAGACGCTCACGGGTGCTCTCCGGAGTCGAGGCGGCACCGGACCTGTCGAAGGCGGCGATCGCCTTCTCCCACAGCGAGGCCGCCTCACGGTGGGCGAAACGCCGTTCGGCCTGCTCGGCGGCCAGCCCCGCGTAACGCACCGCCTTGGCCGCGGTCTCCGCGGTGCCCGCCGCGTCGTAGTGGTGGGCGAGCGCGGCCACGTCCCCGGGATGCCTGCGCTCGATCGCAGAGGCGACGGCGGCGTGCAGCCGGGAACGGCGCAGTCTGGAGGCGTCCGAGTAGACGGTGTCCCGGACCAGGTCGTGATCGAAACGCAGCATGCCGGGGCCCGGTTCAGTGACCAGCCCGGCCAGCAGTGCCGCCTCGACGGCGTCGACCACCGCGTCCTCGTCACCCGCGACGTCGACCAGCACGTCCACATCGACGTCACGGCCGATCACCGCCGCCTGCAACAGGATCTGCTGGGCGGTGGCGGGCAGCCTGGCGATCCGGCGCCGCAGCACGTCACGGACACCGGACGGCACACCGGAGATCACCTCGGCCGCCGTCGCGCGGTCGCTCACCGCCTCGGCGTCCAGCAGGCGTACGGTCTCACGGACGAAGAACGGGTTGCCGCCGGTCCGTTCGACGATGCTGTTGACCGCGTCCTCGTCGACCGCGCGCACACAGGTGGCCTTGACCAGCTCGGCGACCGCCTCGGCGTCCAGACCCGTCAGGCCGACCCGCACAGGACCGAGCCTGGCCAGCGCGGCGAGCACGTCCGCCTGCTGGTCGCTCAGCTCACTGTCCCTGCAGGTCACCACGAGCAGCACCCGGCTGGTCGCCAGCAGGCTCGGCAGCGCCCGCAGCAGCGCGAGCGTCTGGTCGTCGGCCCAGTGCAGGTCCTCCAGCGTCAGCAGGATCGGCCGCTCCTTGGCGACGGCCGCCAGGTAACCGCCGACCGCCCGGTGCAGCCGGAACCCGCCGGAGGCCTGGTCCTCGTCGGGCTCGGCCGCGGTGTCGTTCAGCAACGGGGCCAGCAGCGGGGCGTACTCACCCGCCCCGGTGACGTCCACCAGGGTGCGCAGGATCTCCACCCACGCCCAGACGGGCGGGGTGGCGCTGCTGTCGGGGCACGCGCCCGAGGAGGTGCCCCAGCCGTCGTCGGCGAGCTGCCTGGCGAGCCTGCGGACCAGCATCGTCTTGCCCGCGCCCGCGTCACCGCTGATCACGGCCGCGGTGAAACGGCCCGTCCTGGCCGCCGCGGTCATCAGCCTGCTCAGCTCCGCCTCCCGCCCGACGAACGGCTCGGGCTCCAGGGGCGGCAGTTCGGCGGGGGCCGCCGCCGGACGGGGCGGCCAGGTGTCGGCGGGCACCGCCGTACGCTGCCTCGCCGGTGGGACGGCGAGCTGGAGACCGGGGTCCTGGGCCAGGATGTCCGACTCAAGCTTGCGCAGCGCGGGGCCCGGGTCGATGCCCAGCTCGTCGGCGAGGATCGTGCGCGCCCTGCGCAGCGCGGCCAGCGCGTCGGCCTGCCGTCCGCACCGGTAGAGGCCGAGGGCGAGCAGCCGCCAGCCCTCCTCACGCAGCGGATGCTCGGCGGTCAACGCCTCCAGGTCGGGTACGGCCTCCGCGGGCAGCCCCAGACGCAGACTGCTGTCGGCGTGCCGCTCACGGGCCACCAGTCTCAGCTCGGTCAGGCGGTTCACCTCCGCCTCCGCCCACGGCTGGTCGGCGAAGTCGGAGTACGGCGTGCCACGCCACAACCCCAGCGCCTTCTCAAGACGCGCCCGCGCCGAGGCGGGGTCGTCGCCTTCGAGCTGCTCACCGGCGGCGCGGACCATGGCCTCGAACCGCAACGCGTCCACCTGGTCGGGCGCGACACGCAACGCGTAACCCGAGGCGACGGTCACCAGCAGCCGGTTCGGCCCCCCACGCGGACGGCCGGGTTCCAGGACCCGCCGCAGCCGGGAGATGTAGACCTGCAACCCCGACTGCGCGCCCTTGGCCGCGTCGTCATCCCACAGGTCGTAGAGCAGGGAGTCAACGGGGACGACCTGCCCCCGCGCCACCAGAAGCCGGGCGAGGACGGCACGCTGGCGTAACCCGCCCAGATCGAGCTCGTCGTCACCGGAGTGCGCCTCGACCGGGCCGAGGACCCGGAACGCTACGATTTCACCCGCCATGTCAGCCGCCACGCTATGCGGGCCTTCGAATCACGCACAAGGTTTTTCCCAATCTAGCGGCTGATCGGCTCTTTCTCGGGGGCCTGGACCGTGCTCTCACGCCTGCGCAGGAGCGCCCACGCGCCGAGTGCCAGGCCGCCGAAGGGGATTTCGACAGTGTAGGTCCAGAAGCCGAAAAGCAACGCAGCGGCCGTGGCCGAATCGAGCGGGGCCCCGAAGAAGACCAGCGCGCCGACGGTCCCGGCCTCCATGATGCCGGTCCCGCTCGGGGTGACGACGGCGGTGGTCAGCACCCTGGACAGGGCGAAGACCGCGATCGACTGCGCCAGGCCCGGATAGGAGCCGGTCGCCTGGAGACAGCAGACGAGGATCAGCCACTGCAGGCCGAGGAAGAAGATCATGCCCAGGGTGAGTCCCGGCCAGCGGTGCCGTACGACCTCGGAGGTGTCGGCGCGCAACCGGTCGAGGGAGTGGGAGGGGCCGTGACCCGTCGGACGCCACCGGCGGGGAAGCAGCCGGGCGGCTGCGTCGAGAACCCGGCCGAGCAGCGCGGCGGCGGCGTCCCAGTACAGCGCGGCGGCGACCACGACGACCAGCACCAGGATGGACAGCGCACCGATCCAGCCCGCGCTGGTCACCGCCGGGCTGAGCCGCTGCCCGCTGAGCAGCAGCGCCAGGATGCCGACCGCGGGCAGGATGAACCGGAACAGGGTGTTCCAGATGCCGCTGGCCAGCGTCGAGACCACCACGGGCCGTAGCGGGAAACCCCACCCCTTGGTCATCCCGATCGTCATCGCGACCCCGGCGGCGCCGCCGAACGGCAGCAGATTGCTCACCGCGCTGCCGGCCGCGTTCAACGTGAGAGCCTGCAGGTGGGTCAGACCGGGCAGGGAGGCCGTCAGCACGAACGTGTAGGCCAGCAGGCTCGCCAGCCAGACGACGGCCATCAGCGCGATCGTCTGCCAGCTCAACCCGGAGAACTGGGCGCCGATCTGCGACCACGAGACGTGCTTGCCGGTCATCGCCTCGACGATCTGCGGCAGGAAACGCACGAGCGTCGCGGCCAGTGCCAGCGACACGACCGACAGTCCGATCTGAACCCACTTGTTCTTCATGAAACCCCCTCGACCAAGTGTGCCGGTCCGGGGCTCATCCTTTGGGAGGAGCTTCGAACGGATGCCTCAGCCTGGCGCCCTGCGGCAGATCCCGGCGGACGTACCACTCGGTGCCGAAGATGAGCCGGTAGAGCGGCAGAGGCACCTTCAGCATCACCCCGAGCGTCCGGGTGTCCGCCCCCGTCGCCTGGGAGGCGTGCGCCGCCATGCTCGCCCGCTTCTGCCGGGCGAAACGCCGTACCCCGACCCGATGGGTGATCACCGACCCGGGGGAGTAGGCCCGCTCGAAGGAACGGACGTCGAGCTGCGGGAAGAACCGGCTGATCAGACGCAGCCCCTTCAGCAGCGGATCACGGTTGACCGTCGCCTCAAGCACGATCGGGGTGCCCGCGATCTCGGCAGCCCGCGCGCCCACCCGGTTCACCTGAACATGGTCGGGATGCCCGTAGCCCCCCGCCGGGTCGTAGGTCGTCAGCAGGTCGGCCCCCTCCTCGGTGAGGATCTCGGCCAGCCGCCCCGCGGCCTCCTCGACGTCGGCGTCGATGAAGGCGTTCCCCGCGCGCCCCTCGGCGACGCCGCCGTCCGGGGCCAGCCCCGAGTCGCCGTAGCCGAGGTTCACCACCCTGGCGCAGCCGAGCGCGGCGGCCGACCTGTACAGCTCGGCCATTCTGGCGGCCCCCAGGGCCTCACCGGGTCCGAGATCGGCCTGACCGAGCTCCCCCGAGGTCGCGACGACCAGGATCACCCGGTGCCCCTGGGCGGCGAGCATCGCCATGGTCCCCGCGGTCAGCAGGGCCTCGTCGTCGGGGTGGGCATGGAAGAACACGGCTGTGTTTCTTTTGCTCCGCCTGGCGGCGCTGTGTCTCTTTGCGCCGCCTTCGGCGTCGCGGGCTTGGGCGCTTTCGAGTCGGCGCTTTCCCTCGTCGCTCATCCGCTTCGCTCCTTCGCTCCTCAGTCCAAGCACCGACGCGCCCAAGCTGTGTTTCTTTGCGCCGCCTGGCGGCGTCGCGGGCTTGGGCGCTTCGGGTCGGTGCTTTCCCTCGTCTCTGCGTCGCTTCGCTCCTGCGTTCCTCGGTCCAAGCACCGACGCGCCCAAGCCGACACTCTTCACACACGGCACTGGGAAAGCACAAGACATGTTGTCCCGCGCCACCTTCGACGTCGCGGGGCTTGGGCGCTTCGGGTCGGTGTCTTTTCCCTTGTCACTGCGTCGCTTCGCTCCTGCGTTCCTCGGTCCAAGCACCGACGCGCCCAAGCCGTAACCCCTCGTGTGGCACCGGTACCCCCGGACAAAACCTTAGAGGGGGTGACGGGATCCGAGGCATCGGCGGGGTCTTGGGGAGTTCGTGGGGTCCGGGTCGTCGCGGGCGTGGGCGGACGGTGGCCTGAACGGGGGTTCTTCCGTGGGGTCCCGGGGGCGCGGGGTGGGGTGGGGCGGACGCTTTAGGCTGGCACGGTGAGGATCCTCCACGTCAGTGACTGTTACCTGCCGCGTCTGGGTGGGATAGAGGTGCAGGTGGCCGATCTGGTCCGGATGGAGCGGGAGGCGGGCCACGAGGTCGAGGTCGCGACCGCGACGCCGGGGGAGACACTGCGGGGCGTGTATCGGATCGTTGCGAAACTCCCCTTCGACCTGCCTGTTCACCCGTTCGGCGTCGGTCACCTGTTGCGTCTGGTGAAGGCACGACGGCCCGACGTGGTGCACGTTCACATGGGCGCGGTCTCACCGTTCGCCTGGATGGGGGTCCGCGCCGCCGTACGGGCGGGGCTGCCCGTCGTGGTGACCGTGCACAGCATGTGGGATCCGGTGACCCGTGCTCTCTACCGGGGGCTGCGGCTGCTGTTCGAATGGCACCGCTGGGGGCTGGTCGGCACCGCGGTGAGTGAGGCCGCGGCCCGGCCGATCCGCTCGGTCGCGGGGCGCAGGGTGCCGGTCCACGTGGTCTCCAACGGCCTGGACGTCTCGGCCTGGCGCCAGGCCGTTCCCGGCTCCGGCGGCGAAGCCGATCAGGACGCTCCCGTGCACGTCGTGGCGGTCGGACGGCTCGCACCCCGCAAGCAGCCGGTCAGATTGCTCAGGCTCCTCAAGGAGGCCCGCGCCCTGGTGCCCGCCGAGACGCGGATGCGGGCGACCGTCGTGGGTGACGGCCCGGCGCGCTCCCAGATGGAGCGCTATCTGCGGGTGAACGAGATGACGGAGTGGGTCTCGCTTCCCGGCCGCTACAGCCGTGAGCGAATCCGTGAGCTGCTCGCCTCCGCCGACGTCTTCGTCGCCCCCGCTCCCAGGGAGTCCTTCGGACTTGCGGCGCTTGAGGCCCGGGTGGCCGGGGTGCCGGTGGTGGCGCGGGCCCAGAGCGGAGTGGCCGACTTCGTCCGTCCCGGCAAGGAGGGACTGCTCGGCGAGAGCTTCGAGGGTCTGGTCGCCTCGGTGGCCAAGCTGGTACGCGACCGCGGTCTGCGCGAGTCGATCGCGGCCCACAACCGTGAGACGGAACCGGTGCGCTGCTCGTGGCCCGCCGTGCTTGAGGGCTTCGAGCAGTGCTACGCCGAGGCCCGTGCTCTGCGGGGCTGACAACGGGCTGACACCCGGTAAAGAACCCCCTGGATCGGCTTCACTGTCTGGCGCGCGATGCATGTTTATGGCACGCGTCGCACAGTCGGCAGGAGCCTGCCGGACGACAAAGCCCTCACCGGACGGCGGGGGCTCACAGGACACGGCATGAACTCGGCCCGGCCGAGCTCGGGTTCCCGGCCCGGTCGAACTCAGGCTGGGGAAACGCCCTGGGCGCCGACCCGGGCTCACCCGGCCCCCAGAGCCATCGGTTCGGACGCCGATCTCTCAACGGTCCCAACCCGGGTGTCCGACACCAGAGCGTCGTTCTCCGCGTGGGTGTCCCCGTAACGCGCCTCAACCCAGGGCGCCCGGTACTGGAAACGAAGAGTTCGCCCCGTCTTTCCCGGCGTCAAGCGCGAGGAACTCGGCTTTTGTGCTTCCCCGGTGCCAAGTGTGGAGAGCGCCGGTTTGGGCGCGTCCTCGGATCTGGACTGCGGAGCGAGGTGGCGTAACGGACGAACGATGAGGGAAGACGCCGACTCGAAGCGCCCAAACCCGCGCCGCCGAAGGAGCCGCAAAGCAGCACATCTTGTGCTTTACCGGCGCCAAGTGTGAGGAGTTTCGGCTTGGGCGCGTCGGTGCTTGGACTGAGGAACGCAGGAGCGAAGCGACGAAGAGACGAGGGAAAGCACCGACTCAGGGCGCCCAAGCCCGCGACGCCGTCAGGCGGAGCAAAGAGACACAGAGCAAAGGAACACAGCGCCGCCCCGCGCTGCCCCCCGCAGGCGGAGCGGCGCTGTGTCCCTCGGGTGTGCCTCCCTGGGAGCGGGAGGCACGGGGTGGAGAGGTCAATCAGATCAGGAGGAGCAGGCCTTGCCCAGCTTGACGGTGGCTTCCTGGGCGCTCTTGGCCATGTTCTGCACGGTGGCGCCGGCTCCGGCCAGGTCCTTGGGGTCGATCTTGAAGTCACCCCAGGTCTTGGCGAGGTCGTTGAGCGCGGAGGCGAGGTCTCCGTCGGTCTTGCCGGCGAGTTCCTTCAGGTCGGCCGACAGCTTCTGGCTGGCGTCGTTGAACTTGCTGAAGTCGGTGCCGGCGCTGGCGGTGGCGGTGGTGTAGTCCGTGAAGGCCTTGGTCCAGGGCGCCTGGGCGCAGAACTCGGCGTTACCGGACCCGCCACAGGCGGCGGTGAAGGAGAGAAGTGCGGCTCCCGCGACGGTGGCGGCGATACGACGGGAGGAGAGGACGGAGAACATTTCTGCCTTTCATTACTTCTTGTGACAGAGAGAACAGTAGGGGATCTCCTTGCGGCGCACTTTCATGACGCTTACAGGTGGTGCCCGAGTGACGGTGGGTGAGATCAGCCGGAGGGCGGGTAGGAGCGCGGCATGGCTGAGGCGGTGATCGATTCCGGCGCGGCCCAGCACTCGCTCAAGCGGGTGATCGGGCGCCGGGTCCTGTTGCTCTTCGTGGTCGGCGACATCCTCGGTGCGGGGATATACGCCCTGGTGGGGAAGGTCGCCGGATATGTCGGCGGCGCTCTGTGGCTGCCGTTCCTGGTGGCCTTCGTGCTGGCCGCGCTGACCGCGACGGCCTACGCCGAACTCGTCGGGAAGTATCCCCAGGCCGCCGGGGCCGCGCTGTACACGAACAAGGCGTTCAACATCCCCTTCCTGACCTTCGTCGTGGCCTTCGCGGTGCTGATGAGCGGGATCACCTCGGCGAGCGCGGCGGCGCGCGCGTTCGGCGGCAAGTACCTCGGGGAGTTCGTCACCCTGCCGGTGATGGCCGGGGCGTTCGTCTTCCTGGGGCTGGTGACGCTGGTGAACTTCGCGGGCATCTCCGAGTCCATCAAGGTCAACGTGGTCCTGACCGTCATCGAGGCGTTCGGGCTCGTGGTGATCATCGTGATCGGGATCTACGCGCTGCTGTCCGGGGAGGGCGAGCCCGCCCGGGCCCTGGAGTTCCATCCGGCGAACGGCGCCTTCCTCGGTGTCCTCGGCGGTACGGCGCTCGCCTTCTACGCGTTGCTCGGCTTCGAGGACTCGGTCAACCTGGCCGAGGAGTCGAAGGATCCGCAGCGCGACTACCCCAGGGCGCTCTTCGGTGGTCTGGCGGTCGCGGCGCTGATCTATCTGGCGGTGGCGTTCACCGCGACGATGCTGGTGGACGCCAAGACCCTGACCAGTTCGACGGGCCCGCTCCTTGAGGTCGTCAAGGTCGCGGGCCTGGCGTTCCCGCCCAAGCTGTTCGCGCTGATCGCGCTGCTGGCGGTCGGCAACACCGCGCTGATCAACATGATCATGGCCTCACGCCTGGTGTACGGCATGGCCCGAGAGGGCATCGTGCCGAAGGTCTTCGCCTCGGTGCACTCGACCAGGGCGACGCCCTGGGTGGCCGTCCTGTTCACCACCGCGATCGCGGCGGTGCTGGTCGCGACCGGCGATGTCGGCGATCTGGCCGACACGACGGTGCTGCTGCTGTTGCTGGTCTTCGCGCTGGTCAACGTGGCCGTGCTCGTGCTGCGCAAGGATCCCGTCGGCCACGACCACTACCGGGCGCCCAGTTGGATGCCGGCGCTCGGCGCGGTTGTCTGCCTTGTGCTCGCGCTGCCGATCACGGGGCGCGGCGCCGACGTCTACGTGCGGGCGGGTCTGCTGCTCGTCGTCGGGGTGGTGCTCTGGTTCGTCAACAGGTTGTTCCTGTCAGAACGGGAGCGCTCGTCCTGAGGGGGTGCGCAGGTCGAGAGAGACGGGCTGACGTGGCGGCCGAGGCCTTTGGGTGATTCTTATACGTTTCATGTCAGACTCCCTCTTTATTGGAGTTTGGGAGAGAGTACGACATTCCAAGGGCGATTTGGGGTGTCCATGGGTGATCGAATTTGTTTCGGGCCGTCCGGAGAGTGAAAACGGAGCATTCTCCGGATCGCGGGCGGGCCGGGAAGCCCGATGGGGCAGGGGATGTGCACGCCGGTCTCCGGTCTGAAGATCACGGCGAGGCGACAGGTAAAACTTGAAGTCGGAAGGAACGGGCTCAGCGTCTGAGGACGAAATCGTCCTCGTCGTCACCGACGCCGACCGAGCCGACCGCCCACAGCGTGGCCGTACCGGGCACCCGGGTGACACCCGTCCTGGTGACGTGGTCACTGTCCTCGTACTGCTGGTCGGGACGGCGGGGACGCAGGAGCGGGCCGTACTCGCGTGTCCACGCCGTGCCGTCGAAGCGGAGCATGAGCGCCTGCCCCGGATGGTCGGCGTCCACCCCGCTGATCCACACCTCGCCGGGACCGGAGGCGGTGACGCCCTGCAGGGCACCGCGGGCGACCGGCACCTCGGCCCTGGCCCACCGGGTCCCGTCCCAGTGCAGGACCAGCGGCTGCCCCTGCCTGATCCGGGCTCCGTCCCGTACGGCCCCGGCGGGCGCGACCTCGCCGACCGCCCACACGTCGGACGGGGAGACCTGCCAGACCCGCCGCAGCGTGCCACCGGGGATGGCGGGTGTCCGCGACCGCTCCCAGCGGTCGGGGGAGCCGTGCCAGACCAGCGGTGTGCCGTCCTGGGCCGCTCCGACCGCCCAGACGTGCCCCTGCCTGGCGGTGACCGCCTCGAAGGTGCCGCCGCCGGTGGGCACGTTGCGGAAGGCCGTGCCGTCCCACCGGATCAGCACCCCGCCGGACGGGCCGTTCCCGGTGAACCACGCTGTGCTCCCTGTGCCGCCCGTGGCGGCGACGTCCGTCAGCCGGTAGTCCTCCGCGACGCCGAAGGGCCGCCGCGCCGTCCAGCGCCGCCCGTCCCAGCGCGCGGCGAACGCGTTCACCCCGTTGCCCGCGACCCAGACATCCCGGGGACCGGCCACGCTGACGCCCGTCAGGTGGTTGACGTCGTGATCGTTCAGCCCGGTGACCTCGCGCCATCTCACACCGTCCCACCTGGTCACGGCGGGAGTGCCCTCCCTGTCCTCGGCGCCCCTCTGGTAGCCGACCGCCCACACCTCACGCGGCCCGGCCGCCGCCACGTCGAGCAGCGCGGAGCTCGCCGCCAGCTGGGCGGGCCTGACGGCCTTCCAGGCGGGGGAGACCGGCGACGGGTTCCGCTGTGCCGTACGGCTCGGCGGCGGTGCCTGGGACGCGGTGGGGGACGGCTCGGGGGGATGCGCGCCACAGGAGGCCATCAGGGTCACCCCGGCGAGCACGAGCGTGACAGAGCGTAGATGTCCCATGCGGGCATCCTCCCTCAGAGTGCCCTCCGGACGGTGCCGATCCTGAATAGACCTGTCAGCCCTGGGCACCCTGACAGGGCGAGCGAGGACGCGTTCCCCGCCGCCTGGGCCGGGGACGAGGCACGTCAGACGGGACGGTGGGGCAACAGGGGGGGTGCGTCCGGCGGCATGGCCGCCGGGCTCACGGAGGGACCCGTTCCGTGTGAGACAGTTACACGGCTGGGAGAGGTTCGGTACAGAAGGTTGATGATGTTCGCGGGAAAAGAGCCGGAGCCGAGTTTCAGCGCCACGTCCGGGCTGCACGGTACGACGCTCGTGGTGCGGGTGAGCGGGGAGCTGGACCACTACCACACGCCGTTGCTGCGTGCGGAGCTCGGCAGGGCGTGGGAGCTCCTGCAGTCGCCGACCCTCATCCTCG
Source organism: Streptosporangium jomthongense (assembly GCF_042650425.1). Lineage (NCBI taxonomy): Bacteria > Bacillati > Actinomycetota > Actinomycetes > Streptosporangiales > Streptosporangiaceae > Streptosporangium > Streptosporangium jomthongense. The sequence continues at coordinate 201,711 of NZ_JBHSBC010000001.1, read as the reverse complement.
ACCTGTCGGCTCTGACGTTCTGCGACTCCTCCGGCATCGGTGAACTGCTCCAGGCCCGTCACCAGGGCCAGCTCGCGGGAGTACGGCTCATCCTCACCGGTGTCCAGGGAAACCTGGCCCGCAGGCTCAACCTGGCGGGCCTGACCCAGGTCTTCGAGGTCTTCCCCTCCGTCGCCGACGCCCTTGAGGCGGCCTGACCGGAGGTTCACGGTGTCCTGATCCGTCCGGTGCGAGGCCCGTACGGCCCTGCCGGGGCCGGGGTGACGGCCGGTAGCGTCGGCGTCGTGGCTGATGAGGGGACCGGAAGTACCGGCAGGGTCGTGGTGCTGGTGCTGCCCGAGGTGAACCTGCTCGACCTGGCGGGTCCGGTGCAGGTGTTCGACACCGCCGCGTTTCTCGGCGCGGGATACCGGATCGAGCACGTCGCCGACGCCGAGCGGGTGGCGACCGCCCAGGGGGTGAGCCTCGCGGGGCTCGGCGCCCTGCCGCAGGTCGCGGCCGGTGATCTGGTGCTGGTCCCGGGCCCCAGGCTGCGTGAGCACCGCGAGCCGTACGTCTCGGAGACCGTGGTCGGCTGGCTGCGTGCGGCGGCCGCCACGGGGGCGCGGCTGGCGTCGGTCTGCACCGGCGCGGTGGCGCTGGGCGAGGCGGGCCTGCTGGACGGGCGCCGCTGCACCACGCACTGGTCGCTGGTCGAGGCGATGCGCGCCAGATACCCGGCGGCGAGGGTGCAGGAGGCGGTGCTCTACGTCCACGACGGCCCGGTCAGCACCAGCGCGGGCGTCTCGGCAGGGGTCGATCTGGCGCTCTCGCTGGTCGAGCGGGACCACGGCCCGGCCCTGACCACGGCCGTCGCCCGTGAACTGGTGGTCTACCTGCGCAGGGACGGCGCGGGGGAGCAGATCAGCCAGTTCCTGAGGCACCGGTCGCACCTGGACTCCGCCGTCCACCGGGTGCAGGACCATCTCGCGGGGAGCATCGACGCCGCGCACACCCTGGCCGAACTGGCCGAGGTGGCGAACCTGTCCCCCCGGGGGCTCAGCCGGGCCTTCACCGCGGCGACCGGGATCACCCCGCTGGAGTACCGGCAGCGGCTGCGGCTCGAACGCGCCATGTCCCTGCTGCGCGAGACCAGCCTGCCGGTCGACGCCGTGGCCGTCCGGTGTGGCTTCCGCGAGGGACGGCACTTCCGCCGCCTGTTCAAGGCCAGGTACGGCGGGCCGCCCTCGGAGTTCCGGCGGGAAACCGGCTGACCGTCCCGGTTCTTCTCGTTCCCCGTCCTTCCGCCGTCACGCGGCGTTCTCGTTCTTCTCGTTCCCGGTTCCCGATCGGGCCGGGACCCCTCACACCTCAGGAGCTTCCGCATGCCTCAACGCGCCAGACTGCTCGTACGGATAGTCCTTTTCATCGCCATCTGGGGTGTTCTCGTTGGTGGAACATGCGCGGCCGGGGTCGTGGTCTCCATGCGGGACAGCTACCCGGGGGCCCCGCGAGCCGTACCCGGGAAGCCTCCGGCGGGAGAGACGCCGCAGGGACGGATCAAGGTCGCGGTCGTGGTCGGGACGAGCGGGTCGGTGACCACCGACGTGCTCGGGCCGTACGAGGTCTTCGCCCGCTCCGATCGGTTCCTCGTCCGCACGGTGGGCGCGCGCAGGGAGCCGGTCCCGTTGTCCGGCGGCCTGCGCCTGCTGCCCGACCGCACGCTTGAGGAGGCGGAGACCGGGGACGCGGTGCCCGACGTGGTCGTGGTTCCGGCCGTGGTCGACCCCGAGGGCGAGGCCGAGGTGCCGCTGCGCGCCTGGATCGCCCGTCGGGCCGCCGCGGGCGCCCGGATCCTGGGCGTCTGCGCGGGCTCCCGGCTGGTCGCGGCCGGTGGCCTGCTCAGGGGACGCGCCGCGACCTCGCACTGGGGGGTCATCGGCGCTCTCCGGAGTGACTATCCGGACACCCGCTGGGTTCAGGGCAGACGTTACGTCGAGGACGGCCCGGTCACCACGACCGCGGGTGTGACCTCCGGCGTCGTCGGCGCGTTGCGGCTGGTCGAACTGCTGGCGGGGGAGGCCGAGGCCCGGCGTGTCGGCGCCGAGGTCGGTTATCCCGGCTGGTCGCCCGGCGCCTCGACCGTGATCCCGGCCGACGAGCCGGCTCTGGCGGACCTGCCCTACGCGCTCAACGCGGCCTTCCCCTGGTTCCGGCCGGTCGTCGGCATCGGGCTGAACCCGGGGGCCGGTGAGATCGACGTCGCCGCGGCGTTCGAGGTCTACGCGGGAGGCTCCTTCGCGGCCCACGCGGTCGCGCTCGCGGGCACCCCGGCGGTCACCACCCGGCACGGCGTGACCCTGGTGGCCGAACCGGCGGACGGTACGGCGCCGGCCCTCTCCCGGCTGGTCGTCCCCGGGGTCGGCGCGGCAGGGCAGGTCGATCCCGCGCTCACCCGTCTGGCCGCCGGGCGTGGGCTGGCCGTCGAACTGCCGCACGCGGGGCGCGCCGCCGCCGAGTCCGGCTTCGACCCGGTACTGCGCGACCTGGCCGTCCACACCGACGTGGCCACCGCCCGCGCGACCGCGAAGTACAACGAGTACCCCGTCGAGCACCTCGCGTTGACCGGTCCCGCCTGGTCGTGGCGGCCGACGCTGTTGTTCCTGCTGACCGCCCTCGGCGCCGGGCTCGTCATCTGGGTTGCCTTCCGCTCTCTCCGTCGTCGCCGTACCGGGCCCTGACCGGAGGGCGGTCGTCACATCGGGGGGTCGCCGGGGGCGTCGCCGAAGACGTCCCGCTGGGCGATGGACAGTGCCGTGAACAGGGCGCCGTTGAGGATCGCGTTGCCCTCGACGGTGCCCGCGCGGACCTGGGTGGGGACCGGCGAGAGCGTGTCGAGGTGCTCGCCGACCCGCGCGGCCAGTTCCTCACCGCCGGAGCGGCCCGTCTCCCCGCCGAGGACCACGAGTCCCGGGTCGAGGACGGCGACCGCGGTGAAGGCCATCCGGGCGATCCTGGCGGCCAGGGTGTCCTGGTCGAGCCCGGCGGCGGCCTTGGCGTCCAGCAGGTCGCAGAAGGAACCCTCGGGGAAGCCGAGCGGCGTGATCTCACCCGCGCCACCCGAGGCGCCCCTGCGCAGCCTCCCGCCGAGGGTGACCGCCGCGCCCACGGCGTCGTCGAGCCAGAGCAGCACGAAGTCCTCGCGTCCCTGCGCGGAACCGGCGCGGTGCTCGGCGACGGCGGCGAGGTTGACGTCGTTCTCCAGGTCGATCCGCGCGTCGATCCTGCGGCGCAACGTCTGGAGCAGGTGCGGCTGCCAGCCGGGCACGCCGTTGTCCACGGCCAGTTCGCCGCTGTGCGGATCGACCATCCCCGGCACGCCGAGGACGACGGCGTGCAGGCTCCGGGAACCGGCCGCCTCGGCGACGGCGTCGGCGATGACCCCGGCCAGGGGGGTGGCCGCCCTGGCGTGCTGGGGGTAGGTGGGCGAGGCGATCAGGGCTCCGTTCCCGGGGCCGATCTCGCGGCTCGCCGAGCCGACCGGGCTTCCGGTGATGTCGGAGACGGTCACGGTGACCGTGTCACGCCGTATGTCGGCTCCGGCCACGTGGGCACGGCCGGCCACGATGCCGTACAGGCGGGCGTTCGGCCCCCGGCGTTCGTCACCGCTCTTGCCGACGACCTCGATGAGCCCGTTGGTCTGCAGGCGTTCGATGAGGTCGGACACGGTCGGGCGGGACAGCCCGGTGAGCGCCCGTAGCTGCGGGGCGGTCAGCGTTCCGTGTTCGAGCAGCAGGTCCAGGGCGAGGCGGTCGTTGATCGCCCTGGCCATCTGCGGAGTCGCGGTCCTCATTTATCCCCTTTTAATCAGGAAGCCTGCCTGTTAGTTTCTCACACCATGCGCAACGACAATCAACGCGCCCGCATCGCGGTCGCGGCGGTGTTCGCCGTCCACGGGGCGGTAGCGGGAAGCATGGCGACCCGCGTCCCGTGGCTGCAAGACCATCTGAGTCTCGATCCCGCCGCACTGGGGATCGCCCTGTTCTGTCCTGCGGTGGGGGCTTTCGTGGCGATGCCGATGGCCGGCCGTCTCGTCCACCGCATCGGCGGGCGCGCCGCCACGAGGATCCTGCTCGCCCTGTGGTGCGTCGCCCTCGCGATCCCCTCCCAGGCCCCCGGGTTCGTCTGGTTGTGCGCGATCTTCCTGGCGTACGGCGCGGCGGCGGGCACGTGCGACGTCACCATGAACGCCCAGGGGGTGATCATCGAGCGGCGCCTGGGACGTTCGATCATGTCGGGGCTGCACGGCATGTGGAGTGTGGGCAGCCTGGCCGGCGCCGGGATCGGGGTCGTCGCCGCCCAGGCCGGGATCGACGCGCGCCTGCACCACGGCGCCGTCGCGCTCGTCCTGCTGGTCGTCGGTTTCGTGGCGAGCCGCGGCCTGCCGGACGTCCGCCCTGAGCCGGGCGAGCAGGCACCGCCCCGCTTCGCCGTACCCTCGCGGGCCATCCTGGCGATCGGCGCGGTCGGGTTCTGCGCGACCTTCGCCGAGGGGGCGAGCATGAACTGGTCGGCCGTCTACGTCACGGACGTCACCGGGGCGGGGCCGGGCATGGCCGCCGCGGCCTACGCGACCTTCGCCCTGGCCATGGCCGTGACCAGGCTGCTGGGAGATCTGATCGTCCAGCGCCTCGGGCCGGTCGCCACCGTACGGGCCGGTGGCCTGCTCGCGGTCGCGGGAGGGACGGTCATCGTCGCGGCGCGCGACCCGCTGCCGGGCGTCGCCGGGTTCGCGCTGTTCGGCCTGGGAATAGCCGTGATCGTGCCGCTGACCTTCGCCGCCGGAGGCAGGGCGACCGCGGCGCCGAGCCAGGGCGTCGCGGGGGTGGCGACGATCACCTATCTGTCGGGGCTGCTGGCCCCCGCGGTGACCGGCTGGGTCGCCCACCTGACGTCGCTTCCCGTCACCTTCGCCGTGCTGTCGGTGATCGTCCTGACGACCGTCGCCACCGCGGGCGCGCTACGCCCCCGGGCCCCTCTGGGAGGCCGGACGGAGGCGGGCGCCTGAGCTCTCAGTGGGCCGCCCGCTCGGCGTAGCCGTTGATCGCTCCGGTCGCCGTGCAGGTCTGGGCCCCGGCGTCGCTGTAGGGCACGATCCGGTAGGGCGCCCAGACCTTCGATCCTCCCCGCCAGACCCGCGCGTACATGCAGCCGCCGTCGGGCCCCTCCCTGAGCGCGATCCCGACCGTCCTCCCCTTCTCCGTCTCCCCCTCGGCGATCTCCCGGACGACCCGCGGGTCCAGGTCCAGCCGCTGTACGGCCTCCCGGACCTTGGCCAGGTCCGGTCTGCCGGGGAGCGTCTCCTGCAACCGCTCATACATCCGGGGAGGAAACCTGGCGTGGGCCCTGAAGCCGAGGGGAGTGGTGGCCGGGCATGTGACCTCCTTGAGGGAGACGTCCGCGAAGAAGTCGGGAAAGGCGTTGCCGGAGGCGACGGCCTCGAAGCAGCCGACGACGTCGGGAACGGCACGGAGCGTCTCACGCCTGCCCTCCCAGACCTTGATCATTCCCTTGCCGGTCACCCTGACCACGGCACGGAACGGGTCCCGCCGGGTCCGCTCGGCGACGGACAGGACCTCGACACCCTCCCGCCGGGTGATGAGGAAGCCGAGATCCTCACTCTCCTTGAACCGGGTGCCCTTCAGAGTCTCGGTCAGGGTGCCGGCCTTCGCCCAGAAGTCCGCCCGTGCGGGGTCGTTCACGCCGCACCCCGTCAGCAGGAGCGCCAGCGCGGCCAGGGGGAGGAGAAGTCGGCGCACAAGATCATGTGTATCCCACGCGGGGAAACCGGTGCGAGACCTGTGCCGGAATAGTCCCGAGACGGTCAGGGTTGGCGGTGGCATGGAACCGGTTACACGTGGGCGTGTCCGTGTGGAGCGGAGCGCGAAGAGAGTGCGGGTCCTCTTCGGGGGCAGGGTGGCCGCCGACACCACCCGGGCACTGCTGGTCTGGGAGGTGCCCTACTACCCGACCTACTACTTCCCCCGGCGGGACGTCGCCGTCGAGCTGGAGCCCAACGGCGGGAGCGCGCACTCGCCGAGCCGGGGCGAGGCGGTGCTGTACGACGTGGCGGGAGTCGCCGACGCGGCCCTCGCCTATCCGGAATCGCCCATCGAGGAACTGCGCGACCACGTGCGGTTCGAGTGGGAGGCGGCCGACGCCTGGTTCGAGGAGGACGAGGAGGTCTACGTCCATCCCCGCGACCCCTACACCCGGGTCGACGTCCTGCCGTCCTCGCGGCACGTGCGTGTCGAGGTGGACGGCGTCGTCGTCGCCGACTCCCACCACCCCAGGATCCTGTTCGAGACGGGCCTGCCGCCGCGTTACTACCTGCCGAAGACCGACGTCCGGCTCGACCTTCTCGTTCCCACCGAGACCGTGACCCGCTGCCCGTACAAGGGGGTGGCGGAGTACTGGAGCGTCAACGGCCGGCCCGACCTGGCCTGGTCCTACCGGACCCCGCTTGAGGAGAGCGGACGTGTCGCCGGGCTCGTCGCGTTCTACGACGAGAAGGTGGACGTCTACGTGGACGGCGTCCTGCAGGAACGCCCGAAGACGAAGTTCGCCTGATCAGGCGGGCGGCAGGTCGAACGGATCGACGAGCGAGACCCCCGTCCCCTCGAAGTCCTTGACGTTGCGGGTGACCAGCGTCCAGCCGTTCACCCTGGCCGTCGCGGCGATCAACCCGTCCGCCGTGGGAATCGGCCGCACGGCGTTCAGCCGCCCCCACTCCTCGGCGACCTCGGGGGTGATCGGGGCGATGCGGTCACCGAACTGCCGCAGCAGTTCGGTGAGCCAGCGTTCCAGCACGGCGGCCTGTGCGGGATCCCTGCGCCTGCGGAGTTCGACCCCGCGGCGGATCTCGCCGACGGTCAGGCTGCTGAGGTGGAGGACAGGGCCGTGCGTGGCGGCGATCCACTCTCTGACCAGGGGATTCCCGTTCCGCTTGCGCGCCTCGGAGACCACGTTCGTGTCGAGGAGGTACCCGGTGCCCATCAGTCGAGGTGAACCGTTCGGGGAAGGTCTCGGTCACGGGGGAACTCGACGTCGTCGTCCCAGTCGGGGGCCGAAAGCAGGAAGCGTCCGAAGTCGGGGGTCTCGCCCCTGAGACGACGGTACTCGGTGATGTCGATGACGACGGCGACCTCCTCCCCGTGCCGGGTGACGGTCTGAGGCCCTTCGCTCAGAGCACGCCGGATGACCTCGCTGAAACGCTGCTTGGCCTCCTGGAGTTGCCATCCGCCCATGGGTGCCTCCGCCGGGATCGACTGTCCAGTCTGTCTAGACGCACATATTAGCCGCCCGGGTCAGACGGAGGCGTGCTCGCGCCGGGGAGAGGCGGTGCGGCGGCGCTCGCGCAGGATGGTCCTGAGCACGCGCAGGCCGTCCCGTACGGCGTGCAGGTTGCTGACGCCGTGGATGCGGCTGCGCTCGTGGCTGGGCACCTCGCGGATCACGAGCCCGGCCTTGGCGGCGCGCACGTTCATCAGCGTCTCGATCTCGAAGCCGTCGCAGTCGAGGTTCAGGACCTCCAGATGACGCGCCCAGAAGGCGTTGTAGCCGTAACACAGGTCGGTGTAGCGGGTGCCGTAGAGACGGTTGGTGATCATCGTGAGGACGCGGTTGCCCAGGGAGCGGGTCCGGCTGATGTCGTCGGAGCCGCCGCCGGGGATGTAGCGGGAGCCCTTGGCGAAGTCGGCGCCCTCGGTCAGGGCGGTCACGAAGGCGACGATCTCCCGCCCGTCCGTCGAACCATCGGCGTCGATCATGACGATGATGTCGCCCTTCGCGGCGGCGAACCCCTCGGTGAGGGCGTTGCCCTTGCCCCTGCCGGTCTGCGTCACGACACGCAGCCCCGGACGGAGCCTCTCGGCGACGGCGACCGTGTCGTCGGTCGAGTTGCCGTCGACCAGTATGACCTCGTCCACCCACTCCGGCAGCGTCGCGAAGACGTGCGGCAGGTTGGCGGCCTCGTTCATGGCGGGGACCACCACGCTGACACTGACGGTGAAGAGAACGCTGCTCATGGCCGCAAGGATGGCCCGGGACCCCTGCAAAGTACTTGAAGTTACCTTGAAAGGGGGACTCAAAAAAGGAGAAATTTCCCTTGAAAGGGGCTCCTAAGGGGAGAGAGGCGACGCGCTCCGCGGCCGTGACCCGTCGCTGCGGCGCGGGGCGGCCGCCGGAGGGCGGCGGTCAGAAGGGGATGTATGGCACTGAAAGGGGTCAAAAAGGGAGGGCTCTGCCCGAGGGAGTGCGCAGGTCGAGCGGAACCGGCTCACGTGGGGGCCGGGGGCGCTGGATGAGGTGGATCCTTTTCACGTTCCCGCTCCTTTCTGGGCTTGATCATCGGGTGTTACCCATGTGGAGCCCAAGAATCACCTATCGACGTATCACATGGAGCACACTGGCCACACGCTCCGCAGCCGTCGCGACGTCCTCGGCCTGACCGATACGCCCCGCCCACGAGAGCCAGAACCACCATTCGCCGTCCTCGTCGTGGGAGGCGAGGACGTCCTCCGTCATGGTGGGGGCCATCGGGTTGACCACGTGGAGGCGGGGATAAGGTCCGTGGGACGACCTCAGGTGCACCTGGAAGGAATGGGCCTCCAGCTGGGAGGCGAGCCGGCGCAGATGGTCGACGGCCTCGCCGCGCTTTGCCGTCATGTGGATCACTCCTGGCGGACGGTGTTGGCTTTAATGTGCAGAGTGCGGTTCGGGGGCATGTGAGGCAATCGGCCTTCGGGCCGGATCGGCGCCGGATCAGTGGAATACCTGGGAAAGTTGTCGCCGTTCCGTGCGTAAACCGCGAATAAAGGGAAAGCAATGCATGAGCATGCTTACGCTGTGCTTCGCTCTCGTTAATCTTGTGTAAACAGCGACGGGGAGGGCGCCGTGGCCCGAGGTGAACATTCTCCCGCGTGTGCGCGCCGCTGGCGTGAGCAGGCCGGTTCCGAGCAGTGGACGCCCTGGCAGACGGCGCAGGCCATCCACGGTTGCTGCGGGGTCAGCCTCCTGAAGGCCCACCGGCTGGCCAGGGGGTGGTCGGCCAGGCAGGCCGTACAGGAACTTGAGGAGATGTGCCTGCGCCAGGACCTGGGGGAGGCCCGGGCCAACATCGACCTCCTCAACGCCTGGGAGAACAAGCGCGCCCGTCCCCGCCCGCAGACCATCGACCTGCTGGCCCGGCTCTACCGGGCCAACGCCGTACGGCTCGGCCTGGCGGGTGACTACTGCGACGACGAGAGCGAGGCCAGGGTCGTCGTGCTCTCCGGGGGTGAGGGGCGCCAGCCGTACCGGGCCGAGGAACGGCGCGAGGGCGACGGCGCGGCTGACGGCAGGAACGACATGGAACGGCGGGCGCTGTTCCACCACGCGCTGCTCGGCTCCCGCTTCGTGATGAACGGGCGGCTGCTGGCCGAGGTCGAACGGACCCGCCAGGAGCTCGACCGCACCCTCGCCCGCGCCACCGTCACCGAGGACCAGCTCGACGCGCTCGACGAGCAGGTGCTCCGCTACCGCCGCGAGTACATCACCAGTGCCCCGCTGCCGATGCTCTACCGGCTGATGCTCGAACTGTGCGACGTGCGCGCGCTCGTCACCGCCCGCCAGCCCGCGATGGCCCAGCGCCGCCTGCTGAGCGCGACCGTGATGCTGGCGTTGCTCTCCGCGGACGCGCTGATGAAGCTCGGCGACACCCGCCAGGCCCACGCCTGGTACGGCACGGCGCGCACCGCCTCCGACGACATGGGCGACCTGCGGCTGCGAGCCCTGGTCAGGGCGCAACAGGCGATGCTGCCCTACTACTACGGGGACCTCGCCGAGACCGTACGGCTCGCCAGGGAGGCCAGGACACTCGCGGGGAACGCGCCCAGCTCTCCGGCGGCCCTCGGGGCGGCGGCCGAGGCGCGGGCGCTGGCCAGGCTCGGCGAGCACAAGGCCGCCAGGGCAGCGCTGGCCGAGGCGGAGCGGATCTTCGCCAGGATGCCTCCCGAGGGGCACGACCACCTGGCCTTCCGCTTCTCCGAACGCCGCCTGCAGTTCTACCGGATCGGCACGCTGATTGAGCTGGGGGAGGAGGTCGACTGGACGCCGGGTCCCTCCGGGGCCTACACCATCGACCCGGTGCTGCTCCTGCTCGACCAGGCCGCGCACATGGCCCGCGGGGGCAAGGCCGACGACGCCTGCCACCTGGCGGAGAAGGCCCTGCTCCAGGTGCCGCCGGAGCACCGCACCTCCATCGTGCTCAGCCGCGCCAGGGTGGTGCTGTCGGAGGTGCCGGAGGGCAGGCGCAGAGCCGCGGCGGTGCGCCGCCTGACAGACCTGGTCGTCGATGCCCTGCCGGTGAGCTGATGGGCCCGCTCGCGGAGGGGGCGTTCCGGGTCCTGCGCGAGGTCTGCGAGGATCTCGGGATCGATCACCGGGACGCCGAACTCCTTCGTGTGCGAAGCAACGCCGTCTTCAAGCTGCGCGGCGGGATCGTGGTCAGGATCGCCACCGCGCCGAACGCGCGGACCAGGCTTCCACTGGTGCTCGCGGTCGCCCGCTGGCTCGCCCAGCAGGGCTTTCCCGCGGTGCGTCCCGCCGACGAGATCTCCGAGCAGCCGGTGACCCACGAGGGCGGCGTCGTGACCTTCTGGCACTACGTGCCCGCGAGCGGCCGTCCGACGACCACCGAGCTGGGAGAGATCCTGCGCAGCCTGCACCTGCTGCCGGTGCCCCCGGTGGCGTTGAAGCGCTTCGCCGATCCGCTGGCCGAGCTGCGGGTGACGGTCGACGGGTCGGCGGTGCTCACCCCCTGCCAGCGGGCCTGGCTGCGCGACCGCATCGCCGAGCTCTCCGAGCGCTGGGCGGGGCTGGACATGGACGGCTCGCCGGTGCTGCTGCACGGGGACGCCTGGATCGACAACCTGCTGCGCTGCACGGACGGTCACGTGGTGCTGTGCGACTGGGACGGCGTCGCGGTCGGACCCCGTGAGTGGGACCTGGTGCACACCTACCACGGTCAGCGCCGGTTCGGGCTGAGCGCGGCCGAGGTGGACGCCTTCGCCGACGCCTACGGCAGTGACCTGCGCTCCTGGCCGGGCTACTCGACGCTCATGGAGATCCGGGACATGTACGCCGTGGGCATCCACATCCGCAACGCCGGGGCCGACCCGTTCTCCCGCAGCGAGCTGCCCCGCAGGCTCGACTCCCTCACCCGAGGTGAGCAACACACCCGGTGGTACATGTCGGAACCGGCTACTGTCTCCCCCTAAAGATCATGATTTGGGGGACATGTCATGCCGAAAGTCACGCTGCACAACACCTTCCATGTGCGTAACACCCCGGCGGCGCTTCGGGCGCACCTGAGCCAGCCGCAGAGCTACGTGGGGCTCTCGCCGCTGGTGGTCGCGGTCAGGGACGTCAGCACGGTGGACGGGGAGACGCGCTACGTCTCGGTCGAGCGGCTCAGGCTGCTCGGTCTCGTCAGGTACGAGAGCCTGGTGAAGGTGACGCTCAGGAGCACTCCGGAGACCGTCGAGGGGGAGGCCGCGGGTCCCGGCGGGGTCAAACTCGGCTACCGGTTCACCCTGCGGGACCGGGACGGCGGGACCGAGGTCGAGGACAGGCTCGTGGTGCAGGCCTGGAACCGTACGCTGCTGGGTCGTGCGGTGCGGAGGGCACGCGAGGCGCAGCTCGCGCGTGCCGGGGTCCTCGTCTCACGCCTGGGCTGAGCCGGTCTCCGGGATCCTCATCGGGCCCTCATAGGGCCCTATGAGAGCCTTCGTGGAGTCGTGGGCCCTCATGGGTCTCCATGGGGTCCTCGCGGGGTCTTCCGTGGGGGCGGAGCCGGGGCGCGGGATCAGTGCGTTCCGCGCCTGCCCAGGCCCGAGGGCTTCAGGGTGTTCGTCCATGAGATGCCCGGCTCGACCTCGCCGGGATCCACCGGTTCTCCCATGCCGGAGCCGGGCCCGGTGGCGGGGGTGGCGGTGGAGACAGGGGCGGAGGCGGTGGGGCCGGCGGCGAGGGCGGGCAGGGGCGCGAGCGCCGCGAGGGCGACTCCCAGGGCGGTGACGGACAGGGCGCGGGCGGGTCTGTTCCCAGGGCGCATCATCACTCCATGAAAAATAGTCCGAAGGTGGAAAAACGCCGCGACATGCTTCCGGGCGCGAGTTCAATACTCCCCTGGTGCTCTTCTTGGTAAACGACACGCAGCCCGTATCAATGTTCGAGTAAAGTGCCACAATTGGCGTGAAAAATAATGATATTTCGTGGCTTTTCGTGGTGATGCTGCCTTTTCTGGGCGGTCCTCTGAGTTCATCGGCCATGACCCTCGCGCCCACCGGTGTGACACCGCGGCCCGGAAGGATCGGGACGTCCCCGGGGGAGGGCGGGCTCAGGAAGGCCGGAGTTGACAGCGGTATACGGCCACCCGTCAAGTGATTCGGGTGAGCGATCTAATGTCTTATGGGGCATGCCGCCGGGGATTTGTCGCTTTCCGCTGAGTCGTCCGGGGGCATGCCTGCCCGGTGGCCGTGAGGGGCGCCAGTACCTTTCAAGCATGACCACCATCGCTGTCACAGGAGTAACCGGCAGGCTCGGCGGGCGTGTCGCCGCCAGGCTCGCCGCCGCGGGGACCAGTCAGAGGCTCGTCGTCCGCGATCCCGCCCGCGCGCCCCGGCTGGACGGGGCCCAGGTCGCGCGGGCGGACTTCGCCGACGGGGAGGCCGCGCGCCAGGCCCTCGACGGGATCGAGACCCTGCTCATGGTCTCGGCCTCCGAGGCCCCCGACCGCGTCGCCCAGCACCGGGCCTTCGTGGACGCCGCGGTCGCCGCGGGCGTCGGCCACCTGGTGTACGTCTCCTTCTACGGGGCCGCCCCCGACGCCACGTTCACCCTCGCCCGCGACCACTGGGCGACCGAGGAGCACATCCGGGCCACGGGGGTGCCGTTCACGTTCCTGCGGGACAACATGTACGCCGACCTGCTGCCACTGATGGCCGGTCAGGACGGTGTGCTGCGCGGTCCCGCGGAGGACGGGCGGGTGTCGGTCGTGGCCCTCGACGACATCGCCGACGCCGCCGTCGCGGTCCTGGGCTCACCCGGCGAACACGCGGGCGCGACGTACGACCTGACCGGCCCCGAGGCGATCACCCTTGAGGAGGCCGCCGCGATCATCACCGAGGTCACCGGGCGTCCCGTCACCTACCACCGGGAGACCGTCGAGGAGGCCTACCGCTCCAGGGAGCACTACGGCGCCCCCGACTGGGAGGTCGACGCGTGGGTCTCGACCTACACGGCCATCGCCAAGGGTGAGCTGGCCGGGATCGGCGACGCCGTACCGCGGCTGACGGGGCATCCGGCGACCCCGCTGGCCACCGCGCTGGCCCGCTGAGTCCCGTGGTTCCCTCGGGAGGGGGTTCGCCCCCTCCCGAAATAGATAAGCAACTTATATAAGTCGGTGATACAGTCCTGCCGTGTCGCCGCACGAGTCATCGGACGGCCTCGACGTCGAGGCCCTCGCCCTCGCCGTGGAGAGGTTCACGGGAGTCTTCATCCGCCTCGCCTCCGTCGAGCGGATGAGCTTCACCACGCTGGGGGTGCTGCACACCCTGGCCGGCAGAGGGCCGTTGCGCCTGTCGGAGCTGAAGGAGAGCGAACAGGTCACCCAACCGGCGATCACCCAGCTCGTCACCCGTCTCGAACGCGACGGCCTGGTCAGGCGGCGGCCCGACCCGACCGACGGCCGGGCCGTGCTCGTGCACATCACCCCCGCGGGCGCCGAGATCGTCCACAGCCGCCGCGAGAACCGGATCGCCAGGCTCGCCGAACTGGCCCGGCACCTGGACGCCGGGCAGCGACGGGCGATCGCCGAGGCGCTGCCCGCGCTGTCGGAGATGTCCGCCCTCGCCGTACGGCCGCCGGACGAACCGCCGCCCGCCGCCGGTGACCGGTGAAAGGAACCGCATGATTCCCCTCGAACCGACCCCGATCCACGTGCCCGACCAGGTCCTGGACGACCTGAGGGTACGGCTGAGCCTGACCCGCCCACCGCTGGAGGAGGACGGCGACTGGTCCTACGGCGTCCCCCGCGGCTACCTGAACGAGCTGGTCACCTACTGGCGCGAGGAGTACGACTGGCGGGAGGCCGAGGCCGCGATCAACGCCTACGAGCACTACCGGGTGACCGTGGACGGCACCCCGGTGCACTTCATGTACAAGGCGGGGGCAGGACCCCGGCCGGTTCCGCTGATCCTCACCCACGGCTGGCCGTGGACGTTCTGGCACTGGTCGAAGGTCGTCGACCGGCTCGCCGACCCCGCGGCCTTCGGCGGCGACCCGGAGGACGCCTTCGACGTCATCGTGCCCTCCCTGCCCGGGTTCGGGTTCTCCGGTCCGCTCCCAGGAAGCCACGACGTCAACTTCTGGAAGGTCGCCGACCTGTGGCACAGCCTCATGACCGGCGTCCTCGGCCACTCCAGATACGCCGCAGGCGGGTGCGACATCGGCGCCCTGGTCTGCGGTCAGCTCGGCCACAAGTACGCCGCCGAGCTGTACGGCATCCACATCGGCTCCGGCCAGAAGCTCACCCTCTTCAACGGCGACCGGGCCTGGGACCTCGCCCAGGGCGCGCCCATCCCCGAAGGGGCGCCCGACTCCGTCCGCGAGCGGATCCTCGCCCTCGACCGGCGCTTCGCGGTGCACCTGGCCGTGCACATGCTCGACTCAGGCACCCTCGCCCACGCGCTGAGCGACTCACCCGCGGGCCTGCTGGCCTGGCTCCTGGAACGCTGGACGGCCTGGAGCGACAACGGCGGCGACGTCGAGACCGTCTTCGACCGGGACGACCTGATCACGCACACGATGATCTACTGGGTCAACAACGCGATCGGCGCCTCGATGCGCTACTACGCCAACGCCAACCGTCACCCCTGGGCGCCCTCCCACGACCGAGAACCCGTCGTCGAGGCCCCGACCGGCATCACCTTCGTCGGCTACGAGAACCCGCCCGGCGTCACCACCGACCGGCGGGTGCGCTCCTTCCTCGACGGCGACCGGGCGGGCTGGTACAACCACGTCAACCTCACCGCCCACGACCGGGGCGGCCACTTCATCCCCTGGGAGATCCCCGGCGCCTGGGTCGACGACCTGCGCCGCACCTTCCGCGACCGCAGGCCCTGAGGCCCGTGCCCGGCACGGGCCCGGGACCGTGCGACGGTACGGCTCAGCCCTCGATCAGTGCCATGCTCGGGTAACGATCACCCTTGACGCTGTCCGGGGGCACGGCCGCGTCGAGCGCGGCGAGCTGGTCGGCGGTCAGGGTGACGTCAACCGACGCCGCGTTCTCCTCCAGATAACGCAGCCGCTTGGTGCCGGGGATGGGGATGACGTCCTCACCCCGGCCCAGCAGCCACGCCAGGGAGAGCTGGGCCGGAGTGCAACCGGCCTCCTCGGCGATCTTGCGGACCTCGGCGGCGAGCTCCTCGTTGCGCGAGCCGTTCTCCCCGGCGAAGCGGGGAAGATACCTGCGGAAGTCGTCGTCGGGAAGCCGGTCGCCCGTGCCGAGGCCGCCGAGCAGTCCCCTGCTGATCGGAGAGTAGGCGACGAGCGCGACGCCGAGCTCCCTGGCCGCGGGCAGGATCTCCGTCTCAAGACCCCGGGTGAACAGCGAGTACTCACTCTGCAGCGCGGCGATCGGGTGCGTGGCGTGGGCCCTCCTCAGGGTGTCCGCGCTCACCTCCGACAGGCCGATCCGGCCGACCTTGCCCTGCGCGACCAGCTCGGCCATCGCCCCGACGGTGTCCTCGATCGGCACCTGCGGGTCACGGCGGTGCAGGTAGTACAGGTCGATGTGGTCCACGCCGAGCCTCCTGAGCGAGGCCTCGGCCGCCTGCCTGACGTAGGCGGGGCTGCCGTCGACCCCGCGCTCCTCGCCCTCCCCTCTGACGACGCCGAACTTGGTGGCCAGCACCACCTCGTCCCTGCGGCCCCTGATCGCCCGGCCGACCAGTTCCTCGTTGTGGCCCCTGCCGTACATGTCGGCGGTGTCGAGGAAGTCGATCCCCAAATCGAGCGCGCGACGGATGACCGCGACCGACTCGGACTCGTCGGCCTGACCGTAGAATTCCGACATCCCCATGCAGCCGAGTCCGATGGCCGAGACCTCCGGGCCGTTCTGACCAAGACGACGCCTGTTCATGTGAACTCCTGTGCCCTGTAGAAGTCGATCAAGTGATCGAGGCCCCTGTGTTCGGGGCGGCCCCGGTGTCCCACGATGTCTCTTCGAGCGCGCTCAAGGTCAAGTCCCGGGTAGCCCCAGCTCTACCCTGAGAAGGGCTACCCTGATGAGGTCTGCCCTACCCTGGGCGGTCTTCTCCCAGTTCAGCGCCCTGGGGTGACGAACGACCCCCTGAAGGTGACCCCACCCCGCCCCGGGGTTCCTCCGGGAAGGCTCAGGGATCACTGGGGACCGTCTCCGGTACTGCGGAACGAGGCCGCTCGCCAAGGTTGAACCCATGGCACGTCAGGCTTTTGCGGGATCGAAGATGCTTGTGGGCGGTTACGTGGCGATCGGCGCCGGGGCCGTGACGATGACGGGACTTCACCTGGTCACCGGGCTCGACCCGGTTCACACGGTGATCAGTGAATACGCCTTCCAGACCGACGGCTGGCTGTTGCCCGTCTCCCTGGGCCTCTTCGCCGCGGCCGCGACCACGTTCGGCGTCCTGCTCGCCCGGCGCGGTGAGGACCGGGGGGCCGCGACGCTGATCGCCGTCTGGGGGCTGTGCATGCTGCTGATCGGCGCCTTCCCCACGGACAAGCCCGGGGTGCCGCTGTCGATGTCCGGTGGCATCCACAGGTACGCGGCGTTCGTGGCCTTCCTGGCGATGCCGCTGGCGGGCCTGATCCTGGCCAGGAGGTACGCGAGCAGCCCGTACTCCCGCCCGGTCCGGCTGCTGAGCCTGGCCTCCCTGGGCGTGCTGGTCCTGGTGGTCGCCCCCTACGTCGTACGGATGTTCGGCATCGACCTGACCAACGACGACATCCCGGCCGGGGTGACCCAGCGGCTGGTCGTGCTCTTCGAGGTCGGGGTGCTCGTGATGCTCGGCCCGGTGCTGCGGGCCTGCCACAGCCGGGAGCGGGCCACCGCCGGGGACACGGTCAGGGCCACCGTCCAGGCCACCGTCCAGGCCACGGCCCCGGCCTCTCCGGCGGGCGTGGCCGTACGGGGTGGCAGGGGGCAGGGCGCGCCCGCTTCCATGGTGCTTCGATAGGCGGTTTTTGAGTGGGTGACCTGCGGTTCAGCGGAAAACATCTGTTTTGTCGCCCATCTGCCGTACGCTCCCGGAAAATCGATCGACCGAATCGACCGAGAGGTGTGGCATGGCGGCGCGGAGCACGTACCTGGAGCTGTCCGAGGACGGCGGAGGCTCCCACAAGTTCTACAAGGTCGTGCACGACGGGCTGCAGGTGACCATCAGCTACGGCCGCATCGGCGACTCGGGCCAGACCAAGATCTCCTCGTTCACGACCGAGGAGAAGGCCGCGGCCGCGGCCGCCAAGAAGATCGCGGAGAAGGTCAGGAAGGGCTACGCCCCGGCCGTGCGCGGGGTGCGGCAGCGCCGCTCGGTCACCCGGCGCAGCGTGGAGAGCGTCCGCTCGACCGCCTCCCAGGCCCCGGTGCTGTGGCGCTTCGCCAGCGGAGCCGCGGCCTTCGGCATCTTCGTCGACTCGGAGCGCTGCTGGGTCGGCAACCAGAACGGCGACGTCTACACCGTCACCCACGGCGGCACCGTCACCGGCCGTTTCCGGCTGCCCGACGGGGTGAAGTGCATCGTCGCCGACGACTTCTGGATCTACGCGGGCGCCGACGACGGCAAGGTCTACGACCTCAGCGGGAAGGTGCCCAGGGTCGCCTACGAGATCGCCGACGACGTCGACATCTACTGGCTGGACATCCACGACGGCGTGCTCGGCGTGTCGGACAGGGCGGGCCGGATCACGACGATCGACCACGAGGACGAGTTCCAGTGGGCACGCAAGGGGCGGGGCGAGTACGCCTGGATGGTCCGCTGCGACGACGACGCCGTCTACCACGGTCACTCCACCGGCGTGGCACGCTACGACGCCGCCGACGGCAAGCCGGTCTGGGAGACCGGTGTCGCGGGCGCGGTGCTGTTCGGCTGGCAGGAGGCCGACTCGGTCTACGCGGGCACCGGCCGGGGCGCCGTGCACAGGCTCGCCAAGTCGGACGGCAGGACCGAGGCGGTCTACCGCTGTGACGCCACCGTCTTCTCCTGCGCGACCGCCCCCGGCGGCCGGTACGTCTTCGCCGGCGACAACCACTCCTCGATCTACTGCTTCGACCAGAGCGGCGAGCGCCTGTGGAAGCTGGGTACGGGCTGCGGCTCGGCCTTCTCCATGCAGTACCTCGACGACCGCCTCTACATCGTGACCACCGACGGCACCCTGGCCTGCATCGACGCCACCGAGGAGGCGATCAGGGCGGCCCAGGCGGGCACCGTCCCCCAGGCGGTCGACGTCAAGGCCGCCGCGAGCCTGGCCGCGGTCGAGCCGGTCGCGACGCTGGAGACCGTGGTGTTCGACGCCGTCACGGACGCCGCGGGCGGCGTGGTCGTCGAGTGCTTCAGGGAGGGCGACCGGCTGCGGGTGCGGGTCGTCAGCGAGGGCTACGACCCGCGCTGGAACGTGCAGTTCCCCAAGGAGGTGCGCGAGGCGGGTGCCCGCTACCTCGTCGAGGGCGTCCGCCAGTCGGCGCGGGGCGGCTTCTACCGTGCCTACGGCGACATCAGGCGCCTGCTCTGACCTCACCGCCCGCGGGCCTGGCGAGGAGACGCAGCGGGCCCGCGGGAATCAAACAGCCGCGGACTCGGCGGGAAGGACACAGCGGGCCCGGCGGAAGAGCCGCCGGGCCCGCGTCGCCGTACGGCTAACGCCCTGAGTCGGAGCCGCCGAGACCGGCCCGGCGCAGGGCGTCGGCCATCGCGCCGCCCGGCGCGCTCCGCCGGTCGCCGCCGCGCTCCTGCCGCTGTCGGCCGCCGCCGTTCTCCCTGCCGCCACGCTGACGGTCGCCACCCTGCCCCCTGGGGGCGCCGCCCTTCGCGGGCCCCTGGGCGGGCTCGTCCTCAAGGCGGAGGGTGAGCGAGACGCGCTTACGCGGGATGTCGACGTCGAGCACCTTCACCCTGACGATGTCACCGGGCTTGACCACCTCGCGCGGGTCCTTGACGAAGTTGCGCGACAGCGCGGAGACGTGCACCAGACGTTCCTGGTGCACGCCGACGTCGACGAACGCCCCGAAGGCCGCCACGTTGGTGACGACGCCCTCCAGCAGCATGCCGGGCTTGAGGTCCGACAGCTTCTCCACGCCCTCCTTGAACGTCGCGGTCTTGAAGGCCGGACGCGGGTCACGGCCCGGCTTCTCAAGCTCGGACAGGATGTCGCTGACGGTCGGCAGACCGAAGGTCTCGTCAACGAAGTCCTGCGGCCGCAGCGAACGCAGCACGGTGCCGTTGCCGATCAGCCGGGTGATGTCGCCACCGGTCGCCGACAGGATGCGCCGTACGACCGGGTAGGCCTCCGGGTGCACGCTTGAGGCGTCGAGCGGGTCGTCGCCACCGGGGATGCGCAGGAAGCCCGCGCACTGCTCGAAGGCCTTGGGGCCGAGCCTGGCGACGTCCTTGAGCGCCTTGCGGGAACGGAAGGGGCCGTTGGCGTCGCGGTGCTGGACGATGTTGTCCGCCAGCGTCGAGCCGATGCCGGAGACCCGGGTCAGCAGCGGGGCCGAGGCGGTGTTGACGTCGACGCCGACCGCGTTCACGCAGTCTTCGACCACCGCGTCGAGCGAGCGGGACAGCTTGGTCTCCGCGAGGTCGTGCTGGTACTGCCCGACGCCGATCGACTTGGGGTCGATCTTGACCAGCTCGGCCAGCGGGTCCTGCAGGCGGCGCGCGATCGAGACGGCGCCGCGCAGCGAGACGTCCAGGCCGGGAAGCTCCTGGGAGGCGAAGGCGGAGGCCGAGTAGACCGAGGCCCCGGCCTCGGAGACCACGATCTTGGTGAGTCCCGGGACCAGCTTGACCAGCTCGCCGGCGAGCTTGTCGGTCTCCCGCGAGGCGGTGCCGTTGCCGATGGCGACCAGCTCGACGTCGTGCCGCTTGGCCAGTGCGGCCAGCGTGGCCAGCGACTCGTCCCAGCGCCTGCGCGGCTCGTGGGGGTAGATCGTGTCGGTGTCCAGCACCTTGCCGGTCGCGTCGACGACCGCGACCTTGACGCCGGTGCGCAGCCCCGGGTCCAGGCCCATGGTGGCGCGGCTGCCCGCGGGGGCGGCCAGCAGCAGGTCACGCAGGTTGGCGGCGAAGACGCGCACCGCCTCGTCCTCGGCCGCCTGCCACAGGCGCATCCGCAGGTCGATGCCCAGGTGCACGAGGATGCGGGTGCGCCAGGCCCAGCGGACGGTGTCGGCAAGCCACTTGTCGGCGGGCCTGCCCTGGTCGGAGACGCCGAAGCGGTGCGCGACGCGCCCCTCGTAGGTGCCGGTCGGCTCGGGCTCGGGCTCAAGGGTGAGGGTGAGCACCTCCTCCTTCTCGCCCCGGAACATCGCCAGGATGCGGTGGGAGGGAAGCTTGGTGAACGGCTCCGCGAAGTCGAAGTAGTCGGAGAACTTCGCTCCGCCCTCCTCCTTGCCCTCGCGGACCGCCGCGACCAGGCGGCCCTTGGACCACATCCGCTCACGCAGCTCGCCGACCAGGTCGGCGTCCTCGCTGAAGCGCTCGACCAGGATCGCCCGCGCCCCGTCGAGCGCGGCGGCGGTGTCGGCGACCCCCTCGCCGACGAACGCGGCGGCGGCCGCCTGCGGATCGACGGACGGGTCGTTCAGCAGGCCGTCGGCGAGCGGTTCGAGCCCGGCCTCCCTGGCGATCTGCGCCTTGGTGCGCCGCTTCGGCTTGTAAGGCAGGTAGATGTCCTCAAGGCGGGCCTTGGAGTCGGCCGCCGCGATCTGCGCCGCCAGGGCGTCGTCGAGCTTGCCCTGGGAGCGGATCGACTCCAGGATCGCGGCACGCCGTTCCTCAAGCTCACGCAGGTAACGCAGACGCTCCTCAAGCGTGCGGAGCTGCGCGTCGTCGAGCGCCCCGGTGACCTCCTTGCGGTAGCGGGCGATGAACGGCACGGTGGCCCCGCCGTCGAGCAGCTCGACCGCCGACTGCACCTGCCGCTCGCGCACCCCCAGCTCTTCGGCGATCCGCTGATGAATAGACGTCGTCACGATCTCTCTTCCCTTGTGATGGCAGCCACCAAGCTACCGCGTGACGGGCGGCGCCGACCTCGGGGAAGGCGGATCGAACGGGACGGTCAGAGCCGGGCGCGATCCCGGCGGAAAGGGGTCAGCCGTGTCCACTCGACGGTCGCCTCGGCGGCGTTCCCGCCGGGCGTCCCGGTCACCCAGTGGGCGAGCTGGGGCCGTTCCCTGCTGTCCTGGACGACCCAGGTGACCCCGATGTCCGCGCCGTCGCGGAACAGGCGGGCGACCCCGGCGCTGTCCACGTCGACCCGCCACGTCGCGAGCGCTCCCGCGCCGCCGAGGGGGTGGACCCGTTCCCAGACGGCCGAACCCTTGCGCATCGTCCAGACCCCGCCGCGCTGGACGGTCAGCATCAGCCTTCTCGCGCCGTTGGCCACCTTCGCGCCGAGGCAGACGCCGGCGCCGGTGCGCGGGTCGAGCGCGCTGTCGTCGTCGACCCGCCCCCTGAACTCCAGCGTGAAGTCGCACCCCCTGGAGACGTCGAGGGGACGCCAGGCGTGGGAGGGTACGGGGCCGGTGCTCCTGAGGCGGATCCGGCCCGCGTCGATCCGCGCCCCGCCGGTGAGCGTCCAGTCGCCGGTCGGCAGGTCGCCGTCCGGGAAGGGACGGGAGATGTCGAGTCTGGCGACCTTGATGTTCGTCTGGTTGTGCTCCCAGACGACCACGAGACGGCCGGGCTCGTACTCGTCGGCGCTGGGGTAGACGTCCCACCCCCTGGCCGCGCCCCTGGTCAGCCTGGGGCCGTCGGCGAAGAGCCGTCCTGGTTCCCACGGCTCGCCGGGGCGCCTGACCTTGTAGTGCAGGACCTCGCGGTACTGGTCGGGCTTGGCGGCCGAAGGGCCGGTGAACGGCCCGGCGAAGGTGTTGTAGATCGCGAGGTGGCGACCCTGGGAGTCGCCGCAGAAGAACGTCTTGACGTAGTAGTTGGGCAGTTCGGGGTCCGGTCTCATCGGCGACCACGTCAGCCCGCCGTCCCGGCTGACGGCCGTGGCGCAGTAGGCGGCGTTCGCGCGGTAGTGGGCGTCCCGTTCGGCGGGGGAGGTCCCGCCGGTCAGGTCGAGGGTCCTGGCCACCATCACGATCGCACCCGGCTCGTCCTGGGACGGAGCGATCTGCGGCTCCTCGACCGCGACGCCCGGCGGGTTCTCCGCCAGGCCGCCGGAGGTCCAGGTGACCAGGTCCGCCGAGCGCAGCACCCCCGCCCTGGTCGTGTTCCCCGCCCGCCGCCAGTACGGCACCAGCCACAGTCCGTCGTGTCTGAGAGGCCTGCCCGCGACGACCACACCCCTGGCGTTGCCGGGCACGTCGACGACGACGGGGAAGTCGGCCCAGGTCACGCCGCCGTCGAGGCTCCGCCTGGCGGTCATCGTGACGGGGAAGCCGTCGAGGTCGCCGGAGGGGTCACGGTCCTCGGCGACCGTGATCCGCCCGAGCAGCGCGTACAGCGCGTCCCCGTCCTTCAGGAAGATCACGTAGTGGTAGCGGTGGACGGCGGTCGCCCCGGCCAGCGTGCCGACCGTCCAGGTCGTCCCGCCGTCGGCCGACCTGGCGTACATGATGGAGCCCTGGTCGGTCGGCGCCGGGTCGCGGGGGTCGCCCACCCCGGCCCGCCAGGCGACCACCAGGCGCCGGGCGTCGAGGGCGACGACGTCGGGGACCCGGTTGCCCTCGTGCGCCAGCTCCCCGTCGGGGGTCCGTTCCGCGACGCCGTACACGATGACGGGGGTGGTGACGTCCGATCCGACGGCTTCGGTGTCCGGCCAGGCCATGGAGCACAGCGAACAGGTGCCGGATGGCCGGGGGGTTGCCGGGGGGTTACGTCCCGGTGGTCATAATGGCTTCCCCTGCGCTCCGTGTCCTGCTTGACGCCGATCGTCCCGTCGGCGAGGGTTGTCAGCCAGAGATCATCCGGTGAGGGGACGCCATGGCACCGACTCCGGCCCGCCTGTGGCGTTCCAGGCCCGCACGTCTCACCGCCGTCGCGGCTCTCGTGCTCGGCGCGGGCGTGGTGGCGCTGACCACGGGTGCCCGTACGGCCCCCGCCCCGATGGGGGAGGTCCTGCCGGTTCCCGTCTCGGTACGGCCCGCGGCGGACACCTCCTACACGCTGCCGCCGGACGCGGCCGTCCACACCGAGGCGGGCTCCGCCGAGGCGGCGAAGGTGGGCGCCTACCTCGCCGGGCTGCTGCGCCCCTCGACCGGCTACGCCCTGCCGGTCGTCCAGGACGGGGAAGGTAAGGGGATCTCGCTGCTGCTCACGGGGGCGGACCCGGTCGTCGGCTCCCAGGGGTACCGGCTCGACGTGACGGGCGAGGCCGTGGTCATCCGTGCCAGTACGGGGGCCGGGCTCTTCAACGGGGTGCAGACGCTGCGCCAGCTTCTGCCGCCGAAGGTCGAGAGCGCGACCGCCGTGCCGGGGCCGTGGACGGTACGGGGCGGGCGGATCGTGGACTACCCGCGCTTCCCCTACCGGGGCGCGATGCTGGACGTGGCCCGCCACTTCCACCCGGTCGAGACGGTCAAGCGGTACATCGACCGGATCACCCTCTACAAGATCAACCACCTGCACCTGCACCTCTCCGACGACCAGGGCTGGCGCATCGCCGTGGACAGCAGGCCGAGACTGGCCGCGTACGGCGGGCGCACCCAGGTCGGCGGCGGCCCGGGCGGCCACTACACCAAGGCGCAGTACAGGGAGATCGTCGACCACGCGGCGCGGCGGTACGTCACGGTCGTCCCCGAGATCGACCTGCCCGGCCACACCAACGCGGCGCTGGCCTCCTACGCCGAGCTGAACTGCGACGGCAGGGCCAGGCCGCCCTACACCGGGACCGACGTCGGGTTCAGTTCGCTGTGCACCACGAAGGAGGAGGTCCACACCTTCGTCAAGGACGTCCTGGGGGAGGTCGCCGCGCTGACCCCCGGCCCCTACCTGCACATCGGCGGCGACGAGGCACGGGCCACCCCGACCGCCAGGTACGCCGCGTTCATGAACCGGGTCCAGCCGATGGTCGCCGCGACGGGCAAGACGGTCGTGGGCTGGCACCAGATCGGCGAACCCGGGGTGCGCCACCAGGAGGGACGCGTCCTGCAGTACTGGGGGCGAACCGGCTCCGACCCGCTGGTGGCCGAAGCCGTGGCCCGGGGCGCCCGGGTGGTCATGTCACCGGCGAACCGGGCCTACCTCGACATGAAGTACGACCCGGAGACCGTGCCGGGCCAGAAGTGGGCGGGCTACGTCGAGGTGCGCGACGCCTACGACTGGGACCCGGGCTCCCACCTGGAGGGCGTGCCCGCCTCGGCCGTGCTCGGCGTCGAGGCGCCGCTGTGGACCGAGGCGATCTCGACGGAGAAGGAGATCGAGTACATGGCCTTCCCCCGGCTGCCCGCCGTCGCCGAACTCGGCTGGTCGCCCGGGGCCACCCACGACTGGGCGGCCTTCGCGCGCCGCCTCGGCGCGCAGGGGCCCCGGTGGGCGGTCATGGGCATCGACTTCCACCGATCACCGCAGGTCAGCTGGGACGAACAGGGCGACCGAGCCCTACCGTGCGGCGAGCTCCTCAAGCGCCTGGCCGGTGATCCGGTACGGGATCCACTCCTGCTGGGGCCCGGCGCCGAGCGAGACGTAGAACTCCGCGGCCGGGGTGTTCCAGTCGAGCACCTGCCATTCGAGCCTGCCGTACCCCCGTGCCACGCAGAGGCGGGCCAGCTCGGCCAGCAGCCGCCTGCCGTATCCCCGCCCCCTGGCGGACGGGAGGACGAAGAGGTCCTCAAGGTGGATGCCGTGCCTGCCGAGCCAGGTCGAGTAGGTGACGTACCAGATCGCGAAGCCCACGACCCGCCCCTCGCCGGGGTCCTGCGCGACGTGGCAGAACACCGCGGGCTCGGGGCGGAAGAGGGCCTCGTGCAGCTGCTCGGGCGTGGTCTCGACCTCCCGCAGGGCCTTCTCGTACTCGGCGAGGCCGCGGATCAGGTCGACGATCGCCGGGACGTCCTCCGGCGTTGCGGGACGAATCATGCCCGCAGTCTAGGGTCACGGGCCGGGCGGCCCGGCGTGGCCGTACCGGGGGTGCGTCCCGTAGGTTGTCTGGTCACACACGGGATGTCGGAAACGTCGGGAAAGGCAGGCGATCATGCGGGAAGAGCCGACCGGTGAGCGGTTGACGGAGCTCAGGCGGAGGTTCGACGCCATCGACGCCGACGGGGACGGCTTCGTCACCGAGGAGGAGTTCGGCGCGCACTTCCCCGGCCTGCCCGCGGAGGCCCTCGGTTCGCTGAACCGGGACGCGGACGCCGACGGCGACGGGCGGCTGTCCTTCGAGGAGTTCGTCAGGATCGTCGCCGGCGACTGACGGGCGGCCCTTCGAAGATCGCTTTCAGGGGGTCGGGTAGTGTGACGATACCTGGTCCACCAACGGATCTCTCGGTGAGGACATGGCCATTCGCCCGGACAGACGGACGGACCTCGACGGGTCCCCCGTCCTCGTCCCGGCCGGTGAGCCGGGGCGGACGGTCCGCGCCGCGGGGGACGACCCCCGTGGCTGAGACGACCCGTGGCGAGGCGCGCAGGACGTCCTTCCCGATCGGGGATGACCTGTCCGAGATGCGGCGCCGGACCAGGGAGTTCCTCGCGGCGGCGGCGCTCGGCGAACTGCGGGAGACCAACTTCGTCCTGGCCATCAGCGAGGCCGCGAACAACGTGCTCGACCACGCGGGCACCGAGGGCCTGGTCGTCCTGCGCTGTGACGCCGAGCGGGTCGTCGCGGAGATCATCGACGAGGCGGGACTGCTCACCGACACCGGGGCGGGACGTGTCCAGCCGCCGATCGGCTCCCGCAGGGGCTACGGGCTGTGGCTGATGCGGGAGATGTGCGACTCGGTGGAGATCCTCACCGAGCGTGGCGCCTCGACGGTACGGCTGACCATGCTGCGTTCCTGAGGGTTCCTGAAGGTTCCTGAAGGCCACCGGGAGGGTCAGTCGCGGGAGAGCGGGTCGCGTCGTTCGCTGATCAGCGTCGCGCACCTGCGCACCCGGGCCTCGTTGAACGTGCGGGCCCCCGGGATCTGCAGCAGGCTCGCGCGCAGCGTCTCGTAGACCTCCTCGACGGGGTGCCCCTCGTGTGAGGCGCCGACCCGGCGGATCACCTGGGAGGCCCGGACGTCGAAGCCCGCCTCACGCGCGGCGGCGCCGGGTACCACGTCGCACAGCGCGGCGTTGTCCATCGTGATGCGGACACGACGCATCCCTGGCTCCCCCTGTGGGCTCGGCCTACCTGGCCCGATCACCCTAGGAAGCCGTGCGGGGCCCGCGACGTCGTCGTTGCCGTGTCACGGCCCTTTCGTCGACGGGTCTTTACCCGTTCAGCGGGGGGTGGGGACGCTCTCCCCGAACACCCTCATCTGGGACTCCTGCACGTCCCGGTCGATGGGGAACGCGTCGGCCAGCCTGGTCAGTTCGAGCATCCGGCCGAGCACCCCGTGCACGCCCGCCAGACGCAGCCAGCCGTTGAGCTCGTAGGCCCGCCGCAGCGTCGTGAGCAGGGTCCAGACGCCGCTTGAGTCACAGAAGCCGAGTCTCGTCGTGTCGATGATGACGCGCGACTGTCTCCGCGTCAGCACCTCGGTGAGCGTCTCCTCAAGCCGTGGGGCCGATGTTTTGTCGAGATCGCCGTCGAGCGAGACCACGGAGAACCGTGGATGGTCGTTCACGGTGACGGAAAGCCGTGTCATGATGCCCCGCTGTCTACCTCAGCCTGAGACAGCGCCCTTATGGGAGCCGTGCGAAGACGGAAACCACTCCAACCACCGTACGCCCATGGCTGAGGACAGTTCAACGGGCGGGCAGGAACGGCGGACGGTCAGCGGACGGCCCGTCCCCGGCGGGAACCCGCGTAGGCGGCGAGCCGGGTCGCCTGCAGCCGCTCCGAGGGCCGCAGCGCGGGGTGGCTGTTCAGGACCGGGTCGAATCCCGGCAGATCACCGGCCTGGTCCGGCAGGGGGGTGTGGACGCTCAGCCGTACCAGGGGACGTCTGTCCGCGCCGTCGACGCCGAGGGTGAACTCCAGCGGCCCGTCCGCGACGGCCTCCCCGAGGAGGGCGGGGACGGCGGGCACTCCGGCGGCCGGGCCGTGCCCGACGGCGAGGAAGCGCAGCGGTTCCCCCGCGCGGTCGTAGGCCAGGATCGTCGAGTAGACCCCGGGGACGAAACGGCGCCGGGGCAGGGGCAGCAGGCCGGGCCACAGCGCCGAGCACAGCAGCAGGTCGAGGTCGCCCCCCGCCCCGCCCGCCCCGGGCAGCCGTACGGCCAGGCCGAGCACGTCGGGCAGGGGAGCGGGCAGGAGTCCGGCCCTGGACAGGCGGACCAGCGCGGGGTGGTCGCCGGGTCCGTCGAGGGCGGGGACGCCGAACATCGGATGGTCGAGCGGGCGGAGCGTGGCGTGGAAGGTGGCGCCGTCCGCGAAGACCGCGCGTTCGCCGCGCGCGGAGGCGAGCCCTCGCGCGAGGGTCCCGGCGGCGGCCCTGAGGGTGGCCCTGGCAGTGGCTCCGACGTTGGCCCCCACGTTGGCCCCGACGGTGGCCCCGACAGTGGTCCCGACGGTGGTCCCGACGGTGGCTCCGGTGACGGTTCCCGCGACGGGCCCGGTGGCGGTGCCGGCCGCCCGGCCGGTGTGGGTCGTCCGCATCCGCTCCCCCTGTCGTCGTGCCCACCGTTACGGATACCCGCCGGTCGGGCGTGAAACAGGCGGGACGTGCGGGGGGAGGCCGTCTCGCCGGAGGTGACCGTGGAGACGGCGAGATCCCGTCGTACCGTCCGTCCTTAGGCGCCGGCGAGCTGTCCGGCGGGGTGGAGGTGGCCTCCCTGCTCGTCGTGGTGGTCGGCGTCCGCGTCGTCGAACCAGACCCCGCCGTCGGCGAGGTAACGGAAGCGGATCGGCTGCTGGGACGGGACGGTGAGGGTCACCTGGTAGGTGCCGTTCTCCTTGCGCTCCATCGGGTGGGCGTAAGGGTCCCAGCCGTTGAAGTCGCCGACCAGTGAGATTCCGCCGACGGCCCGGTCGAACGGCACGGTGAAGGTGAGTCTGACCTTCCCGTTCTTGGTGGGCTTACCACGCTTGATCATCGAGTCTCTCCTGACATCACTGTCTCCGTAGGTAACCGACCGTGATCGGCCAGGCGGCACGGGCCTCGGCCGCGACCCTCACCTGTGGGCCGCGATCAGAAAGCCGACATCCGGGTCACGACTGGCGGTAACGATCCACATGGATGGTTACCGCCAGTCATCGATCGGCAACATGGGGTGGTGAGTTTTGGCCGGGTTCACGTCCGACCTTGACTGGATCGTGATGCTCGGGTGGTTCGGGTTAACCTGCCGATGCTCGTGGAGACGGTCGGCGGAGCCCACGGTGCGGGCGGTTCGATAAAGATGTCCCGTGGACATCACTCCTATCTCGCCGGCACACCTCGTCGAGGACCTCGCCGACCGGATCGCCGCAGGACCCCGTGCCTCCTGGGTGCGGGTGGCTCTCGACGGCGCGCCCGCCGCGCGCCCGGAACGGCTGGCCGAGGAACTGGTCGCCCCGCTGCGGTTGCGTGGGCGCGAGGTCATGCGGGTGTCCGCCGGTGACTTCCTGCGTCCGGCGTCGCTGCGCTTCGAGTACGGCAAGACCGACCCCGACGCCTTCTACACCGACTGGCTCGACGTCGGGGCCCTGGGCAGGGAGGTGCTCGGCCCGCTGGAGCCGGGGCGTTCGGGCAGGGTCCTGCCCACGCTGTGGGACGTCAGGACCGACCGGGCGACGCGTGCGCCGTACGTCACCGTGCCGCCGGGCGGGGTGCTGCTGCTGGACGGCGCCCTGCTGCTCGGCAGGGGGCTCGCCTTCGACCTGACCGTGCACCTGTGGCTCTCGCGGGGCGCGCTGGCCAGGCGGACGGAGGAGGGGGCGCGCTGGACGCTGCCCGCCTACGAGCGTTACGAGCGGGAGGTCGGGCCGGTCGGTGCCGCCGACGTCGTCGTCCGGATGGACGACCCCCGGCATCCCGCGCTGGTCGGACAGAGATGAGACGGCAGAGGCGAGACAGGAGTGGGGGCGGGCGGTGGTCGGCCGCCCGCCCGCCCGGCCGGGTCGTCAGACCCCGGTGCGCGAGGGCATCCTGCCCTCGGCGTAGCCCGCCTCGATGAGTTCATCGCGCGTGCCGTGCGTTTCCCTGGAGGAGATCTCCGGGCCGTGGGTCTCCTCGATGCGCAGGGCGACGCCCAGCGCGAAGAAGGTCGGTGCCCACTGGCCGACGAAGATGCCCCAGCGGTCGGCGCGGTCGACTCCGGCGTGCTCGACCGAGCGGGACGCCACCCAGGACGCCACCGACAGGCCGATCGACGCGAAACCCGCGGCGTACATGGTGCCGGACTTCACGCCCATCTTGCGAAGCATGTTGATCATTGTTCCCCCCGATGAGTGTTCGCTGGTATCGGTACCCTTTCGGGTTTTGTGTAACCAAATGTCCCGATCGGGGGGTGTGTTCTAGAGGTCGCCGACCTGTTTGAGCAGGCGCTCCCGCCGTTCCTCAAGCTCGTCCGCGAGGGCCTCCTGCTGGTCGGCCATGGAGATCAGCGCCGACCGGTCCATGGCGTCCGTCGGGCCGAGGTCTCCGACCTGTTCACGCAGCCCGGCGACCTCGGAACGCAGCCTGGCCAGGTCCTCTTCGACCTGGCGGAGTTCATCGTGGATGCTCATCCGCTGTCCATACCCCCATCTGGGGGGCCGATTCCACGCCCTACTCCACGGGGCGTAGCCGAGGGGCCCTCCCCGGTGGGATTCCCGCACCGGGGAAGCGGACGAGGCTTGGACCATGCGCCCTCATCAACGGTTCTGGTACGGCGTCGCGGCTCTGCTGCTCGCCGGGAGCGCCTTCCACCTGGCCGTCTACGCCGTGGACGGCGGCGGCTGGGCGGGGCCGGTCTCCTGGCGCAAGCCGATCCTGTTCGGCTTCTCCTTCGGTCTGACGCTGGCCTGCCTGGTCTGGGTCACCGGCAGGCTCAGGCCGCCTCCCACGCGGCCCCGGCTGCTGCTGGGCGCGCTCGGCACGGCCTGCGTGGTCGAGGTGGCGCTGATCGACCTCCAGCGCTGGCGCGGGGTGCCCTCCCATCTGAACTTCGGCACCCCGTTCGACACGGCCGTCTCGGCCGTGCTGGCCGTGACCGCGTTCGCCGGGCTGATCCCGCCGATCGTGGTCATCGCGGTCCGGGCCTTCCGGGGGCTCGACGCCTCGCCGAGCATGAGCCTGGCGATCAGGGCGGGGCTGGCCGTACTGCTGCTCAGCCAGGTCGCGGGCGGGGCGCTGATCGCCAACGGCAGGATCATCGGGCTGCCGCCGGACCGAACCGACCTGTCGATCCTCGGCGCGGCCGGCCAGCTGAAGGTCCCGCACGCGGTCACGCTGCACGCCCTGCAGGCGCTGCCCGCGCTCGCGGCGCTGCTCACCCTGACCTCCTGGGGTGAGCACGCCAGGACGCGCCTGGTCGCCCTGGCCGTCGCGGGGTACGGCGGGCTCGTCGTGGTGAGCGTGCTCCAGGCCGTCCAGGGGCTCGCGCCGGCCGACCTCACCCCGCTCTCGGGGGCCGTGCTGCTGGCGGCGGTGGCGGCCCTCGGCGTCGCGGCCGCGGTGGCACTGGTACGGCTGGACGCGCACCGGGTCAGGGCGCTGGTCAGGCCGTCGGCGGGGACATTGGTCGGACGAAACGCCCGAAATGCATATAACGCATGGAATATGCGAGGTTTGCACGACATGCGAGGCGTAGAGGATTAACGAAAAAGACGAACGCTTTCGAACACCACCTTAAGTCTCCATTAGGGAAAGATCCCATGTCATCCAGATATCCAATGTGTGGACAAGGCTGCCAAAGTTGTACTATCCGCGTCTGGAACAGAAGCCGTTGCACCGTCCTCGGGTGACAGGGAGCAAGCCATGGGCATACAGCATGCCGAAGACGGTGCGATGGGTGGTGTCCTCGCCTACTCGGGCGGGAGCAGTCCGACCATCCTGAGAATCCTCCTCGGCACGCAGCTGCGGAGACTGCGCGTGGCCAGGGGCGTCTCCAGGGAGGACGCCGGGTACGCCATCCGCGCCTCCCATGCCAAGATCAGCCGTCTTGAGCTCGGGCGGGTCGGCTTCAAGGAGCGCGACGTCGCCGACCTGCTGACCCTGTACGGCGTGATCGACCCCGCAGACCGGGACCCGCTGCTCGCGCTGGCCAGGCAGGCCAACGCCCCCGGCTGGTGGCACAAGTACGGTGACCTGCTGCCCGGCTGGTTCCAGGTCTACGTGGGCCTGGAGGAGGCCGCCTCCGTCGTCAGGAGCTACGAGGTCCAGTTCGTCCCCGGACTCCTGCAGAGCGCCGACTACGCCCGCGCGGTCATCATGCTCGTCCACGGCACCGCCTGCGCCGAGGAGATCGACCGCCGGGTCTCCCTCAGGCTGGCCAGGCAGGAACGGCTCAGTAGGCCGAACGCGCCCATCCTGTGGGCCGTGGTCGACGAGGCCGTGCTGCGCCGTCCCATCGGGGGGCCGCAGGTCATGGCCGCCCAGCTCGACCACCTGCTCCGGGTCACCGAGCTGCCCAACGTCAGGCTGCAGATCATGCCCTTCCACCGGGGCGGGCACGCGGCGGCGGGCGGCCCGTTCTCCATCCTGCGCTTCCCCGACAAGGACCTCCCCGACGTGGTCTACATGGAGCAGCTCACCAGCGCGCTCTACGTGGAGAAGCGGGAGGAGACCGACCACTACACGCAGGTCATGGACAGCCTGTGCGTGCAGGCCTACTCGATCTCCGACAGCAGGCGCTTCCTCGGCGAGCTGCGCGAGCGGCTGCCGTACTGATCAGGCCGGTTCCGCGCCGCCCTTCCTGGCCACCCCGCCGAGTACGATCATGCTCGTCGGGCGGGACGGCATCCGGGGGTGCCACGTCGTCACGTCGACCAGGCCCGGTTCGACCAGGTCGAACCCGTCGAAGAACGGCAGGATCTCCTCGTGCCTCCTGAGGGCGACGGTGACCGGACCGCCGGCGAGCGCGGCGCGGGCCCGCGCGACGGCCTCCTGGTCGCCCTCCGCGCTCGGGTGGCTGACGGCCAGGAGGCTCCCCTCGGGGAGGCGCTCACGCAACGGTCCGAGGACGCGTTCCGGCGTCTCGCCGGGGAACAGCTGGAGCACCGAGAGCAGCAGCACGCCGACCGGTTCGCCGAAGTCGATGAGCCGCAGCAGGTCGGGGTGGTCCAGCACGGTCCCGGGGCTCCCGAGGTCGGCACGGATGGAGACCAGCAGGGCGTCGGTGGCCAGGAGCACGTCGTTGTGGACCGAGACGACGGGGTCGTTGTCCACGTAGACGACCCGCGCGTCCGGGTGGGTCTCACGGGCGACCTCGTGCACGTTCGGTGAGGTGGGGATGCCCGCGCCCAGGTCGAGGAACTGCCGGATTCCCGCCCGCGCCATGTACTCGACCGCCCGGCTGAGGAAGCTCCGGTTCGCCCTGGCCAGCACGGGATAGTCGGGCATCTGGGCGACGATCCTGTCGGCGTACTCGCGGTCCGCCGCGTAGTTGTTCTTGCCGCCCAGCACGTAGTCGTACACGCGCCCCACGTGGGGGGTGCCGGCGTCGATGCCGTCGGGCGGGGACTGGTCGCGGCTCACGCGGCGAGTGTAATCACCTCATCCTTAAACGATCTAGGGCGCCTCCGGGGTCTGACCTTCCTTACCGATCCGTGAGGAAGCAGTCGTTCCGCTTGTCAGGACTCGGGAAGCGGCCCACATTCTGAGCACCGGAACCGACGAATCCGCAGCTCAGGAGGCCTGGTTTGTTCGCCCCCCGTCTTTTTCCAGCTGTCGCCCTCTCTTTTTCCGTGGTCCTCGCACCCGCCCTCGCCCCAGGTGCGGCCACCGCCCGGACTCGGGCGCCGATCACCTCGATGGCCTCGCTCGGCGACTCCATCACCCGTGGCTTCAACGCCTGCGGCTTCTACCTCGACTGCCCCTCCCGATCCTGGTCGACGGGTTCGTCCTCGTCGGTGAACAGCCTCTACCTGAGGCTGAAGGAGGACAACCCCGACATCGTCGCGCACAACGACGCCAAGACGGGGGCCAAGGTCGCCGAACTGCCCGGCCAGGCCGAGAAGGCGGTCTCCCAGCAGGCCGGATACGTCACGATCCTGATCGGGGCCAACGACGTCTGCACCGCCTCCGAGGAGGACATGACCTCGGTCGCCGACTACGAGGCCGCCTTCCGTACGGCGCTGCGGACCCTGAGCGGCGGCCTGCCCGAGGCGGAGATCCTCGTCGCCAGCATTCCCGACGTCCGGCGGCTGTGGGAGGTCGCCAAGGACAAGACGGCCGCCCGTGTGGCCTGGGCCACCCTGCACATCTGCCAGTCGCTGCTCGAACGGCCCCGCTCGAACGACCCGGAGGACGTGGCCAGGCGTGAGCGGGTGCACGCCAGAGTCGTCGACTTCAACCTGGTCGCGGAGAAGGTCTGCGCCGAGTACCCCACCTGCCGCCACGACGCCGGAGCGGTCTTCGACCGGCGTTTCGAGCTGTCCGACATCAACGCCTGGGACTACTTCCACCCCAACGCCGGCGGCCAGCGCCTGCTCGCCGAGCTGGTC
The DNA here is from genome assembly GCF_042650425.1 of Streptosporangium jomthongense. Taxonomy (NCBI): domain Bacteria; kingdom Bacillati; phylum Actinomycetota; class Actinomycetes; order Streptosporangiales; family Streptosporangiaceae; genus Streptosporangium; species Streptosporangium jomthongense. The sequence goes on along the minus strand of NZ_JBHSBC010000001.1, from coordinate 167,715 downwards.
CACGCGGCGGACGATCGGTGAGCCGGTGGGCCGGCCACACACCGTGACCGGCCCGGCGATCCCACCGTTCCGCGCCGAGGCGAGGGCGTTCCCGGGGGAGTCATATTCCCCGGGGGCGCCCTCGTCGCTGTCAAAAGGCGTTCTTACTTGAAAGTGTCTTTAAAGTTGGCGCCGATTCGTCAATGCGGCACACCAGCGTCGAAAGAGAAAGCCCTGCAAAAAGGGGGCTTGTAACGCTCCAGCAACGCGTGGTTCACTGTCGCCGTCTCGGCAATTGTAAGTAAACTTTCCAGTAAGTGCGTCATAGTTGGGTGGTAAGCCATGGAACAGATCCAGCCGCTCTCCTACGGGCAGGAACGGCTCTGGTTCCTTCACCGCTTCGACCCCCGCGACCACTCCTACAACACCTGCCACGCCTACCGGCTACAGGGCGAACTCGACGTCCCCGCCCTCGAAGCCGCCTTCGCGGCGGTCGTGCGCAGGCACGAGACCCTGCGCACCCGCTTCGACGAGATCGACGGCAGGCCCGCCGCCGTGGTCCTGCCCGCCGGGACCGTGACGATCGACCGGTTCGAGGCCGGCTCGGAGGAGGAGGCCAGGCGGATCGTCGCCGAACGGGCCAACGCCCCCTTCGACCTGTCCGCGGCGCCGCCGGTGCGGGCCTCGCTCGTCCGCCTCGGCGCGCGGGACCACGTCCTGGCCGTGACACTGCACCACATCATCGCCGACGGCGCCTCGGTCGTCGTGCTGCGCGACGAACTGGCCCACCACTACGCGGGCCGCGACCCCCTGCCGCCGCTGGCCCTGCAGTACGGCGAGCACGTCCGTGAACAGCGCGCCAGACAGGACGAGGCCGACGTGACCGAGTGGGCCGCGCGCCTGTCGGGCGTCCCCGCGCTCGACCTCCCCACCGACAGGAAGCGCCCCCCGCAACGCAGCGGCGACGGCGCCGAACTGGTCTTCGGCCTGCCCCCGGAGCTGGTCGCGCGGGTCTCGGAGTTCGCCCGCGCCCGGCGGGCCACGCCGTTCATGGTGCTGCTGACCGCCTACCAGGTGCTCCTGTCACGGCACAGCGGCCAGACGGACTTCTGCGTCGGCACCCCCGTCGCGGGCCGCGACAGCACCGAGCTGGAACCGATGATCGGCTTCCTGTCCAGGATGCTCATGCTGCGGGCCGACCTGTCGGACGAGCCGTCCTTCGACGAGGCGCTCAGGCGCACCCGCAGGACCGTCATCCAGGCCATGGGCGCCTCCGACGTGCCGCTCGAACGGCTGCTCGGCGAACTCGGCCTCGAACGCGACGCCAGCAGGACCCCGCTGTTCCAGACGATCTTCGCCCTGCACACCCAGAGCGGCGAGGTGAGCGAGGGCCCGCTGCCCGGCCTGCGCGAGGAGTCCTTCCCGCCCGGCTGGGCCGCCGCCAGGACCGACCTGTCCCTCGACCTGTGGCCCCTGCCCGACGGAGGCCTGTCCGGCTCCCTCGTCTACAGCACCGACCTGTTCGACCGGGAGAGCGCGGAACGGCTCGCCGCCCGGCTGCCCGTCCTGCTCGCCGCCGCGCTCGACGCGCCGCACACGCCCGTCGGCACCCTGGACATCCTGCCCGACGGGGAACGCCGGTGGCTGCTGGACAGGGCGAACCCCGCGGAACGGCCGAGCGAGACGCTGGCCGACATGTTCCTCACCCAGGTGGCCGCCCGGCCCGACGCCGTCGCCGTCACCGCGGAGAACGGCCCCGGCCTCACCTACGCCGAACTCTGCGCGAGGGCGACCGCGCTGGCCGTGCGGCTGCGCGAGGCAGGCGTCGGCAGGGGGTCGCTGGTCGCGGTCAGGGTGCGCAGGGGCCCCGGCACACTGGTCGCGCTGCTCGGTGTCACCCTGTCCGGCGCGGCCTATCTGCCCGTCGACCCCGCCTACCCGCAGGCGCGGGTGGACTACGTGACCGAGGACTCCGGCGCCGCGCTCGTCCTCACCGACGACGACCTTCTCGACCTGCCCCCGGCGGACCCGGCCGTCACCCTGCCCCGTCCCCACCTGGACGACACCGCCTACGTGCTCTACACCTCCGGCTCGACCGGCCGTCCGAAGGGCGTGGCCGTACCGCACTCCGCGCTGGCCAACACGCTGCTGGCCATCGGCTCCCTGGTCGGAGCCCGCCCCGAGCACGCCTGGCTCGCCCTCACCTCGATCGCCTTCGACATCTCCGCCATCGAGCTGTACCTCCCGCTGGTCACCGGGGGCAGGGTCGTCGTCGCCGAGGACGCCAGGGACGGCACCGCGGTCGCCGAACTGGCCCGCAGGGCCGGGGTCACCCACGTCCAGGCGACGCCGTCCGGCTGGCGCGTCCTGCTGACGGGCGACCTGCCGAAGGTCACGGGCGTGACCGCGGGGGAGCCGATCCCGCCGCAACTGGCCAGGGAACTGCGGTCCAGGACGAACCGCCTGATCAACGGCTACGGCCCGACCGAGACGGCGATCTACTCCACCACGTGGGACATCCCCGTGGAACCGTACGAGATCGTGATCGGGCGGCCGATCGCCGGGAACACCGTGCACATCCTCGACCCCGCGGGCGGCCTGGCGCCGCTCGGCGTGCCGGGCGAGCTGTTCATCGGCGGCCTCGGCGTCGCCGACGGTTACCTCGGCAGGCCCGCCCTCACCGCCGAACGCTTCGTGCCCGACCCGTACGGCGGGCCGGGGGAGCGCCTCTACCGCACCGGGGACGTGGGCCGCTGGCTGCCGGACGGGACGATCGAGTTCCTCGGCAGGACCGACAACCAGGTCAAACTACGCGGTCACCGGATCGAGCTCGGCGAGGTCGAGGCCGTCCTGGAGACCCACCCCGCCGTACGGCAGGCCGTGGCCACGGTGCACGAGGAGACCCTGGTCGCCGTCGTCGTCGCACCCGATCCGCCGGGCACCGGTGCCCTGCGCGAGCACATGGCCGCCCAGCTTCCCGGCTACCTGGTGCCGCAGTCGTTCGTCGTCCTGGAAGAACTGCCGCTGACCCCCAACGGCAAGGTCGACCGCAAGGCGCTGCCGGCGATCCTGACCGGGGCCATGCGGGAACTGACCACCGCGGACACGACGCCGCCGCGCACCCCGAACGAGCGCCTGGTCGCCGAGGTGTTCGCCGAGGTGCTGGGGCGCGAGACGGTCGGCGCGCACGACGACTTCTTCGCCCTCGGCGGCCACTCCCTGCTGGCCACCATGGTCACCGCCCGGCTGCCGGTGCGCGTCCCGGTGCGGGAGGTGTTCACCAGGCCGACGGTCGCGGCGCTCGCCGAACTGCTGGACACCGAGGGCACCGGCCTCGGCGACGTGCCCGTCCCGCGCCCCGCGGGGATGACACCGCCGCTGTCGCCCGGGCAGGAGCGGCTGTGGTTCCTCAACCGGTTCGACCCCGCGGGCAACGCCGCCTTCAACATCAACCTCGTCCTGCGGCTGACCGGTTCCCTCGACGTCGAGGCGCTCGGCAGGGCCTTCGACGGGGTCGTCGCCCGCCACGAGACCCTGCGCACCCGGTTCCCCGAGGTGGACGGCCAGCCGGTCGTGGTGATCGACCCGCCGAGGCCGGTGGAGATCGAACACCTCAAGGGAGACGCGACGACACTCGTCCCCGAGCGGGTGAACACCCCCTTCGACCTCACCGGGGAACCGGCCGTGCGGGTCACGCTCATCGAGCAGGGCCCCGACGACCACGTCCTGTGCGTGGTCGCCCACCACATCCTCGGTGACGGCTGGTCGCTGAACATCCTGCGCGACGAACTGGCCGTGCTGTACTCGGGAGGCTCGCTGCCCCCGGTGCCGCTGCAGTTCGGCGACCTGGTCGTGTGGCAGCGCGGACGGGACTCCTCGAAGCTGTTCGACTACTGGAGCGCCCAGCTGGCCGACCCGACCCCGCTGGCCCTGCCGACCGACCGGCCGCACGCGGTCGGCGGCACCAGGCACGGCGCCGTCGTGGGCTTCAGGCTCGACCCGGCGGAGGCGGACGCGCTCGTCGCGATGGGCCGCCGCAGGGGCGCGACGCTGTTCATGACCCTGCTGGCCGCCTACCAGGTCCTGCTGTCCCGGCACAGCGGCCAGGACGACATCCTGGTCGGCACCTCGAACGCGGGCAGGGACACCGTCGAGCTGGAGTCGGTCATCGGCTACATCACCGACGTCCCGGTGCTGCGCGGCGACCTGTCGGGCGACCCGACGTTCACCGAGTTCCTCGCCGCGACCCGCGCGACCGTGCTCGACGCCTTCGCCAACCAGGGGCTGCCGTTCGAGGAACTCGTCGGCTCGCTCCAGATCGAACGCGACCTGACCCGCACCCCCGTCTTCCAGACGATGGCGGTCCTGCACACGGAGAACTCCGGGCGGGTGCCCAAGCCCTTCCCCGGGCTGTCGGCGGGCCAGTTCTCCGGGGGCCGCGCGCAGGCCAAGTTCGACCTGATGCTTGAGGCCTGGCACGACGCCGGGGACCTGTACGTCGAGCTTGAGTACGACACGACGCTGTTCGAACGGGCGACCGCCGAGGCGTACGCCACCCGCCTGGAGACCCTGCTGCGCGGGATCATCGCCGACCCCGACCGGCGCCTGTCCGAGCTGCCCATGCTCACCGAGGCCGACGAGGCCTTCCTCGCCACCGCCTCGCGCGGACCGGCGCTGACCGCCCCGGTGCCGGTGCCCGAACTGCTCGCACGGGCCGTGCGGGAGCGCGGGGACGCCCCGGCCTTCGGCTGCGCCGGACGGGTCGTCACCTACCACGAGCTGGACGAACTCGCGGAGAAGGCCGCCGCGGGCTTCGAGAGGGGACGGATCGCCGTCGTCCCGGTCGACCGCACCCCGGAGGGCGTCGCGGCGCTGCTCGGGGCCTGGCGTGCGGGCGCCGCCTACCTGCCGCTCGACCCGGCGCTGCCCGAGGAGCGGCGCGCCTTCGTCGAGGAGGAGATCGAGGGCGTCGCGGCCGAGGGGGTCGCCTACGTGATCTACACCTCGGGCTCCTCGGGGACGCCGAAGGGCGTGCTCGTCGAACACGACGGCCTGGCCGCCCGGGTCGCCTGGATGACGGGGGAGTACGGCCTCGGCCCCGACGACCGGGTCGTGCAGTTCGCGACCCTGAGCTTCGACACCCACGCAGAGGAGATCTACCCGGCGCTGGCGGCGGGGGCGCGCCTCGAACTGCTGCCCGAGGGCGCGGTGACCCTGCCCGACCTGCTCGCCACGCCGGAGGGGAGCAGGGTGACCGTGCTCGACCTGCCCACGGCGTACTGGCACCACCTGGTCGGCCAGATCGACGAGATCGCCTGGCCGCCCGCGCTGCGGCTGGTCATCTTGGGCGGGGAGGAGCTGAAGGCCGACGCGGTCGCCAGGTGGCGCGAACGCTTCGGCGACCGGGTGCGCCTGGTCAACACCTACGGCCCGACCGAGGCGACGATCATCGCGACCGCCGCCGAGATCGCCGGGCCGGGCGCGCGCGTGGGGGAGGCGGGAGAGCGGCCCCCCATCGGGCGGCCCATCGGCGGCGTCCACGCCGCGATCCTCGCCGAGGACGGCTCGCTCGTGCCGCCCGGCGCCCCCGGCGAGCTGTGCCTTGGCGGCTCGGGCCTGGCCAGGGGCTACCTGCGGCGCCCCGGCCTGACCGCCGAGCGCTTCGTGCCCGACCCGTACGGCACGCCGGGTGAGCGCCTCTACCGCACCGGCGACCGCGCCCGCTGGCGTCCCGACGGGAACCTGGAGTTCCTCGGCCGGATCGACGACCAGATCAAGGTGCGCGGTTTCCGGGTCGAGCCGGGCGAGGTCGAGGCGCGCCTGCTGGCCCACCCCGCCGTACGGCAGGCCGTGGTCACCGCGGTGGAGGACACCCTCGTCGGCTACGTCGTGGTGGCTGAGGACGGAGGCGCGGACCCGGTGGCCGAGCTGCCCGGCTTCCTCGCCGGGAGCCTGCCGTCCTACCTGGTCCCCTCGGTGTGGGTGACGCTCGGCGAGCTGCCCCTGACCCGCAACGGGAAGGTGGACAGGAAGGCGCTGCCCGCGCCGTCCATCGACCGGCGCGCCCCCTCGGTGCCGCCGAGGACCGACGCCGAGCAACTGGTCGCCGAGGTCTTCTGCGAGGTGCTCGGCGCCGCGGAGGTCGGCGCGCTCGACGACTTCTTCGCCATCGGCGGTCACTCGCTCCTGGCCACCCGCGTCATCGCGCGGATCAGGGCCATCACCGACATCGACATCCCGATCCGGGCGATGTTCGAGAACAGCACGGTCGCCGGTCTGGCCGGTCTCGTCGAGGAACTGCTCCTGGCGGAGATCGCCGGGCTCTCCGACGAGGAGGTCGCCCGCCTCGCCCAAGGGGCCTCCTGACCGGCCGGGACCCCATCCACGGAAAGGCCGCCGCCCGGTCCGGCGGCGGCTTTTCCGCACAACCACAGCAAGGAGCATCCCCCCGTGACCTACCAAGTCGTGGTCAACCACGAGGAGCAGTACTCGATCTGGCCCGCCGAACGCCCCCTCCCCGGAGGCTGGCGGCCGGACGGGACCTCGGGCAGTAGACAGGAGTGCCTGGAGCACATCGAACAGGTGTGGACCGACCTGCGGCCGAAGAGCGCCCGATGAGCGCGGGCGGGCAGGTCGCCGAGGCCCTGCCCGGCAGCCCCGCCGGGCTCGTGGTCCGTTTCCAGGGCGGGCGCACGGCCAGCGGGCCGCCGACCTCCGGTCAGGCCAACATGATCCGCTGCGTGCTCACCGACCCGCCGGAACACATGAACTACGGTTTCGTGCTCACCGTCCCGCCGGGGAAGACGCTCGACGACGTGGTCGCGGCCGTGGTCCTGCTCATCTCCCGGCACGAGTCGCTGCGCACCACGTTCCGCGACGGCCTCCAGCACGTCGCGGGCGAGGGCGAACTGGTCATCGGGGTGCACGATTCACAGGGCTCCGCCGACCTCGCCGACGAGGTGGCCGCCAGGCTGCAGGCCGTACGGTTCGACCCGGAGGGGGAGCTTCCCGTGCGGGCGGCGGTGACCCTCTCCGACGGGGTGCCCGAGCGCGTCATCCTGGTGCTCACACACACCACGGTGGACGCCGTGGGGCTGAGCCTGCTGCGGGTGGAGCTGAACCGCCTGCTGTTCGGGGAGACCCCGGAGCCCGTCACCGCCCCCCAGCCGCTCGACGTGGCGTGGACGGAGCGGAGCCCGGCGAGCCTCAAGCGGGCGCAGGCCGCCATCGAGTACTGGCGGACCAACCTGGAGCGGATTCCCCGCTCGACCTTCACCGCCTCCGTGGACGACGGCGACAACGACTGGCTGATGCCCAGGTTGCAGGTGCGTTCGACGGTGGCTGCCCGGGCGCTGGGACGGATCGGGGCCCGTACCGGCGTCAGCCGCTCGGCCGCCGTGCTCGCCGCCTACACCCTGCTCGCCGGGCTGCGGTCGGGACAGCGTACGGCCGTCGCCCTGGCGATCTCGGGCAACCGGTTCCGTCCCGAACTGCGGGACTACGTCGGCCCGCTCGCCCAGGACGCCCTGGTCCCGATCGACCTTGACGAGCCCACGTTCGACGGTGTGCTGCGGCGTACCAGGGCGGCGGCGCTGGCCGCCTACCAGAACAGCCGGTTCGACTCCGACGCGCTCATCCAGGTCATGGAGGAGGTGCAGCGGTCGAGGGGGGTCTTCTTCGCCAGGGACATCGTCTTCAACGACATGAGCGTCCACGGCCAGGGGCGCCGGGCGGGCCGTACCGAGGAGTACGAGCAGGACGTGCGCTCCCACTGGCTGCCCGAGGCGACGATGCCGACCCGCGTCTCACTGTGGGTGCGCACCGTCGAGGGGGAGGTGGACTTCACCCTCTGGACCGACCCGCGCTGCCTGCCGCGCGCGGACGCCGAGGCGTTCGGCGAGGGGATCGCACGGCTGCTCATCGAGGCGGCGGACCGGGACGTGCCGCTGTCCGAGGTGTCCGGGCTGACCGGGGTCGTTCCCCTGGAACGGGGGGAGGGGTGGACGACGATCGACGCGTGCTGGGTCCACCTGCCGGAGGTCGAGCGGCTCGTCCGCGACGCGGTCGGGGACCGTCCCTTCCACGTGACCGAGGACGGCGGGCGGCTGGTGTGCCACCTCGCCGGGCCCGTCTCGCCGGTCGAGGTCCACACCGCCTGCGTGGGGAGGCTGTCGGGACGGATGGCGGCGATGGCCCCCCACCACTACGTGGTCCACGACGGCGCGCCCGCCTCCCCGGACGGCTGGGCCGCCCTGCCGGTGCTCGAAGAGGGGACGGGCCGGTGAGGCGCCGCTCCTGTGGAGGCCCCTGGTCCTCCTGGTGCTGGCCGGACCGCGACACACGCCGAAAGTCGTCCTGACGTGCGGTGACATGTCGTGATGTGAACTTCCGGCCGGTGCGGTGGCCGCGCGCCGCACCGGCCGGAAACCCCCATCGGAAGGGAGCGGGAAAGGGCGTCGATTAAGAACTCGCACGATGTGCGAGTTCTATAGTACGGTGTGCGAGAAAGGTCTCGAACACCGTACGAGTCATGGAGTAGTCATGTCGTCCCCCCACCCAAGACGGTGGTTGATCCTCGGTGTCCTCTGCCTGAGCCTGCTCGTGCTGGTCGTCGACAACGGCATCCTCAACCTCGCCATCCCCTCCCTCATGCGGGAGCTCGGCGCGACCCCGGCGGACATCCAGTGGATCATCAACGCCTACATGCTGGCCTTCGCCGGTGTGCTGCTCACGGTCGGCGCCCTGTCCGACCGCTACGGCAGGCGGCGCTTCCTGGTCATCGGCCTGGCGCTGTTCGGCGGGGCCTCACTGATCGCGACGTTCGCCCAGAACCCCGCCCAGCTCATCGCCTGCCGGGCGCTGATGGGGTTCGGCGGATCGTTCCTCATGCCGAGCACCCTGTCCATCATCATGAACGTCTTCGACCAGTCCGAGCAGCGCAAGGCCATCGCGGCCTGGAGCTCGGTGCTCATGGCCGGCGGGATCGCCGGGCCCTCGCTCGGCGGCTTCCTGCTCGACCACTACTGGTGGGGCTCGGTCTTCCTGGTCAACGTCCCGATCAGCGTGATCGCGATCGCCGCGGCGCTGCTGCTCATGCCGGAGTCCCGCGGGCAGGCCAGGCCCATCGACCTCCTCGGGGCGGTGCTGTCGACCGCGGGCATGGTCGCCCTGGTCTGGATGATCATCTCGGTGCCCGAGCGGGGCTGGACCTCGCCCGCCGTGCTGGCCTCCGGGCTGGCCGCGATCGTGCTGCTGACCGTCTTCTTCCTCTGGGAGCGGCGCAACCCGCACGCCATGCTGCCGCTCGGGCTCTGGCGTGAGCGCAACTTCAGCGGCGCCAGCTTCTCGATCGTGCTGCTGGCCTTCTCCGCGGGCGGCCTGCTGCTGATGCTCACCCAGTACCTGCAGTTCGTCCTGGGGTACGGGGTCCTCCAGGCGAGCCTGGCGCTCATCCCCTACATGATCGCGGCCATCGTCTTCAACGGCCTGGGCGCGACGCTGGGCAAGAAGCTGTCCAACCGCACCCTGGTGACGGCGGGCATGCTGGTGTTCGCGGCGGGCTTCGTGGTGCTCACCCGGCTGACGCCGGACAGCGGCTACGGCCTGTTCATCTGTGGCCTGATGGTGATGGGCGTCGGCGGCGGACTGGTCGGGCCCGCGGCCTACGCCTCACTGATGAGCGCGGTGCCGCCGGACCGGGCGGGCATCGGCTCGGCGCTCAACGACACCGTCCAGCAGACCGGTGGCGCGCTCAGCGTCGCCCTGCTCGGCAGCGTCCTGGCCGCGGCCTACTCCTCGGGCATGCCGGAGGGCGCGCCCGCTCCGGCCAAGGAGTCGATCGCCGTCGCGCTCTCCCTCGGCGACCCGTCGCTGGCGAGCGCCGCCAAGGCGGCCTTCGTCAACGCGATGTCCTCGGGCATGATCGTCGGCGCCGTCGGTTCGGTGGCCGCCGCGTTCATCGCCTGGGCCCTGTTGCGCCCGATCGCGACACCCGTCATGGAGGGGGCCGGGTCTCCGGCGGATTCCCGGGAACAGGTGGAGCAGGTCTGAGCCTCGCTCACCTTAGAAAAGGGCCGATAAATATACATTTATCGGCCCTTTTTTCTGTTCTTGAGTTTTCTTCGTATTTAAGGGGGTTGCGGCCCTTGTTGGGTCGCTGACCAGGTCAATCACGGCCTCCGCCGTCGCCGGGAAAGTGATTCGACGCGTGTTCTGCCGGGTTCTCCGTGGCCTCCTCCGGCCAGCCGTACACCCGGATTCCGATTTCCGTGGACAGTCGTCGCGTTTCGCGGTCTCATGTCTCCGCCAGTTCTGTATGAGGCATTTTCGGGATTCGGAGAAACGCATGAAGAATCGGCGAACAATGACGCGAGCCCTCCTCGCGGTCGTGATGATGGCCGGGCTGGGAACCGTCCAGGCGCAGCCCGCGGCGGCGGCGCCCGCGGACGGGATCCGCATCACCCACTTCCTCGGTGAGCGGGACCTGCCGCACAGGGCCCAGTTCCAGGGGACGGTCGTCGGTGGCCTGTCCGGCATCGACCGCGACCCGCTCACCGGAACGTGGTACTTCATCTCCGACGACCGGGCGCGCTACAACCCCGCCCGCTACTACACCGGAAAGATCGACATCAACCCGCTCACCCGGCGCTTCGAGGGCGTGAGCATCACCGGGGTCACCACCCTCCTGCGCCCCGACGGGACGCCCTACCCCGGCTACGGCCAGCCCGAGGCCGCGGACCCGGAGGCCATCCGCTTCGACCCGTGGAGCCGCAGGATCCTGTGGAGCAGCGAGGGGGACAGGCCGAGGGAGGGCACCACGGGCAACCCGGTCGTCCAGATGTCGCTGCGCTGGGTCGACCGGGGCGGCCACGACCGCGGCGGCCTGCCGATCCCCGGCAACCTCACGATGACGAACACCACCTCGGGCCCCCGCCACAACGCCGGGTTCGAGGGCCTGACCTTCACCCCCCACGGCATCGCGGCCATCGTCGAGGGACCCCGCTTCGAGGACGGCGACATCATGACGACCGAGCGCGGCGCGCTCTCCCGCATCACCGTGTGGGACAGGAACGGCAGGACCCGCGCGCAGTACGCCTACCCGATCGACCGGCTGCCCGCCGCCCCCGTCCCGGAGACCGGCAGATACGACGGCGGCGTCTCGGAGATCCTGGCCGTCGACGACGACCGGCTGCTGTCCCTCGAACGGTTCTGGATCGAGGGCGTCGGCTACCGGGTCAAGCTGTACGAGATCGACCTGCGCGGCGCGACGAACGTGCTGGGCAGGGACAGCCTGACCGGCGGCGCGCCGTACCGGGCCGTCACCAAGCGCCTGGTCCACGACTTCAACGCCGGCGGGGCGACGGTGCAGAACCTGGAGAGCCTGGGCTGGGGGCCGCGCCTGGCCTCCGGCGAACGCGTCCTGGTCGTCGGCTCCGACGACAACTTCGACGAAAGTGAGATCACCCAGTTCCTGGCCTTCGCCGTCCGGGACCACTGAGCGGTCGCCGGAGTTAGCCTGGTTGCGGGTGACATATCCCGTACCGGGTCGAGGAGGTCGCGGTGGCGCGGGAGGACGAGAACACGTGGGTTCCCGAGGCGGTCCGCAGGTCGGGTGACCACACGGACCAGAGCCACGAACACGTCGTCAAGGAGGTCAGGGACATCACCAGGGGCGGCAAGAAGGTGGTGTTCGAGATCAACCCCGGCGGAGGGGTCGACACGGCCCTGCGGCGCCTGTTCCCGGTGACCTACGACATCGACCTCGACCACGCCGAGGTCAGGGAGACCGGCGAGGACAAGTGACGCGTCCCGGCGGCGGTCGCCCGCCGCCGGGACACGCCCTCAGGAGGTCATGAACTCCGCGGCCCGCTCCGCGATCATGATGGCCGGGGCGTTCGTGTTGCCCGTCGTCACCGCGGGCATGATCGAGGCGTCCGCGACCCGCAGCCCGGTGACGCCGTGGACCCGCAGCCTCGGATCAACCACCGCCGCCTCGTCCACCCCCATCTTGCAGGTGCCCGACTGGTGGTGGTAGGTGACCACGCTCTCCCTGATGTAGGCGTACAGCCCCTCGGTGGTGTCGGCCAGCGCCCCCGGGTAGAGCTCGTAGGCCCCCAGGTCCTCCCGCAGCGCGGGAGCCGCCGCGATCTCCTGGCACAGCCGTACGGCCGCCGCCAGCGCCTCGACGTCGGCGTGCGCGGAGAGCACGTTGGGGTCGATGAGCAGCGGGTCGGCCGGTGAGGGGCCGGAGAGCCGGATGTCGCCGTGACTGGCCGGGCGGACCAGACCGGCCATGAGCGAGACGCCGTCCGGCGGCCCCTCCATCCACCGCTCGTACAACGGCGCGTCGAAGTGCAGCGGCTGCAGGTCGGGCACCGCCAGATCGGGCCTGCTACGCCAGAACAGATGGCTCTGGGTGCGCGGCAGCCCGTGTGAGACGGGAAGCTGCCGCTCCATCCCGGCGATCACCGGGACCAGCCAGTGGTCCTGGAGGTTGCGCCCGACCCCGGGCAGGTCGGCCAGTACGGCGATGCCGTGCGCGCCCAGCTCCCCGGCGTCGCCGATGCCCGAACGCAGCAGGATCTCCGGCGAGCCGATGGCCCCGGCGCTCAGCACGACCTCGTGCCCGGCCAGACCCCGTTCGAGCACGCCGTCGCGCTCCCACTCGACGCCGACACAGCGCTCGCCCTCGAACAGCAGCCGGTGGACGTGCGCGCCGGAGACCAGGGTGAACCCGTCACGCCCGGCCAGCGGCCCGAGATAGGCGTCCGCGGTCGTCAGCCTGCGGTGGTCCTGGATGGTGAACTGCATGAAGGAGACGCCGTCCTGCGACGCCCCGTTGTAGTCCGGATTGAACGGCAGCCCGGCCTGCTGGGCGGCCTCGACGATCGCCAGGTGGGCGGCCGAGGGCTCGTAGCCGGTCAGGATGTGCAGCGGGCCACGCGGCCGGCTCTGCGCCGAGTCGACGGCCTCGATCCTGGCGAAGACCGGCCGCACGTCCTCCCACGCCCACCCCGGGTTGCCCCTGGCGGCCCAGTCGTCGTAGTCGGCCGGGTTGCCCCGCACCCAGATCATGGCGTTCAGGTTGTGCGACCCGCCGACGGCCCTGCCGCGCGGCAGGTGCAGCCGGCGGCCGTGGGCGTGCCGCTGCGGGACCGTACGGTAACCCCAGTCGAGGGGGGAGTCCCACAGCTCGTGCATCCGCGTCGGGTCGTCGACCGCGGGGAAGCGTCCCTGCGGCCCGGCCTCGACGAGCAGCACGCTCGCCCCCGCGTCGGAGAGCCTGCGCGCGAGCACGGACCCGGCGGAACCGGCGCCGACCACGATCACGTCGGCCTGGAGTCGGGTCATGCGATCACCAGGCCGCCGTTGGGGCTGAGCGTCTGGCCGGTGAAGTAGCTCCCGCCCTCCCCGGCGAGGAAGGCCACCGTGTCGGCGATCTCCCTGGGCAGTCCGAACCGGCCGAGGGCGATGCGCTCCTCAAGGTCGGCGCGCATCCGCCCGCCGATGACCGACCCGAGCGGGGTCTCGATGTAGCCGGGCGCCACGCAGTTGACGCGGATGCCGTACGGCGCGACGTCGCGGGCCACGGCCCTGGTCAGGGCCTGGATGCCGCCCTTGGCCGCCGAGTAGTGCGGCAGGTGCTCGCAGCCGGTGAGGCCGCAGATCGAGGAGACGTTGACGACCACCCCGGAGCGCTGCCCGGTCATGACCCGCAGCGCGGCCCTGGTGCAGTAGAACGTGCCGTCGAGGTGTACGGCGAGCATGTCCCGCCAGGCCTCGTCGGAGATGCTCACGGTGGCGTCGACCGTGGTGGCCGCGGTGCCGTCGGTCCGCAGCTCGTCGAGACGGGTGTCGAGCCTGGCGAAGGCGTCCTCGGCCTCCTGCCCGCCGCGTACCCCGGCGTTGTTGACCAGAATGTCCAGGCGGCCGTGGGTGGCGGCCACCTCGGCGACCGCCGCGTCGACCGAGGCCGAGTCGGACACGTCGGCGACCAGCGCGTGGGACTTACGAAGCGTCCCCGCGGTCAGCTCCGCCGCCGACCTCACCCGGTCGAGCACGACCACGGTCGCCCCGTCCGCGTCGAGGCGCCTGCAGATCGCCTCACCGATGCCCGAGCCACCTCCGGTGACCAGGGCGACCCTGTCTTTCAAGGGGCCTTCCAAGGGGTTCACGAGTGTGCTCACCTCTATGTCCTTCTTGAGTCACGCCAGGCGCGATGACAGTCACGCTAACCACGGGTAAGCTCCGCGCACCTCGCCGGAGAGGGACGGGGTGAGCGAAAGACAAGGAGTGGTCACTCAGGGTCAAGTACGTTCACCTCCCTGTCCGGGAGCCTTAGCGGAAGTCCGGTACCACGACAAGAGACGGAGGGACGCCGTGAGTGTCGACGATGTCGGAACCAAGGGGACGCCCGCGCTGGACGCCCCGGATGTTCCGGGGGAGCGTCCTGGCGGTGGACTTGCCGCCCTGGCGCGCCGCGTTCCCGCGATGGAGTCCATGAGCGTGCTGGTCGCGACGATCGCGCTGGTCGTCGTCATCGGCATCCTGCACCCGGACTTCCTGTCGGCCGCGCAGCTGCTCGACACCCTGCAGGCGTCGGTCTACGTCGGCCTGCTCGCCGGAGGCATGGCCTTCCTGATCTCCATGCGGGAGATCGACCTCTCGGTCGGCTCGATGTTCGGCCTGTCACTCATCAGCATGGGCCTGCTGATCAACCAGGGGCTCTCCCCGTGGCTGGCGGGGCTGCTCGGCGTCGTGCTCGGCGGCGTCCTCGGCCTGGTGAACGCGCTCGTCGTGCAGTACATCGGCATCCCGACCATCGTGGCGACGCTGGCGACCCTGTCGGTCTACCGAGGACTGTCCCTGGCCCTGAGCGAGGGCCAGCAGGTGACCGGCATGCCGGTCGAGGACTCCTTCTTCACGATCCTGGGCGGCAAGATCTTCGGCGTCTACACGAGCGTGTGGGTGCTGATCATCTTCGCGATCGTGCTCACGGTCGTGCTGCGCTTCACCTCCTTCGGCTACCGGGTGCGCTCCATCGGCTCCAACCCCGACGCCGCCACCTTCTCCGGCATCTCGGCCAACCGGGTCAGGATGCAGGTCCTGGTGCTGGTCGGCCTGCTCGCGGGTGTGGCCGCAGCCCTCGGCCTGGCCTTCTTCACCTCCGGTGACCCCAACATCGGCACCGGGTTCGAGCTGCAGGCGATCGCGGCGGCCGTCATCGGCGGAACCCCGCTGCGCGGCGGCACGGCGACGGTGGTCGGCGCGATCTTCGGCGCGATCCTGCTGGCCGTGGTCGGCAGCGGCCTGCAGTACTTCAACATCCCGGTCAACTGGAGCTCCTTCGCCACCGGCGCGGTGATCCTGCTGGCCGTCTCGCTGGACAGCCTGCTGCGCAGGCGCCGCAGGCGCAAGGACGAGGCGCTCGGCCTGTAGGGCCTTCCGGCCTGCGGGGACCCGCGGGGAACGGCCTGTGGGGACTGTTCCATCCACCTCTAACAAAACCCGGTGAGCCGAACTCGGCTATCCGGAGAAACCTGATTTATCCCATAAAAATAGAAATTAAGAGGAGCCAACCCATGACCGCTGGACCGAGGCGCCGCCGCCGTACGTTCACCGCCCTGTCGATTCTCACCGCCTCGGCCATCGCGCTCACGGCCTGTTCCTCTGGCCCGTCCGGCTCGTCCGGTTCGCAGGAGACGGCGGGCGCGAGCGGGGGAGGGGACGCCAAGAAGCCCCTGAAGATGGGCTTCATCTACGCCACGTCCACCCAGAACCCGTTCCAGGAGATGGCGTTCGGCGCAAAGGCCGCCGCCGACCAGGACGGCAACGTCACCCTCAACCAGGCCGCCCCCGTCGGGGTCAACGGCCCCGCCCAGGTCCAGCTCTTCCAGTCCGCGATCAGGAACTCCCCCGACGGCATCGGCCTGGAGACCCTCACCCCCGACCTGTTCGTCCGGCCGATCAACCAGGCGACCGACCAGAACATCCCGATGGCCGCCGTGGACACCGCGCCCCCGCCCGGGACCAAGGTCGGCCTCTTCGTCGGCAACAGCAACACCGAGCTGGGCGTCGCGCTCGGTGAGGAGTTCATCAAGCACGTGCCCGAGGACGCCACCGGCGACGTCGTGATCGGCAACGACATCCCCGGCCTCCAGCTGCTCAACCAGCGCATCGAGGGGCTCGTCTCGGTCATCAAGGCCAAGCGTCCCAAGCTGACGATCAAGGGCCCGTTCGACGCCAAGTCCGAGCCGACCGACAACTTCAACGCCTGGCAGGGCATCGTCAAGGCCAACCCGAAGGCCATCGCCTTCCTCGGCGTCGGCGGCCAGGACGGCGTCTCGCTGCCGCTGATCAAGCAGCAGACCGGCCGCGACTTCCTCGCGGGCTCGGCGGACATCCCGCCGGAGGCGCTGCAGGCCGTCAAGAAGGGCCAGCTGTTCGCGCTCTCCTCGCCCGAGCACTGGCTCAAGGGCTACATCGCGATGCGCCTGCTCATCGACAGCAAGCGGACCGGCAAGCCGGTGCCGACCGGCTGGTGGAACCCCGGCACGCTGGTCGTGAACAAGGACAACGTGGACGAGATCATCAAGCGGCAGACCGACGAGACCAGCCGGGCCGCCTACTTCAAGGCGGTCGTGGACAAGCAGCTCGCCGACCCGAACACCTACCTCAAGCCCATCGGACAGGCCAACTGATTCCGCGGGGCGGTCGGCCACCCCGCTCTTTCGGCCCGGCCGCCCCGCCGTACCCCTCTCCCCGACAGTCAGCCCGCAGCATCCGCAGTAGGAGGAGCGCACACCATGGCGATCCTGGAGGCCAGGAACATCGGCAAGACGTACGGGGGCGTCGTCGCCCTCAAGGACGCGGGCATTCACATCGAGGCGGGCTCCGTCCACGCCCTCCTCGGTGAGAACGGCGCGGGCAAGTCGACGCTGATCAAGATCATGTCCGGTGCGGTGACCCCCGACCGGGGCGGTATCACCCTCAACGGCAAGCAGGTGCGCTTCCGCAACACCGGCGACGCCGCGCGGCACGGCGTCGCCGTCGTGTCCCAGGAGCTCAACCTCTTCCCCGACCTGGACATCCTGGCCAACCTCTACCCGGTGACCGGCCCGCGCAGAGGACCCTTCCTCGACCGCAGGGCCATGGCGGAGGCCGCCGCCCCGGTGCTCGACCAGCTCGGCCTGAACGTCCCGGTCAGGACCAGGCTCGGCGACCTCTCCCTGGCGCAGCGCCAGCTCGTCGAGATCGCCAGGGCGCTGCTGACCAAGCCGCGCGTCCTGATCCTGGACGAGCCGACCTCCGCGCTCGAACAGGCCAGCGCCGACCGGCTGCTGAACGTCGTACGGGTCCTGCGCGAGCACCAGGTCGGCGTCGTCTTCGTCTCGCACATCCTCGAAGAGGTCATGGCGCTCAGCGACGTCATCACCGTCCTGCGCAACGGCCAGGTCGTCATGGAGGCCCAGGACAGGAAGTCGCTGTCCATGGCCGAGGTGGTCACGGCCATGCTGGGGGACAAGACCGTCCAGGTCCAGGAGAAGGTGACGCTCATGGCCCCTCAGGAGACGGCCGGTGGCGAGCTGCGGATCGTGAACGCCGGATCGCAGGGCGCGCTGTCCGAGGTGTCGCTGACCGTACGGCCCGGGGAGATCCTCGGCCTGGCGGGCCTGGCCGGCTCCGGACACCAGGCGACGCTCGAACTGGTCGCGGGCCTGCGCAGAGCCGACAGCGGCGAGGTGCGGCTCCCCTCAGGACGCCGCGCCCCCAACGGGCTGCGCCGCAGCATCGCGGCGGGCGTCGCCGTCGTCTCCGGCGACCGCCGCAGGTTCGGCCTCATGCTGGACAAGCCCATCTGGGAGAACATCGCCCAGGTGCGGGCCGTGGCCCTCAACCGCGACGGACTCTTCCTGCGCCGTACGGCCCTGCGCACCCGGGCCCGTGACCACGGTGAACGGATGAGCCTGCGCTGTTCGAGCGTCGACCAGCGCACCGGCCTGCTCTCCGGCGGCAACCAGCAGAAGGTCGTGCTCGCCAAGTGGCTCGACGCCGACCCCTCCGTGCTGCTGCTCGACGATCCGACCCGGGGCGTCGACGTGGGCGCCAAGGCCGAGATGCACACGCTGATCCGTTCGGCCACCCAGACGGGGACCGTCACGATGCTCTGCTCGACGGACGTGGAGGAACTGGCCTCCCTGTGCGACCGGGTGGCGGTCTTCTACCGGGGCAGGGTGGCGGCCATCCTCGAGGGCGAATCCCTGACCCAGCACAACATCCTGGAAACCATGAACACCGGCGAATCCTGATTTTTCTGGATTTTCTGGGTGAGTGGAGACCGCGAACGCCCCGCCGGTCAACCGGCGGGGCGTCGTGCTCGTTGTGGCGGGTGAAGTTCTCGCACAGCGGCGGGAAGGCGCTTGAGCCTCTGCGAGGGTGAAGGTCGGCCGACCTTGTTTTCGCACGTGGGTCGTTCGAAGGCCGCCGGGACCGAGGTGTTCGGTGTGGACACCACCCGCCTTCAAGACCTACGTGCGGCCCCCGTCGGCTGTGGCACGACCGCGATTGACTTTCTGTGCGCCGGACGGTCGGTCATTCCCACCGGCGGACTTGTTCTCGGCGCGCCTACCTCCACGAAGATCATTCTTCGGTCGGTATCCGCCAACTTCGGCTGCTCGACCTGCTCGGCGCCGACTCCGGGAAACCCCGCTGACGGCGGAACGCGCTCGTAGAGCTTGATGGGCTGGCTCGGCGTTGGGCGGGTCGGGTCAGGAGTTCAGGGCCTCGGCCAGGCCTTGCGGGTTCCAGTAGTCGCGGAACAGCAGGATCCTGCCGTCGCGGATCCGGAACACCTGCACGGACGTGGCCTGGAACGGGGCACCTGTCGTGGTCACCACCGCCTTGGCCTCAAGTTCGACGATGAGCACTTCGGGATCGGTGGTCTGGTAAACCTGCGTGGTCCACATGTCCTCGACTCGTAGCAGCGAGATCGTGGCCGCCGCCGAGAAGTCGCGGATCGCCTCGCGGCCCTCGATCCGCCTGGGCATGCCCGGCGGTGCGAAGGGCATCTCGATCACCCCATCGGGGGCGAACAGCTCAGCGAAGCCGTCCATGTCGTGCTCCAGGA
Source organism: Streptosporangium jomthongense (assembly GCF_042650425.1). Taxonomy (NCBI): domain Bacteria; kingdom Bacillati; phylum Actinomycetota; class Actinomycetes; order Streptosporangiales; family Streptosporangiaceae; genus Streptosporangium; species Streptosporangium jomthongense. Next base: position 148,610 of record NZ_JBHSBC010000001.1, on the reverse strand, counting down.
CCAGGCTTCGTCTGCGCGCGATGACGTCCTGTGGGGTTGGCAGACCCATGGGGCCTCCGTTCATTGAACGCGTGTTGATTGAACGAATGTAGAACGAAATCAAGGAGCGGTCAACGCCCGTAGAATCAACCCGTGAGCGAGCCCAGACCACGCCTGTCACGGGCGGAGCAACGCCGCGCCACCGAGGCGCGGATCCTCGCTGCGGCAGGCCGCCTGTTCGCCGAGTCGGGATACGACCAGACCACCATCCGGGCGATCGCCGGCGCCGCGGAAGTGGACGGCGGCCTGGTCATGCACTATTTCGGCTCCAAGGAAGAGCTCTTCCATCGCGCCACTCAGGCCGGACCCGTCCGACCCGTCGGCGGAACCCCGGAAGAGGTCGCCGAACAGATACTCGCCCAGATCGCCGACTCGCTGGTCAACGAACCGATCGCGTCACTGGCCGTCCTGCGCTCGATGCTCACCCACGCCGGAGCCTCCGAAGCCGCGATCGAAGGAGCCGCCCGCTACCGGGCGCAACTCAGCGACGCCATCCCCGCCGACGACGCCGACGTGCGGGCCGCACTGATCAGCGCCACTCTCATCGGCGTGGCCGTCAGCCGGCATTTCCTCAAATTCGACGTCCTCCGTGACACCCCTCCGGAACAGATCATCGATCTGCTACGTCCCTGCCTGCGCTCTCTCACCCGCGCGGACGACTGATCTTGTTCGGACGGCCCCGAACTCCTAGGGGCCGAGAGTCGCATGGCACCTCTGATCAAAATCCGCATAACGGGACCGCCTTTTCGGTCCTCCGCAACCGGGCCTGATCCGTCGATGCCGAGACTGCCTCGATTTTCTCTCAGCTCGGGCTGTCCCGGTATCCCCGCCTGGTCTGATCGGTGCTCATGCGGCCTTTCGCTACCCTTGTAGAATTAAGCCGAATCTGTGCCATTAATGGCATTCAATGTCAATTGTCCCTCCCCTGGCTTGTTGCATAATTTTCAGGGGTCGCGTGAAACACCGTGGGCCTTGTCCTGCGTAACGTGTCCCTCGACCATGGCAGGAGCAAGGTGCATGTGAGGCGGAACTTCGCAGGCCATACGGGCTTACGGGGTCCTGGCCGCAGTGTCTGTGCACATCCCCGTTTTCCTTCCCCGGAAAAAGCGTGCGGGGACGCCCGGAAAGTTCACTCAACCCAACACCGAAAGGAAGGGCGCCGTGACAACAGCAGTCTCCCCCTGGGGGCTCAGTCGGATGACCGAGCCTCTGCCGGGGCTTCCACCGCTGTACGAGACGCTTCGGCTTGACCCCGAGACGCAGCTCACCCACTTCTACGGCGCGGACGGCGCGATCGTGGACATGGCCGGCAAGATCACGATCACGACGTCCAAGGGCGGCGGCAGCGACGGCTCGGCGGGAAGCGCCGCAGTGGCGGACGACTCCCAGAACGACGGATAACAGCAGATGCGGCCCATGCCACAGACCGTGCTGGTCATCACATCGGCGGAGGACCTTACCGCCAACATGGTCATCGAGGCGCTGAATGAGCGCCGGGTGCAGGTGGTTCGTGTCAATCCCGCCGACATCGGCGCCGAGTTGGTGTTCAGCGCCGTCATCGGTGACGGCCGTGAGGAATGGGCCGGGCGGCTTCGCACACCAAGCCGGGACATCGCACTGGAGAAAGTGGGGGCGGTGTACTACCGCCGCCCCCATCCGTTCTCGGCTCGGTTCACCCGCCTGTCCGTTACGGCGCAGAAGTTCTCCGCCACCGAAGCCCAGTACGGCCTCGGTGGCATTCTGAACAACCTGCACGGTGTGGTCTACGTCAACCACCCGGCTGCCAATTCCCGTGCCGACTACAAACCCGCCCAGCTTCAGGCGGCGGCCAGGCTCGGCCTGTCCATTCCGCCAACCCTGATCACCAACGATGTGGAACAGGCGCGAAGGTTCGCCGCCGAACACGGTCCTGTCATCTACAAATCGTTTCGAGGTGCCCCCTCCACCTCGGAGGGGTGCTCCGCCATATGGACGCAGCGGGTCGCCGAACACACACTTGACGACTCCCTGTCGGTGACCGCCCACCTGTTCCAGAAGGAGGTGCGCAAGTCCTCCGACGCCAGGGTGACCGTGATCGGCCGACGTGTGTTCGCCAGCAGGATCACCACCCCTGACGGCGCGCTCGACTGGCGCAGCGGCGATTGGGAGCAATTGGCCCACGAGCCCATCGACGTGCCTGAGCAGGTCAGGGAAGCGCTGTACGCCTATCTCGACCACTTCGGGCTGGTGTTCGGGTGCTTCGACTTCGCGCTTGAGGCTGTCGACGGACAGGACTCCGAAGCCTGGATTTTTATCGAGTGCAACCCCAACGGGCAGTGGGCCTGGTTGCCTGATGCCGATGCGATGGCCCACGCCTTCGCGGATGTGATCCTGAAAGGATGGTGGTCGTGAGCGACACGGCCGTGAAGCTCCGGCATGCGTTGGCCGAGGCCATCGGGTCCTCCGGCTGGCGTGCGGCGCTGGAGACGACGCCGCGCGAGCTGTTCATGGGGGAGGCCGTCTACCAAGCCGACCAGGTCCGGGGCGATCTGTGGACACCGATCCGCCGTGCCGAGATCGACGAGGGCGACTGGCTGAGCCTGGTCTACACCGACGGGACGTGGGTGACCCAGGTGGACGGGATTTTGGCCGAGGAGGCGGCCGGGCCGGTGACCGGGGCACCCGGTTCGTCGTCCACGCTCCCGAGCCTGGTCGTGCGGATGCTGGAGGCCGCCGAGATCGGCGAAGGCGACACGGTGCTGGAGATCGGCACCGGGACCGGCTACTCGACCGCGCTGATGTGCCGGCGTCTCGGCGACGACGCGGTGACCTCGATCGAGTACGACCCCGCTGTGGCCGGACGTGCAAGGAAGGCCATCGTCCGGGCGGGACACGCACCTACTCTCGTCGTGGGGGACGGCCTGCACGGCCACGCCAACGGCACCGGGTACGACCGGCTGATCTGCACCTGCTCGGTCCGGACCATCCCCACCGCCTGGTTGGAGCAGACGCGTCCCGGAGGAACCATCACCACCCCCATGTGGGGCTGGCTGGACGGCGTCGCCTCCGCCCACCTCACTCTCGACGGCGAGGGTACGGCCAGCGGACGCTTCCTGAAGCAGGGCTGGTACTTCATGCGTGCCCGCACCCACCTGCCGCCGCCCCGCCCGCCCGTGGCGACCGGCGTCGGGCAGGCACGGGAGAGCAGGATCGACCCGGCGATCCTGGACGACGAGGCCGCCCTGTTCGTCGCCCAACTGGCTGTACCGGCCGCCCAACGCTCGTCAGCGGGGGAGACAACGATCCTGTTGGACGTCTCCACCGGTTCCCGCGCCGACACCAGACCCGCCCCGGGTGGCGGGTGGATCGTCCACCAGCACGGTCCGGTTCGGCTGTGGGACGCGGTGGAGGAGGCCGTACTGCTGTGGCAGGAGGCCGGATCACCGCACCAGTCCGCCTTCGGCCTCACCGCCACCCGCGAACGCCAGTACGTATGGCTCGGCGACCCCACCGGCCCAACCTGGGATCTACCCGCATGATTGACGTGCGAGCTTTCTGAGGACCCTTCCGGACTGGAGATTTCTCCGCTCAAGGGTGTTATCGGAGTTCTCCGGGTTCACGGTTCTTGACGGTCCAGGCATTTGAGCCGTCAAGAACCGTGAACCCGGAAACGCATGCCCCACCGATCGCCGACCGGTGGGGCATTTTCGTGTGTGAGTCAGGCTGGCTTACTGGCCGTCAGCACGCGGAGTTCCTTCACGGCAGGCAGGGCTTTCGCCCTCTCGGGAAGTGTGGTGAGGACAAGCCGAGCGCTCGATGTGACTTGACGGTCACGTCGTTTGGCGGGAAGGCCGTTCAAGGTGCTCAAGGCATATTGTGCGCCCTGCTCGGGATCGGTCCGCGCCTGTGTCGCTGCTCGGTGCAGTTCGAGCACGGTGGACATGAGGTGGGCGGCGTCGTACGCCTTTCCCGCGGCGTCTCGCGCTTCCTCGGCCTTCCGGTCGTCGCCCGCGAGGGTATAGACCAGGCTCCGGCTGTACCAGTCGGGCCGGATTCCCGGTGCTTGCGCGGGAAGGGCCTCCAGCACGTTCTCGGCCCGATTGAGGGCGATGATCGCCTCTTCGGTACGGCCCTGCGTCGCGAGAGCCTGAACTTCCACGCGAAGCGCGGAGAACAGCGTCAGGCTTGGCCGATCCCCGGCCAGTCGCCGGGCTTCCTGAAGCAGTGGCAGGACGTCGTCGCCGTCATGGCGCCGATGTGACGCCTCCCAACTCCGTGTCAGGGACGACTGCGCGCTGTCCCGGGAGGCGTCGGCCAGTGTGTGAGCCCGATTCCACCACCGCAACGCCTCTCGACGGTTGTCCAGGTCGTACCAGGCCCCGGCGATCAGGGCGCTGAAACGCGCGGCGGCGTGGGAGAGGTTCCGCTCGACGGCCTCCGGCTGGGTGCGGCCGAGGTGAGGTGCGAGGTCGGCGTAGTCCACGGCAAGGGCCGCGAGGACGGCGGCGGGCGAGTCGTAGTAGCTCCGTTCCCAGTGGGCTTCGGCCGCCTCCTCCCAGTCGTCGATCATTTCCTGTGAGACGCTCGCTCCGGAGATGCGCGGTCCGTAGCTCTGCCAGGCATCGGTCAGGGTGGCCAGTACGGGTGCCACCGCCCCTCCGACAGCGACGGCGGCGGCATCTCGCATCAGTCGTCTGCGCTCCATGCTGTCATCCTCATCCCGCGTTGAGGCTTTTGCCTCGACGGTACCCTTCCGGAGCCGATTGCTATCGGCCATGGCGGCGTGCAGTCCGAGAGAAATCAGTTTCCCTTCGGTGGTGAGTGCGGAGTCGAGAGCCTCGATCGCCTCGGCCGAAGGGGTGAGGGTGCCCGACTCCCAACGGCTCACCATCGAGTCGGCCCAGCCGATCAGCTCACCGAGTTGCCGCTGGGTTATCTGATGTCCTTTTCGTGACTTTCGTAATGCCCTGCCGAATTCGTGCCACTCCTGGGATTCCGCGCTCATTGGTCCTCGCCTGTGTTTGCTACATGGCTTACATGTTTCGCTTGAAAGGCGGCGGGTCTTGTCCCGCTTACGACGTGCCTCAACTATGGCATCAGCAAGGTCTTTGTAAAGCGGAACCCCGCAGGCGGGCAGTGCCGTACGGGGTCCCTTGATCGCAAAGGAGGTGCGATCCGTGCACGATGGTAAAGCCATTGTGCCCTCGCCCACCATCCCGGGCTGGCGGCTTATTCTCAGTGACCAGGGCCGTTTCTGGGCTTTTCGCCGGAAACCTTTCTCCAATGCGGCACGAAGGGCCGGGGCCGAACCGGATGTGGACGCCGACACCTTCGACGAGATTCGGGCCGTCGTCGAACACCAGGAGGAGATCGCCCGGGGAGCCGCGTCGTGATCGGACGACCCCGGCACAGCGGGCGGCACCGGGACGGGCAACCGCTCACGCAGGTGTACCGGCGGCTGTGGGACGGCCCCGCCCGTTCCGAGGCGGAAAACATGGACCGTTCTATCCAGGGATGGAGCGTGTTCTACAGCCTGGGCCGGCGCCGCTTCTACGCCATCGCGGCCTGGCCGACCCCCGAACCACTCATCGTCTCCGACCCCGACGCAGAAGGGCTCCGGCAACAGATCCACCAGGTGGAGACCACCCTCATCCGGCGGACCCTCCCACCCATCCCCGAGCAGACACGACCTCCTGAACAGGCAGGACCTCCCGGGCAGGTACGGCCTCCCGGGCAGGCAGGGCCTTCCGGGCAGGGGCGAGCCCCCGAGCGGGCGCGGCCCCCTGAGCGGGTACGGCGACGCCCGGCCTCGGATGTCCGGCGCGACGCCGTACCGCCCTTGGCCGAACGCGGCGGAACCCGACTCCCGGCCGTTCGGCGCGGAGCCGTATCGCCCCTGGGCGAGCGTGGCGATCCTCGGTCCCGAGCGCCGGACCGTCCCCGACCGCTTTCCGAGGCGTGATCTTCCGAGCCGGTACGGCGGGCGGGGAACCCATCCCACCCCCTGCCCGCCGTACCCCGTGAACGTGCGGTCCAGGAGGAGGGGCCTGGGCCGCACACCCAACGGCGGCTCCCGAGCGCATCGGGGAAGGGGAGCCCGTCGGCGCCGGTCACCACGGAGTGACCGGCCTCCTCGGGTGCCCGGCCAGGCGGACCCGCCGGCCGGGCGCCCTCCCTGCCATCCGTCGCCATCCGTCGCGGACAGGAGTCCCGTGAAGAACCCGCTGAGCGCTCTGCTCGACCTGCTCTCCATAGCCCTCCCCGGGCTCCCGGGCGCAGAGACCAAGCCTTAACCCCCCGGAGCGCCTCTGAACCCGCCCACGCCCACAGCGCCTCCGGAGAACCGGGAGAACTCCTGACATGGCGCCGGGGTCGAGCCGACTCTGTGGATCACGGCGCGGGACTCTCTCGCATGGCCGGTGATCGCTGTCCGGCTACGAAGGGACCGTCCATGACCGACCATGATCCCGAGCGTGAGCAGCGGCTCATCGAACTGCTCGGCACCATCCATCGCGGCTGGAGATACCAGGCCCGGAACGTGCCCGGTCTGCCCCGGTGGTGGGCCTGTCGCTACCAGCCGGTCACCCCGGCCCAGCACGCCGCCGGGGCACGTGACGTCCTCGCCCGCACCACCGTCCACCGCCTGGCCCAAGCCCTCGGCCGCCAGGACGAGATCACCCACATCATCCGCGCCTGAACCCGCCCCATACGGGACCCAAGGAGAACCACATGTCCCCCCTCAAGGTCGTCACGCCCGACGGCACCTTCACCACCGGCCCGGACACCACCGAACGCCTCCTGACCCCCGGTGAGGTGGCCAGGATCTTCGGCGTGGACCCCAAAACCGTCAACCGCTGGGCCCTGACCGGCCGTATCCCCTCGGTGAGAACCCCCAGCCGCCAACGCCGCTACCGAGAAAGCGACATCAGAACCCTCCTCAACGGCGGATAGTCCCTACGGCGCCGTGAGGTCGCGTACCCGGTACTTGACCTAGATCTCCTGCGCCACATCGGCCTCCCGGCTCCCGTCCCCGACGCGGGGAACCCACCGAGAGCGTGCGCGACCCGGCAGGAAACCTGCGCGGCCCACCCTGGAGAGGCAGACGCCAAGCTCACGCTCCAGAGCAACCGCCCGAACGCATCAACCCCAAGGGGGAGGGCTTTGGATACCGGCCCCGAACGTGAGGGTTTTGATCGTGTGCTTTACCGGTGCCGTGCGTGAGGAGTGTCGGCTTGGGCGCGTCGGTGTCTGGACTGAGGAGCGAAGGAGCGCAGCGGATGAGCGACGAGGGAAGACACCGACTCGAAAGCGCCCAAGCCCGCGCCGCCGCCAGGCGGAGCAAGGAGGCAGGCCTACGCCGTTTCCCAAGCAGAAACCGCCATCCCGCCCTGGGCGTCCCGGGTGAGGCGGTATTCGCGGGGGGAGACGCCGTAGGTCGCCTTGAAGAGGCGGCTGAAGTGGGCGGCGTCGACGAAGCCCCAGTGGGCGGCGACGGTGCTGACCGAGAGCGTCCACTGGTCCGGGTCGACGAGGTCGCGGCGGCAGTGCTCCAGCCTGCGTTCCCTGATGAACCGGGAGACCGTGGTCCCCTCCATCCTGAAGAGCTTGTGCAGGTAGCCGGTCGAGATGTGCACCGCGGCGGCGACCGTGTCCGGGGTGAGGTTGCCGTCGTCGAGGTGGGCCTCGATGAAGGCCCTGATGCGCAGCAGGAGCGACTGGGGGGAGCTGGGCGGCGGGGTGCCCTGTTTGCCGAGCCGTTCGGAGAACAGGGTGGCGAGCAGGTCGAGGATGTTGTCGGCCAGCTGGAGCGACTGGTTCTCCCCGATCTCGTCCATCTTGGTGACGAGGTTCATCAGCAGCGGGGAGACCAGCGCCCCGACTCCCTGGCGTCCGGAGACGCGGTTGGCCGTCACCTGGTGCATCTCGTGCGGCCGCAGCCTCAGGAAGCGCTGGGGGAACATCAGCACCAGCATCCGGCAGGTGTTGTCGAAGGCCACGGTGTACGGCCTGCTGGTGTCGTAGACGGCCAGGTCACCGGGGGTGAGGGGGGCCTCACGGCCGTCCTGCATGACCAGGCAGTAGCCCTGCAGCGGCATGCTCAGCTTGTAGTAGTCGGTCTCCGACCTGGCGATCAGACGGCGGGTCCGTTCGGCCTTGTGGGCGTCGGCCGCGACGTCGCTGACCAGCATCACGCCGAGGCTTCTGCTGCGCATCTGGCCCCGGAACGTCTCGCCGTTGGCGAGGGTCATGTCGAGGGGCACGAACGCCTCGGAGATCGCCGAGCACCAGAAGTCGGCGCGTTCGCGGGCCGGCAGGTCGGCTGTGCGCAGTAGAGACGACATGCTTCCTCCTGCATGGGGCGGTGCGTCCAACTGCAGGAATGGTGCATCGCGTGCCGTTATTTGGCAATGGTCCCGCAGTGTCCCTGTCACATGACAGTAACCGGAAACCGCTGGAGCGTGACAGGCAAGTGCTGTGCCGTCACAGACAAGGCCGCTCGGTGCGCGACGCCGTACAACTGATCCTGACCGTCCCTACAGGCGGTCGAAGGGCGACAGCGAGCACGGGGAGGCCGTGGAGAACATGGCAGTGTCGACGTTTCTGCGACCGCAGGAGAGCGGTCCCGACTCTCCCGTCCTGGAGAAGCCCGGCAGGCTGCTCATCGGTGGTGAGTGGGGCTCCGGCAACTCAGGGCGGACCTTCACGACCTACGACCCGGCGACGGCCGCCCCGCTGGGTGAACTGGCCGAGGCCGACGCCTCCGATGTGGACGCCGCCGTCGACGCGGCCAGGAAGGCGCTGCGTAACCCCGACTGGGCGCAGATGTCGCCCGCGGCACGGGCGCGGGTGCTCTGGCGGATCGCGGACCTGATCGAGGCCAACGGCGAGGAGCTGGCGTACCTGGAGACGAGGGACCAGGGACAGCCGCTCGGGGTCGCCAGGGGCGTCTCGGTCACGGGCGCGGCCGAGCACTTCCGCTACTACGCGGGCTGGACCACCAAGATCGAGGGCGCGACCTCTCCGATCTCCCTGCCGAACACCCTGCACTACACCCGCAGGGAGCCGGTCGGGGTCTGCGCGCTGATCACGCCGTGGAACTTCCCGCTGATGATCCTCACCTGGAAGCTCGCCCCCGCGCTGGCCTGCGCCAACACGGTGATCATCAAGCCGGCCGAGCAGACCTCGCTGACCGCCCTGCGCCTGGCCGAGCTGTGCGTCGAGGCCGGGGTGCCCGAGGGCGTCGTCAACCTCCTCACCGGCGGCCCCGACGTCGGCCGCGCCCTGGTGGCGCACTCCGGGGTGGACAAGGTGTCCTTCACCGGCTCGACCGAGGTCGGCCGGGAGATCATGCGCGCCTCTGCGGGCAACCTCAAGCGGGTCACCCTGGAGCTCGGCGGCAAGACCCCCACGATCGTGGCGCACGACGCCGACCTCGACAGGGCCGTCGCCGGTTGTGTCCAGGGCGCCCTGTTCAACAGCGGCCAGGTGTGCGCCGCCTACTCCAGGTTCTACGTGGACCGCAGCCGGGTCGACGAGTTCACGGAGAAGGCCGCCGCCGCTGCCGCCGCGCTGCGGCTGGGCCCCGGCCTGTCCGACACGACCGACCTGGGCCCGCTCGTCACCGAGGAGCACCTGCGCAACGTGGACGGCTTCGTGCGTTCCGGTGTCGAGCAGGGCGCCCAGCTGGTGACCGGTGGGCAGCGTGCCGACGGGGACCTGGAGAAGGGCTTCTTCTACCGGCCGACCGTCTTCGCCGGGGTGACCGACGACATGCGGATCGCCAGGGAGGAGATCTTCGGCCCGGTCATCCCCGTCATGGCCTACGACGACCTGGACGAGATCGCGGAGCGGGCCAACGACAGCGAGTTCGGTCTGGCCGCCTCGGTGTGGACCAAGGACCTGTCGACCGCGCACACGCTGGCCGCCGCCGTACGGGCGGGCACGGTGTTCGTCAACATGCTGCACGTCCCCGACCCCGCCGCGCCCTGGGGCGGCTTCAAGGCCAGCGGGACCGGCCGGGAGATGGGGCCGTACGCGCTGGAGGCCTACACCGAGGTCAAGGGAGTCTTCGTCAACCTGGACCGGTGAGGAACCCCGGGGGTTCCCGGCCGGTGACAGGCCCGGTGACCGAGGGGTAGGGGGCCGGGTACGCCGGTGTGTCCGCGCGGTGGGCTCCGCGTGGACACACCGGCTCTCCTTTTCCGGCGTCCGGCGTCCGGCGTCCGGCGTCCGGCGTCCGGCGTCCGGCGTCCGGCGCCCGGCGCCCGGCGCCCGGACGGGGCGCGTAGGGGAGGGGCCGCGTTCGGATGGGCGCCCTGCCCTGCGAGGAGGTCCCTGCCCCGCGAGGAGCCATCCGGGAGGCCGTGGCCGTACGGAAATCCCGCCCGTGGATGAGCAAGATCGCAGGTGGGAGGCGGCTCGGTGTGTCCGGTGTCACCGTACGCCTTCTCTTCGTGTTCACCCGGGCTTAGGGTTCAGGTCGCCCGGCGTCGATAGCTTCCGGATCTCGTCACAGACCAGGTCGTAAAGGAAAGCTCCATGTCACGTCCCCTCCTCGCCGCCCTCGCCACCGCGGCGGCGTTCACCGTCGCCCTCACCGGCGCGGCCGTGGCTCCCGCCGCCGCCGCTCCCAAGGAGAAGGCTCCGCGGGTCACCTCCGACGTGACGCTGCCCGCCCCCGCCCTGGCGGAGTTCGAGAGCGGTCTCGTCAAGGACGACCGCGGTGTGAAGCTGGGCGGTGTCGGCAGCGGCCTCTACCCGGCGGGCCGTCCCGGCGAGTACTGGATGGTCACCGACCGGGGCCCGAACGGCGAGCCGAAGATCAACGGTGAGAAGCGGCGCACCTTCCCGGTGCCGGAGTTCGCGCCCGCCATCGTGCGCGTCGCCGTACGGAACGGCAAGGCGAAGATCGCCGAGACGATCACGCTGAAGACGTCCGACGGCACGCCCATCACCGGTGTGTCGAACCAGGAGGGCCACGACGAGGTTCCCTACACCTGGGACGGCACGGCCGAGCTGCTTTACGACCCGAACGGCCTGGACACCGAGGACATCGTCGCCGACGGGCGCGGCGGCTTCTGGCTGGTCGAGGAGTACTCGCCCTCCCTGGTGCACGTGGCGGCCGACGGGCGGATCCTGGCCAGGTACGTGCCCAAGGGCCTCAACCTGACCGGGACGGGTTATCCGGTCCGCGAGACGCTGCCCGCGATCTTCGCCAACCGCCAGCAGAACCGCGGCTTCGAGGCGCTGGGCATCTCGCCCTCCGAGCGCGCCCTCTACGTCGCCGTGCAGAGCCCGCTGGGCAACCCCGACAAGAAGACGGGCAAGGCGTCGAGCGTCACCCGCATCCTGCGCGTCGACCTGCGTACCGGGCGGCCGACCGCCGAGTGGGCCTACAGCATGGAGAACGTCGCGACCTTCGACCCCAAGGCCGAGCAGGGCGACATGAAGATCTCCGCCCTCAACGTGCTGAGCCCCGGCCGTCTGCTGCTCCAGGAGCGCACCGACGCGGTCGCCCGCCTGTACACCGTCGACGTGCGCCGGGCGACGAACCTCCTCGGCGGCGCGCAGGACGACCCGGCGACCAAGCCCTCCCTTGAGGCCTCGCTGCCCAAGAACGTCACCGTCGCCACCAAGTCCCTGGCCGTCGACCTGGCCGCGATCCCCGGCCTGCCCGGCAAGATCGAGGGCGTCACCGTCCTCGGCCCCAAGACCATCGCGATCGCCAACGACAACGACTTCGGCCTCGGCTCCTTCGGTTCGGACGGCCGTCTGGTCGACTCCGGCGTCACCAGCCGCATCCTGACCATCAGCCTGCCCCGCCCGCTGAGGTAACCCCGCAATCCCCTCTCCCGACGACCCCCGTGGGCCGCCGCCTCCTCGGCGCCCACGGGGGTCGTTCTTTCTCCCCGGAAAACCCGGCCGTCGGCTGGAGTAATATTCGCGCGAGAACCTCAATATTTATTGATGCCTGGGAGGGGGGAGGATGGGTGACCTTCCGGCTGAACTCAGTGTCGGGGAACTCTCCACGCGCAGCGGTGTCGCGATATCCGCTCTGCATTTCTACGAACGGCAGGGGCTCATAACGAGCCGCCGCACGGAGGGCAACCAGCGGCGCTACCGGCGTGACACACTGCGGCGGGTGGCGTTGATCCGCGTCGCGCAGCGGGTGGGGATACCGCTGGCCGAGATCGGCACCGCCCTGGAGGACCTGCCGAGCGCGCGTCCTCCCACACGGCAGGACTGGGAGCGCATGTCCACGCGGTGGCGTGACCAGCTCGACGCCCGGATCCGCGAGCTCCAGAAGCTGCGTGACGACTTCACCGACTGCGTCGGCTGTGGATGCCTGTCGATCGACCGCTGCCCGATGGCCAACCCGGACGACACGCTCGGCAGGCTGGGCTCCGGCCCGCGGCGCCTGCTGGAAGGGGTGGGAGAGGCCAAACGGGCGGAGGCGAATACGGCGTGCTGCCGGTGAACGGCCGCCCTTTCCCGGCCATAATTTCATGGAGGTTTTAGGGGTAATTCGCGGCCTTCCGTAAATCACACGGAGACGCCTTTCCCCGCCGCCTGCCGTACGGCGGAGCCACCGCGCAGCAGGAACGCGCACAGCAGCACGGAAAGCAGTGTGAGGCCCGCCATCGCCCAGAGCGTCAGCCGCAGCCCCTCGGTGAAGCCGGGCCCGGCCAGCCGTCCTCCGGTGGTCGCGGCCAGTACGGCACCGCACACCGCGATGGCGATGGTCTCGCTGCCCAGCCGCGCGGTGTTGAGCATGCCCGCGGCGGTGCCCGCCCGGTCGGCGGGGGCGCTGCCGATCGCCACCCCGTCGATCAGCCCGATCGAGGCGCCGACGCCGAGCCCGATCGTCAGCAGCGGTCCCGCGAGACCGGGTGTCCCGGCCTCCGGCCCGGCCAGGGCCAGCCAGGCGGCCCCGGCGCCGACCAGGACCAGCGACAGCACGACGACGGCCGCCGGTGACACCCATCTGGTGACCGGCCCGATCAGCGAGGGCAGGACGAGCGTCGGGGCGGTGAGCATGATCAACGTGGCGCCCGCCCGCTGCGGGCTCATCTCCAGCACCTCGGTGAAGTAGGACGGCAGGTAGACCAGCAGCGGCACGAGCACGCAGACGATCGTCGCCGCCGCCGTGGAGAAGGCCAGGAAACGCGGGCCGGTGAACAGCCCGAAGTCGAACATCGGGTCCGGCCTGCGCCGTTCGATCCCGGCGAACACCGCGAGGCACACCAGGGAGGCGGCGAAGGCCGCCAGCGGCAGCGGCGAGGTCCACCCGAGGTCGGGCCCCTCGACGAAGCCGGTGATCAGCAGGAGCAGGAACAGGGTGAACGTGACGGCCCCGCCGGTGTCGACGCGGCGGGGCGCCGGGTCCCGGGACTCGGGCAGCAGGGGCACCACGCAGAGTACGGCGAGCGCCACCGCGGCGGGCAGGCCGAACACCATGCGCCAGCCGAACGCGCCGATCAGGGCTCCGGCGACGGTGGGACCGAAGGCGAGGCCGACCCCGAGCGCGGTGCCGAACAGGCCGAAGACACGGGTCCTGGCCCGCCCCTCGAAGGAGGTGGCGAGCAGCGCGCCCCCGCTCGCCCCCGCGGCGGCCGCGCCCGCTCCCGCGACGGCGCGGACCACGTCGAGCAGCACGATGTCGGTGGCGAGGGTGCTCAGCAGGCCGGTGACGGCGAAAACCGCGACCCCGGCCGCGTAGACACGGCGTCTGCCGACCAGGTCGGCCAGCGAACCGGAGACCAGCATGAAACTGGCGAAGGTGGCGTTGTAGCCGTTCACCACCCACTGGACGGGGGCGAGCCGCGCGCCCAGGTCCGCGGCGATGTCCGGCAGGGCGACGGAGGCGCCGGTCAGGGTGATCGGCAGGGAGACGGTGGACAGCAGGACGGCCACAAGGACGAGGATTTGTTTTTTTCGCATATCTCTCCTGTTCAACGGGAAATTTCGGGATTTCTTAAGCGTGGGACGTCAACAAACGTTGAGGTCAAGGGGGTTTTCCGGGGTCCGCGCTCAGGCCGCCCTCACGACGGGCCCTTCCCTGACGGCCACCGGCCGCTGGACCCTGACACCGTGTCAGGCCGTACAAGGGGAGGCATGCCGATGGACATGGAAGCCGCGCTGGCCGAGATCGTACGTGAGGGCAGGGCGCCGGATCTGCACGGCGTCGTCGTGACACGCGGGCGGGACCTGATCTTCGAATACTACGGGGAGGGGCCGGACGTCGCCTGGAACGCCCCCCTCGGCACCGTCACGTTCGGGCCGGACACGCTCCACGACCTCAGGTCGGTCACCAAGAGCGTCGTCGGCCTGCTGTACGGCATGGCCCTGGAGGGAGGCCATGTCCCCGACCCCGCCGAACCGCTGTACGCGTGTTTCCCAGAATATCCTGATCTAGCGGGCCGTACCGGACTGACGGTGGGACACGCGCTGACGATGACGCTGGGCCTGGAGTGGGACGAGAGCGTCCCCTACACCAGCCCGGCCAACAGCGAGATCGCGATGGAGACGGCGCCCGACCGTTACCGGTACGTCCTGGAACGTCCGTCCGTCGAGGAGCCGGGCACGACCTGGCGGTACTGCGGCGGCGCCTCCACCCTCCTCGGCGGCCTCATCGCCAGGGGAACCGGCGTGCCGCTTGAGGAGTTCGCGCGTACGGCGCTGTTCGAACCGCTCGGCATCACGGCCTTCGAGTGGGCCAGGGGCGGCGACGGCGTCGCGGCGGCGGCCTCCGGGCTCAGGCTGACCCCCAGGGACCTGGCCGGGATCGGTCGGTACGTCCTGGAGTCGGACTCCCCGTGGATCTCCCGCATGCTCACGCCGTACGTGGCGATCGGGGAGGGGCTCGACTACGGCTACCAGTGGTTTCTCGGGCCAGGCTGGGTCGCGGGGGTCGGCAACGGGGGGCAGCGGCTGTACGTACGGCCCGACCTCGGGCTCGTCGTCGTGGTGACCTCGGGCCGGTACAACCTGCCCGACGCCCAGGAGACCCCGGTCTTCGTCATCGAGGAGGTGGTGCTGCCCGCCCTGCTTCCCGGCGGATGAACCGTGCTCAGGCCGCGCCGAGGACGTCGAGCACCGCCGACAGGCGGGACAGGCGGGGACCGGCCCAGTCGTGCTCCCTCGGCTGGGCGTCCGCGCTCTCCCAGTCGTCGGCGTAGAGCATGAACGCCGTCATGCCGCAGGCCGTGGCCCCGGTGAGCTCACGGCCGCCGCCGTCGCCCACGTATAGGCACTCCCCGGGCGTCACCCCGAGCCGCCGCGCGGCCAGCAGGAACAGCTCGGGATCGGGCTTGCGCCTGCCGATCTCACACGACAGGACCGCCGCGTCCACCAGGGAGGCGAGCGGCAGCTCCGGCCACGCCCGCACCAGCTCGGCCGTGCAGTCGCTCAGGACGCCGACGGCCAGCCCACGCTCCCGGATCGCGCCCAGCGTGCCGAGCGCGTCGTCGCGCAGGGTGAACAGCTCCCGCTGGGCCTCGGCGCGGGCGGAGCACGCGGCGGTGAGGGCGGTCTCGCCCGGATCGACGCCGCAGCGGCGGGCGAGGGTCAGGATGGTGCTCCTGAGGTCACCGAGGGAGCCGGTGGCCCGTTCCTCGAAGGAGGAGTCGAGGGCGGCCCGCCAGACCGGGACGGGGATGCCCAGTGGGGCGGCGCTGCGGGCCGCGTGGTCGTCCCAGACATGCGCCGGGGTGGACGGCGTGAGCGTCCCGAAGAAGTCGAAGATCACTGCGGTGAACGGCACCGGGTCTCCTGGGGGTCAGCGGTAGATGGCGACGGCGGCATCGCGGATGAGGGTCTCGACGATGCCGATGACCTCCCTGATCATGGGGGAGTGCTCGGCGGCGATGGCGCGCAGGCGGACGACGAGCTGGTTCGACGGCTGGCCGAGATAGAGCGCCGCGTCCACCTCCAGCACGCCGACCAGGCCGCACAGCGCGGCGCAACGCGCGTCGGGCGGCTCCCTGCCCTCCGCCGCGGCGCGCACCCCGGAGCAGGCCCGCACCACCCACGCCATGTCGGTGATCTCGTGGCGGGTCTGCGAGAGCAGGCCCATGCGGCGCCTGGTCACCTGGGCGAGGGCGCCCGCGGTGACCAGGCTCGCCTGGGTGTGCCGGCAGACCTCCCCGGCGGCCTGCCTGATCCAGGACCTGACGTCCCCGCCCGAGCGGTCCCGCCGTACCAGGGACAGCAGGCCGTCCACGACCGCGTCACCGAGAGGGGTGTCGTCGGCCAGGGCGCCCCTGCCGCCGGAGACGGTGACACGTTCGCCGACGACCAGTTCGAGCAGCGCGGCCCCGGCCAGCCCGATGGCCATCGACGAGGGATGGACCAGGGGTCTGCCCGACTGGTCGTGGGCGATGAGGTACAGCTCCTGGGGGAGCGGCAGCCCGTTCATGCGTGGTCGTCCTTCGCTACGGTCGTCTTTCGCCTTCGCCGAGGTCGTCCTTAGCAGCGGCCGGTCCGGGACAGGGCGGGGCCCCTACCGGCCGTGTACGGCCTTGCTCTCCCCTGCCTCGTGGGAACCCGGCAGGTCGGGCAGGGACGGCCTGCGGCCCATGGCGTACAGGGCGGCCAGGACCAGGGCGCCCAGGGCGAGCCAGAGCAGGCCGACCGTCTGGGCCATGACGTTGGCGTTGATCACGACGAAGATCAGGATCGCCATCCCGACCAGCGGCACGACGAGATGCGACCAGAAGGCGGCCGAGCGCATGCGGACCACGTAGTGCACGATGACCGAGACGTGCAGCACGACGAAGGCGACCAGCGCGCCCATGTTGATCAGGCTGCCGAGCAGGCTGACGCCGTCCTCCCTGGCGGACATGAACAGCCCGAGCGCGACGGAGAGCCCGGCGACGAGCAGGATGGCGTTGGTCGGCACCGAGTGCCGCACCGAGACCTTGGCCAGGAAGGACGGCAGCTGCCTGTCCCGCGCCATCGCGTAGAGCAGGCGGGAGACGGCGACCTGGGCGACCAGGGTGTTGGCCAGCCCCCAGGAGATCGCGGTCGCGGTCGCGGCGATGTGGGAGAGCGTCTCGCCGCCCGCGACGGCCGCGGCGTCGTAGAAGGCGGTGTCCGAGGCCTGCTTCAGCAGCCCCTCGGGGTCGGGCACCAGCAGGGCGGCGACCCAGACCTGGGCGACGAACAGCACGCCCGCCAGGATCAGGGCCAGCCGCATGGCCCTGCCGACCTGGGCGGATCCGCCGGTCGACTCCTCGACCAGCATGCTGATCCCGTCGAAGCCGAGGAAGGACAGGACGGCGATGGACACCGCGCCGAACACGACCGGCCAGGAGAAGGTCTCCGGGTTGAACAGCGGGGAGAGGCTGAAGTCCCTGCCCCTGCCCTCAAGCAGGGCCCAGAAGCCGATCACCAGGAACAGCGCCAGCACGGCCAGCTCGGCGATGATCATCACCTTGGTGAGGTTCATCGTCATCCGGATGCCCCGCAGGTTGATCACGGTGTTGACGGCCACGAAGAAGAGCAGCCACAGCCACACCGGGATCTGCGGCACGGTCGAGTGCATCGCGATCGAGGCGACGAGGTACAGCAGGCACGGGGCGAGTACGTAGTCGAGCAGGATCGCCCATCCGGTCATGAAGCCGACCGGCGCGGAGATGCCACGGCCCGCGTAGTTGTAGACCGAACCGGACAGCGGGAACGCCTTGACCATCTGCGCGTAGGAGGCCGCGGTGAACAGCAGCGCGATCATTCCCACCAGGTAGGTCAGGACCGGCATGCCGCCCGAGGTGAAGTAGACCGAACCGAAGATCGCGAACGGGGCTATGGGAACCATGAAGATCAGGCCGTAGAACACCAGGTCGACCAGGCCGATCCCACGGCGCAGCTCCTGCCGGTATCCGAACCGCTCGATGCTCTCCTGCGGCTGCACGACAGCCTCCTGTGGCGTCATCTGTCAATGTGCGGGCGCGTCCGCCCGCCCGGGGGGTGATGACGGACGGTGGCGGAGCGTGTCCGGTGATCCTTCCGCAGTGCACGGAATGCCGCAAGCGCGTACCATATATCGTCATATTTTCCCCTAAAACAGGGGTTATCTGGCGGCCTGGGAAGTCTGATGGCGCGCCGGGTCAAGCGCCCTGCGGGAGAGGCGGCTCACGGGGTGAGGAGCCGGACGGGCGCGGTGTGAGGCGCTCCGTGAGAGGTTCGGGGCGAGCGGGCGGGGTGTCAAGAGCCCTGTGAGGGGCGGGATCCGTCAGGCGTCCCGCGAAGGGACGTCCGGCGCGAGAACCAGGTCGAACCAGACGCCGACCTCGTCGCTCAGGCGCAGCGCGCCGAACAGGGCGGAGTAGGGCTTGATGCCCCACCGGCTCTGTGTGAGCGTGACGGAGCCGCGCACGCGCCCGTCCGCCAGCAGGGCGTCGATCGTGACGGGCCGGGTGACCCCGGCGAGGGTGAGGTCGCCCTCGACGCGGAACGCCTCCGGGGCGCCCGCTACCAGGGAGGACCGGAACGCGATCACCGGATGCCGGGCCGTGCCCAGGACCTTCTCCCCGATGTTGCGCAGGATGTCCCGCCGGTCGGCGTCGCTCAGGGGCCTGACCCCGCCGACCCCCTTGCGCACCTGGAACGAGGTCGCGTCCACCTCGACGGACACCGAGGAACGGGCCGGGTCCTCGGCGTCCACGACCGCCTCGCCGTGCCAGCGGGCCGCCTCAAGCGTCAGGTCGTGCCCGGCCTTGGCGCCCAGCCCGGTGCGGGTCGTGCGCACCAGCAGCGGACCGTTGCCCGGGCCCAGCGGGTAGGTGCCGGTGACGATGTCCACCCCCTCAGGCTAACTCCGGTCGCGGTCTCCGCCGTCCGGGGGAACCTCCGGGGTGACCGTAGACTTGGCGGCGCCGTGCGGGGGCGAAAGGGACAAACGGCCGCGCCGAATCGTCTCACGGGCCGACGAGCTCCAGGCGGCGTTCCGTTCCCGGCGGCAGGCCGTTGACCCTGGAGGCGTCGTGCGGGTGCTGCTCATCGACAACTACGACTCGTACACCTTCAATCTGGCGCAGCTCATGGCCCAGGTCTACGGGCGGACGCCGGTCGTGGTCCGCAACGACTCGGCCGCGCTGCGGGAGGCCGACCAGGCGGGCTACGACGCGATCGTGGTCTCGCCCGGCCCGGGAAGACCGCAGGAGCCACGCGATCTCGGACTGGCCGCCGACCTGCTGCGCACGACCCGGCTGCCCGTGCTCGGCGTCTGCCTCGGCCACCAGGCCCTCGGCTGGCTGGCCGGTGGCGAGGTCGTGCCCGCCCCGGAGCCGCGTCACGGCTACGTCGACCGGGTCAGGCACCTGGGGACGGACCTGTTCACCGGGATCCCGCAGGACTTCGCCGCGGTGCGCTACCACTCGCTGTGCGTCGAACCCGGCGGGGCGCCCGACCTCGTCACGACCGCCTGGACCGGGGACGGGGTGACGATGGCGCTGCGGCACCGTACGCGCCCCTGGTGGGGGGTGCAGTTCCACCCCGAGTCCGTCGGCACCCGGTACGGCGCCCGCCTGGTGGAGAACTTCGCCGTCCTCGCCCGCGAGCGGATCACCCTCACCCGGGGCGGCGCCGTACCCTCACGGGAGCACGAGCCTGAGGCCGTGCCCTCACGGGACCGAGATCCCCTGGTGGAGCACGGCCCGGTGGCACCGGGGGAGCGCGGGCCGGGCGGTGGATGGCGCCTCAGGGTGCGCACCGCCGCCTTCGAGGCCGACGCCGAGCGGACCTTCCGCCGCTGGTTCGCCGAGAGCCCCTCGGCCTTCTGGCTCGACAGCAGCCGGGTCGAACCCGGTCTGTCCAGGTTCTCCTTCGTCGGCGACGGAGGCGGCCGCCACGGCGAGACGCTGCGCTACCGGGTCGGCGACGGGAAGGTCACCTCGACGGCCGCCGACGGCACGACGTCCTCCCTGCCCGGCTCCGTCTACGACGTTCTCGCCAGGCGGCTGGCCGAACGCGCGCTCGGCGACGACCCCGGCCTGCCCTTCGACCTCGACGGCGGATACGTCGGCTACCTGGGCTACGAGATGAAGGCCGAGTCGTTCGGCTCGTCCGGAGCCGCCGCCCACCGCTCCGATCTGCCGGACGCCGTGTGGATCTCGGCCACCCGTTTCGTCGCGATCGACCACCTGGCGGGCCGCACCTACGTGGTCGCCCTGGCCGGGCCCGGCCCCGAGGACGCGCTGGAGGCCGACCGCTGGGCCGACCTGGTCGCCGCGGACCTGCCCGCCGGGGGAACCCCCGGGGAACCCGCCGCCCGACCCGCCGCCCAGGAGGAGTTCGACGTCGAACCATGGCTGGCCCGCTCCCGCGACGGCTACCTGGCCGACATCGCCGAATGCCACCGCCTGCTGCGGGCGGGGGAGAGCTACGAGATCTGCCTGACCACCACGGCGCGGCTGCCGTACACCGGGGACCCGCTGGACTTCTACACGCGCCAGCGCCTGCTCAACGCCGCGCCGTACGCGGCCTTCCTGCGGTGGGACCGGCACCGGGTCGCGTGCTCCTCACCGGAACGCTTCCTGCGGGTCACCCGTGACCGCACCGTGGAGTCGAAACCGATCAAGGGTACGGCCCCGCGCAACCCCGACCCCGTCCTCGACCGTCTCGTCCGCGACGGCCTGGCGGGGGACCCCAAGACCCGCGCGGAGAACCTGATGATCGTGGACCTGCTCCGCAACGACCTGGGGCGGATCTGCGAGGTCGGCACGGTCGAGGTGCCTAACTTCATGGCGGTCGAGTCGTACACGACCGTGCACCAGCTGGTCTCCACCGTACGGGGCAGGCTGCGCGCGGACGTGGACGCGCTGACCGCCACCCGGCACTGCTTCCCCGGCGGCTCGATGACGGGCGCGCCGAAGATCAGGACCATGGAGATCATCGACAGGCTCGAAGGCGCCCCGAGGGGGATCTACTCCGGGACGCTCGGCTACTTCGCGCTCAGCGGCGCGAGCGACCTCAACATCGTGATCCGCACCGCGGTGATCGGCGACGGCCACCTCACCGTGGGCGCGGGAGGGGCCGTCGTGCTGGACTCGGACCCGGCCGCCGAGTACGAGGAGATGCTGCTGAAGGCCCGTGCCCCCCTGCGCCCGCTCCAGGCCGTACGGCCACACTGACGACCGGGCCTCCCGGAGAACGGGGAGGGCGGATCAGGGCACGGTCCGGCCGGAGGTATAGCGGCGGGGCATGGAAAAACGTTGGCTATCGGTTCCCGCCGAGTACGGACATTGTGGGAGGAACCCCCTGAAGGGGGCACCATGAAGCGCAGTGTCATCGCCGCCCTTCTCACCGCCGCCGCGCTGGGCGCCATCCCGTACGGCGCGCAGCCCGCGACGGCCGAGGTCGCCCACCACGCGGTGGGGATCCAGGCCTGGCAGGTCGGACGTTCCTGCAACGTGGGCGACCTGTACTACTACGAAGGCCACATCTACCGCTGCCTGGCGAGTCACACGTGCAACCTGAGCTGGGCGCCGCCCAACACCCCGGGCCTGTGGCAGCTCGTGCAGTGACGGCCCGCGTCCGGCCGCCCCCGGTTCCCCCGCCGGCCGGACGCGGTTCGGTGGTCTTCTCGTCCCGAGGCACGGAGTTCGTGCCGGTCGTGCGCGGTGGCATGCTGGAGGGCCGGCGACCACGAGGAGCACAGCGATGACCCTTCCCCCCAGCACACGGCGCACCCCCCTCGACCAGGAGGAGAGAGTCCGGGCGGAGGCGGGCTTCGTCCCCCTCGTCGTCCACCACCTCACCACCGACGGGAGCTTCCGGGTGTCCGCCGACACCCCGGAGATGGTCGAACTGTTCCAGTCGGTGGCCCGCAGGGCGGGAGAGCTGCTCCAGCGCCCCGTGACCAGTTACGCCAACGGCAGATACATCGTCATCGCCTTCGCCCAGGAATCCCTCCCACGGGCCTGACCGTCGGCACGGAGTTTCAGACGCCTTTCCCCTGAACGAGGACGGCTTCCTTTCCCGCGCCCGTGAACCCAACCGGTCGGCGTCCCGCACGCGGCCCTGCGCGCCGCCTCCCCGTGGGGGTGGAACGAGCGGGCACGCCGGTGGTGGTCCCGGTCCGGGAGAGGGTCAAATGGACCTCTCCGGACCGGAAGCGAGGAAACAGCAGTGACCACTCTGCGGATCACGGTCACCGACGTGACCGATGACCAGTACGGCGCCGTCGTCCAGGCGCTTCGCGACGCCGGTCTGCCACCGAGCCAGTGGAGTGTCAGGACCCAGGCCGAGGTGACGCCTTCCGGCCCCGCCATGTGGCTGGCGCTCGCCCTGTTCGCCATGGCGGTGGCGATGCTGCTCGCCTGGATCTGGGCGGGGGAGTGGCGCTGGGGCGCCACGGCCGTCTTTCCCCTCCTGGCCGGAGTCGTCAGCCTCGGGGTGTCGCTCTCAAGGGGAAATCCGAAGAGGAAATAGCGATCTCACTGTTAGCCTCTTTCCTCCGTTCCCTCCACAGAGGAAGAAGAGTGAGCGAAATGCCGGTCTTCGGGGTTGAAAGGTGCGATGTCCGGTGAGTCCCGTGTGGATCGTGGACATCGACGGCACTCTCGCTCTGCGCGGAGACCGGCGTCCGTACGACTGGCACCGGGTGGGGGAGGACACTCCCAACCCTCCCGTCGTCGCCGTCGTCCAGGCCCTTCTCCTCGCCGGACACCCCGTCGCGTTCGTCTCGGGACGCAAGGAGCAGTGCCGCCGCCAGACCGAGATGTGGCTCGCCACCCACGTCACCAGCCTCGGCGACACCGAGGTGTGGATGCGTGGTGACCACGACGACCGGCCCGACACGGTCGTGAAGCGCGAGATCTACACCAGGCGCTTCGCCCACCGTCCCGTCGCCGGGGTCATCGACGACCGGGCCTCCGTCACCGCCATGTGGCGCTCGCTGGGCCTGACCGTGCTCCAGGTCGCCGAGGGGAACTACTGATGGTCGGGTGGATGAAGCACGGCGGCCCCGAGTTTCAGGAGATCGCCGACAAGCACACGATCTTCCGCTTCCAGGTCGGGTCCGGGCTGCACGGCACGGCCATCGCGGGCACCGACGACCGCGACGAGATGGGCATCTGCGTCGAGCCCGCCGCCTACGTCGTGGGGCTGCGCAGGTTCGACCAGTACGTCTATCGCACCCAGCCCGAAGGCGTCCGCTCCGGCCACGGTGATCTCGATCTGACCGTCTACAGTCTCCGCAAGTGGATGCGGCTGGCTCTGGACGGCAACCCCACGGTCCTGCTGGGGCTCTTCGTGCCCGAGTCCGAGATCGTCTCCATCACCGACCTCGGCCGTGACCTTCTCGCGGAGGGGCCCGATTTCATCCTGTCCCGCCAGGCGGGCCACCGCTTCCTCGGCTATCTCCGGTCCCAGCGGGACCGCATGGTGGGGCACCCCAACGGGAAACGCACCAACCGGCCCGAGCTGATCGCCCTGCACGGGTACGACACGAAGTTCGCGGGGCACATGGTCCGCCTCGGCGCGCAGGGGGTCGAACTCATGGAAAACGGCACGATCACCCTCCCCATGCCCGAACCGTGGCGGTCCTTGATCATCGGCATCAGGAAAGGCGAGTACACCAGGGAGGAGACCCTCGCCGTCGCCGCCGACCTCGAAGCGCGCCTCGAAAAGCTGCTGTCCACCTCGCCGCTGCCCGAGACCCCCGACGGGGACCGCGCCGACCGGTGGCTGATCGACGCCTACACCCGCACCTGGTCCGCCGAAGGAGACCAGCGGCCCTGAGAGCCTGATCCTTTCTTTGGGGGCTGGGGTCACGGTCGTCCTCAGATGAGGGTCAGGAGCGCAGGGACTCCAGCATGCGGGTGAGGGCGGCTTCGGTCTCGGCGAGGTCGCCGGGGTCGGCCGAGTCGGCGAGCCACAGGGCGGCCTCGTTCATGGCGCCGGAGAGCAGGTGGGTCAGGGGGGCGACCGGTCGCTCGGGGATGACACCGGTCTCCATCAGCAGGGTCAGCGCGTCGGCGAGATGACGCGCCGAGGCGGCCTCGTCGAGGGCGCGCCACTCTCTCCAGCCGAGTACGGCGGGGCCGTCGATCAGCATGATCCGCCGGACGTCCGGGCCGGTGCTCGCGGTGAGGAAGGCGTGGCATCCGGCGACGAGCCGGTCCCAGGGGTCCGGCTCGGCGTCGGCGGTCGCGGCCACGTGCCGGCCGACCTCCTCCTGCACCTGGGCGAGGACGGCGCGAAACAGCGCCGTCTTGCCGTCGAAGTGGTGGTAGAGGGCACCCTTGGTGACGCCGGCGGCGTCGACGATCTGGGTCAGGCCCACGGCTCCGTACCCCTCGGCCGCGAACAGCCGCCTGCTCTCCCGCAGCAGTGCGCGCCTGGTCTGCTCGCGTTGCTCTGCTCTGCCCATGTCCCTCCTCGCGCTTTTGACATACCGATGGTACGCCAACTAGCTTTCGCATACCAACGGTATGTGAAAGGGGTTCGCCATGGTCCTGACCAGCTTCTATCCGGTCGTCTGCACCGAGCACCTGGCCGAGAGCCGGGACTTCTACGTCGAGTTGTTCGGTTTCGAACCGACCTTCGAGGCGGACTGGTACGTGAGCCTGCGGCGTCCCGGCGCGCAGCCGTACGAGCTGGCTCTGCTCGACCACCGGCACCCGTCGCTGCCCGAGGCCTACCGGGCGCCGGTGCGGGGACTGCTGCTCAACTTCGAGGTGGAGGACGTCGACGCGGAGTGGGAGCGGCTGGTCGTACGGCACGGCCTGCGGCCCGAACTGGAGCTGCGCAGCGAGGACTTCGGGCAGCGGCACTTCATCGTCGCCGACCCCAACGGGGTGCTGATCGACGTGATCACACCGATCGAGCCCTCCGCCGAGTACGCCGAGCAGTTCAGGGAGTGATCTGTGTCCGCGGCCGGCGCCACTGCCCGGCTTGAGAGGCCTGCCCGGCCCGATCGAAGCCCGTCTCCTGAGATCCCTCAGGAGATGGACCGGAGACGGCCGTGGGAGCGGCGCCGGAGATGGTCGACGGCCTCGGCCGTCCGGTCGTCGGCGGGGAGGAAGACGACGAGCTGCTGCGCCTCGGCGGGCAGTTCGAACGTCTCGCGAAGCAGGCGAAGCCGGTGTCCTTCCGGGTGGTCGAGCCGGAGAACACCACGTCGCGGCACCGCGTGACGTCTCAGGCGGCGGGTGAGGTCAGGCCCGGCGACGGGGGTGAGCTCGGCGGTGAGCCACTCCAGGTTCTCAAGGGACGGCGCCTGCCACAGGTCGAAGGCCTGCTCGTCCGCGACGTCGTCCCAGTCGACGAAGAACGTCCGGGCGCGGGGGTCGGTGAACAGGTAGCGGTTGAGGTTCGGACGGGCGGCGTCGAGCAGGCCGGTTCCCTCGGTGATCGACCGGTAGCCGCTGGTGTGGGCGAGGACGTCACCCAGCCGGTTGGTCACGATGGCGACACCGGGTTCGAGGAGACTCAGTGTCCGCAGGACGGACGGCCGCACGTGCCGGGACGGCGGCACGGGCCGGATGTGGACCGAGCACCCCTCGCCGGTGATCTTCGCGAGGTAGCGCAGGTGGTTGCGTTCGGAGGGGCTGAGACGGAGCGCGTCGGCGAGGGCGTTGACGACCGCCGGAGACGGGTTGCGGTCGCGGCCCTGCTCGATACGGGTCAGATACTCGACGCTGACACCGGCCTGCGCGGCGAGGTCCTGCCGCCGCAGACCGGGTGACCGGCGGCGGTCACGGTCCGGCAGCCCGCAGGACTCCGGCTGGATGCTGTCACGTCTGGCCCGGATGAAATCCCCCAGTGGCGTTCCCACTCCGAAAAGGTATCCGGTCGTGCGCCCAGGAGGGTGGCCCTCCTGGGGCCAGCCTGGGTTCGGTCTGGCCGCCGGACACCGTGTGGCGTGATCGTGGTGCGCATGGAGAATGTGTCGACACGACGTTCCGGTCAGGCGTTGCTGGTGTGGGGGCTGCTCGTGGTGGCGGCGAACCTGCGGGCGAGTCTGACCGGTGTCGGGCCGTTGCTGGATCAGGTGCAGGCCGATCTGGGGTTGGTCCCGGCCGTGGCGGGCCTGCTGAACACACTGCCGCTGCTGACGTTCGCGGCGCTGTCCCCGCTGGTGCCCCGGCTGGCCGCGCGGTGGGGGGCCGAGCGGCTCCTCGGGGGCGCGCTCATGGTGCTGACGCTGGGGATCGCACTGCGGTGGGTGCCGGTGGCGGCCGGCCTGTTCACGGGAACCGTACTGATCGGGGCGGGCATCGCCGTGGGCAACGTGCTGCTGCCGAGTCTCATAAAGCGCGACTTCCCGACCAGGGTGGGGATGCTGACCAGCGCCTACGCCACGGTGATGGGCGGCGTCGCCGCGGTCGCGTCCGGGGTGGCGGTGCCGATCAGCGAGGTCGCTCCCGGCGGCTGGTACACCGCGCTGGGCTGCTGGGTCCTGTTCGCGCTGGTGGCCGTCCTGCTGTGGCTTCCGCAGATGCGGGCTCCACGGCGTGCCGTACAGGCCGTTCGAGGGCACCGGTTGCCGTGGGGCTCCGGGCTGGCGTGGGCGGTCACGGCGTTCATGGGGCTGCAGTCGCTGGGTTTCTACGTCGTCGTGACGTGGCTGCCCCGGTTCCTTCAGGACAACGGCACGAGCGCGGCCACCGCGGGATGGCTGCTGTTCCTGTTCCAGGCGGTCGCGGTGCTGACCAGCCTGGCGGTACCCGGTGTGATGCGCCGGGCGGGTGACCAACGCGTGCTGGCGGCGATCTGCTCGGCGGTCATGTTCCTCGGCTACCTCGGGCTTCTCGTGGCGCCGGGGGCGGCGCCGCTGTGGAGCGTCGTCCTGGGGCTGGGCGGCGGAGCCTGCCTCGTGCTCGCGCTGGCCTTCATCGGCCTGCGCGCCCAGGACGCGAACGTGGCGGGGGCGTTGTCGGCGATGGCGCAGTCGATCGG
Source organism: Streptosporangium jomthongense (assembly GCF_042650425.1). Lineage (NCBI taxonomy): Bacteria > Bacillati > Actinomycetota > Actinomycetes > Streptosporangiales > Streptosporangiaceae > Streptosporangium > Streptosporangium jomthongense. The sequence goes on along the minus strand of NZ_JBHSBC010000001.1, from coordinate 121,688 downwards.
TTACCTGCTGGCCGCGGCGGGGCCGGTGGTCTTCGGGCTGCTGCACACGGTGAGCGCCGGGTGGCGGGTGCCGATCGTGGTGATGTGCGCCGCCGCGGCAGGCCAGACGATCGTCGCGCTGGCGGCGGGCGGGGGTACGGTGCGCCCGGCCACGGGCGAGGTTCCCGACCGCGTTCCGGCGCCCCGGTAGCGCCGGAACCGTACCGCCGAAGGACGTCCCTCCAGCCGGTGAGCCGGAGAGACGTCCGCGCGGAGGTTCACCGGGCCAGGTCGTCCCACTCCTGGAGGAGGTGGGCCGTGGCCGCGGCGGGGGCCGTGAACGACCAGCGGCCCGGCGGCAGGTTCAGGGCGCAGCCCCCGTCGGCCAGCCTGGTGGTCGGCAGCTGTTCGTTGAGGCCCATGAGGAAGGTGCCGTTGACGGTCATCCCGTCCCACGCGCCCCGCACGGGCAGCACCGCGCGGGCGGTCACGCCCTCCGGGACGGAGAAGGTGAACTGGACCCCGTCGGGCCCGGCCCGCCAGCCCGACTCGACGGTCCCCGACGCGCTCTCGTAGCGGGCGTGCGCCTGGCGCAGCAGCGGGACGGGGCCGGGGCGCAGCAGCAGCTCGCCGAAGCCGCCACCCGTCCCGCGCGGGTCGTCGCCCAGGCCCGCCACGTGCCGGAACAGCCAGTCGCCCACGCAGCCGTAGGCGTAGTGGTTGAAGGAGTTCATGGCCGGGGTCTGCAGGCCGTGCCGGTGGTGCCAGGCGTCCCAGCGCTCCCACATGGTCGTCGCCCCGGCGCGGAGCTGGTAGCGCCAGGACGGGTAGCCCTCCTGGTTGAAGATCCGGCCCGCCAGGTCGTGGTGGCCGGTCTCCGACAGCACGGGCAGCAGCAGGGCGGTGCCGACGAAGCCCGTCATGAGCCGGTGCCCGTCGGCGCGGACCAGGTCGGCCAGCGCCTGCGCCGCCGCGGTCCGGTCCTCGGGCGGGACCAGGTCCCAGGCGAGGGCGACGGCGTAGCCGGTCTGCGTCTCGGTGTGCAGCCTCGGCCCGCTGAGGAAGGCCCGCTGGAAGGCGCCCGACACGCGGGTGAACGCCTCGCCGTACTCCGGCGCGTGCGGCTCGCCGAGCACGTCGGCCACGTTCGCGACCAGGCGGAGGCTGCGGGCGAGGGCGGCGGTGGAGATGAGGCTCTTGGGCGTCTCGACCGTGCCGGGGGCCAGCCAGTCGCCCAGGGCCCTGCCCGGCCTGATGCCGTCCTCGGCCTGGGCCAGGCAGTAGTCGACCCACCGCCGCATCGGGTCGTACGCGCGGCGCAGCGTGCGGTCGTCGCCGTAGCGCCGCCACAGCAGCCACGGCACCTCGACCAGCGCGTCGGACCACACGGGGGAGTCGTATCCGTACTCGGGCAGGACCGGCGCGACGTGCGGGATCGCGCCGTCGGCCCGCTGCCCGTCGATCAGCGTCGTCACCCAGCCGGACAGGAACGCCTGCGTGTGCCGCAGGAAGCTGAGCGTCGAGCCGAACACCGAGATGTCGGCCGTCCAGCCGGTCCGCTCGTCGCGCTGTGGGCAGTCGGTCGGCACGCTCACCAGGTTGCCGTCCGCCGACGCGCCGATGTTGGCGACGAGCTGCCGTACGGCGGGGTCGCTCACGGTCAGCGAGCCGGTGACGGCGAGCGCGGAGGACAGCAGCACCGCCTCCAGGTCGTCCGGCGTCAGCGCGCCCGGCCAGCCGGTGACCTCCGCGTAGCGGAACCCGTGCAGGGTGAACGCGGGCTCAACGACGTGCGAGCCGGGGCCGAGGACGAACTCGTCACGCTGGTCCGCGGTGCGCAGGTTGTCGGTGTAGAGCCGCCCGGTCGCGGTCAGCTCCTCCCCGTGCCGCACCACGATCCGTACCGGGCCCGGCGCGTCGACGCGCAGCCGTACCCGTCCGACGACGTTGCGCCCGAAGTCGGCCACCTGGACGCCCGGCGCGGGTTCGGTCACGGAGACGGCCGGCACCGTGCCGATCACCCGCACCGGGGGAGCGGGGTCGGCCTCGACCAGGATCTCCGGGACGGCCGTCGTCTCGGCGGGTTCGGCGGTCCGCTGGGAGGGGGCCTGGACGGTCTCGCCCATCACCAGGTCGGCGCGTGGGCGGCCGAGGTCCCGCCGGGTCCAGGCCACGTCGGTGGCGAGCACGCGGCGGACCCCGTCGTCGTCGCGCACGAGCACCTGGGCGCTGGCGGCGGGCCGGTCGCCGTAGCGGCGCGGGCCTCCGCCGGCGACGTGGCCCGCGTACCAGCCGGGGGCGAGCCACAGCTCCAGCTCGTTCTCCCCGGGCACGAGCAGCTCAGTGAGCTCCAGCAGCCGGTAACGCGTCCGGTGGGCGTAGTCGGTCCAGCCGGGGGCCAGTTCCTCCTCGCTCAGCCGTACCCCGTTGAGCAGCGCCCGGTAGACGCCCAGCGCGGTGACGGCCAGCCAGGCGCGCCCGGGAGCGGGACGCCAGGTGAACGACCCGCGCAGGCTCACCGCCGCCTGGGGGTCACCCGCCAGCCAGGGGGCGTCCCACGCGCCGCGCGCCCGCAGGCCCGTGGTGAACGCGCCGGTCGCGTGCCCCTCCACGCTCCACGTGTACGGCGTCAGCGGCTCCAGCCGCCCATCCGGCACGTCCACGTCGTGCGACCCCGCGGGTACGGACGACCGCCACACCTCGCGCCCGTCCGAGGACACCACCACGGAGGCCTCCCCGGACAGCCGGGCGTTCCACGACAGCCGGGGCGACGGCTCGTCCACGCCGACCGGATCCGCCAGGCCGCACGTCAGGCCCGCCGGTGACCGGGGCGGGGCCGAACGGATGAACGGCGTCTGCGCGCCTGAGACCTGCACCTCCAGCACCCCCGAATCCCGGTTCACGCATCTAGCCCGGTGGTGAAGGCGTTGTGCAGGCCGTCGATGTCCACACCGGACAGGTGCGGCGCCAGCACGTTGATCAGCAGCACGAAACACGCGTCCTGCTCCGGGTACATCCACCACTGGCACCCCGAGGCGCCACCGTGCCCGTACAGCCGCCGTTCGAGCAGCCCGGGAGCCGAGTGGCGCAGGTTCCAGGTGAGGCCCCAGTCCTGCCCGGCGTTGACCGGGTCGGGCTGCAGCTTGACCAGGCCCGTCGTCTGCGGGGTCGTCATGGCGGCCAGGGTGGTCGGGTGGATCAGCCCGCGGTCGCCGCGCAGCAGCGCCCCGCCCAGCGCCAGGAGGTCCTCGGCGCGGGAGAACAGCGCCCCCGCCGGATGGCGGAGCCGTACGAACTTGTCGAAGTCGAAGCCGGGCCCGAGCAGTTCGACACCGTGGACCTCGGCCGCGTCGCACGCCGGGTCGAACGTGATGCGCCCGCCGCCCGGCACCAGCGTGTTCAGATCGGAGTCGATCAGGTCGGCCAGGTCGCGCCCGGTGACGTCGCGGACCATCTCCGCGATGCCGGCGAAGGCCAGGTTGGAGTAGTGGCTGAGCGTGCCCGCCTCGAACATCGACGGCGCGGTGGCGAGGTGTTCCAGCAGGTCGTCGGGCGTGAGCGTCTGCTCGGCGATGCCGCCGGTGTGGGTGAGCAGGTGCCAGAGCGTCACGTCGGGCCGCGCGAAGTTCGGCAGCGCGTCCCGCAGCGGGCGGCGCAGTGACAGCAGCCCGCGTTCGACCTGACGCATGGCGACCAGCCCCGTCAGCGGCTTGGTCACCGAGAACAATGCGAAGTGGTCCTCGATCCGGGTCGCCCGGCCGTCGTGCTCGCCGAAGGCCTCCAGCACCTGGATCCCGTCGGAGGTGGCGGCGCCGAACACCGCACAGGGCAGCCGCCCCTCCTTGATCTCGCGCCTGACCCAGTCGAGCGCGATGTCGTGAGTGGTCATCCTTTCAGGGAACCTTCCGTGAGGCCGGCCAGGACGCGCTTCTGCGCGGCGACGTACACCGCCACGAGGGGCAGCGTGGTGAGCAGGACGTGGGCGAAGACGAGGTTCCAGTTCAGGCTCTGCAGGGTGCCCGAGGCGAACTGGAACAGGCTCAGCGGCAGCGTGGCGTTCGCGCTGCCCTGGAGCAGGAAGAGGGCGAAGAAGAAGTCGTTCCAGACGTTGATGATCAGGATCACGCCGCCGACGAACAGCACCGGCCGCAGCAGGGGCAGCAGGATGCGGAAGAAGACCTGCGGGCGGGAGGCGCCGTCGATGGAGGCGGCGTGCTCCAGGTCGGGGGGGAACGCGCGGACGAACCCGGTCGCCAGGAAGATCACGACGCCCAGGCGGCAGCCGGTCATGGTCAGCACGTAGCCGAGCGTGCCGCCGTCCAGCGACAGGGCGCGCAGCAGGTAGACGGTCGGGATGATCGACGGCGGCAGCAGGATCGACAGCCCCATCACGAAGTAGGCCGCCTGCAGCCACCGCGACCGGCTGCGTCCGAACGCCCACGCCGCCGCCGCGCCGAGGAGCACCACGGCCACCACGATCGGCACGGTCACCTTGAGGCTGTTGAACAACCCCGTCAGGTAGCCGCCCCGGTCGAGCACGATGCCGTAGTTCTCGGCGACCGCCCACGTCCTGGGCAGTCCGAGGCCCAGTTCCGCGGCCTCACCCGCGGGTTTGAACGAGTTGACGACCACGAGCCAGACGGGTACGAGCACCCACGGGATCGCGAAGAGCGTCAGCGCCGTGTACTTGAGGACCGCCCTCATCCCGTCACCTCCCTACGCCGCAGCCACCACACGAGGGGCACGGCGGTGGCGATCACCAGCAGTGTCACGGTGAAGCCCAGCGCGCTGGCGGAGCCGAAGAAGCCCTGCCCCCACTGCTGGCGCATCACCACGTTCAGGGCCCGGGTGTGGTCGCCGGGCCCGCCGCCGGTGGTGGCGGCGATCACGTCGTAGGCGCTGAGCGCGCCCACCAGCGTGACCGCCACGTTGAAGGTCAGCGCCGGGGCGAGCATCGGGAACACCACCCGCCGGAACCGGGTCCACGGCCCGGCCCCGTCGACGGTCGCCGACTCCAGCAGCGACTTCGGGATGGAGTTGAGGCCCGCGATGTAGACGAGGGTGATCAGCCCGCTCCACTTCCACGCGTCGATGAACGCGACCGTCACCAGCGCGGTCGACGGTTCGCCAAGCCACGCCCACTCGATGCCGAGGAAGGAGTTGATCGCCCCGTCGGGGGCCAGCAGCCCGCGCCAGATGTATCCGGCGGCCAGCGGCGAGATGAGCGTCGGCAGGAAGAAGGCCGAACGGAAGACGGTGTTGACCCCGCTGGTCCGCTGGAGGGCCATGGCCAGCGAGAGGCTGACCGTGTTCTGGATCGCCATGCACATGATCGCGTACAGCACGGTCACGGTGACCGCGTTGGCCAGCAGGTCCTGCTCGATCAGGGTGCGGACGTTCTCCAGCCCGTTCCAGGTGATCTCGGCTCGAAAACTCGTCCAGGAGGAGAACGCGAACCGGACGTTGAGCAGGAACGGGGCGACGAAGAAGACCGTGACCAGCACGATCGCGGGCAGTGCCCACGGCAGCCAGGCCGCCCTGTTCCGCATCACCATCCGGGCAGCCCTGCCGCCTTGGCCGCCTGCTCGACCTGGCCCTGCAGCTGGGTCGCCGCCTTCTGCGGGTCCTTCTGTCCGGCGATCAGCTCGGACATGAGCTGCGCCAGGCCGCCCATGCCGGGGATGTCGGAGTTGAAGGCGATGACCGCGCCGGTGTCGTAGGCCTTCTTGACGTCCTGCAGCACCGACGAGACGCCCTGCGGGTTGGGCACGTCCTTGAAGACGGGGAAGGTCTTGGACGCGGTGATGTACTCGTTGTAGGCCGGGCCGGTCATGAAGCGCACGAAGTCGAGCGAGGCCTTCTCCCGCGCCGCGTCACCGGTCTTGGGCAGATAGAACGTGCCAATCGGGCCGGGCGCGTAGGTCGCGAGCGGCTTCTCGCTCGACAGGCCGACGAAGCCGACGGACTCGTCGACGGTCTTCTGGTCGCCGCCCGCGGCCGCGAGGAGGGCCGGGAGCATGTCGGAGTGCTGGGCGACCATGGCGGCCTTGCCGGTCACGAGGGCCTTCATGGAGTCCTCGAACTTGGCGGTGACGATGTCCTTGTTGAAGCAGCCGTCGGCCTGCAGCTTGGCGTAGGCGGTCAGGCCGGCGACGAAGGGCGAGCCCGGGTCGGCCAGGGTGCTGGTGTGGCCCGAGATGGCCTTGCCGTACGCGTTGGACTGGTTGGCGCTCGCCAGGTAGAGGATGGGCAGGATCTGCACCGGCCAGATGGACCCGCCCGACTCGAAGACCGGGGTGACCCCGGCGGCCTTGAGCTTGGGACAGGCGGCGGAGAGCTCGCTGAAGTTCGTGGGCGGGGTCAGCCCGGCCGAGGTGAAGACCTTCTTGTTGTAGTAGAGGCCGAAGACCTGGGGGAAGCCGGTGATGGCGGCGTAGACCTTGCCGTTGACGGCTCCGGCGCTCTGGTAGAGGTCACCGGACCTGGCGATGTACGCCTCGCCTGTCAGGTCGCGCAGGTTCTCGGCCGGGTTGAGGGCGAGCAGGCCGCTCGCCGTCGCGTGGTACTCCAGGATGTCCGGGCGCTCGCCGGTGGCCCACTTGGTCTGGGTGGTGTCCTCGAAGCCGTCGGACGGGATCGACACGAGCTCGATCTTGTGGCCGGACTGCTTCTCGAACTTCTTGTACATCTCCAGCAGGGGCGCCGGGTCCGCGCTGTTGTGCCAGAGGGTCAGCTTCACCTGACCGGTCCCCTCCGGGGCGGAGGATCCGCAGCCGGAGAGGGACAGGGCGAGGACGGCGCCGATCGCCGCGCTGAGCATACGGGATGGTGCGTTCACGCCCGTGCTCCTGTTCGTTTGGGAGGTATCGTGTAGAACGTTCTCCATTGGTAGGGCACGAGAGAATCGTCCGTCAAGAGGTAGACCTGAGGATCAATGACGGGCTAGCCTCCCTCCACAAGAAAAGTGTGTAGTTCGTTCTACGAAAACTCTGCGAAGGATGACGCGTGACGAGCCGACGGGTGACGATCGCCGACGTGGCCAGGCGGGCCGGGGTTTCCACGGCCGCCGTGTCCAAGGTGGTACGCGGGGCCTACGGCGTGAGCGCGGAGATGCAGGCCAAGGTGACACAGGCCATCGACGAGCTGGGTTACCGCCCGCACGCCGCGGCCCGTGCCCTGCGTGGACGCACCTACACCCTCGGTGTCATGCTCTCGGACACCCGTAACCCGTTCTTCCCCGACATCATCGAGGGCGTCACCGGCCGGCTGGGCGACACCGAGTACCAGGTGCTGCTCGGGCCCGGCGGGATCGAGCCCAAGACGCAGGCCAGGATGACCGACGCCATGATCGACCGGAGCATGGGCGGGCTCATCCTGATCTCACCGGTCATGACGGACGCGGAACTCGCCGCCATCGCGACGGCCATCCCGGTCGTCGTGGTCGGCAGGCACGGCGGGGCCACGACCTACGACGCGGTCGTCAACGACGACGTGATGGGGGCGGGGCTCGTGGTCGACCACCTGGTCGGGCTCGGGCACACCCGGATCGCGCACATCACCCACCTGGAGCGGGCCCACGCCCAGGGACTGCCGCACACGGTGCGCGCCGAAGGCTACCGCCAGGCGATGCGCGCCCACGGACTCGCCGACGACGTGCTGGCCACCTCCTTCACCGAGGAGGGCGGCTTCGAGGGCGCGCGGGAGTTACTCGCGCGCGACGACCGGCCCACCGCGATCTTCGCCGGGGCCGACATCGCGGCGCTCGGCGTGTTACGCGCCGCCGACGAGGCGGGCCTGTCGGTGCCGGAGGACCTCTCCGTCGCCGGATACGACAACATCGGCATCGCCTCGCTCAAGCGCATCTCACTCACCAGTGTCGACCAGGACGGGCACGTGATCGGGGCCACCGCCGCGCAACTGCTCGTCGAACGCATCGAGGGACGCTCACGATCGGTGACGTCGTCGGTGTCACCCACGCTGATCGTCCGCGGAACCACAGGACCGCCTCGCCCCTGAGAACCGACCGCACGTCGGGGGGACTGTCGCGGATCAAGTGTTGAAACGATTCAATGGAAGGACCCCCCCACGTGAGACGACTCTCCCTCCTCGCCCTTCTCCTCCCACTGGTGGCCGTGCCCGCGCAACCGGCCATCGCCCAGACGTCCGCCGTGACCTGCCCGGTCAGGGTCGACCCCGCGGCGTTCGCCTCAGAGGCCCGCCTGAGCGCCCTGGCCGACAAGCAGGCGACGTTCGGCGCCAGGCCGACCGGTTCGCCCGCGCACGCCGACTACGTCGACTGGCTGGAGGAGGAGATGTCGGCCATCCCCGGCATCCAGCTCTCCGCCCTGCCCTACACCATCGACCGCTGGGACAACCTCGGCACCGGCCTGACCGTCGGCGGTACGGCCGTGCAGGTCGCGGCCCCCGTGCCGTTCTCCTCCTCGACCGGATCGGGCGGCGTCTCGGCCCCGCTCGTCCACCTGGCGGCGGGGACGAACATCACCGCGGCCAACGCCGCCGGGAAGATCGTGGTCCGGGACCTGCCGTGGACCAACGTGCCCAACCTGCTGTTCTATCCGCCCACCCTCGGCTACTCCATGTACGACCCGGGCCTCACGATCAACCTGCTCGGCTCGGAGTCGATGGAGGCCCCGGCCGCGGCCGACGCCGACCTCAAGGCCGCCGCGGCGGCGGGCGCGCTGGGCGTGATCGAGATCAGCCAGCTCCCGCACGCGCAGATCAAGGACATGTACGCCCCCTACGAGGGCCTGCCGTACGGCGTGCCGGGCGCGTACGTCGGCGCCGACCAGGGCAAGCAGATCAAGGACGCGCTGGCCGCCGGGCAGCCGGTCCAGGCCGCGCTGACCGTGAACGCCGCCTGGACGCCGACGCCGACCCGCACCCTGCTCGCGACGCTTCCCGGCGGGAACGCCCAGAAGATCGTCGTGGAGAGCCACACCGACGGCATGAGCCCGGTGTGGGACAACGGCCCGCTCACCATGATCGAGATGGCCCGCTACCTGTCGTCGCTGCCGGTGGAGTGCCGCCCGCGCACCGTGCAGTTCGCGTTCGTGACCGGCCACCTCTACCAGCACCTGACCGGCCCCAACGTCCGTGAGGGCGGCGCGGGCCAGCTCGCCGCCCAGCTCGACGCCGAGTACGACCAGGGCAAGGTCTCCTCCGTCGTCGTGCTCGAACACCTCGGCGCCAAGCGCTACGACGCGGTCGCCAGGCCGAACGGCCTGCCGGGCAAGCAGCTCGTCGCCAGCCCCAACCTCACCGAACTGCTGCTGGTCCCCGTCAGCGAGAGCACGCCGCTGCGCGAGCTGGTCAAGGGCCACATCGAGTACTGGGACGTCAGGCGCACCGCGATCCTCAAGGGCCTGTCGGCGGCAGACCTCGGCACGGTGCCGCGCCACTGCAGCTTCGGTGGCGAGGGCACGCCGTACAACCAGCACCTGCTGCCCGTCATCTCGCCCATCGCCGCGCCCAAGACGCTGTTCTCGCCGCAGTTCGGTCCCGAGGCGATCGACCTGCAGGTGATGCGCAAGGCGTCGCTCGCCTTCACCGACGTCGTGCTCGACCTCGGCCCGATGGCCCAGACGGCCGTCGCGGGCGACGTGACCGCCATGCGCCAGCAGCGCGCCTCCGGCACGCCGGGATGCGCGTGAGTGTGGACGACAGGACGCCCGTGCGTCGGCGCACCGCCGCCGGCGCCGGGTGTCCGCCCACCGCCGGTGACGGCGGTACCCGAACAGATCCGACAGACACCACGCACGCGCACGCCGTACGGCTCACGCCGCGACCCCACCTGAGTCCGCGCACATGTCCTCGCCCGTGTCCTGGACGTGACCGGCACCGGGCGTGTTCGTTCCTTGACACCACTCACCGATCGCATTTCCCTCTCCTTGGAGGCGTTCGCGTCTCCGGACAATCCACGAGGTGACCATGGAGAACTTCACCCGTCGGCAGGCCCTGCGGGCAGGGGCGCTCGGCCTCATGTCGGCCGGATTCCTGTCGTGGACCGCCGAGGCCAACGCCGCCTCGACCATCGAGACGATCTACAAGGCGGCGGGTCCGTGGCCGGTCGCCACCGGCACCTCGGGCGGCCACCGGCTCTACTACCCCTCGACCCTGGGCGCGGGCGGCGTCGTCCATCCGATCGTCACCTGGGGCAACGGCTCGTGGGCCACCCCCGACAACTATCCGGGACTGCTCAACCACCTCGCCTCGTGGGGCTTCGCCGTGGTCGCCTCGACCGACACGACCACGGGCACCGGCGCCGAGATCATCGACGCCGCCCAGCACCTCGTCGGCCTCAACACCGACCCCGCCAGCGTCTTCCACGGCAAGCTGGACACCGCCCAGGTCGCCGCCGTCGGCCACTCCCAGGGCGCGGGCGGGTCCATCAACGCGGCCAACAAGTCGGCCGGGCTGATCAAGACCGTCGTGCCGATCGCCGTGCCCGCGCAGTGGATGGCCGGCCCCGGAGACGAGTTCTCCGTCGCCGCCCTGACCTGCCCGGTGCTCTTCCTCAGCGGCGCGGACGACTGGCTGATCTCCTCGGCCGGGACCCTGCAGGGCTACTACGACCAGGCGGGCGCCGGAGCGGGTAAGGCACTGCTCAAGGGCGCGGGACACAACGACATCCAGAACACCGGCGGGGCCTTCCTCGGCTACGTGACCGCCTGGCTGCGCTACCGCCTCCAGGCCGACACCCAGGCCCGCGGGGCGTTCGTCGGCGCCACCGCCGAACTCCCCACCAACACCGCCTGGCAGAACCAGGCCCTCAAGAACCTCACCTAGGAGAACCACCGTGGCGGATCACGCGCGGCGCGGACCCGCTCGCCGGGGCGGCGGCCGGACGGCGCCGCGCGTGATCACGCGGACCACCGCCGGGCCGGTCCTCCCCGGTACGCCGCCCTTCGTCTCCGAGGCGCCGGGCGCCGGACACGCCGCGGGCCGTGGCCCACGCGACGCGCACCGGCGCCCCCGGCCGTCCGGGCACACCATGATCTTCAACGCACCCACCGACGACCGGAGGTTGTGACATGCAGTCCTACTCGAACGCGGCGGCGCCGACCCCGCTGCTGGGCGAGACCATCGGCGACAACTTCGAGCGGACCGTACGGCGCTTCGGCGACCGCGAGGCGCTCGTCGATGTGCCCTCCGGTCGCCGCTGGACCTACACCGAGCTCGACGCCGACGTGAACCGGCTGGCCCTCGCGCTCCTGGCCTCCGGGATCGCCAAGGGGGACCGGATCGGCATCTGGGCGCCCAACTGCGCCGAATGGGTGATCGTCCAGTACGCCACCGCGAAGATCGGCGCGATCCTGGTCAACGTCAACCCCGCCTACCGCAGTCACGAGCTCGACTACGTCGTCAGGCAGTCGGGACTACGCCTGCTCGTCAGCGCGCTCACGCACAAGGGCAGCGACTACCGCGCGATGGTCGAGGAGATCGGGTTCACCGACGTCGTCTACCTCGGCGACCCCGGCTGGGACCGGCTGCTGGCGCTGACCGCCCCCGAGGAGCGGCTGCGCGAGCGCATGGCCTCGCTGGGCGCCGACGACGCGATCAACATCCAGTACACCTCCGGCACGACCGGCTTCCCCAAGGGCGCGACGCTCTCGCACCACAACATCCTCAACAACGGGTTCTTCGTCGGCGAGCTCCTCCACTACGACGAGCACGACAGGGTGTGCCTGCCGGTGCCCTTCTACCACTGCTTCGGCATGGTGATGGGCAACCTCGGCGCCACCTCCCACGGCGCGTGCGTGGTCATCCCCGCGCCCGGCTTCGACCCCGAGGCGACGCTGCGGGCCGTACAGCAGGAACGATGCACCTCCCTGTACGGCGTGCCGACCATGTTCATCGCCGAACTCGCCCTCGCGGGGCGGTACGACCTGTCCAGCCTGCGCACCGGCATCATGGCGGGCTCGCCCTGCCCCGTCGAGGTGATGAAGCGCGTCGTCACCGAGATGAACATGGCCGAGGTCGCCATCTGCTACGGCATGACCGAGACCTCGCCCGTCTCGACCATGACCAGGTTCGACGACAGCCTGGAGCGCCGCACCGAGACCGTCGGACAGGTGATGCCGCACGTCGAAGTCAAGATCACAAGCCCGGAGAGCGGGCTGACCGTGCCGCGCGGCGAGCCGGGTGAGCTGTGCACGCGCGGCTACTCGGTGATGCTCGGCTACTGGAACGAGCCGGAGCGTACGGCCGAGGTCATCGACGACGCCCGCTGGATGCACACCGGCGACCTGGCCACCATGGACGCCGACGGCTACGTCAACGTGGTCGGCCGGATCAAGGACATGGTCATCAGGGGCGGCGAGAACGTCTACCCGCGCGAGATCGAGGAGTTCCTCTACCGCCACCCCGACATCGCCGACGTGCAGGTGATCGGCGTGCCCGACGAGAAGTACGGCGAGGAGCTCATGGCCTGGATCGTCATCCGCGAGGGCGGTACCCCCCTGACCGCCGAGGCCGTCAGGGAGTTCTGCGCGGGCAAACTCGCCCACTACAAGATCCCGCGCTACGTCCACGTCGTCGACGCGTTCCCGATGACGGTCACCGGCAAGATCCGAAAGGTCGAGATGCGCGAGGAGGGGGTGCGCCTGCTCGGGCTCGACCGGTGAGCCGGTCATGAGGCCCGCGGTCACCACTCGTCTCGGGTGGTGACCACGGGTGCCCTGCCCGCGTGGCGCCGTCGGAGCGGGGACGGAGTCAGGCCCGCGTCGAGGCCCGCTCCACGAGTTCGGGTCGGAAGACGACCTGCCTGGGCTCCTCCGTTCCCCGGCCCGACGCCTCCTGGAGCAGCAGGTCGACCGCCGTCCGGCCGAGCAGGGCCGCCGGCTGCCTGATCGAGGAGAACGGCACGATCGCCGTGGCGGCGAAGTCGATGTCGTCGTACCCGATCAGCGCCATGTCCTCGGGAACCCGGAGCCTTCCCCGCAGCATGAGCGCCTGCAGCAGTCCCATCGCGAGCAGGTCGTTGGCGGCGAACACCGCGTCGGGGCGCTCGGCGGGGGAGCGCTCCTGCAGGGCCTCGCCGACGGCACAGCCCTCCGGCACGGTCAGGCTCCCGGTCGGGACCACCTCGATCGCGGCGCCCGCGACCTCGGCGACGGCGCGGCGGGCGCCCTCAAGACGGTCGGAGACCTGCCGGATGCCCAGCGGCCCGCCCACGAAGGCGATCCTGCGGCGGCCCCGCCCAAGCAGGTGCCGTGCGGCGAGGAACCCGCCTGCGACGTCGTCGACCGCCACCGAGGAGAAGCTGCGAGGGGGAGCCTGCCTGTCGACGAGCACGACCGGGGTGCCGCCGCGGCGCAACCGTTCGAGCCTGGCGAGATCCTCGTTGAGCGGCGTGATCAGCAGGCCGTGAACCCGCTGCTCCTCGAAGAGATCGAGATACGCCGCCTCGCGGGTGCCGTTCGCGCCGCTGTTGCCGAGCAGCACGGTCAGGCTCTCCGCGGCGGCCCGATCCTCGGCGCCGCGCGCGACCTCGGTGAAGAAGGGGTTGCGCACGTCGAGCACGACCAGGCCGATCGAACGGCTCCTCCCGGCCCGTAACTGCCGGGCCGCGTCGTTGCGGACGAAGCCCAGTTCCTCGATCGCGGAGAGCACGCGTTCGACGGTCGCCGGGGCGACCTTGTCCGGATGGTTCAGGACATTGGAGACGGTGCCCACCGAGACCGACGCCGCGGCTGCGACGTCGCGGACGCTCACCGTCATGGGTTCTCCCTCGCTGCGTCGGTCCGGCCCCGGATCGCCGGGACTCTTCGAGAAGATAGCGCGCCGCGGCCGACGTGACTTGCCCGCGCCGGGTCGTTGTAACTACAGTTTGAAACGTTTCAATTCTACCCTTCACGCTCTCGGCCAAGCCCCGCCACCGCGAAGCCCGTTCGACGGCGGCATCCGACCGGCAGAAAGAGACGACCGTGACCACGCTCTCCCCCGACATCCTGGCCGAGCTCGAACGGCAGGCCATCGAGTTGCCGAGCTGGGCGTTCGGCAACTCGGGTACCCGCTTCAAGGTCTTCTCGACGCCGGGCACACCGCGCGATCCGTACGAGAAGATCGCCGACGCCGCACAGGTGCACGCGTACACGGCCCTCGCGCCGACCGTGGCCCTGCACATCCCGTGGGACAGGGTCGACTCCTACGACGACCTGCGCCGGCACGCCGAAGGGCTCGGCGTCGCCCTCGGCACGATCAACTCGAACACCTTCCAGGACGACGACTACAGGTTCGGCGCCCTCACCCACGAGGACCCGAGGATCCGGCGCAAGGCGATCGACCACCACTTCGAGTGCATCGACGTCATGCACGCCACCGGCAGCCGCGACCTGAAGATCTGGCTCGCCGAGGGCTCGAACTACCCGGGCCAGGCCGACCTGCGCGGCCGCCAGGACCGCCTGCACGAGTCGTTGAGGACGATCTACGACCGGCTCGGCGACGGGCAGCGCCTCGTGCTTGAGTACAAGTTCTTCGAGCCGGCGTTCTACCACACCGACGTGCCCGACTGGGGAACGAGCTACGTCCAGGTCGCCGCGCTCGGCGACAGGGCCGTGGTCTGCCTCGACACCGGCCACCACGCGCCCGGCACCAACATCGAGTTCATCGTCATGCAGCTGCTGCGCCTCGGCAAACTCGGCTCCTTCGACTTCAACTCGCGCTTCTACGCCGACGACGACCTCATCGTCGGCGCGGCCGACCCGTTCCAGCTGTTCCGCATCCTCTTCGAGGTCATCCGCGGCGGCGGCCTCAACCACCCCGACGTCGCGTTCATGCTCGACCAGTGCCACAACGTCGAGGACAAGATCCCCGGCCAGATCCGCTCGGTGCTCAACGTGCAGGAGATGACCGCGCGCGCCCTGCTGGTCGACCGTGCGGCCCTGGCCGCCGCCCAGCGCGGCGGCGACGTGCTGGAGGCCAACCGCGTCCTCATGGACGCCTTCCACACCGACGTGCGCCCGGCCCTCGCGGAGTGGCGCGAGTCGCGGGGCCTGCCCGCCGACCCGATGAGGGCCTTCGCCGCGTCGGGCTACCTCGCCGGGACCGCCGAGGAACGCGTCGGCGGCACACAGGCGGGCTGGGGCGCGTGAACCCGTACGGCCCTGTGACCACCATCCGCCACACCGAAGGACTCCACTCATGACGAACCAGGCAGCCGCCGACCTCATCGCGCGGTCGAACCGCCTCGGCGCCGACCCGAAGAACACGAACTACGCAGGAGGCAACACCTCGGCGAAGGGCACCGAGACCGACCCGGTCACGGGCGAGCCCGTCGAACTGCTCTGGGTGAAGGGCTCAGGAGGTGACCTCGGCACCCTCACCGAGGCCGGACTCGCGGTGCTGCGCCTCGACCGGCTCCGCGACCTCGTGAAGGTGTACCCCGGCGTCGAGCGCGAGGACGAGATGGTCGCCGCGTTCGACCACTGCCTGTTCGGCCTTGGCGGGCCGTACGGCGGAGCCGGCGCCGCGCCGTCGATCGACACGGCCATGCACGGCCTCGTCGACGCCGCGCACGTCGACCACCTGCACCCGGACTCGGGCATCGCCGTCGCGACCTCCGCCGCGGGCGAGGAGCTCACGAAGAGGATCTTCGGGGACCGGGTCGTGTGGGTGCCGTGGCGCCGCCCGGGTTTCCAGCTCGGCCTCGACATCGCGGAGATCAAGGCGAAGAACCCGCAGGCGGTCGGCTGTGTCCTCGGCGGCCACGGCATCACCGCGTGGGGCGAGACCTCCGAGGAGAGCGAGCGGAACTCGCTCTGGATCATCGACACCGCCGCGGCGTACATCGCCGAGCACGGCAGGCCGGAACCGTTCGGCGCGGTCGTACCGGGCTACGAGCCGCTGCCCGAGGCCGAACGGCGCGCGAAGGCCGCCGCGCTCGCGCCGACGATCCGCGGCCTCGCGTCGCACGACAGGCCGCAGCTCGGCCACTTCACCGACGGTGAGGCGGTGCTCGACTTCCTCTCCCGAGAGAAGCTGCGGCCGCTCGCGGAGCTCGGCACGAGCTGCCCCGACCACTTCCTGCGCACGAAGGTGAAGCCACTCGTGCTCGACCTTCCGGCGTCGGCGAGCGTCGAGGAGAGCATCACGCGCCTCAGGGAACTGCACGAGCGCTACCGCGCCGACTACCAGGCGTACTACGACGCCTACGCGACCGAGGACTCTCCCGCGATCCGCGGCGCCGACCCGGCGATCGTGCTCGTGCCCGGCGTCGGCATGTTCTCCTTCGGCAAGGACAAGCAGACCGCGCGCGTGGCCGGGGAGTTCTACGTCAACGCGATCAACGTGATGCGCGGCGCCGAGGCGCTGTCGACCTACGCCCCCATCTCCGACGAGGAGAAGTTCCGCATCGAGTACTGGGCGCTTGAGGAGGCCAAGCTGCGGCGGATGCCGAAGCCCAGGACGCACGCCACGCGCGTCGCGCTCGTCACCGGCGCGGCCTCCGGCATCGGCAAGGCCGTCGCCACCCGGCTCGCGGCCGAGGGCGCCTGCGTCGTCGTCGCCGACCTCGACCTGGAGAAGGCGCGGGCGGTCGCGGCCGAACTCGGCGGCACGGACGTCGCGATCGGCGTGTCGGCGAACGTGACGGACGCCGCCCAGGTGAAGGCCGCGATCGACGAGGCGGTGCTCGCCTTCGGCGGCCTCGACCTCGTGGTGAACAACGCAGGTCTCTCGCTCTCGAAGCCGCTCCTTGAGACGACCGAGGCCGACTGGGACCTGCAGCACGACGTCATGGCCAAGGGCTCGTTCCTCGTGTCGAAGGCCGCCGCGCGGGTGCTCATCGAGCAGGGACTCGGCGGTGACATCGTCTACATCTCCTCGAAGAACTCGGTGTTCGCCGGCCCGAACAACATCGCCTACTCGGCGGCGAAGGCCGACCAGGCCCACCAGGTGCGTCTGCTCGCGGTCGAACTGGGGGAGTACGGCGTCAGGGTCAACGGCGTCAACCCGGACGGCGTCGTGCGCGGCTCGGGCATCTTCGCCTCAGGCTGGGGCGCCAACCGGGCGAAGACCTACGGCATCCCCGAGGAGGACCTGGGCAGGTTCTACGCCCAGCGCACGATCCTGAAGCGCGAGGTGCTGCCGGAACACGTCGCGAACGCGGTGTTCGTGCTCACCGGCCCCGAACTCGGCCACACCACCGGCCTGCACATCCCGGTCGACGCGGGGGTCGCCACCGCGTTCCTGCGATGACCGCCGGGTCGGTCGCCGCGGTCGACCTCGGGGCCACCAGCGGCCGGGTCGTCGTCGGGCACGTCGACCAGGCGGCGGGCGCGCTCGGGCTCGACCACGTCGCGAGGTTCCCGAACGGGCCCGTGCGCCTGGCGTCGGGCCTGCACTGGAACCTCACCGGCCTGTACCGGGACCTCACACACGGGCTCGCGGACGCCTTCCGCCGCGAGCCCGGCGTCACGTCGATCGGCGTGGACTCCTGGGCCGTCGACTACGCGCTGCTGCGCGGCGACCGCGTCCTCGGCGAGCCGTTCCACTACCGCGACGAACGCAACGAGGCCGCGGTCGAGGCGGTGCACGCGCGGGTGCCGTTCGAGGAGCTCTACCGCCGCAACGGCCTGCAGTTCCTGCCCTTCAACACCGTGTACCAGCTCGCGGCCGAACGGGCCGGCGGATGCCTCGGCCTCGCCGACTCGCTCCTGCTCATCCCCGACCTCGTCGGCTTCCAGCTCACGGGCGAGAAGGCCGCCGAGCGCACCAACGCCTCGACGACCGGACTGCTGGAGGTCAGGACGGGCGAGTGGGACCGCGAACTCGCCGACCGGCTCGGGCTCGACGCGTCCGTACTGCCCCGCCTCGTCTCGCCGGGCGCCTCGCTCGGCGGCCTGCGGCCCGAGGTCGCCGCGGAACTCGGCGCTCCCGCCGGGACGCGGGTCGTGGCCGTCGGCTCGCACGACACGGCCTCGGCGGTCGTCGCCGTGCCGATGCGCCCCGAGGCCGCGGCCTACATCTCCTGCGGCACCTGGGGCCTCGTCGGCGTCGAACTCGAACGGCCGGTGACCACGGACGCCGCGCGCGAGGCGAACTTCACGAACGAGGGCGGCGTCGACGGCCGGGTGCGCTTCCTGCACAACGTCATGGGGCTCTGGCTGCTGTCGGAGTCGGTGCGCTGGTGGGAACGCGACGGGTCGCCGATCGACCTGCCCGGGCTTCTCGCGCAGGCGGCCGCGGTCACGACCGCGGTGCCCGTGTTCGACGCGAACGACCCGCGCTTCCTCGCCCCGGGCGACCTGCCGGGGCGCATCGCGCGGTGGTGCGCGGAACACGGGGTCGCCGCGCCGCGAAGCCGTGCGGAGTTCGCCCGCTCGATCGTCGAAAGCCTGGCCGAGGCGTTCGCGAACGCCGTGCGCACGGCGTCGGCCCTCTCGGGCGTCGGCGTCGAGACGATCCACGTCGTGGGCGGCGGCGCGCTCAACACGCTGCTCTGCCAACGTACGGCCGACCGCTCGGGCCTGCCGGTACTGGCGGGCCCCGTGGAGGCCACGGCCATCGGCAACGTCCTGATCCAGGCCCGCTCCGCGGGCTTCGCCAACGGCGACCTGGAAACCCTCCGCTCCCTCGTCGCCCACGCCTTCACCCCGACCCGCCACGACCCGGCCTGCTGAACACCGGGCACCGGCGGGGGCGTGGACACGCTGGAGGGGCACGGCAGGACGTGGGTCCGTCCGCCGGAGACGCGGGCGAGGGCCTCGGGATGCCAGGCCTCGTGAACCGCGGCCTGGCCGTGTTCGCAGCGGTTCCGCCTGGGTCATCCGGCCAGGGATGTGGTTTCGGTGAGGACGCGGGCGAACCGGACGCGGATGCCGTGCCGTACGGCGTGGCGGCGGGCGCGAAGGATCTACGGTACGGCGAAGCAGGCCGAGCGTGGAAAGCCGGGGCGTCCCACCTGTTTCGCCGGCCTTCTCGTTCGAGAACCGCGGTGTCCCGCTCTCACCCGGTCTCGTTGTGCACGAGCAGCACGAACGTCCGAGCGTAGGACAGACCTTCGGCCGGTCGAGGCCAGTCCAGATCGGCCAGCATTTCCGAGGCCGCCTCGTGACGGACGCCGTTGACCCGGATTTCGGTGGTCTCGGTGTCCTTGCCGCCGCCGAAGAACGCCTTGATGCCGATCAGGTGGTCACGCTCGAACGTGCTCCCCAGCACCGGGGCCAGCCGGGGCAGAAGCGGGTTGTCCACCGCCCAGTGCTGGACGGCCAGGAAGTCGTCGCCCGTGCCCCACCCGGTGATACCGCCGTGGATGGCATGCCAGCCGGGGAACCCGTCGGGCGCGTCGGCGGCGAAGTGCCCGGCGAAGGAGCCGTCCTGGCTGAGAAGTTCGAAGAGGGCGCTGCCGGTGGTGCCCAGCCAGAGCTGGATCGCACGATCCACGGCCTCCTCGGTGGTGCCGCCGTACCCCGCGACGCAGTCGCTGATCGTGGTGTCGTCCGGCCGGTCGACGTTGAGAACGAAATCAAGGTCAAGGTGGCCGGGACTGCCGGTGTGATCCTCGCCGAGCACGACGGCGACCGAGCCGGACCCTCTGACCATGCCGTCCGTGACGTGCCAGGGCTTGTCCGTGGCCTCGGTCAACCGCCGGGCGACCATATCCAACACGACCTCGTCCGGCAGCCGGTCATCGTCCATGACGACTCCTTCCTCACGTTTCACCATGATCGTTACGGGCCGGAGCAGACCGTACCGCACCGCAGGCAACCGCCACCGTTGCGGTTGATCACCGCCGTACGGCGTGAGGTCACCGAGGATCCTCCGGCCGCAGGCAGCCGCATGGGCCGGAGGTTCCGGTCGGTACGCCAACCGCATCGTCAGCCGGGACGAGGTGGCCGAACCCTCCTGGGGAGTGCCGAAGGCGGTTCGCAGGCGCTCCCACGGTCGGACACATCCGGCCTGTCACCCCTCACAATGAAGGGGATGCCATCCACTCCCTTCGCGCGCGCCACGGCCTCTCTGCACGGACTGGCCCTCGGCGACGCCTTCGGTTCCCAGTTCTTCGTTCCGGCCAGTCGTCACGCTCTCTCCGGCCGTCTGCTTCCGCCCGACCCGTGGCAG
Source organism: Streptosporangium jomthongense (assembly GCF_042650425.1). NCBI lineage: Bacteria > Bacillati > Actinomycetota > Actinomycetes > Streptosporangiales > Streptosporangiaceae > Streptosporangium > Streptosporangium jomthongense. The sequence continues at coordinate 101,627 of NZ_JBHSBC010000001.1, read as the reverse complement.
TGGACCGACGACACCGAGATGGCGTGCTCCATCTACCGCGTCCTGGCTGATCACGGTGTCGCCGACCAGGACAGGCTCGCCGCGAGCTTCGCGGCCCGTCACGATTTCGACCGCGGGTACGGCCCGGCCACCAACCGGATGCTTCGCCTTGTCCGTGAAGGCGGCGACTGGCGGGCGCTTTCGGCTGAGTTGTTCGACGGCAAGGGCTCATGGGGCAACGGCGCCGCGATGCGAGTGGCACCGCTCGGTGCCTGGCTCGCCGATGACCTCGCGGAGGTCGTCCGACAGGCGGCCCTGTCGGCGCAGGTCACCCACACACACCCGGAAGCGGTGGCCGGAGCCGTCGCCGTAGCCGTGGCTTCGGCGACGGTGGTCAGGGAACCCGACCTCTCCCCAGGGCGGTTTCTCGACAGGGTCAGGGAACACGTGCCCGCGAGCCTGGTCCGGGAAGGCATCGACGAAGCCCGCAGGCTCCTCACCATCGGTGATCCCGTGCTCGCCGCTCAGACCCTGGGGAACGGGCGACAGGTCAGCGCCCACGACACGGTTCCCTTCACGCTCTGGGTGGCGGCCCGCGAACGTCGTGACTTCGAAGCGGCCATGTGGACCACCGCGACAGCCGGCGGCGACGTCGACACCACCTGCGCCATCGTCGGCGGCATCGTCGCGGCTTCGGGCACCACCGGTTTCCTCCCTCCGGAGTGGGCAAGCAGATGCGAACCACTGCCGAACTGGGCGGGAGCCCCACCACTCACCCCATGAGCCGGACGTCTTCGTCAAGGACCAACCGCGGACAGCCGTATGAGCGGATCACGATGCCGATGCGCACCCACGCCTGGGAACTGGACGCGAACGGAGAGTTCGACGGCGAGCGGGCCGACGCCGCGTCGCGTGCGCACGCCGCCGCCCTCCCTGCCGCTTACAAGAAAGCCGACCCCGGCACCGAGACTCTGTCGCGGCTGGACGCCTCCGCGCTGACCGGTCCCGTCCCGTTGCCCGCCCTGGACGCTCCGGAACTCTCGAACGACGTTCCAGGCTCCTGCGGCTGTGCCAAGGATGTCGGCATGTGGTGACCGCGCCCGTGGCCTGACGAACGGTGCGCCCCCGTCCTCCGTGGAGGCGGGGGCGCCGTCATGCCGTTCAGTGCCGCGTCAGTCGAGCAGGATGATCCTGTAGCCGAGGAGGGTGCCCGAGATGTACGCGGACGAGATCTCGCCCACCCCTACTGGGTCGCCATCGCGGTAGATGTACCCCACCTGGGGGTTTACGTGCAGGCCCTCGGCGTGGATCGCCTGCCGGCCCGTGCCGCCCGTGCACTGGCTGTAGGCGGTGTTACCCGAGTGCCACGCGGTGCAGCCTGTCAGGGTGGCGTGGGCGGGGGATGCGGAGCCCACCAGCAGGGAGGCGGTGAGCAGGGCGGTGGCGGACGCGGCCGTAACCCGGTTTCTTCTCATGTGCGCTTCCTCCGGTTCCGAAGGTAAATGGCACTTCCAGTAAGAAACTTTCCTAAGCGGACGATACGCACCAGGAAGAACGAGGCAAGCGCTTTCCGCGCCTTCGCCAAGCCGGGAACGCCTCCGTCCAGAAGGACCGGGTGTCCTCATGTGAGGAAGTCTCGCTGCAGGCCACAGACGGCTCCTGCTCGGACGTGTTGCGACCCCTCGTGGGGGCGATGAGGACACGGCGTCCCGCACGGGACGTGAACGGCGTCTGCGCGCTGTGACCCCTCACGGGGTGATGAGGCGAGTACCAGAACGGCGGCGTCTGGCCTTACATGTCGCGAACCCTCACAAGGGTGATGAGGCAAGGTCGGGGAGTCGCCGGTTCCGGTGTTCTTGCTGCGACCCCTCTGAGGATGATGAGCCCCCTCAGTCTGCTCCGCGACGTCGACGACCGCAAGCGACAGCGCCCCCGCCTCCATGCTGGAGGCGGGGCGCCGGCCCCTCACAGGGGCGATGAGGATGATGAGGAAGGCCGGGCAGGGGGCCGCGCCGGGCGAGACTCCCGGCTAGCCGGCGAATTCGCAGTCATAGCCCGTCACATTGGGCTGCCCTACTCCGGCCATCGTCACACGGCAGACGAAGACATAGCCCCAAGACGTGACCGCGATCCGAGCGGGCCCGTTGACCGGTCCGGGCCCGTCACAGCCATTGGCGTCCAGGAACGGCGTCGGCCTCCCGGACCAGGTCAGGCTGCCGCCGTCCCACCACCTCGCCGTCGCGCAGACGAACTCCGGCAGAGGATCGGAGAAAGCGGCCGCAACGGCCATCGGCGGGGCGGCGAGCACCGCAGCCGCGGCGGTGACGGCGAAGCGCTTGAAGGACATGGGGGCGCCCTTTCACGGAGGGGGCCGGCGAGACCGTTCGGGGGAGCGCCTCGAAGGTAACCCGGGAGAGCGGTCTCGCCCCTTGGCCAGAAGTGGACATTAAAGAGTTCGGTAAGCGCTTTCTGTGCCTTCGCCAAGTCGAGAGCGCCACCGATCGCCCGCGCCTGAGCGAAATTAATAAGGAAGCTTCGGAAAGTGTTTTCGGGCTACCGTAAACACCATTGCGCGGCTCCCGAAGAAATGCCACCCTATGTCTGTCGCGGCCGCGGCATCCAGCAGGGTCTAAGTAAATGAAATCCCCATGAAGAAAGGGCGCTCTCATGCGCAAGGAATCCGCGCGTCTCGCCGCGCGTACGTTGACCGCCTTGGCCGTGGCGGTGATCGCAGGGATGGGCGCGCTTCCAGCCTCGGCAGCCCAAACGGCCCCTCAGGCCGGATTGTTCTGCACCTACCAGCACAAGGACTTCGGCGGCGCGCGCGAGTGCTTCTCGGCGCCCGGCGGGGCTCTCACATACAACGACAACCAGGTCAGTTCGGTGTACAACGACACCGGATACCTGCTGTGCGCACGAGACACCGCGGGCGCAAGCTTCGAGTTGGCCGTTGACCACGGCCACTACTACAAGAACCTCACGAAGGACACCTATCCGGGCGGCGGCTCCTGGAACGACCGCATTTCCGTGATCGAACCCTGCTGACCCCTCCGGCATTCATCACCCGCAGCGAATGCCCCGGATAAAACAGGAAACCGATCCTCTTTGCCGTGTCTGAAATATCAAATGTCCTGTCAGTCGAAGGCTGGCAGGACATTGTGATGTCGCGCGAAGGCGTCCCGCCGTCCACCGGGCCGCCTCGGTGACGGGTCCAGAGGCACCGGCTGCGTGAACCTCGCTGTTTCACGAACGCCGCCGAGGCCGGGCACGAGGGCGGAGTGACAGCCGACCGGGTAAGCGACTGATTCGGGCCCGGTCCGGCAGTCGCGGAACGGCACCATGCGACCGAAATATGAGAAAGCGTTAGCTCCTCGACCCGGGCATTCGATGGTCATCTTGAGGCGATCATTCCTGCCTTGCAGAGGAGCCATGTGGTGAAGATCCGCATCCTGCGCGCCGTAGCGGTGCTCGTGCTCGTCTCGGGAGTCAGCGCCCTGTCCGGCGCCCTGTCCGGTGCGATGACCGCGACCGCCGCCGACACCGCCACAACGTCCGCTGCTGAGGCCCGTTCCTCTGTGTCCCTACCGCCGGACTGGTACCGGCAGGGACCTTTCTCCTCCCAGGAGGCATGCCGGACGGCCCGGCAGGAGGGCGCCGACCGGGGCGACTACACCTCGGCGAGCGGCTGCTACCACTACGACGGCGGCCAGGGCTGGCCGACGGGCTGGTACTTCGACGTGTACCTCCCATGACCCTCAGCACGGCACAAACCGGCCCGTTCATCGGACCATGCCGCCGAAATACGGGAAACCGGGAACTCCCCGCCCCGGCCGATCGGTGCTCATCTGAAGGCGTCCCCCCGCCGGCCGCAAGGAGACCTCGTGAAAATCCGTCGACTGTCCACCGCAGCCGTACTGGTGGCGATGAGCGCCGGCGTCCTGGCCGGCGCGACACCCGCCGTCGCCTCCAGCCGGGCGAGCGCCACCACCGCCTCTGCCGGTGAGCACCCCTCCCTGATGGAGCAGTGGTATCGAAGAGGCCCCTACCCGACCCTGGCCGCCTGCAATGCGGCGCTGCTGGAGGTGTTCACCGACCTGCCGATAACCGACTGCTACTACTACAACGGCGATCCGCGCCCAGGGATGCGGGGGTACTACTACGACATATACCTGTGACGAACGGGACATATCCCGTCCGCCTGTCCCATGGCCGGCGCGGTTGGCGCCCCCGCAGTCTCCGGCCGGAGGCGGGGGCATCCTGCTGTTCGCCTGCGCACGATCACCCTGCCCATGCAACCCGTCAGGCGGCTTCTGCGCCTCACCCAGGTACGAAGAGCCACCACCCGATCGAGGAACACCACTACCCGCGACGCTCTCGAAGCCGCCATGACCATGACGCCGAAGACGGAGGCACCGCCGACGCGGGTCTTCGCATCGACCGTGAGGAGCGCGTGCCGCTCCATCTTGACGGCTCTCACGGCCGTGGCCGTTGTCGCTGTTCTTCACAGGGCTGGGCCGCAGCTGAACGGAGCGGGGCAGGAGCTCGACGCCGAAACCGAAACCGAAGTCCTGCTCAGGATCTATGCCAAGTGCATCGCCAAGCCAGGACGAGGCCGCCAAGCGCCGAATCGCCAAGCGCTCGGGAGGAGACGGCGCGTGATCCGCGGCAGGCCTGGAAACTTGCGCACGCATTAGGCACAGCCAGCCGCAGTCGCCCGCCCCCAACCGCACACGTCAAGAGAGCCTCCGCCCGGCGTCGCCGCTGGTCAGAGGCTCTTTTGGCTGGTCATGCGAAGCGCGCCCTGCAGGATTCGAACCTGCGACCGTCGGATTAGAAGTCCGGTGCTCTATCCAGCTGAGCTAAGGGCGCTCCCGCTTAATTGTGCATGATCCGGGGAGTGCGTACGCATCGGTTTCCCGTCTGTGTCGCGAGGATCACTCCGCAGGCCGGGGGCCGGGGAGCGTACCCAGGGGACATCTGCCCGGCGGAGTGGTCGTAGGGGCGGTGATCTGCGGCGCGTTGGGCGTTTCACCGGAAATCGTTCTCCTCGAAGGGAAAGGCGGTCTACGCTCGTATGCCATGTTCGCCGTCACGTTCCAGAAGGAGATTCCCCTGCTGGGCGGTGACGTGACCGACGGTGTCGTGCGGGTCGGCGACACCGTCCGCAGACCGGTCCGCACCTCGACGCGGTCGGTGCACGCGCTGTTGCGGCACCTGGAGAGCGCCGGATTCGACGGGGCACCGAGGACCATGGGGTTCGACGAGGAGGGCAGGGAGATCCTGACCTACGTCGTGGGGGAGTCGGCCCCCAGGCCGCTGCCCGCCTACGCGCTCACCGACGAGTCACTGGTCGCCCTGGCGGAGTTGCTGCGGCGCTTCCACGACGCCTGCGCCGGGTTCGTCCCGCCCCGGGGCGCCTGCTGGGAGACGGGGTCCAACGACGACGCGCCCGCCGAACTGGTCGGCCACTGCGACGTCAACCTCGACAATGTGATCTTCAGGGACGGGCTGCCCGCCGCGTTGATCGACTTCGACATGGCCAGGCCGACGACCCGGTTGTTCGACGTGGTGACGACGTTGCGGCACTGGGCGCCGATCGCCGACCCCGTCGACCTGGAGCCGCTCCAGGCCGATCTCGCGGTCGGGCCGAGGCTGCGACTGTTCTGCGACGCGTACGGCCTGGCGGCCCGGGACCGTCGCCGCCTGCTCGACCTGTCCAGGCTTCGCTTCAACCGCTCCTACGTCGCCATGCGCGCCAGGGCGGAGTCCCTGGGCGGTGGCTGGGCCCGGATGTGGGAGGGTGGCGCCGGGGCACGCATCCGTCGGGCGTGCGCCTGGCTTGAGAGGAACCAGGACCGGCTTCATGGCCATCTCATCTGAAACCCGGGCAGAGGCTCTGGGGATGCTCGCCGGGGTCGTCGCGGACGCCGTACTGGGTGATCCGAGGCGTGGACATCCGGTCGCGTTGTTCGGCCGGGCCGCGGCGGCGCTGGAGAGCCGTCTGTACGGCGACGCCCGCCCCGCCGGGGTCGTCCATGTCGCACTGTGCGTCGGCCCGGCGGCGTTGCTCGGGGTGGCCGTGGCCAGGACGGGCAATCCGGTGCTGCGGGGCGCGCTGAGCGCGGTGGCCACCTGGGCGGTGCTCGGCGGCACGACGCTGGGGCGCGAGGGCGTGGCGATGGCGGAGTTCCTTGAGGCGGACGACCTCGCGGGCGCACGCGGCAGGCTCTCGCACCTGTGCGGGCGCGATCCCTCCCGGCTTGAGGCGGCGGAACTGGCCAGGGCGACGGTCGAGTCGGTCGCGGAGAACACCTCGGACGCCGTGGTCGCGCCGCTGTTCTGGGGGGCGGTGGCCGGGGTTCCCGGGCTGCTGGCCTACCGGGCGGTCAACACCCTGGACGCCATGGTCGGCCACCGCAGCGCCCGCTACGAGCGGTTCGGCTGGGCCGCCGCCCGGCTCGACGACGTCGCCAACCTCGCCCCGGCACGGATCACCGGCCTGCTCACGGCCGTGTGCGCGCCCGTGGTCGGCGGCTCGGCCCGGCGTTCTGCACGGATGCTGCGCAGGGACGGTCACCGCCATCCCAGCCCGAACTCGGGTCGCTGCGAGGCGGCCTTCGCCGGGGCGCTCGACGTCACGCTCGGCGGTGTCAACGTGTACGGCGACCGCGTGGAGCACCGCCCGGAGATGGGGGACGGCCCCAAGCCCTCGGTGCCGGACATCCGCCGCGCCGTACGGCTGGCCAGGGCGGTCGGGTTCACCGCGGCGGGCGTGGCGGTGCTGGCGACGCTTCTGCGCCGACGGCGGTAGGGGCCTCTGAGTTCACGGCGCCGGAAAGAGCCTCCTGTGCCGGCGGCGCCGGGAGCGATCCTTTGCGCCTGCGGCGGCAAGAGAGGCGAGAGCGGTCCCCGGCGGTGCGAGCGAGCCCCAGGCCCCGGCTCCCGGGCCTGCATCGACGAAGGCGGCGTTTTTCGGACCCACGCCGACAGGGTCCGCCCACGCCGCCAAGCCGACATGGGCGGTACGGCATGCTGTGAGGTATGACGAGCCTTCCCCCACATGATGCTCCGGCCCCGGTCAAAGGGGCGTTGCTGGTCGCCGGGACCACCTCGGACGCGGGCAAGAGCGTCGTCACCGCCGGGATCTGCCGCTGGCTGGCCAGGCAGGGGGTGCGGGTGGCGCCGTACAAGGCGCAGAACATGTCGCTGAACTCCTTCGTCACCGCCGACGGCGCCGAGATCGGCAGGGCGCAGGCGATGCAGGCCGCCGCGTGCGGCCTTGAGCCCTCCGCGGACATGAACCCGATCCTCCTCAAGCCGGGCAGCGACCGGCGCAGCCAGGTCGTGGTCATGGGCAGACCGCTGGCCGAGGTGGACGCCATGGAGTACTGGGACGTCAAGGAACGGCTGCGCCAGGTGGCCGTGGACGCGCTCGGGCGGCTGCGGGAACGCTACGACGTGGTGGTCTGCGAGGGGGCGGGCAGTCCCGCCGAGATCAACCTGCGCAGGGGCGACATCGCGAACATGGGCCTGGCCAGGGCGGCGGACCTGCCGGTGGTCGTGGTCGGGGACATCGACAGGGGCGGCGTCTTCGCCTCGCTGTACGGCACGGTCGCCCTTCTCGATCCGGACGACCAGGCGCTGGTGGCCGGGTTCGTGATCAACAAGTTCAGGGGGGCACCGGAGATCCTCGCCCCCGGCCTCGACATGATCAGGGGACTGACGGGCCGCGAGGTGTACGGCGTGCTGCCCTGGCTGGACGGCCTGTGGCTGGACGTGGAGGACTCCCTGGCCCTGAACGGCAGGCCCACGGCCGCCCGCCCGCCGTACGGCCGGCAGACCCTGAGGGTCGCGGTGGTGAGACTGCCGAGGGTGTCCAACTTCACCGACTTCGACGCGCTGGCCGCGGAGCCCGGGGTGACGGTCAGGTTCGTGACCTCGCCCGCCGAACTCGACGACGTCGACCTGGTGGTGCTGCCAGGGTCCAGGGCCACGGTCTCCGACCTGGCGTGGCTGCGCGCGAGCGGACTGGCCGGCGCGCTGCCGGGGCGGGCGGTGCTGGGCATCTGCGGCGGTTACCAGATGCTCGCCGGGGCGATCCACGACGACGTCGAGTCGGGGGAGGGGACGGTCGAGGGGCTGGGGCTGCTGCCGGCGACGGTGGAGTTCGCCGCGGAGAAGACGCTGGGGCGGCCCTCGGGGGTCGCCTACGGCTGCCGGGTCGAGGCCTACGAGATCCACCACGGCGTGGTGACCGCGCACGGGGGAGAGCCCTTCCTCGACGGCTGCCGATCCGGCTCGGTCTGGGGCACCACCTGGCACGGGGCGCTGGAGAACGACGACTTCCGCAGGGCTTTCCTCGCCGACGTCGCGGCCGTCAGCGGGCGTGACTTCGTCCCGGCTCCGGACGTCTCCTTCGCCGCGTTGCGGCAGGAGAGGCTGGACGCCCTGGGCGACATGGTCGAGCGGCACCTGGACACCGGCGCCCTGCTCCGGCTGCTCGACGGCGGTGCCCCCCGGGGTCTGCCGGTGCTGCCGCCGGGCGGGTCCTTGCGTGAAGCGCCGGACTTCTCGCAGAATTTCGCACAACAGAAGCATGGGAGGTGAGTGATGCTCCGGCTCGTACTGCCCCTGCTCGTCATCGCGGTGATCGTCCTGGTGGTCGTCCGCCCGGGGCCGTTCGTGCGCATGCTGCGGGGGAAGCCGCGGCCCGCGCTCGAAGAAGACCCTCGTGAGATCCTCAAGCGCCGTTACGCGGCGGGAGAGATCGACGAGGACGAGTATTTCCGTCGCATGTCGGGGCTCTCCCAGGACTGGTAGCTCCGTGGTTATCCGGATTTTTCAGTAACCGGCGTCTTTTTGGTTGATCATTGGAGGGGATCACCGCGCGCCGAGGAGCAGCATGTCCGGACTGGAAGCCGTCGTCGCCGCAGCGGGCAGAGCCGTCGCCGAACGCGCCCTGCGGGAGGGCCTGGCCGCCCGCGCCGCCAAGGCCGAACGCGACGCCGACCTGTCCGAGCTGATCCGGGCCGGCTTCCCCGACCGGTTCGTACGGCGCAGCCTGGAACGCCAGCTCGCCGCCATCGCGGACGGCGTCGAACGGCGGATCGCGGTCCTCGCCGAGCAGGAGTACGGCGGCCTCACCGAGAACGACAGGACGGCTGTGCTGCACGAGGTCGTCGCCGCCCTCGAATCGGCCGACCTGTCGGACAGGGCCCTCATGGCCGCCGACATGGACCCCGTCAAGCTCGCCAAAGATCTCAGGAAGGGCCTCGGCGACCCCGCGCGCCAGCTCGGCGAGGCCGGGGCCAGGCTGTACGACGTGCTGCTCGACGAGTGCCTCGACTGCCTGCTCAGGATCGTCAGGCAGCTGCCGCAGTATCTCCCCAGGGCCGCCACCGAGGCCCTGAGCCGCCTGTCCGCCGTGGAGGAGCGGATCGCCGCCCTCGGCCAGCAGGTCGCCTCAGGACTGGCCAGGCTGCCCGCCCGCTCGCTCGACGCGCCGACCGGCACCCAGGACGACGCGGAGTTCGAACGCCGCTATCTCGAGCACCTCGGCACCACCCTCGACGAGGTCGAGCTGTTCGGCGTCCGGGTGGAGAACTACCGCCCCCGCGCGACGCTGAGCGTCGCCTACATCAGCCTCAACGTCTCGCTGGAGGACCGCTCGCGCGAGCGCGTCCCCGAGCGGATGCGCTTCGCCGACCTGACCGACCTGCCCGGTGCGGGCGGTGGGTACGAGGCGGCGACCCTGCGGGTGGAGAGCGCTCTCGGCCGTTCCCGCCGGGTGCTGCTGCGGGGCGACGCGGGCTCGGGCAAGAGCACGCTGCTGCGCTGGCTGTCGGTGACCGCCGCGCGGAACGGCTTCTTCGGGGACCTGGCCCCCTGGAAGGGCCGTGTCCCGCTCTTCGTCAAGCTCCGCAGCCACCCCTCGGGCAGGCTGCCGGGCCCCGAGGACGTCCTCGCCGACGTCGCGGCGCCGCTCGCGGGCCGGATGCCCGAGGGCTGGGCGCACCGGATTCTCGACGCGGGACGCGCCCTGCTGCTCGTGGACGGGGTGGACGAGCTGGCCGTACGGCACCGGCCCGCGGTCAGGCAGTGGCTCGGCGGGCTGCTGGCCGCCTACCCGGGGACCGTGACCGTGGTGACCTCCCGGCCCGCGGCGGCCGACGCGCGCTGGCTGGCGGAGGAGGGCTTCTCCCCGGTCCTGCTGGAGCCCATGACCCCCGCCGACCTGCGCGAGCTGGTACGGCAGTGGCACGTCGCGATGCGGGGCTCCCGGAGCCTGCCGTGCGCGCCGGAGCGGCTCGACGAGTACGAGGGCGCGCTGCTGGCCAGGTTCGAGAGCAGCCCGCACCTGCGGGCGCTGGCCTCGACGCCGTTGCTCGCGGCGATGCTGTGCGCGCTCAACCTCGACCGGGGCAAACAGCTGCCGCGTAACCGGATGGGCCTGTACGAGGCCGCCCTGGAACTGCTGCTCGAACGCCGGGACGCAGAACGCGGCATCGCCGTCGAGGTCACCCTCGAACCCGAGCAGAAGGTTCGCATCCTCCAGGACCTGGCCTGGCGGCTCACGATGCTGGGCCGCTCCGAACTTTCCTCGGCCACGGCGCTCAAACGGGTCGAGGAGCGCATCGGGACCATGCCCAGGGTCGAGGCACCCGCGCGGGCCGTACTCGACCATCTGCTGCAGCGCAGCGGGGTGATCAGGGAGCCGGTTCCCGGGCGGATCGACTTCGTGCACCGGACGGTCCAGGAGTATCTCGCGGCCAAGCAGGCGGCCGACGACGCCGACGTCGAACCGCTGGTCGAGCGGGCCCACCTGGACCAGTGGCGCGAGACGGTGGTGATGGCCGCCGGGCACGCCAACGCCCCGGTACGGCGGGAGCTGCTCGGCGGCCTGCTCGACCGGATCGACGGCCGGGACAGGCACGCGCGCAGGCTGCGGCTGCTGGTCGCCGGCTGTCTGGAGACGATCCAGGAACTCCCGCGCGACCTGGAGGAACGGGTCGAGGCGTGCCTGGCCGAGGTGATCCCGCCCAGGAACGCGGCCGAGGCGAGGGTGCTCGCGCTCGCGGGAGAGGAGGTCCTACGCCGTCTTCCCGACGACCTGGGCGGCCTGTCGCAGGCGCGGGCGGTGGCGACGGTGCGGACCTGCTGGCTGGTCAACGGCCCGCGCGCGCTGCGCAGGCTCGCCGGGTACCGGGACGACCCCCGGGGGAAGGTCCAGGAGGAACTCGTCGCCGGGTGGGACTACTTCGACCCCGACCACTACGCCACCGAGGTCCTCGCGGACGCGCCACTGCTCGATGAAAGGCTGGAGGTCGACAACCCGCGTCTGCTGGGCAGCCTCCACCGTCTGGAGCGGCTGCGCAGCCTCCACGTGTCCTGTCCCGTTTCCGGTGGGCTGGACTTCCTGCGCGGCCTGCCGAGGTTACGCGGGCTGACCGTGTACTCCATGGACTCCATGGACTCCATGGACGAGGCCGACCTCGGCGCCGTGGGGACTCTGACGGGCCTGGAGTGGCTGTCGATCGACGTGGAGTCGTCACTTCCCGCCGACCTGGAGCCCCTCACCCGGTTGTCCGCGCTGGAGGATCTGATCCTGCAGGGCCGTGGCTTCACCGGAGATCTCGCCTTCCTCGACCGGATGCCCCGTCTCGACATATTGACCCTCGCGGGTCTGGCGCTGATCGACGACTTCGGTCCGATCGCCAGGCAGACCGAGCTGAGGAGTCTGCACCTCCATCAGGCTCCCCACCTGAAGGACCTGAGATTCCTCGCGGATCTTCCGCGGCTGGGGAGCTTCGCTCTCTCCGGCGGCGACGTCGCCGGCGGGCTACGCGTCCTGGCCGATCACTGTCCGCGGCTTCGTTCGGTGAGCCTGTGGGACACCACCGTCGACGACCTGGACGCGCTCGACGCCTTCGACGACCTCTTCCTGCTGCGTCTCGGGACGTGCCCGGTGCGGGACCTGTCACCCTTGGCTCGTCGGCGCGGCCTCGAAAGCCTGACCCTCTACGAGACCCCGGCCTCCGACCTCGGTCCGCTGGCCGAGCTGTCGAAACTTGAGTTTCTCTCCCTTGAGAGATCCTCCCAGGTGACGGATCTGTCGCCGCTCGCTTCTCTGACCGAGCTGCGGTCGGTCAGTGTGCGAGGCATGACATCCGACCTCGACCTGGCCCCGCTGGCCGGGAAGCCGGGGCTTCGCGTGATCGCTGACCCAACTCAGAAGTTCCGCAACGCCCACCTGCTGCACCGCAGCGCGAAGATCGAGAGGTCCTAACCCTCGGCCCCGGCGACCGGGGCCGAGCGGTGTTCGGTGATCCAGGCGTCTATCCTGTCCCACTGGTCGAACAGCCAGGTGATCCGTTCCTCCCTGCCTGTGGGCACCTCCTCCGCCCGCACCCGCCACCACCCCGCCCTGACCTCCGCGCGCACCGGCAGTCTGCGCCAGACGTCGCCGAGGGTGACCAGGTCGTCCAGGCCGGTGTGGGCCACGAAGACCACGTCGGCGGACGGGCAGGCCTCGATGGCGGCCAGGGCCCCGTTGGGGCGGGGCGGCAGCAGGTGTTCGAGGCGCCGGGCGCGGGCGGCCTCCTCACGCAGTCCCCGGTCCTCCAGGCGCAGGATCGCCCGTCCCCGGCGTTTCGGGGTGAAGTTGCCCCCCTCGGGGAAGATCACCAGGGCGTCGTCGGCCTCCATGTCCGAGGCCAGGCGGCGGATCTCGGTGACGACGCCGCCCGTCTCCACGTCGGGCGGGACGAAGGCGTTCGGCAGCCGGTTGACCACGACGTCCAGGGACGGGTCGAGCTGCAGCGCCGCCTTCATCACGATCCTGGGGCGCCTGCCGTACCGGGTGAGCAGGTGGTGGACGAGCAGGACGGAGTCGCCGGGACCCGCGTGCCGGGACAGGACGATCACCGGACGGGTCAGGCGGCGGGACAGCTCCTCGGGGGTCGCCCTCGGCTCGTCGATCTCGACGCTCAGCCCGAAGATCCGTACGGCGGCGCCGTACACGCTGGACAGCAGCCATCTGACCAGGGCGTAGTGCCGCTCCTCACGTTCGTCGTGGCTCAGCCTGCCGCCCAGGTCGATGATCCACAGCCACAGGCAGGCGATCAGCGCCATGGACTCCAGCGTCAGCCACGCCACCGCGAACCAGACGAGCCGGGTGCCGCGCCGTTGCGGGGGCGGCAGGCGCAGTGAGGCCGCGGTGACCACCAGCAGCCAGACAGGCAGGGTGACCACCGCGGCCACGGTGAGCACGATGACGAGGGGGGCGAGGACCAACCGGCGGATGATGCGCGGAGGAAGCATGGCCACCCCCTCTTCTATCGGGCCAGTTCGGCGAGGTAGCGGGAGGAGGCCTCGTAGGCCCGCCGGATGTGTCCGGAGATCTGCGAGGAGTCCCGGTAACGCAGCTGGGAGAGGTCGACGCCCGGCCTGTTCTCCGAGCCGGAGGGCATGACGTGCACCTCGACCCCTCCGGGCAGGGCGGCCATCTCCTCGGCGAAACGGTGCCTGCGGGCGATCTCGAAGGCGATCAGGCCGACCTCCCAGGGACGGCGCGGGACGGTCAGCGGCCGTTCGATCCGGCCGACGTGCAGGACGTAGACGCGGCGGGCGCCCAGGGCGACCGCCCGACCGACCGGGATGCTGTGCACCAGGCCGCCGTCGAGGAAGTGGTCGTCGCCGACCCGGATCGGCGGCAGCAGGCCGGGCACCGCGCACGAGGCCAGGACCGCCTCGACCAGCGGGCCCTCGGTGAACCAGTGGGCGCGGGCGTGCTCGACGGAGGCGGCGACGCACTGGAACGGCACCGCCAGCTCCTCGATGCGGGACACGGGCAGCGTCCGGGTCAGCAGTTCGCGCAGCGGCTCCGGGGAGTGCAGGTGGGTGCCGCTCCTGGCCAGCGTGGACAGGCGGGTGACCCACGATCCGGCGAAGGCCGTACGGACGACCTCGGAGCGCCACAGCGAGGTGAGGTGCCTGACCGCGTCACCGGGGTGGGCCGCGAGCACCACGCCGTTCAGCGCTCCGACGGAGGTGCCGACGACCACGTCCGGTTTGACGCCTGCCTCGTCGAGCGCGCGCAGCATGCCCACCTCGTGGGCCCCGAGCACGCCTCCGCCGCCGAGCACGAAAGCGGTGTCCACGTCCATGGCTTCACGATAGACGGCTTCGTCCCGGCTGTTTCCTGACGTCAAGTCTCGATCTTCGGTGATCTTTCCGGCAGATTCGAACCGTTGGTACGGCGACGGGAGGCGATGATGATCCGCAGGGCTGGGAAACACGCGGTTGTGCTGGGGGCGGGGATGGGCGGACTGCTCACCGCGCGGGCGCTGGCCGACTTCTACGACCGGGTGACGCTCGTCGAGCGGGACGACCTGTCGGGGGAGGGGCCGGACGGGCCGCGCAGGGGTGTGCCGCAGGGCTTCCACGCCCACGCCCTGCTGCCCAGGGGGTTACGGATCATCGAGGAGCTGTTCCCCGGCGTCACGGAGGAGATGGTCGCGGCCGGGGCGGTGTCGTACGAGATGATCGTGCACTTACGGATGATCATGGGGGGTCACGAGTTCGCGCGGACGCCGACCGGGGAGCGGGGCATCTCGGCGACCAGGCCCTTCCTCGAACGGCACGTGCTGGGCAGGGTACGGGCGTTGCCGACGGTGACGGTACGGGACCGTAGCCAGGTCACCGGCCTCATGACGGACGACTCCTCCGGGACGGCACGGGTCGCCGGGGTGCGGATCGCCACCGCCGGACGGGTCGGTGCCGACGAGGAACTGCCCGCCGACCTCGTCGTGGACGTCATGGGCAGGGGAGGGCGGACGCTCGCCTGGCTGGAGACGATGGGGTTCGAGCGGCCCGAGGAGGAGGTCGTCAAGGTCGAGGTGTCCTACGCGACGTGGTACCTGCGCCTTCCCGAGGGGTCGATGAAGGACAGGCTGGTCCTCGTCGGCACCTACCCGGGCCAGCCGAAGGGGGTGGCGCTGTGCCAGGTCGAGGGGGACCGCTGGCTGGCGACGCTCGGCGGCAACGCGGGCGCGCCCGCGCCCGCGGACCCCGCCGACTTCTTCGCCTGGGTCGATGAGGTCGTCCCCGCCGAGGTGGCCGCGGCGGTGCGCGCCGCCGAACCGCTCGGCGAGATCGGGCTGGCCAGGATTCCGGCCAGCGTACGGCGCCACTACGAGCGGTTGACACGCTTCCCGGAGGGGCTGCTGGTCGCCGGGGACGCGTTGTGCAACTTCAACCCGATCTACGGGCAGGGGATGTCGGTCGCCGCGCTTGAGGCGTCCGCGATGCGCGAGTGCCTGCGCGAGGGCACCGAGGGCCTGGCCCGCCGCTACTTCACCGCGGCGGCCAAGGCCCTCGACCCCGCCTGGCAGCTGTCGACGGGCGCCGACCTGGCCGCGCGCGACACGGGGGTGCCCATGACCCCGCAGGCCAGGTTCATGGACGCCTACGTCCGCAGGCTGCAGCGGGCCGCCTCGCACGACGCCGAGGCCGCGGTCGCCTTCACCCGGGTGACCGGCCTGCTCGACCCTCCGTCCGCCCTCATGCGCCCGTCCGTCATGTGGCGGGTCCTGCGGGGCTGAACCCTCGCAGGGTCCCTACGGGAGCAGGAGGAGCTTGCCGGTGGTACGGCGGGCCTCCAGGTCCCTGTGGGCCTGGGCGGCCTCGGACAGGGGGTAGCGGGCGGAGATGTGGACCCTGAGGTCGCCGGAGGCCACCCAGCCGAAGATGTTCGAGGCCCGCCAGGCCAGCTCGTCGCGGGTGGCGACGTAGGGACCGAGGCTGGGGCGGGTCAGGAACAGGGAGCCACCCCTGGCCAGGACCTGCGGGTCGACGGGCGGGACCGGGCCGCTGGCCTGGCCGTACAGGGCCATCATGCCGCGCGGGCGCAGCGAGGCGACGCTGTCGTCGAAGGTGGCCGCGCCGACGCCGTCGTAGACGACGTGCACGCCGGAACCGGTCAGGTCGCGCACCGCCTCGGCGAAGCCGTCGTAGCGCAGCACCTCGTCCGCGCCCGCCTGGCGGGCCAGTGTCTCCTTCTCCTCGGTCGAGACCGTGCCGATCACCCGGGCGCCGCGCAGCTTCGCGATCTGGACGAGCAGCAGGCCGACGCCCCCGGCCGCCGCGTGCACCAGCACGTCGTCGCCGGGCTTCACCTCGTAGGTGGAGTGGGTCAGGTAGTGGGCGGTCAGTCCCTGCAGGGTCACCGCCGCCGCCTGCTCGGCGTCGATCCCCTCGGGTACGGCCAGCAGTTGCGAGGCGGGCACCACCGCGCGGGCGGCGTAGCTGCCCATCACCCCGGCCCAGGCCACGGTGTCACCGACGGACAGACCGGTCACGTCCTCACCGACGGCGGCCACGGTGCCCGCGCCCTCGTTGCCGGGGACGAAGGGCAGCGAGAGCGGGTAGCGGCCGATCCGGTGGTAGACGTCGATGAAGTTCACCCCGCTGGCGGCGACGTCGACGAGCACCTCACCGGGATTCGGCTCCGGGTCCGGGTGGTCGGTGTAGGCGAGGACCTCGGGACCGCCGGTCGCGGAGACGACTATGGCACGCATCGTGCTGGCTCCTTCGCTCGTTGGATGGTTCGATCATCGTCCCCAACCCCGTGGGGGTCACTCGCTGTTCCCGCCGGAGGGCGTGGGGGAGTCGTCCTCGCGGGGGACGCCGCGCATGGTGAAGTTGTCGAAGGACGCCCTGAGTGTCGCGCTGCTCTTCTCCCCGACCCGGGCGAGCACGCCGACCTGGCCGCTGGGCAGCGGGTTGGCGTCGAGGACGGTCCCGACCTGCTCGCCGTCCACCCACATGGTCAGCCGCACGCCGTCGGGGCCGCCGGCGCACTCGGCCTGGATGCGCACCGGGCCCTTCTCCGGCAGGTCGACCGGGACGGCCTTGATCAGCTCGCCGCCGCCGCTCTTGACGGCCTTGCGGATGCGGGCCGTGCCGAGGGTGTCGACCAGGAACTCGTAGCGGGTCGCCTCGTAGCTCTCCTCGCCGCGGCAGAACAGGCCGTACTCGCCGGGCCCCTCGGTTCCTGGGCGGGTCCCTGCGTCGACGCCCAGCAGGAACCGGTCGGGAATGACCGGGGTCGGGCTGGCCAGGAGGTTGGGGACCACGGGCGGGGCGGTCAGGAAGCCGATCGGCGCCTTCTGCCGTCCCACCGGGTAGCCGCCGTCCACGTCCACGGCGTAGAAGCCGTCGGGGGAGTAGCCGTACCGGTCGGACGTGCCGTCGTAGACGCCGCCGCTCCAGCCGTTGCCGCTCTGGGTGAAGTCCTCCTGGTAGAGCAGGGGGAGGTTCTCCGGCGGCCCTCCCGAGGCCAGGCTGAGCAACAGCCCGGCTCCCGCGACCACCACGGCCAGGGCGGAGACCGCCCCGACCACGACCGTCCTCGTGGTACGGCGTCGCCGCGGAGGAGGCGTGCCCGGCAGGACCGTCGTCCCGAGCGGCTCCTGGCCGGTCCACACGGCCGTCCCGCCCGCCTCGACGAAGTCGGGCACCGCGGGGCCGCGCTGCCAGGCGGCCTGGACCGAGTCCGCGGCCTGCTCGTGCGGGGCCGAGCGGCCGACCAGGTGGTCGAGGATCTGCTGGGAGGTCGGTCTGCGCAGGGGGTCCTTGGCGATGGCGTGGGTCACCAGCTCGCGCAGCGACCCCTCAAGGCCGTCGAGGGAGGGTTCGGTGTTGAGCACCTGGTAGAGCACCGACGGCAGGCTCTCCCCGCCGAAGGGGGCCTTGCCGCTGGCGGCGAAGGCGACCAGGCAGCCCCAGGAGAAGACGTCGCACGCCGCCGACAGCGGTTCGCCGCGCAGGGCCTCGGGCGCCATGTAGCGGGGGGTGCCGAGGATCTCTCCGGTCCCGGTGATCCCGCCGAGCGTGTCGAGCGCGCGGGCGATGCCGAAGTCGATCACCCGGGGGCCCACCGGGGAGAGCAGCACGTTGGAGGGCTTGAGGTCGCGGTGGACCACCCCGGCGGAGTGGATGGCGGCCAGCGCGGTCGCCACGCCGACCGCGAGCGAGTCGAGGCTGGAGCCGCGCAGCGGCCCGCCGTTCTGTACGGCCTCCTCCAGGTTGGGGCCGGGGACGTACTCGGTGACGACGTAGAGCTGGTCGCCGTCGAGCGCGGTCTCGATCACGGCGGCCGTGCAGAACCTGCGTACCCGCTGGGCGGCGTCGGCCTCGCGGCGGAAGCGCATCCTGAACTGGTCGTGGCGGCTGTACTCGGGGTTGATGACCTTGATGGCGACTCGCTGCCCGTCGGGTGCCTCACCGAGGTAGACGGTGCCCATTCCCCCTCTGCCGAGCCGGCCGACCACCCGGTACTGCCCTATTTGGAAGGAATCACCCGCATCCAGATCGTCCACCGCCACACCTAACCACCGCATCCGCCATTGCACGAACGGCTCAGCCTATCGAGATCTCCCCCGCCACCAGCCTCCGCAGCAGCGTGACGTCGATCTTTTCCAGGCTGTTCACGGAGAGCACGCCGTACGGCACGGCGCGCGCCCCCGCGACGGCGACCGCCCTGCACCCCGCGGCCAGGGCGGAGGCCAGGCCGACGGGGCTGTCCTCGACGGCCACGCACACGGCGGGGTCGAGGCCGAGACCGGCTGCGGCCAGCAGGTAGGGGTCGGGCGCGGGCTTGCCGCGCGGGGCGTCCTCCGCGGCGACCACCAGACGGAAGCGCTCCGCCCCGACCGTACGGAGCACCGGTTCGACGATCCGCCGGGAGGAGGCGGTGACCAGGGCGGTCGGCACCCCGGCCGAGGCCAGGCCGTCCAGCAGCGCGAGCGCGCCGGGCAGCGGGGTCACCCCGAGGGCGATCAGGCGGGCGAACTCCCCGGTGAGCCGCTCGCTGATCCACCCGAGGGGAACGCCGGGCCGTTGGAGGTGGGCGGCGGTGTGCTCGGCGGGGCGGCCGTGCACGTGTTCGGGGTCGACCTCACCGGGCCGCAGGCCGAGTTCGGCGGCCACCGCCGCGCACGCCCGCCGCCACAGCCCCTCGGTGTCCACGACGGTGCCGTCCATGTCGAACAGGACGGCGCCCAGTTCAGGGGGCGGCGGTTCAGGGAGCATCGGCGCGGCCCGCGACGAGGACGGGCCGCCGTACGAGACCGACGCCGACCCTGGTGCCGGGCGCCAGCCGGGCCGTGTCGTGGCCGGGCACGTCGCTGAGCATCTCCAGGTCGCCGAGCCGTACCCGCAGCCTGGCCGAGGAACCGCGGAAGGAGGAGGCGACGACGAGTCCCTCCCCCTCCGGGTCGGGGGACAGGAGCACGGCCTCGGGGCGGGCCAGCACGTCCACCTCGGGTGTGGCGGGCAGCGGGCCCTCCACGGGCAGCCTCAGGCCGAGGACCGTGACCTCCCTGCCGGAGAGGCGGCCCGGCAGGTGGTTCATCGTGCCGACGAACTCGGCAACGAACGGCGTGGCGGGCCTGTCGTAGACCTCGGCGGGCGGGGCGCACTGTTCGAGCCGTCCCTCCCGCATCACCGCGACCCGGTCGGCGACCGAGAGCGCCTCCTCCTGGTCGTGGGTGACGAAGACGGTGGTGATGCCCAGGTCGAGCTGCAGCCGCCGGATCTCCTCCCGCAGGGTGAGGCGCACCTTGGCGTCGAGCGCGGACAGCGGCTCGTCCAGCAGGAGTACCCGGGGCTCGGGTGCCAGCGCCCTGGCCAGCGCGACGCGCTGCTGCTGGCCGCCGGACAGCTCGTGCGGGTAGCGCTCGCCGTGCGTGGGAAGCCCGACCAGTTCGAGCAGTTCGGCCGCCCTGGCGTGCCGTTTCGCGGCGGGCACCTTGCGGACCCGCAGGCCGAAGGCCACGTTGTCGCGGACGTTCAGGTTGGGGAACAGGCTGTAGGACTGGAAGACCATGCCCGTGTCCCTGCGGTTGGCCGGCCTGCGGGTGACGTCCTCGCCGTCGACGATCACGGCGCCCTCGTCGGGGTGCTCAAAGCCCGCGACACAGCGCAGCGCCGTGGTCTTGCCGCAGCCGGACGGCCCGAGCAGCGCCATCAGCTCACCGGGCCGGACGGTCAGGTCGAGGCCGTCCAGGGCGACCGTACGGCCGAACACCCGCCGCAGCCCGCGGAACTCGACACCGGCGGTCACGACGACCTCCTTCGTTCGACGCCCGCGCCGGACAGGGCGAGCGAGAGCAACCAGATGATCAACAGGCTCAGCAGCGAGACGGCGACGGACAACTGCCCCTCGGAGCCCGCGACCGTCACGATCCAGACGGGGAAGGTCCGGTAGCCGAGCAGCGCGGCGACGGTGTACTCGCCGAACACCAGCGCCAGGGTGAGGAACGCGGCGCCGGTGATGGCCGAACGCAGGTTGGGGACGATCACGCGCAGCAGCACGTACGGCCACGAGGCCCCCAGGCCGCGGGCCGCCTCGACGAGGGTGCGCACGTCGATCGCCCGCAGCCCCGCGTCCAGCGACCGGTGGGCGAACGGCAGCGCCAGCACCACGTAGGCCAGCACCAGCACCACGGGGAACCGCTCGTCCTGGATCGCCATCAGCGTCCCCCAGAACGGCGTCGCGGCCAGCGCGTCCGGCCCGAACCGCAGCACCGTGCCGATCCCGGAGACGAACGTGATCGGCGGCACCACCAGCGGGAGCGTGCAGACCACCTCCAGCACCGGCCGCAGCCGGGGCGCGCCGAGCCGTACGGCCAGCGTCGCGGGCAGGGTGAGCCCGAGCGTGACCACGATCGTCGCCACGGCCAGGCCGAGCGACAGCAGCATGCTGGCCCCGAAGCCCTCGGCGGACACGATCCTCGGGTAGGGGGCCAGGGAGAACCCCTGACGCTCGTTGTAGGCGGTGAACCAGAACGAGGTGGCCAGCGGGAGCAGGAAGTAGACCGCCGCGAGTCCCAGTGCCAGGCCGCGCCACAGGCGGACCCGCCGCCTCCCGGCGGGGGCGAGGCTCCGGGGGGCGGCCTCAAGGACGGGGGTCACCGCAGCCATCGGCCGCTCCTTCTCTGCAGCGGCAGGTGCACCGCCATGACCAGGCCCGCCACGACGACCATGTCGAGGCTGAGCGCGAGCGCGACGTTCTCGTGCCCGACGAGCACGTCACCGGTGAGGGCGTCGGCGATCTGCAGGGTCACCAGGGGGACCGTGCTGCCGGTGATCGCCGCCGCGGTCGCGTACGCGGCGAACGCGCCGCCGAACAGCAGCACGAAACCGCCGAGCAGCGAGGGGGCGAGCACCGGGACGCCGACGTGTCGCCAGTACTGCCAGGCACTGGCCCCGCTGCTGTCGGCCGCCTCCCGCCACTGCGGTCTCAGGCCCTCAAGGGCGGGCGCCATGACCAGCACCATCAACGGCACGGAGAAGTACATGTAGACCAGGACCAGGCCCCAGAAGCCGTACAGGCTCCAGCCCGACTCGCCGAGCCCGAAGGCCGTGGTGACCACCCCGGAGTTGCCCAGGGTCGCCACCCACAGGAACGCCAGCGGCACCCCGCCGAAGTTGGCCAGCACGCCCGAGGCGGACAGCACCGCCCCGCGCAGCGCCGCCGAGGAGGAGGTGACCACCGCCTGGGCGAGGAGGGCGCCCAGGAGCGCGCCGAGCGCCGCGACCACCGCCGACAGGCGCACGCTGCCCAGCAGGGTCGTGAGGTAGTTGCCCCGCAGGCTCTCGGCCAGGTTGGCGGTGCCGAGGAAGGTCCGGCCGCTCGCCGGGTCGGTGACGGTGAAGGCGCCCGACAGCAGCGCCACCGCGGGAATCCCGAACGCGAACGCCATGAAGGCCAGCAGGGGCACGGCGGCGGGCCAGGCGCGCCCGGTACGGCGTCCCGCGGCGGCCGTACCGGGAGGGGACATGGTTTCGGCCATGGGTCAGCCGCCGACTGCGGCGCCCCAACCGGTGGCCAGGACTTCCTTCGCCTTGGCGACCTGGGCGTCGGTCGGGAAGGTCGGCTCGCCCTCGACGGGAGGCAGGTTGGCCTCGGCCGCCTTGTCCACCGAGCCGTCGGCCTGCATCGCGGGCAGCAGCACCGGGCGGGCGAAGCCGCCGAGGTAGAGGTTCTGGCCCTCGGTGCTGTAGAGGAACTCCTGCCACAGGCGGGCGGCGGCCGGGTGCGGGGCGTCCTTGTTGATGGCCTGCGCGTAGAGCTGGAAGTACTTGCCGTCGGAGGGGATGACGGTCTTCCAGTCGAGGCCCTTGTCGACGAGCTTGGGGGCGTAGGCGGCGTTGTTGTAGTCCCAGTCGACGCTGATCTGGGTCTCGCCCTTCTCGATGGTCGCCGGGGTGGTCTCGACGGGGTTGAAGTTGCCCGCGGCCTTGAGCTTCTTGAAGAAGTCCAGGCCCGGCTGGATGTCGTCGAAGGAACCGCCGTTGGCCAGGGCCGCCGCGTAGACGCCCGCGAACGCCGAACCCGACTTGGTGGGGTTGCCGTTCATCGCGACCTTGCCCTTGTACTCGGGCTTGAGCAGGTCGGCGAAGGACTCGGGGCACTTGGCGATCTTCTTGGCGTCACAGCCGATCGAGACGTAGCCGCCGTAGTCGTTGAACCACAGGCCGGTCGGCTCCTTCTGGTTGTCCGGGATCTTGTCCCACGTCTGCACCTTGTAGGGCGCGAACAGGCCTTCGGCGGCGCCGCTGATGGCGAAGGACTGGCCGAGGTCGAGCACGTCGGGGGCGCGGTCCTGGCCCTTGCGGGTCTTCACCGCGTTGATCTCGTCGGCGCTCGCGGCGTCCGGGGTCTCGCTCTCGATCTCGATGCCGTACTTGGCGGTGAACGCCTCGATGATCTTGCCGTAGTTGGCCCAGTCCGGGGGCAGCGCGATGACGTGCAGCCTGCCCTCCTTCTTGGCGGCCTCGACGAGCTTGTCCAGCCCGCCGAGGTCGGCCGCCGAGGTGGCGGTGGCCGCCGCGCCCGCCGCCGGGGCCTGCCCCGCGGCGCCGGAGGCCGCGTCCGAGGAGGACGCGGCGGGGGACGCGGTCGTCGGGGCCGCGCCGCACGCCGTGACGCCCGCGGCGAGGAGGGCGGCCAGGCCCGCGAGGCGGACGCGAGATGAGATCACGTTCTCTCCCAGAGGGGATGTCGTGCACTAAGCACAGAAATTCACGAACTTGTCCAAACAAGCTAGCCTTGGCGGGTCGGCTCCCGGTTGCCCCTCGATGAACGCTCGAAGTACGTCAGGGGAACGCATGAGCTGTGGCTTCATGAGTCATTCACCCTTGTCTAGGGTGAGGAAGGCGAAGCACCCGATGCGCCCGATGCGCGCAGCGCGGGCACGAGGAATGGACGGGGCCTTGGTTGACACGGGAAACGGGGCGGAGCCCGGCGGCCGGGCCGCGGCGCGCTACGTGGGGATCGCCGCCGAGCTGAGGGAGGCGATCATGTGCGGCGAGTACGCCGTGGGCTCCCAGCTCCCCTCGGAGACGACGCTCGCCACCCGCTTCGACGTCTCGCGCGGCACCGTCCGCCAGGCCGTCGCCCTGCTCGCGGCCGAGGGCCTGGTCGGCTCCCGGCAGGGGGCCAGGCGCATCGTGGTCGGCCGCGAGCGCAGCCAGAGCTTCGCCGAGCTGAACAGCTTCGCGCAGTGGGCGCAGGCGATGGGCTACCGGGTCAGCGGCCAGGTGCTCGAACAGCGCCGCCGGGACGCGGACGCGGCCGAGGCCGTACGGCTGGCGCTCCAGCCGGGTGACCAGGTGCTCTCCGTGCTGCGGTTGCGCTCCCTCGAAGGCGAACCGGTGATGCTCGAACGCACCGTCTACGCGGGCTGGATCGCCCCGGCCGTCGAACGGATCCCCCCGGACTGCGAGTCGATCACCCAGGCCCTCTACGAGGACGTCGGCCTGGTCTTCGCCTACGGGGAGCACCTCATCGACGCGGTCTCCGCCGGCGTCGAGGACTCCCGCCTCCTGGTCGTACGGCGTGGCAGCCCGCTGCTGCGTCAGCGCCGGGTCACCACGACCCACGAGGGCCGTCCCGTGGAGTGGTCCGACGACCGCTACCGTGCGGGCAGCGTGACCTTCAGCATCCGCAACTCGGTTGACGCCAACCCACTGGTGAGACAGATGGGGGACTTGCGCCTCATGTCATGAGAACGTATGTTCGACGGGCCAGGCCCGTCTTCCCCCGGGCGCGGACGCGAACCGCGGGGAGATGTGCCGTGAGCAGACTCTACGGTGATCCGATCGAGGTCTGGACCCGTGACGGCCAGCCGGTCCAGTTCGTCTGGCGCGACCGGCTCTACGCCGTGCGCCAGGTGCTCGACCGGTGGGTGGTCGCACGCGAGTGGTGGAAGACCTCGGAGGGCGACCCGGGAGAGCGCCGTTTCTGGCGGGTCGAGGCCGACCCCGGAGACGGGCGGGGCACCTACGAACTGCGCTTCGACACCGCAGGTGAGGGCTGGCTGCTGATGCGGGCCTGGGACTGACGCCGTCCGCCGGCCGCCACGTGGAACGGCCCCGCCTGCGCGGCCAGGGTGAGGGCGTGCGCCGAGGCCCGCGCGCCCGCCGTCTGGATCGCGGTGACCTGCCGCACCGTCGCCGCGCACAGCAGCGCGCCGAGCGCGACGACCGTCAGGTCGGCGAGGCCGAGGCCGGTGAGGTCGGAGTTCCCGTGCGGGGCGCCGAAGGGCAGCCGGATCACGGCGACGGCGAGCGTGGCCAGCCAGCTCAGCCACCAGGCGGCCAGCAGCGCGACCCAGCGCGGGCGCCGGTCGGCGGGCGGGCGGGAGGCCCGCCACAGGCGGTGGACCAGCAGCGGAGGCAGGACCAGGTTGACCCCGGGGACGAGCCAGGCGGCCAGTACGGGCAGGGCGGGCGTCCAGGAGAGGGCGGCGTTCTGCCTGGCCTGGACCAGCCAGGTCAGATAGGCCGCCGCGCCCGCGACCGTGGCGACCGCGACCAGCATGACCAGGACGGCGAAGACGGTCACCGCGCCGACGACGGCCTGCGCGCCGGGGGCGTGCGGGTCACCGCCGAGCGCCGATATCTCCCGGGCGAGCCGCCTGCCCCGCACGTGCTCGAAGACCACCAGGGCGGCGACCGTGAGCACCTGGGCGGCGAGGGTCACGTGGACGACGAGGGCCGATCTCCTGGGCACCGGCGGGACGAAGCGCATGTGTCTCTCCCCCCGGGACGCGCTGAAGGACCTGCCCTTCTTGTATCCCGTCGGCCGCCCGGCTAATCAGCCCACAACGCCAGATTCCCAGGCCCAGGCCGCGACCTCCACCCGGTTGCGCGCGCCGAGTTTCGCCTGGATGCTCCCCAGGTGCGTCTTGACCGTCGAGAGCGAGACGAACAGCTCCGCGGCGATCTCCTGGTTGGTCCTTCCCCTGGCCACCAGGCGGACGACGTCGAACTCGCGTTCGGTGAGCGGCTCGCTCGGCGGCCTGCCGCCGCCGTGGCGGGGACGCGCCAGGTGTTCGAGCAGCCGTACGGTCACCGAGGGCGAGACGAGGGCGTCCCCGGCCGCGGCGGCCCTGATCGCCTCGATGAGCAGGGTGGGCCCGCTGTCCTTGAGCAGGAACCCGGTCGCCCCGGCGCGCAGCGCGCCGTAGACGTACTCGTCCAGGTCGAAGGTGGTGACGATGACCACCCGCATCGGGTCCCTGGCCCCGGGCCCGGCCAGCAGCCTGGTGGCCTCAAGGCCGTCCAGCTTCGGCATCCGGATGTCCAGCAGGCACACGTCGGGCCGGAGCCTGCGCGCGTGCTCGACCGCCTCGGCGCCGTTCGCGGCGGTCGCCACGACCTCCATGTCCGGCTGGGCGTCCAGGATCATCTGGAAGCCGGTCCGCACGAGTTCCTGGTCGTCGGCGATGAGTACCCGAATCGTCACGCGATCGATTCTGCCAGCCCAACGCCGATGTCGGTCTTTCGGCTGATAAGGGAGTCCGGTTGTCGGGCCGGTCGGCCGATCCGCCGTACGGCCCCGCCGGGAGAGGGTCTTGGCCATGAGTGTTGTTCTTGAGGGAATCGGCCTGGTCAAGCGGTTCGGCCCGACCGTGGCGCTGGGCGGGGTCGGCCTCGCCCTGGCCGGAGGGGAGGCGCTGGCCATCATGGGGCCTTCAGGGTCGGGGAAGTCGACCCTGCTGCACTGCCTCGCCGGGATCATGAAGCCGGACGCGGGCGAGGTCAGGCTGCTCGGTGAGCGCATCGACGCGCTGGGGGAGCGCCGCCGCAGTGAGCTGCGCCGTACCCGCTTCGGGTTCGTCTTCCAGTTCGGGCAGCTCCTGCCCGAACTGCCCGCGGAGGAGAACGTCGCGCTGCCGCTGATGCTCGGCGGCGTGTCCAGGGGCGACGCCGTACGGCGGGCCCGCGAGTGGTTCGGCCCGCTCGGCCTGGGCGGCATGGAGGGGCGCAGGCCGGGTGAGCTGTCGGGAGGCCAGGCCCAGCGGGTCGCCATCGCCCGCGCGCTGGTCACCGGGCCCGCGGTGATCTTCGCCGACGAGCCGACCGGCGCCCTCGACCAGGGCACCGGACACGACACGATGAGCCTGCTGGTCGAGGCGACCAAGCACAACGGCGCCTCCCTGGTCGTCGTCACCCACGACCTCCAGGTGGCCCGCTGGTGCGACCGCGTCGTCGAGGTCCGCGACGGGCAGGTCATCCCCGGCTCCACCCAGGCGATCGGGGTCGGGGGATGAACGGGGTCGTCGGACTCGCCTGGCGGTTGCTGCGCGGCGGCGGTCGCAGAGGACTGCTCGGCTCCGCGCTGACCGTGGTCGCGGTGGCCGTGTCCACCGGGCTGCTGCTGTTCGCCGTGACCGCCAACCTCGCCTTCCAGGGCAGGGCGGACCGGGGGGCGTGGCGCAACCCGGTCGAGGCCACCCGGGACGCCGTCGCGATCCAGGCCGTGCACCTGGACCACGTGGAGAACCGGCCGATCACCGTCGTCGACGTGGCGGCCCTCGAACCGGGGGCGCCCGCGCCCCCGGGCCTCGACCGCTTCCCCGCGCCCGGCGAGGTGTGGCTCTCCCCGGCGCTGGCCGAGCTGGTGAAGCGGCTGCCCGAGGACCGGCTCGCCGGACGGTTCACGGGGAAGGGCGGCGGCAGGGTCGGTGACGCGGCCCTGGTCCATCCGGACGAGCTGGTCGCCGTCCGGGGGCAGGCCCCCGGCTCCCCGGCCATGACCGCGGGACCCGCCGTCGACGGGCACGACGACATCGCCCCCACGAGGATCTCCGGCTTCACCGGCACCAGGACGGACAACGCGATCGGCTACCAGATCCTGGCGCTGATCGCGAGCGTGCTGATGGTCGTGCCGCTGCTGGTCTTCGGCGGGGCGGCGGCCAGGCTCACCGTGGCCCGCAGGGACCAGCGCCTGGCCGCGCTGCGGCTGGTCGGGGCCACTCCCGGGCAGGTCGTCACGATGACCGTCGCCGAGGCGATGATCACGGCGTTCGCCGGGGCGGTGCTCGGCGCCGTGCTCTACTTCCTGATGACCCCGCTGCTCACCAGGATCTCGATCGACGGAGGCCCCTGGTTCGTCGCCGACACCTGGCCGGGGGTGCTCCCCGTGCTCGGGGTGCTGGCCGTGGTGCCGCTGCTCGTCGGCCTGTCCGCCGTCGTCGGCCTGCGCCGGGTCGTGGTCAGCCCGCTCGGCGTCGCCAAGAGGGAGACGCCGCCCGCGATGCGCTTCGTCCGGGTCCTGGCGCTGCTGGCCGTCCTGGCCGTGGTGCCCACCCTCGGGATGGGGGCGAGCGTCGGCGTGGTCACGGTCGTCCTGAGTCTGGCCTTCCTGGCGGTCAACCTGGTCGGCCCGTGGGTGGTCGGCCTGCTGGGCAGGATCGTCGCGGCCTCGGCCAGACGCCCCGCGGGGCTCCTCGCCGGGCGCCGCATGATCGACGACCCCCGAGCCGCCTGGCGGACCGTGAGCGGTGTCGCGCTGACCGGGTTCGTGGCCGGGTTCATCGGCCTGCTCACCCCGGGGGCCGGGCTGCTCGGTCACGCCGACGCCGAGAACCTGCGCCTGTCCGTGCCGCCCGCCAAGGCGGCCGAGCTCTCGGCGGAGGCCAGGGAACGGCTGTCGGCCGCGGGGGTGCGGGCCACGGTCACCGTCAAGGCAGGCGGCGGACGCGGTAAAGGGCAGGGCAGGGTGCTGGTCGCGGCCCTCGGCACCTCCGACGTCGCCGTCGCGGACCGGGCGCGCACCGCCCTGGACGGCCTGGTGCCGGGCCGCAGCGCGACCACCGCGGCCGACGACGACCGCTCCGGCTTCCGCGTCCTGGACGACATCCGCACCGGCACGGTCACCGTGCTCGCCGTGTCGTTCCTGGTGGCCGTCGCCAGCGCGGGCATCACCGCGGCCTCCTCGATCCTGGACCGCAGGCAGACCTACGCGCTGCTGCACCTGGCGGGCACCCCGATGAAGGTGCTCGACGCGGCCCGCCGTACCGAGACGCTCCTGCCGCTGGCCGTCATGGGAGGCGGGGCGATCGCGGTCGGCATGTTCTGCGCGCTGCCGTTCGCGCTGTCCACGATGAACGTCTCCGGCCTGGTCACGCTGCTCGTCTGCGTCGGGCTCGGCTTCGCGGGGGTCGCCGCGGCGGGGGCGGCGAGCGCGCCGCTGCTGCGCTCGGTCACGGCCAACCCGGCGCCCAGACCCGACTAGTATCCCTATTCAACTGGTAGGGAAAGTTGTAAATATGCCGACGGGTCGTTACGGTAGGACCCACGGAGACCCCGGCAGGTGAAGGTGCCGCGGCGGGCGCTGACCTTCCCGCCGGGATCTCTCCGAAGACGGGGACGGCGCCTCACGGCCACGGGCGCCGCCCGCGGGACGGAGCCGGCGGCTCGCCTCGTTCGCCGGCTCCGGTTCGGGGCCCTGCGGGAAAAGACCGTTCGGGCCCTCCGGGAAAAGATCAAGGAGCGATTCGATGGCGATCCGTGTCGGGGTGCACGTCGACAATCCCTCGCTGTTCTTCCTGTCCCACCTCGACCACCTGCTCGAAGGCATCGAGATCCACCGCTACTCCGACGCGGGCAGGACCGGGGAACTGCTGGCCGGCGGGGTCATCGACCTGGGCGGGACCGGCTCGACGCTCCCGCTCGCCGCCCAGGCGGCGCACCTGCCCGTCGCCTACGTGGCCGCCTCCGCGCCGCGCCACGGCCACGGCGCCCTGCTGGTGGCGAAGAACGGGCCGGTCATGACCGTGACCGACCTGCGGGACCAGCCGGTCTCACTGCGCGTCGGCTCCTGGCAGACCCACTTCCTGGCCAAGGTCCTCGCCGACGCCGGGCTGTCCTACCAGGACATCGAGCCCAGGCCCGCCGCCTCGGAGGCCAGGCTCTGGCTGCGTGACGGGGTGGTGGCCGGCTGGGTCGCCGAGGGCGCCGACCTGGTCGAGGCCGAACGCGCGGGGCACTTCACCAGGCTCTCCGGCACCGCCGGGGTCGTCGCGGACCGCTCGGTCCTGTTCACCCGCAGGAGCCTGGCCGAGTCGGCGCCGCAGGAACTGGCCGCGGTCGTCTCGGCGCTGCGCGAGGCGGACAGGTGGGCGGCGGAGCATCCCGTCGAGGCCGCCAAACTGGTCGTCGAGGCCGTCGGCGGCTCCGTCGACTCCTGGACGACCGCGCTCAGACGGCTCCCCTGGCGGCTTGAACCGGTGAGCGGGACGTTCGTCGCCGAGCAGCAGGACGCCGCCGACGTGCTCTACGACGCCGGGTTCCTGACCGGCCGCGTCGACGCGCGGGCGGCGGTCGTGCCCGCCCTCGACCAGGTCGTGGCCGCGCGGCTTGGGGAGCCCCGGCGGGTCCAGGGCGTCGCGGCCTGACCGCCGGTCTCCGCAGATCTCCGGCTGTGGCGTGCCCGCCGCGGCCGGGCCGTCTCTCCCCCCGGAAGCAGAGCTCGTTCCGTACCGGTGCCCCTTCGGTGAGGTGTCGGGATTCGGCCTTCTGGGAAGCGTGATGTGTGTGCTCAATGCTGTCCGCAAGCTCATGTGCCTGGTCCTGTTGTCCGGCCTCGGAGCCTCGGGACTCGGTCCCGCGGTGGCGCGGACGGTCGCCCAGCCCAACATCGTGTTCATCCTCGTCGACGACCAGGAGGCGGGGGACCTGCAGAAGTTCCCGAACATCTGGAACGAGCTCGTCCGGGGCGGCACCTCCTTCGAGCACTTCTTCGTCTCCAACTCCTGGTGCTGCCCCTCCCGGTCGTCGATCCTGCGCTCGCAGTACGTGCACAGTCACGGGGTGCTGACCAACACGGCCCCCGAGGGCGGCTTCACCAAGTTCCACGACTCCGATCTGGAACGTTCCACGATCGGCACCTGGATGAAGGCGGCCGGCTACCGCACCGGCCTGATGGGCAAATACCTCAACCACTATCCCGGCGGCGCCGCCGAACCCACCTACGTGCCGCCGGGCTGGGACGAGTGGGACGTGCCGGTGCGCAAGCTCTACAACGAGTACGGCTACACGCTCAACGAGAACGGCACGCTCAGGCCGTACGGCTCCGCGGACGCCGACTACCTGCCCGACGTGCTCTCCCGCAAGGCCAACGCCTTCGTCTCGCAGGCGGGGGAGAGGCCGTTCTTCCTGTACCTCGCCCCCATCGCGCCGCACAACCCGTCCAACTTCGCCGCCAGGCACCGCGACGCCTTCGCCGGGGCGACCGCCCCCCGGACCCCGTCCTTCGACCAGGAGGACGTCAGCGCCGAACCGCACTGGCTGAGTTCGCGCGAGCGGTTCGGCGACAGGACGATCGCGGGCATCGACGAGCGCTACCGCCGCAGGCTCAGGGCCATGCTCGGCGTGGACGACCTCGTCGGCTCCCTGGTCGAGACCCTGCGCGTCGCCGGGAAGCTGGACGACACCTACCTCTTCTTCGCCTCGGACAACGGCTTCCACCTGGGGCAGCACCGGCTGGCCCAGGGCAAGACGACCCCCTTCGACGAGTCGATCAGGGTGCCGCTGGTGGTCAGGGGGCCCGGCGTCAGGGCGGGCGGCTCCGTCGGCGCGATGGCCGCCAACGTCGACCTCGCCCCGACCTTCGCCCAGCTCGGAGGCGCGACACCGGCGCCCTTCGTCGAGGGCCGCTCGCTGCTGCCGCTGCTGCGCGGCCAGACCCCGGCCCCGTGGCGGCAGAACGTCCTGCTTGAGTTCTACCGGCCGACGAACAGCAGCTCGGCCCGCCAGACCCCGGTCCCCGCCTACCAGGGCATGCGCACGGCCCGCTACACCTTCGTGCGCTACTCGACCGGCGAGTACCAGCTCTACGACGACGGCAGGGACCCCTACCAGCTCTACAACCTCGCCGCGCGGGTTCCCCCCTCGGTGATCACGGACTTCAACCGGCAGCTCGACGCCCTGGCCTCATGCTCGGGAGCCACCTGCCGTACGGCCGACTCCGTCGAACCGCCCTCCCTCACTCCCGGTCATTCGTAACGAAAAGTGGGCGGATCGGGCATCATGGCGGTTGATCGCGACCTTTACCGGAAGGAGCGCGCCTTGCGCGTCGCCCTCTTCGTCACCTGTGTGAACGACACGATGTTCCCCGGAACCGGCCGGGCCACGGTGACGCTGCTGCGCCGCCTCGGCTGCGACGTCGTCTTCCCCATGGGGCAGACCTGCTGCGGCCAGATGCACCTCAACACCGGATACCCCGAGGAGGGCGGACGTCTGGCGCGGCACTTCACCGACGTCTTCGCCGGACACGACGCGGTCGTCGTGCCCTCCGGGTCGTGCGCGGCGATGATCCGCGAGCAGTACGCGAGACTCGCCCCCGCCGCCACGGCCTTCGCCGAACGGGTCGCCGAGACGGTGCCGAAGGTCCACGAGCTCTCGGAGTTCCTGGTGGACGTCCTCGGGGTCACCGACGTCGGGGCCTACTTCCCGCACCGGGTGACCTACCACCCGACCTGCCACTCGCTGCGCGGCCTGCGCCTGGGCGACCGTCCGGTACGGCTGCTCGAACAGGTCAGGGGTCTCGAACTGGTCCCGCTGCCCGCCGCGGACGAGTGCTGCGGCTTCGGCGGCACCTTCGCGGTGAAGAACCCCGCCGTCTCCGCCGCCATGTGCGCCGACAAGGCCCGCAACGTCACCGCGACCGGCGCCGAGGTGCTCTGCGCCGCGGACAACTCCTGCCTGATGCACATCGGCGGCACCCTCGGCCGCCAGCGCACCGGCGTCAGGACCATGCACCTGGCCGAGATCCTCGCCTCGACGGAGGCCGCCCGATGAGGCCGGCGACGGGGCCGGTGACCTTCCTCGGCATGCCGACCTTCCCGGCGAACGCGGCGGCGGCCGTAGGGAACTCCCAGCTCAGGTTCAACCTGCGCAAGGCCACCCACACGATCCGCGAGAAGCGGGCCTCCGTGGTCGACGAGCTTCCCGACTGGGCGCGGCTCAGGCAGGCGGGCAAGCAGATCAAGGACCACACGCTGCGGAACCTGGAGCGCTACCTCCTCCAGCTTGAGGAGGCGGTCACCGCGGCCGGCGGCCACGTCCACTGGGCGGCCGACGCGCGGGAGGCCAACCGCATCGTCACCCGGCTCGTCAAGGAGACCGGGGAGAGCGACGTGGTGAAGGTCAAGTCGATGGCCACCCAGGAGATCGGGCTCAACGAGGCCCTCGCCGAGGCCGGGATCACCGCCTACGAGACCGACCTGGCCGAACTGATCGTGCAACTCGGCGACGACCTGCCCTCGCACATCCTGGTGCCCGCGATCCACCGCAGCCGCGCGGAGATCCGCGAGATCTTCCTGGAGAGGATGGCCGCCTGGGGACGTCCTGCCCCCGAGGAGCTCACCGACGACCCGCGCGCCCTGGCCGAGGCCGCCCGCCGCCACCTGCGCGAGCGCTTCCTGTCCACCAAGGTCGCGATCTCGGGCGCCAATTTCATGATCGCCGAGACCGGGACACTCGTCGTGCTCGAATCCGAGGGCAACGGCCGGATGTGCCTGACCCTTCCGGAGAGGCTGATCAGCGTGGTCGGCATCGAGAAGCTGCTGCCGACCTGGCGGGACCTTGAGGTCTTCATGCAGCTGCTGCCCAGGAGCTCGACCGGCGAGCGGATGAACCCCTACACCTCGACCTGGACGGGCGCGACCGAGGGCCAGGAGTTCCACCTGGTCCTGCTCGACAACGGCCGCACCCGGGTCCTGGCCGACGAGGTCGGCAGGCAGGCGCTGCGCTGCATCCGCTGCTCGGCCTGCCTGAACGTCTGCCCCGTCTACGAACGCGCGGGCGGGCACGCCTACGGCTCCGTCTACCCGGGTCCCATCGGGGCGATCCTCACCCCGCAGCTTCGCGGCATGTCCTCACCCCTGGACGCCTCGCTGCCCTACGCCTCGACGCTCTGCGGCGCCTGTTTCGACGTCTGCCCGGTCGCGATCGACATCCCCGAGGTCCTGGTCAGCCTGCGTGGCAGGGCCCCGCACCCGCGCGCGGAAAGGTTCGGCATGCGCGCGGCCGGCTGGGTCCTCGACCGCCCGGAACGGATGGCACGCGCCGAGCGCATGGCCGGACGGCTGCGCCGTTTCGTCCCCCGGCGCATGCCCGGCCCGCTGTCGGCGTGGACCGACACCCGAGACCTGCCCGAGATCCCCGCCGAGTCCTTCCGCGACTGGTGGCTGCGCACCGACGGAGGAAGCCGGTGAACGACAGGGAACTGATCCTGGCCAGAATCCGCGCGGCCGTCACCCCGGGAGGCCCCGGGGACCCCGGGGAGCCCGGGGAGATCGTCCGTGACTACCTGACCTCCGCCGGGCCACATGACGAGGCCGGGCTGACCGAGCTGCTGGCCGAACGCGTCGCCGACTACCGGGCCGTCGTGCACGTGACCGGCGAGGACGAGGTGGCCGCGACGATCGCCTCCGCGCTGGCCGTACAGGGTCTGACGAGGCCGGTCGTCCCGGGTGGACTGCCCGCGCAATGGGTGCCCGAGGGGGCCGTCCAGGACGATCCGGAGCTGTCGGCCGAGGAACTCGAAGCCGCCGGAGGCGTGGTCACCGGCTGCGCCGTGGCGATCGCCGAGACCGGGACGATCGTGCTGGACGCCGGACCGGGTCAGGGCAGGCGGGCGCTTACCCTGCTGCCCGACTACCACCTGTGCGTGGTGCGGGCCGGGCAGATCGTCGCGGGGGTGCCGCAGGCGCTGGCCGTACTCGACCCCTCCCGCCCGCTGACCTGGATCAGCGGGCCCTCCGCGACCAGCGACATCGAGCTGAACCGCGTCGAGGGCGTGCACGGACCGCGCACCCTTGAGGTGGTGATCGTCCGCTGACCGCGGGGTTGCGCGGAGGCGGTCCCGTGAGATGGGCTTGGCGGCGTCCACCGCCCGACTGGGAGGGTGATTGACCGCCTTCGCACCCGGTCTGTCCGTCACGACGCGACGGCTTCTGCTGCGTCCCTTCGACCCCTCGGACGCGCGCCGGATTCGCGTCGTGATCGAGACACGCGCCCCCTTCCTGCCGCCGGGCGCGCCGGGCCGTCCCTCGGGCGTGGCCGCCTGGCTGGCCAGGGGCGCGCACGAGCTGCGCCGCTCCGGCCAGGGCGCGCACCTGGCGATCGAGGCCGACGGGCTCATCGTGGGGGCGATCAGCCTGTTCGGGACCCGGTGGGAGGCGGGGACGACGGAGATCGGCTACGGCGTGCACCCCCTGCACCGGGGACGCGGCTACGCCTCGGAGGCCGTACTGGGCCTGGCCCGCTGGACGTTCGGGAACACCTCCCTGCGCCGGATCGAGCTGCGCGCCGACGCCGACAACCACGCCTCCCTGCGGGTGGCGGAGAAGGCCGGGTTCGTCAGGGAGGGGACGCTGCGCGCCGCCGCGATGCGGCCGGACGGCCCACGTGACGTCGTGGTGTTCGGCCTGCTCGGAAGCGACCTCTCCCGAGGGGAGAACGGCCCCGGAGACGGGTCGGGCGGGACGGGGGAGACCGTTCGGTGGAGGTGAGAAAGATGGGGTCATATCCGATGCGTTTTATGGTTTCGTTACCTGTCCATGTCGAGCCGTTATCGGATATCCTCGCCAGTCGCTGCCGCGTATTCCCAGGTCAAGGTCATTGGAGTCCTGTTTCTATGAAGCCGCCGCTGCTGCTCATCGGGCAGGGCTCGCACGAGGACAACGAATCCGTCGAGTTCGGCAGGTTCGTCCATCGCCTCCGCTGCAGGCTCGACCGCAGCGCCGCCGAGGTCTCCGGCGGATACCTCACCAGGGCCAGGCCGCGACTGCGTGACTCGGTCGCCTCACTGGTCGCCCGCGGCCACCACCGCATGGTCGCGCTGCCGCTGAGCCTCACCGGCGACCTGCGCGCCGACGCCGAGACCCTCGCGGCGATGACCAGGGAGCAGGAGCGCCACCCCACGCTCACCTGCGACTACGGACGGCCCCTCGGCTCGGACCCCCGGATCCTGGCGCTGCTC
The DNA here is from genome assembly GCF_042650425.1 of Streptosporangium jomthongense. Taxonomy (NCBI): domain Bacteria; kingdom Bacillati; phylum Actinomycetota; class Actinomycetes; order Streptosporangiales; family Streptosporangiaceae; genus Streptosporangium; species Streptosporangium jomthongense. Next base: position 66,304 of record NZ_JBHSBC010000001.1, on the reverse strand, counting down.
GCCGAGCGCCTGGCGGACGCCGCCGCCGAGGTCGCCAGTCTCCGTCTCGTCCCCGCCGCCGCGGCCCCGCTCGACGACGAGCCCGAGCGCATCGAGATCGGCGAGACCGCCGTCGTGCTGGTCGGTGACGGCTCGACCAGTCCCGCGACGAACGCGGACGTGCACCGCGTCTCCCGGCTGTTCTGGGAGACCCACGCCCACGAGTACATGACCGTGGAGACCGCCTTCACCTCGCTCACCCCGCCCGGCGTGCCCGGCGGCATCGAGCGCTGCCGCCGCCTCGGCGCCCGGCGGGTGATCGTCGTTCCCTACCTGCTGTTCGCCGGGGGCGTCCTGGACCGCATCTGGGCCCAGGCCATGGCCTACGCCGCGGGCCATCCCGACCTGGACGTCCGCTGCGCCGACGTCATCGGCGACTGTGAGGGACTGGCCGACGTGGTCGTCGAGCGCTACGAGGAGGCGCTCAGCGGCATCACCTGGTGAACCGCTCCCCGGATGACCGTTCCTTGACCTCTGGCGGGACACTTGGGGACATGACCATCCTTGAGCAGACCCTGGCCGCGATCCGGCCCGCCGACCCGGACGCCCTCGCCGAGGCGAGGGCACACCAAGACAGGCTGACCAAGCCGAGGGGCGCCCTGGGCGTGCTCGAAGAGGTGGCCGTACGGCTCGCGGGCGCGGCGGCGGTGAACCCGCCCCCGCTGCCGGCCCCGGCGGCCCTGGCGATCTTCGCCGCAGACCACGGCGTCCACGCCCAGGGCGTGTCCCCGTGGCCGCAGGAGGTCACGGTCCAGATGGTCGGCAACTTCCTGGCGGGCGGCGCCGTGGCCAACGCCTTCGCGGCCCAGGTGGGCGCCTCGGTGACGGTGGTCGACGTGGGGGTCGCGGCCGAACTCGCCCCGGCCCCCGGCCTGACGCACGGCAAGGTCGCCCACGGCACCGCCGACATGTCCCTCGGCCCGGCGATGACCGTCGAGCAGGCGGTCGCGGCGCTGGAGACCGGGATCACGGTGGCCCGTGACCTCGTCGCCCAGGGGGCGCGCTGCCTGGTCACCGGGGACATGGGCATCGCCAACACCACCGCCTCCGCCGCCCTGATCTGCGCCTTCACCGGCCGCGACCCGGCGGAGGTGACCGGCAGGGGAACCGGCGTTGACGACGAGACGCTGGCCCGCAAGGTCGAGGTCGTACGGCGCGCCCTGCGGGTGAACGGCCTGGACGGTTCGAGCCGGTCCGCGCTGGAGACGCTGGCCGCGGTCGGCGGCCTCGAACACGCCGCGATCGCGGGGTTCCTCCTCGGCGGGGCGGCCCTGCGGGTGCCGGTGATCCTCGACGGTGTGATCGCCGGATCGGCGGCGCTGGCCGCGGCCGGGCTCGCCTCGGACGTGGTCGACCACTGTGTGGCCGGGCACCGTTCCGCCGAGCCGGGTCACGCCGTGGCGCTCGCCCATCTCGGCCTGCGCCCTCTGGTCGAGCTGGAGCTCCGGCTCGGTGAGGGGACCGGAGGGCTGCTCGCCCACCCGCTGGTCTGCGCGGCCGTCCGGGTGATGCACGAGGTGGCCACCTTCGACTCCGCCGGGGTCACCGACAAGGAGGCCTGATCGTGGGGCTTCCGGGAACCCTGTGACGGACCGGGTGCTCCGTTACCTGGAGAACGCCGAACGTTACCCGGGGAGCAGCGAACAACGAGGCATTAACCGGTAGGTTTACCTCCTAACACTTCCTGCACAATTCATTGCGAACGGGAGATCTGTCACCATGTCGCCCTACCTGCTCGGTTTGCACCTCTCCGGGCGGCGGGTGCTCGTCGTCGGCGGGGGGCGTGTCGCCCAGCGACGTGTCCCGGCGCTGCTTGAGGCAGGTGCCCAGGTCACCATCGTCTCGACGAGCGTCACGCACGCTCTCGACGACCTCATCGCCTCCGGCCAGGTGACCTGGGAGGCCAGGCCGTACCGGGTGGGCGACGTGGACGGGGCCTGGCTGGTCCAGGCCTGCACCGACGACCGCGCGGTCAACACCGCGGTCGCCGCGGAGGCCGAGGCCAAGCGTGTCTGGTGCGTCCGCGCCGACGACAAGGACGCCTCAGCCGCCTGGACCCCGGCGAGCGGGCGGGTGGCCGAGGTCAACGTGGCGATCACCGCAGGAGGAGACCCCCGCAGGGCGGCCGGTATCAGGGACGCCGTCGTCGAGGCGCTTCGCGACGGCACGGTCGACGCCCGGCGCAACCGGACGAAGCCGGTCGGGGTCGCGCTGGTCGGCGGCGGACCGGGGGACCCCGGCCTGATCACGGTCCGCGGGCGGCAGCTGCTGGCCCAGGCGGACGTGGTCGTCGCCGACAGGCTCGCGCCACGGGCCCTGCTCGACGAACTCTCCCCCGACGTCGAGCTGATCGACGCGGCGAAGATCCCCTACGGCCGTTTCCTGGCCCAGGAGAAGATCAACGAGCTGCTGGTCGAGCACGCCAAGCAGGGCAGGTTCGTGGTCAGGCTCAAGGGAGGCGACCCGTTCGTCTTCGGCCGTGGCGGCGAGGAGATGCTCGCCTGCGCCCGCGAGGGCATCCCCGTCATCGTCGTTCCCGGCATCACCAGCCCGGTCGCGGTGCCCGCGGCGGCCAACGTGCCGGTGACCCATCGCGGCGTCAGCCAGGAGTTCCATGTGATCTCCGTGCACGTTCCGCCGGGTGACGCCCGCTCGACCGTCGACTGGCCCAACCTGGCGAGATCCTCGGGGACCCTGGTGCTCATGATGGCGGTCGAACGCATCGGAGCGATCGCCGAGACGCTCGTGCAAGAAGGACGTTCGCCGGAAACTCCCGTAATGGTGGTACAGGACGGTACTCTTCCCACCCAGCGCGCTCTTCAGGCCACTCTGGCCACAGTGGCCGAGCGTGTGGCCGAGGCTGGGATACGGCCACCCGCGATCGTGATCGTTGGCGATGTCGTGAAGGTCGGCCAGGAGGTCGAGATGGTTCGAGCGGAGCGGATACCGTGAAATCGGCTGCCAACAGGCCCACGCCTCAGGGCGAGCGTGACCGCCGCGGCGCCGAGGCTCCCCAGGGTTCCTCAGACGATGTCGCCGGAGACGAGGAGTCTCCCGGCGAGCGGACGATGACGTTCCCGGCCATCAGGCCCGACGAGCCCCCGCAGGCCCCCGGTGACGCCTTCGAGGACTTCCGGCGTACGGCGCAGGCCGCCATCTCGTCGGTGAACAAGGTGGTCGAGGCCGTCCAGGCGAAGGGCGACGCGCCCGCCGCCAAGGCTCCCAAGGGCGCTCAGGGTTCCGGCGCCACGGGCACTCCGGCACCGAAGAACCCCGCGCCACCGAAGAGCCCCGCGCCCAGAAGCCAGCCCTCCTCGGGCCGGGCCGCCCCCCTCAGGCGCCCGGCGCCCCCGGTCCCCCCGGCTCCTGAGGCCCCCGCCACTCCCGCCGCTCCTGGTGGAGACGGTGGAGCGGGGTCCATCTTCCGCTCGGGAAGCGGTCGCGGCCGGGGCAACTTCCAGGCCAGGAGAGGCACCACCTCACCCGCGCGGGACGGGCTCGCCGCACCGCAGACGGGCGCCCCGGGCCCCGGTACGGCACGGCCGGCGGGTGAGGCCCCCCAGGGTCCCGCGGCGAGGAGCGGCGCCCCCCAGAGCGACACGGCCCAGGGCGGCACGTTCCAGGACGGCGCTTCCCAGAGCAGGACTTCCCAGGACGGCGCTTCTCGGAGCGGTGCCTCCCAGGGTGGCGTTTCCCGGAGCAGCGTTTCCCAGAGCGGCGCGACGATGCCGGTCGACGACGCCTTCGAGGCCTTCCGGCGCGCCGCCGAGGCCGCCATCTCCTCGGTGAACGAGGTGGTCGCCAAGGCCACGGCCGCGACGGCGGACTCCTCGGCGCCCGTCGGGGCGGACTCCCGATCAGCGAGCGAGCCCCCCGCCGCCGAAGCCCCCGTGGCCAAGCCCGCCACCATCGAACCCCCCGTCGTCGAGACCTCCGAGGAGACCTCCGGGGGTCCGGCCGAGGACTCTCCCGAGGAGGGCGCCGAGGCCACCTCCGGAGAAACGGCCGAGAACACGCCCGAAGAGGCCCCGGAGAACACCCCCGAGGGCCATGACCGGGACGAGGAGACCTCCACCGCCGAGGACATCCCCGAGGAGGTCGCCGACGGCGAGAGCCGTACCGGTGAGGAGAACGATCCCGAGGACGACGAGGCGGCCGCGCTGATCGCGGCCGAGCGCGCGAAGCTCCTCGTCATCGAGGAGGAGGTCGGGGAAGAGGCCGGGGAGGAGACCGAAGCCCGGGGCGACGAACCGGAGGAGCCCGACGAAATCCCCGAGAGCGGACACGAGGACGGGGACGACCGGGTCCGGGAACTTCCGTTGCCGGAGGCCGTCTCCGAGGCCCTGACCAACGCGCTCGCCGCCCTGCGCAACACCGTCACCGACCTGCACTTCGGCCTGGAACTCCCCGGCGCGGAGGAGGCCAGGCGGGCCCAGAGCGAGATCCTGGCCCAGCTCGACGACTACGTGATCCCCAGGGTGCACATGAGCACCGCCCCGGCGCTCGTCGTCATCGCGGGCTCGACCGGGGCGGGCAAGTCCACGCTGCTCAACACCCTGGCCAACGCCAAGGTCAGCGCGACGGGCGTCCGGCGCCCGACCACCGGGACCCCCGTCCTCGCCTGCCATCCGGACGACCGCGAGTGGTTCGCGGGCAGCGACCTGCTCGGCAGTCTGCGGCGGCTCGACGCCCCCGAGGCCACGGCGGAACCGGGCGGCCTCGTCCTCGTCTCGACCGAACGCCTCCCCACGGGCGTCGCCCTGCTCGACACGCCCGACATCGACTCGGTCGTCGAGGAACACCACGAGATCGCCCACCGCATGCTCGACGCGGCCGACCTGTGGATCTTCGTGACCACCGCCGCCCGTTACGCCGACGCCCCCGCGTGGCGGCTGCTGCGCCTGGCCAAGGAGCGTGGTGCCAGGCTGGCCATCGTGCTGTCCCGGGTGCCGGTCAAGTCCCGCGAGGTGGTCACCAAGCACTTCGTCAGGATGCTCACCGAATACGGCCTCGGCGAGGTCGAGCGGTTCGTCGTCGACGAGAGCAGGGTCACCGACGGCATGCTGCCCGACCACGAGGTCACCGACCTGCGGCTGTGGCTGACCGAGCTGTCCGTCGACGACCAGCGCCGGGCCCAGGCCATCAGGACGACCCTGTCGGGGGCGCTCGACAGCTTCCGCATCCGCATCCCCGCGCTGGCCAGGCAACTTGAGGCCCAGGTCGCCTTCAGGAACGAACTGCGCGGCGACGTGGAGGCCGCCTACTCCGGCGCGCTGGCCGAGATCGAGGAGACCACCGGGAACGGCACGCTGCTGCGCGGTGAGGTGCTCGCCCGCTGGCAGGACTTCGCCGGGTCCGGAGACCTCATGCGGACCCTGCACCTGCGCAGGCCCGGCAGGTTCGCGGGCAAGGCGAGCCAGCAGGCGCCCGAACGGCTCAGCGCGCTGAAGTCCGCGCTCAGGGCCGGCCTTGAGTCCGTCGTCGTCTCGGCGGCGCAGCGGGCCGCGGAGGAGGCGGTCACCCGCTGGCTGAGCCGTTCGGGGGCCGGGGAGTCGCTGGCCGCGACCGCCGGGCTCGGCGACGTCTCCGACGACTTCTCCCGCAGGGCGGGCAAGGCCGTGAGCGGCTGGCAGGACCACATCATCGAGCTGATCCGCACCGAGGGGGTGACCAAGCGGGCGGTGGCCAAGCTCGTCTCCTTCGACGTCGAGTCGCTGGCGGTGATCTTCGTGATCGGCCTGCTCGGGTACGGCTCCGCGGAGGCGGAAGGCGCGGGCACCGGCGGGCTGCCGCAGCGGCTGGTGCACGCCCTCCTGGGAGCCGAGTCACTGCGGACCATCGGGGCCAAGGCCCGTAGCGACCTGCGCGCCCGGATCGCCACGCTGTTCGACGACGAGACCTCACGCTACTTCCAGGTCCTCGACGGCGCGGGCGTTCCCGACGAGTCCATCGCCACCCGCCTCTACCAGGCAACGTACAACCTTGAGGTCGCCCGATGAGTGTTGGCACCACCCAGACGCGTCAGGGGCTCGGCGGCCGTCTCGCCGCGCTGTCCCGGATCGTGGAACTGGGGCCGGGCAGGGTCGATCCCAAGCTCCTCACCGACTCGGGGCAGTTGCTCCTGCGCGCCGGTGACAGGCTCAAGCTGTCCTCGGAGCACACGGTGGTCGCGCTCGCCGGAGGAACGGGAAGCGGCAAGTCCACGCTGTTCAACGCCGTCTCGGGCCTGGAGCTCTCCCCGACCGGTGTCCGCCGCCCGACCACGGCCCGCGCCCACGCCTGCGTCTGGGGCCTGGACGGCGCGGGACCGCTGCTGGACTGGCTGCAGATCCAGTGGCGTCACCGATTCGCCAGGGCCAGTGCCCTGGACAAGGGGGAGGGCAGGCTGCACGGCCTGATCCTGCTCGACCTCCCCGACCACGACTCCATCCGCGCGCTCACCGACACCGAGGCCGACCGGCTGATCCAGGTCGCCGACCTCGTCGTCTGGGTGCTCGACCCGCAGAAGTACGCCGACGCCTCGACCCACAGGCGCTACGTGACCGAACTGGCGGGCCACGACGCGGTGACGGTCTTCGTGCTCAACCAGATCGACCGGCTCTCCGCCGAGGAACTGGCCGAGTGCGTCGCCGACCTGAACGACCTGCTGCGCCGCGAGGGAGTCGACGCCCCCGTCATCGTCCCCACCTCCGCGACCAGGGGGGAGGGGGTCGACGAGCTCAAGGCCGTCCTCGCCGAGACGGTGACCAGGCGCGGGGCCGCGGTCCAGCGACTGGAGGCCGACCTCGACCGGATCACGCTCCGCCTGCTGAAGGCCATGCCCGCCGAGGGTGTCCCCGTGCCCGCCTCCTCCGTGGACGACGCCCGCAGGATCGGCCTCACCGACTCCCTCTGCGACGCGGTCGGCGTGCCGGCCGTCGGAGAGGCCATGGAGAACGTGTACGGCGTGCGCTCGGCGGAGTGGGTCGGCTGGCCGTACACCCGCTGGGCGGCCAGGCTCAGGCCCGACCCGCTGAACAGCCTGCGCCTGAACGACCTCAAGGACGAGATCAGGGGAGAGGCGGCCGGGGCGGTCAGCGCGCAGGCCGCCGAGGTCGACAACGCGGTGCGCGCCCTGTCCGACGGGCTCACCGCGGGGATGCACGAGGCCTGGCAGAGCGGCGTCAGGGAGGCCGCGCGCTCGCACTCGGCCGAGCTGCCGCGGCTGCTGTCCGCGGAGCTGTCCGAGATCGCGCCCCGCCTCGACCGGGTCCCCGTCTGGTGGCGGCTGCTGCTGGTCTGGCAGTACTTCCTGGTCCTGCTCTTCCTCGCCGGGATCGCCTGGCTGGGTACGGCCCTGGCCTACGGCGTGTTCGAGGCGGGCACGCTTCCGCCGGGCCTTGAGGTGTTCGGCGAGACGGCCTCCATGCCCTGGGTGGGGCTGATGATCGTCTCCGTCCTCGGGCTCGGCCTGCTCACCGCCGTGGCCAGCCGTAACTTCGTCATGCTCGGGGCGGGCAACGAACGTGACAGGCTGGAGCGGGAGATGCGACGCAGGGTCGGGGCGGTGGCCTCGACCACGGTGATCGAACCGGTCGAGCGGGAACTGGCCAGATACAACGAGTTCTACTCCGCGCTGCGGGGCGTGCGGGGCTGACCCATCAGGTCGGCGGTGCCGTTCCTCGGTAAGGAACATCCTTCGGAGCGCGGGTCTGCCGGGCCGGGCGACCCGCGGCACGAGGCCGCCCATCGGTGGCGGACGAGGAGCTCGGGGTTTCCGATTTCCGGTGGATTATCCGGAAGGTTTTCCACAGCCCCGTCCCGGCGCCTGAGTTTTCCACAGAACGCCGTTCGGCCCGCCGGGTTCCGGTCCGCGCGGGCCACTGTGTCTTTCACACGCCGGGCACCTGGCCCGTTCTCCTGGGAGGCACGATGAACGACATCCACATCACGTTGACCGGCAACGTCGCGGCTGCGCCCCGCCAGCACACCTTCCCGGACGGCTCGCGGGTCACCTCGCTCAGGGTCGCCTCGACAAGCCGTTACTTCGATCGGGAAAGCCAGCAGTGGTGCAACGGCGAGACGACGTATTTCGGCATCCGTTGTTTCCGCGGGCTGGCCGACAACGTCGCCCAGTCGATCCGGGCCGGCCAGCCGGTCGTCGTCCAGGGGCGCCTGCGGATCCGCGAGTTCACCCACGAGGGTGAGCGCCGCTTCCTGCCCGAGGTCGAGGCCAGCTCACTGGGGCACGACCTGCGCTGGGGCCTGGGCAGCTTCAGCAAACCCCAGCGGGGCGGGGCGGCCCCGGTGCTGGGCAGGCAGGAGCGGCACGAGCTCGACAGGGAGACCCACGACTGGGCCATGGGCGGAGGCGCCGCATCCCTCGCCCCCGATCCCCACCCCGCTCTCGCGGACGGTTCCGGCTCCCTGTCCCTGGTGAGAGGCGGTGCCGACGAGGACGAGGCGCCCGGAGACTCCACGGGTTCCGGCGCCTCGGGGGAGTCCGGAGGCTCACCCGGGGGCTCAGGAGGCGGAACGGTGAGCCGGACCGGCACAAGACGCGGTCGGGCGGTCCGCGACTCCGGGCAGACGAGCCAGGGCCCCGGGCGGGCGACGGGCACGGCGCGTGAGCCGGACGAGGCCGAGTCGGAGGACGAGACGCCCTGGCCCACACAGGCGCATCCGGCGGCCTGAACCGCAGACCCGAGTTCCCCCGCACTCGTGGTCGGCATCCTCACCGGGAGTGAGAGGATGCCGACCCTTCGAAGGACGTCATAAGGGACGCCATAAAGGACGAGGTGCCGGAGCGACCGGCGGAGGTGGTCCCACCGGGTGCCCGGAGCACCGTACGGCCCGGCCTGGCAGATCTCCCGGTGGGCCCGCGGGCCGCCCCGTCGGTTCGCCACGGTCCACCGGCGCACCGCACGAGGGCGCGCCGGACGGACCACACGCCACGGAGGTGGCCCGTCCGGCCGGATGGCGGTCGCCATCGCCGGGTGACGCTCGCGTCGGATGGGTGTGGTCGGCAGCGCGTTGATCAGCGGTGTGCGATCGGCGGTGCGCCCGGTTGGTGGTCTGTGTCGGCGATGCTCAGATCAGCGGAGCACCGCGAAAGGAGGGGTCCAACCGGCTGGGGGACCGGGACATCCCGGGTTCCCACGTCGAACACGAAGCTTGCGCGGTGTTTTCGCGGGACGGGGTGGAACGTCGCGAGATGCCGCCTGAAGCGGCCGCGGGAGGTGAGAGATCTAGCGGGCAGGGCCTATGTCCAGGTCACACCTCGCAGCATGGGCTGCTCCTTTCCTCCATGGACCGTTCTTCGGCTGAGCTCGGTCCCCAACGGTGAGCCACCTGACAAGTGGAGCCACTCCGCCAAGGTAGCGGTTCCCATCGCGCGGCGCACACTCCGCAACTATCGTGTTACACATCGTTAGTCGGAGAAGGGGACGACATGGCGGCTCCCAGTCACACCTCGGTCAAATCGCGCGACACTGTGACGACTCTGGCCGATCGGTGGCCCATCCTTGGGCAGCGCCGTCCACTGGTTGTCTATCTTTGCGGCATCGTGGTGCTGGATTTCACGGCAATCGGGTTTTTCGCCGCATCTGCTGACTTCCACTGGCACGATCTACTCACCTTCGTCGCGTTGATGGCCTGCGGTGCCGTCTGTATCGAGGCGACCCGAAGGCTCGGTATGCCCGCGGGTGTCTCCCGTGACCTGTTGTCGGCCTGGTGGCTGCCCGCGGCCCTGCTGTTGCCGCCGGTCTACGCTCTTCTGGCGCCCATTCCGCTGCAGATCCTGCTGCAGAAGCGGGTGCGCGAGACGGTGGTCTACCGGAGGGTCTTCAGCTCCGCCGCCATCAGCCTGGCCGGGGGAGCCGCCTCGGTGCTGTTCCACAGCGTGGTCGGTGAGCTGGACATCCCGACCCAGGGGACGGGCGGGCCGATCCTCGTCGCCATCGGCTGCGCCGTCCTGTTCACGGTCCTGAACACCGCGCTGATCGCCATCGCGGCCCACACCGCCGTCCCTGACACCCGCTGGCGGGAGGTGCTGTGGGACCGCGAGAGCCTGATGCTCGACGTGGTCGAGCTCTGCCTGGGGGTCCTCGTCGCCATCGCGTGCGGGGTGAACCTCGCCCTGCTGGCGCTGGCGCTGCCGCCGGTCGTGCTGCTCCAGCGCAGCCTGCTGCACGCCCAGCTCCAGGCCGCGGCCCGCACCGATCCCAAGACCGGACTGCTCAACGCCGCCGCCTGGCAGCGGGAGGCCGACACCGAGATCGTCAGGGCGCGCCGTACCGGTGAGACGCTCGCCCTGCTGATCGTCGACATCGACCACTTCAAGAGGGTCAACGACACCTACGGGCACCTGATCGGCGACCAGGTGCTGATCGGGGTCGCGGCGACCATCCGCAGCCAGCTGCGTGACTACGACGTGGTCGGACGCTTCGGGGGCGAGGAGTTCGTCGTCCTGCTGCCCAGGGCCGACGTGACCGAGGCCCGCCGGGTCGCGGAACGGCTGCGCTCCCGCATCGGCCGCATGGCCGTACCCGCGGACGAGAACATGGTCACCGTCACGATCTCCGCGGGCGTCGCGATCATGAGCATGCACGGAGACGACCTGATCGAGTTGCTCGCCGCGGCGGACCTGGCCCTCTACCGTGCCAAGGAGCTCGGACGAGACCGGATCTGCCTGCCCGCGACGCCCGTCCCCCCGGCGAGGCGGCCGGGGCCGGAGGCCGCCCCTAGCTGAGTCCGTCAGGCTCTAAGCTAGGGGACATGCCGGAGTACATCTACACACTGCAGCGCGTGCGCAAGGCGCATGGTGACAAGGTCGTCCTCGACGACGTGACGCTGTCGTTCCTGCCGGGTGCGAAGATCGGCGTTCTCGGGCCGAACGGCACCGGGAAGTCGACGCTGCTGAGGATGATGGCAGGCCTGGAGCAGCCGTCCAACGGCGATGCCCGGCTCATGCCCGGCTTCACCGTCGGCATGCTCCAGCAGGAGCCCCCCCTCAACGAGTCCAAGACCGTGCTCGGCAACGTCGAGGAGGGCGTCGCCGAGACCAAGGCCATGCTCGACCGGTTCAACGAGATCGCCGAGCTGATGGCGACCGACTACAGCGACGAGCTGCTTGAGGAGATGGGCAAGCTTCAGGACGCCCTCGACCACCGCAACGGGTGGGACCTCGACAGCCAGCTTGAGCAGGCGATGGACGCCCTGCGCTGCCCGCCGCCCGACGCCGACGTCACCCTGCTGTCCGGTGGCGAGCGGCGCCGGGTCGCCCTGTGCAAGCTGCTGCTGGAGCAGCCCGACCTCCTGCTGCTCGACGAGCCGACCAACCACCTCGACGCCGAGAGTGTCCAGTGGCTTGAGGCGCACCTGGAGAAGTATCCCGGGACCGTGCTGGCCGTCACCCACGACCGCTACTTCCTGGACAACGTGGCCAACTGGATCCTGGAGCTCGACCGGGGCCGCTGCCACCCCTACGAGGGCAACTACTCCACCTACCTGGAGGCCAAGGCCGCCCGCCTCAAGCTTGAGGGGCAGAAGGACGCCAAGCGCAAGAAGCGCCTGGAGGAGGAGCTGGAGTGGGTCCGCTCCAACGCCAGGGCCCGCCAGACCAAGAGCCGCGCGCGTCTGCAGCGCTACGAGGAGATGGCCGCCGAGGCCGACAAGTACCGCAAGCTGGACTTCGAGGAGATCCAGATTCCGCCGGGTCCCCGCCTGGGCACCACGGTCATCCGGGCCGAGAACCTCACCAAGGGTTTCGAGGACCGGGTGCTCATGGACAACCTGTCGTTCGACCTGCCGCGTAACGGCATCGTGGGCATCATCGGTCCGAACGGCGTCGGCAAGACCACGCTGTTCCGGATGATCACCGGTGGCGAGACGCCCGACGCCGGAAAGATCATCGTTGGCGACACCGTCAAGATCTCCTACGCCGACCAGAGCCGGGGTGGCATCGACCCGGCCAAGAACGTCTGGGAGGTCGTCTCCGACGGGCTCGACTACATCAAGGTCGGCCAGGTCGAGATGCCCTCGCGGGCCTACATCGCCGCGTTCGGGTTCAAGGGGCCGGACCAGCAGAAGAAGGCGGGCGTGCTGTCCGGAGGCGAGCGCAACCGGCTCAACCTCGCGCTGACCCTCAAGCAGGGCGGCAACGTGCTGCTGCTGGACGAGCCGACCAACGACCTCGACACCGAGACGCTCTCCAGCCTGGAGAACGCCCTGCTGGAGTTCCCCGGCTGCGCGGTCATCACCTCGCACGACCGGTGGTTCCTCGACCGCATCGCCACCCACATCCTCGCGTGGGAGGAGGGCTCGAACTGGTTCTGGTTCGAGGGCAACTTCGCCGACTACGAGAAGAACAAGATCGAGCGGCTCGGGATCGACGCGGCCCGCCCGCACCGGGTCACCTACCGCAAGCTCACCCGGGACTGATGTCCTCCTCCGAGCTCCCGGCGCGCCCCCGCCGTGCGCCGGGAGCCGGGGAATCGCTACCTTCTTGCTTGTGCTTGAACAGAGCTTGGCAGAGACCGTGAGCGATTCCCGCAGGCATGTGTTCCTCAGGGCGGTCAGGTTCGCCGACATCGACTCCCAGGGCCACGTCAACAACGTCAGGTTCCTCGACTATCTCGAGGACGCGCGCCTGGAGATGTTCCACCTCGACCTGCACCGTGAGGGCGGGGAGATCTTCAGCGGCCTGGTGGTGGCCAGGCATGAGATCGACTACCGGCGTCCTCTCACCTTCCGCGCGGACCCGGTCAGGGTCGAGTCCTGGGTGACCGAGATCAAACCGGTGAAGTTCGTCCTCAACTACGAGATCGTCGACGATGAGACGCTCTTCGTCCGGGCCAGGTCGGTGCTCGTCGCCTACGACGTGGAGAAGGCCAGGCCGCGCAGGCTGGAGCAGCACGAGCTCGACTACCTGGAGCGCTTCCTCATAGCCGGCTGAGCCGTCGCCGGAAACGGCCGGCGCGCCCGCCGTACGACGGGCGCGGGGACCGGAGGCGATCGTCAGGGAGTGTGGAGCCAGGCCGCGGTGTCCGGGGGCAGCAGGTGACCCTCGACCGGGGCGCTGCCGATCACGACGTGGTCGTGCGGCGGCAGCGGTACCGCCTCGACCCCGCAGTTGACGACACACGTCAGCGCACCCCGGCGGAAGAACAACGCGTCCTCCTCGCTCTCCAGCCAGGTGAGGCCGTCGGGCAGCGCGCCGCGCAGTCCCCGGCGGGCGCGCAGGGCCTGCCGGTAGAAGCTCAGGGTCGATCCCGGATCGTCCGCCTGCCGTTCGGCGCTCAGCGCCGTCCACTCGACCGGCTGGGGCAGCCAGGGCGCGGTGCCCTCGGGCGCGAAGCCGTACGGCTGCTCCTGTCCGGACCAGGGGAGGGGCACCCGGCAGCCGTCCCGTCCGGGCAGAGTCCCACCGGAACGGGCGAAGATGGGGTCCTGACGGGCCTCGGCGGGCAGGTCCCGGACCTCGGGAAGGCCGAGTTCCTCGCCCTGGTAGAGGTAGGCCGAGCCGGGCAGGGCGAGCATGGCCAGCAGCGCCGCCCGCGCCCGGGCCAGCCCCGTCGTGGAGTTGGGCAGGCCCTCACCGTACCTCGTGACGTGCCTGACCACGTCGTGGTTGGACAGCACCCAGGTGGGGGCGGTCATGTCGGCGAGAGTGTCGTCGATGACCTTGCGGAAGGCGGTCGCGGACCAGGGAGCCTCAAGCCAGGCGAAGTTGAAGCTCTGGTGCAGTTCGTCGGGCCGGACGTAGCGGGCGAGGTCCTCGGCGGAGTCGGTCCACACCTCGCCGATGGCCATCCGCTCGCCGGGGTAGGAGTCGAGCACCTCACGCCAGCGCCGGTAGATCTCGTGGACCTCGGGCCTGCCCCAGATGGGCGACTCGCCCTTGAACGCCTGATCCGTCGCGGGGGCGTCGGGAAGCCCCTCCGCCTTGTACAGGCCCATCGCCACATCGATCCTGAACCCGTCGACCCCACGGTCCAGCCAGAACCGCAGCACGTCGAGGAACTCCGCGTGCACCCGTGGGTCGCGCCAGTTGAAGTCCGGCTGCTCGGGGGCGAACAGGTGGAGGTACCACTGCCCGTCGGGAGTCCTGGTCCAGGCCGGGCCGCCGAAGGTGGACTGCCAGTTGTTGGGCGGCAGATCCCCGCTGTCGCGGAAGACGTACCGGTCGCGGTTCTCGCCGCGCAGCGCCGCCCTGAACCAGGGGTGCTCGCTGGAACTGTGGTTGGGCACGATGTCCACGATCACCCGCAGGCCGTGCGCGTGGGCGTCGGCGACGAGGGCGTCGAAGTCGGCCAGCGTGCCGAAGAGCGGATCGACGTCACGGTAGTCGGCCACGTCGTAGCCCCCGTCGGCCATGGGGGAGCGGTAGAAGGGCGTCAGCCAGATCGCGTCGACACCGAGATCGGCGAGATACGGCAGGCGCCCCCTGATACCGGGCAGGTCGCCCACGCCGTCTCCCGAGGCGTCGGCGAAGCTGCGTACGTAGATCTCGTAGACGACGGCGTCACGCCACCAGGGGATTTTCATGTGCATGGGCTGCCCCTGCCCGGCGGGGTTTATGCGTCAGGGGCGTTGACCATGCTGTGCGCGGCGTAGACGAGGTAGTCCCACAGGCGCTTCTCCAGCTCCTCGGGCAACTCCAGGGAGATGACCGCGTCGTGCATGTGCTTCAGCCACGCGTCACGCTCGGCGGAGCGGATGACGAACGGGTTGTGCCGCATGCGTAGGCGCGGGTGCCCACGCTGCTGGCTGTAGGTGGTCGGACCGCCCCAGTACTGCATCAGGAAGAGCTGCAGCCGCTCCTCGGCCCCGGCGAGATCGTCCTGGGGGTAGAGCGGCCAGAGCAGGGGGTCTTTGACGACGCCCTCGTAGAAACGGTGGACGAGGAGCCGGAAGGTCTCCTCGCCACCGACGGCGTCGTAGAAGGACTGGGGTTCCTCGGGGTTGGCGGACACGCCCCCAAGCCTAAGCGACGTTCGCTATGGGGATGGAAGCCTGGTCGAGCGCCGACTTGATGCGGATACGCAGCTCCCGCGCGATCTCGCTCTGGTGTGAGGGGATGGTCTTGGCGTTGACCCGGAAGACGACCGCCGTGCCGGAGATCTGCTCGATCCCCCAGACCTGCGGCTCCTCGACGACGACGGAGTCGCGGTAGTCGGGGTCGTTCCAGATCTCCTCGACGACCTTCCTGAGCAGGTCGCGGACCACGGGGATGTCGGCGGTGTAGGCGACCGGCACGTCGACCGTGGCACGGGACCACCCCTGGGACTCGTTGCCGACGCGGGTGATGGTGCCGTTGCGGACGTACCAGACCCGGCCGTCGGCGTCGCGCAGCCTGGTGATGCGCAGGGTGACGGCCTCGACGGTCCCGGACGCGGCACCGGCGTCGATCACGTCGCCGACGCCGTACTGGTCCTCAAGGAGCATGAACATGCCGGCGATGAAGTCCTTGACCAGTTCCTGGGCTCCGAAGCCGATCGCGACGCCCAGGATTCCGACGCTGGTCAGCACGGGGGCGATGGGGACGGAGAGCCGTTCGAGGATGGTCAGGGCGGCGGTGCCCAGGATGATGACCGAGGCGGTCGAGTTGAGCACGGACCCCATGGTCTCGGCCCGTTGCCTGCGCCGCTCGGCCATGATGGCGTCCAGGCCTTCGAGGGGGGCGGGATCCTTGCCCCGTAGCCGTCCCGCCAGGGTCGGCCTGCCGGAGGAGGCCCGCTGCACGATTCCGGTGATCAGGCGGACCGCCACCTTGCGCAGGATCAGCGCGACGGCGGTGATCAGCACGATGGCGATCAGTGTCGCGAGCACGCTCGCGACGAAGGGGGCCCACGCCGGAGGCAGCACGGTCTGCGCGAGTTCGCAGATTATCCCGCCGTCACGTCCGCACGCACCGTTCACTAAGGCCGCTCCCATGTTCGTGAGGTCCTCCAGGCCGGGCAGGCTCGACGGTGACGGTGTGGGGGACGGTGTCACGGTGGGGGTGGGTGAGGGGACGAGCAGGAACACGGAGAAGATCCCTCCCGGATCGGTTCGTCTGGCAAATGGGGGCAAGTCACGTGACCTACCTATATTGCCGAGCGAACCGGCCGTCGTCACATCACGCCGGGGAGGACGGGAACACCGGATCCAGGCCCTGGAGGCTGGTCCGGACAGTCCGGTGACGAACGGCCCGGCGCGGGGCACGCACCCGGAAGCGTGTCCCGTGCCGTTCCGGGAGGAATCCCTCCGATCCCCGTCCGGAGTTTCGTCCGGACGGCGGCTTGTCGTCGTGTCGGCCGCCCCGCGGGGCGCCCACGACAGATTGACCTCGTTCTCGAAGCCGGTGGGGAACCCAGCGTCCCGAGGACGCTCCGCACCGGGCGCCCCACCGGCTCCGCCGCGCCGCGACGGGTACGACGGACCGGATGGCTGCGATCCCATCCGGTTCGCCGCCTAGTTCACTCCCCCACCGCGGCGAGCACTCGGGCGACCTTGGTCGCCGCGCCGGCAGGGTCCTGGGCCGTGTGCATCCGCTCCCCCCAGGACCACCAGTAGTACCAGTCGCGGTGGCTGTGGGCGGTCTGCGCGCGGCAGGTGACGTTCTCCGCCAGGCTGGTCGCGTTCGGGTTGATCACGCGGACGAAGGCGCGGCCCGTATGGGTCCGTACCACCCGGGCGTGAAACCCGCGAGCGTCAAGTTCTGACACCAACCGCTCCAGGTGCCCGAAGCCGTCTTCCCCCACCTCGTTCCTCCTCTTGGATTCAGCCGATTCGTCATCGAACCGTGTTTGGTCGGTTACGCGAATCGACGCTGGTTGGCCAAAGATGACTCACCGAGTCCGATGGGTCAATGCCGGGTTAGCCAAGATCGGGATGCGCATTCTGCCAAGGAGGTTGAAAGAAACAGTCCATCAGAGGACGATCCTTAGCCGGTGGCCTCATTCGCGCGTTCCGGGTGGGGCAACGGTGGTCCATTATTCTCTCTAGGCGCAGTGCGATACCCGAATCACACTGGGTCTACGGGGAGAGGACCGGTCGGGACAAGCGTGCCAACCAGCCCAGCTGGCCGCGAGAGAGGGGCCGGTATGTCCGGCAGGCAGCACAGGGAGACGGAGTTAGCGCGGCGAATCCGCGCCAGGGGCCTCGCAACGGGGCATAACCCGGCCCAGATCGCCGAAGAGATCCACGACAAGTGTGGTCAGCAGTTCGGGACCACCCGCATCAAGGCTCATCGTCTCGCACACGGTGTCGCTCTGGCCGACGTGATCGAACAGATACGGGCGCTGTTCGAGCGCGACGGCAAGGCCGCTCCGGGGATCGGGGAGACGCTTCTGTCCGCCTACGAGAGCGGTCTGAAGCGTCCCGGGCCCGAATACCTCCACTACCTGTGTTCCGCATACCGGGTCGAGCCCCCCTCCCTCGGCTACGAGGGGCCCTGCATCTGTGGCCACGGCCACAGGATGCCGGGTGCCGTCCGGAGTGATCTCCAGGATGGAAGACCCGACACTTCCCCTGGTCCGCGTGAGTCGTTGATCCGGCAGATCGGCGGCGGCCCCTCCGCGGACGGGAGCGAGGAGGACGAGAACGTGTTGCGGAGAACGCTCTTGAGGATTCTGGCGGGCGGCACCGCCGTCGGCCTCGACGGGCAGGTGCTCGGAGCGGTGGAGAACATCCGGCGGAGGATGGACGAGACCCTGGTCTCGGGCACCGTCTCACCCGCGATGCTGGACCAGTGGGAGGAGTCCACCGTCGGCTTCGGCCGCCAGTACATGAACACCCCGCCGTTACGTCTGCTGTGTGACGTTCTGCTGGAGTTCAGCGCCGTGCGCAAGGCCATGGAGCACCGCCAACCGGTCGACCTGCAGGAACGGCTGTGCCGGATGGCGGCCCAGCTCGCCGGCCTCAGCGGCATGATCATGATCAACCTTGGTGACCAGAGAATGGCCCGCTCCTTCTTCAGGACGGGCAGGATCGCCGCGGACGACACCGGTGACCGCGCGCTGCGGGCCTGGGTCATCGCCAGGGAGGCCCTGGTGCCGCTCTACTACGGCGATCCGCGCGAGGCGCTCAACCTCGCCAGGAAGAGCCGCGATCTGGCCGGGCAGACACCGTGCGCGGCCCAGGCCATGGCACCCGTCGTCGAGGCCCGCGCGCTGGCGATGATGTCGAACGCGGGCAAGAAGGACGTGGTCGACCAGGCCAAGCGGGCACTGGCACGGGCCAGAGCGGCCTTCTCCCAGATGGGGGCGGCCGAGCAGGAGGACGCGGCCTTCGGATACACCGAGCGGCAGCTCTACTTCCACCAGGGAGACGCCCTGGTCAAACTGGGGCAGCCCATGGAGGCCGACCTCATCCTGGAACAGGCCCTCACCAAGTACGGCCCCGGCGACTGGCTCGATCCGACGCTCATCAAGTTCGACCGGGCCAAGTGCAAGCTCCTCGAAGGAGACGTCGGTGAGGCGCTGAACATCGCCAAGGCCGCGCTCGCCGGCCTGGGGGAGGGGTTCAAACCCGACATCCTCATGCAGCGGGCCCACGAGGTGGCCAGAGACGTCGAGGGCAAGAATCCGGACAACCCCGAGCTGAAGCTCTATCTGGAGATGCTGCGCGAGGCGGCCCTGCCGGACCCGATCGAGGAGGAGGTGTGAGGATCCGGCGTTATCGCCGGTCCGACCTCGACTCCGTCCGGGCACTGCACCAGGTCTGCCTCGCCCAGGTCGGCCTCTTCCCCGGTGACGGGGTCTACTACGACGACGACCTTCCACGGATCGAGGAGATCTACCTCGCCGACGGGGGAGAGTTCCTGGTCGGAGAGGCCGTCGAGGGGCGAGTCATGGCGATGGGCGCTCTGCGCAGAGTCGATGACGCCTCGGGGGAGATGTGCCGTCTGCGGGTCCACCCCGAGTTCCAGCGGCGCGGGTTCGGCGACCGGATGGTCGCAGAACTGGAAAGCCGCGCGATCGGGCTGGGATACGCCCGGCTTCGCGGGGACACCACACTGAACCAGCCCGCCGCGATCCACCTCTATCGAAAACACGGCTGGCGTGAGATCCGCCGCGAGGGACGCGGTGAGCACACCGTGGTCTACATGGAGAAGGACCCGCTGATTTCTTCCACGGCCGTCTCAACTGAATAACACGGTTTACCGCTTTTAGTTATTATTCGGTGAAATGTCGGGATAATTGCTGTTTACTCCCTCGCGGGGACTTTGTTGAAGCCTGTTCCAGTGGGGCGTCCGTGAAATCCCCCGAGGGTCCGGCGTCGTTTCCCGGTTTCCAAGAAGTCGCTCATCGCCGCTGGGCACGTGGGTCACACCAGCCGGGAGACGATCTCGGGCAGCGCCGGGGGCTCGAGGGCGTCGGGAAGCGCGGCCATCGCCTCAAGTGAGAACCAGCCGTGGCCCAGATAGGTGTCGTTCTCCTCCGCGGTGAACGCCTCGGGGACGACCCGGGGTGTGTGGTCGAACCTCGCCAGATAGAACCGTTCGGTCCGCACATAGCGGACACCGAGCCAGTCGAGCTCCCTGGGCACCGGCAGCCACCGGTCGAGCACCGCCGTACCCGGCAGGCCGGTCTCCTCGGCCAGTTCCCGCCGGGCGGCTTCCAGCGGCGTCTCCCCCGGCTCGATACCGCCGCCGGGTGGCTCCCACAGGGTCCTGCCCGCGACCGGGTCGTGCCAGTGCAGCAGGAGCACCCGCCCGTCGCCCGCCACGCAGACCACCCGGGTCGCGGGGCGGTCGCTCACCTCAGGGTCGTTCATGGATTCCGGACGCTACCAGCACGGCCCATCGGTGGCACCGCGCGGCACCGGGCGGCGTGCGCGGGCGGGTGTGGGTGACGCGCTGTACTCTGCCCAGGTCGGTGTTGTGGCACCGTACGATCCGACCCCTTCGAGAGTGAAGTCATGAGCGAGCGAGTCACAGGGCCCGGCGCGGGCCACCATCGGCTGAACGGGGGCTCCGAGGCCCAGTTCGTCCTGACGCTGTCGTGTCCGGACCGTCCCGGGGTGGTGGCCGCCGTCTCCGGCCTCCTGGCCGGGCGGGAGTGCAACATCATCGAGAGCCAGCAGTTCGGAGACCCCGTCTCCCAGCGGTTCTTCATGCGGGTGCAGTTCTCCTCGCCGCTGTCCGACGCGGCCCTGCGCGAGGCCTTCGCCGCTCTGGCCCCCGACTTCGGCATGGACTTCAAACTGCGCGACACCGCGGTCAGGCAGCGGGTGCTGGTGCTGGTGAGCAAGTTCGGCCACTGCCTCAACGACCTGCTCTATCGGACGCGCTCAGGCCTGCTCGACATCGACATGGTCGGCGTGGTCTCCAACCACCCGGACCTGCGCCCGCTGACCCAGTCGTACGGCGTCGACTATCACCACCTGCCGGTCACCCCGGACACCAAGTCCAGGCAGGAGGCGGAGATCCTCGCCCTGGTCGAGCACTACCAGGCCGACCTTGTGGTGCTCGCGCGCTACATGCAGGTGCTGTCCGAGGACCTGTGCGTCAAGCTGGCCGGGAACGTGATCAACATCCACCACTCGTTCCTGCCGTCGTTCAAGGGCGCCAAGCCGTACCACCAGGCGCACTCGCGCGGGGTGAAGCTGATCGGTGCGACCGCCCACTACGTGACCGCGGACCTCGACGAGGGCCCGATCATCGAGCAGGAGGTCGCCCGGGTCAACCACACCCACTCGCCGGAGGACCTGGCCGCCATCGGCCGCGACGTCGAGTGCCAGGTCCTGGCCCGCGCCGTACGGTGGCACACCGAGCAGCGTGTCCTGCTCGACGGGCACAAGACCATCGTCTTCCCTCGCTGACGTGCCCGCGCGGGGCCGTTCCCGACGGCGGCCCCGCGCGGTGGGCCGTCAGACGGCCAGGCCCGTGTGGTGGGCGAGGAAGGTGAGCTGGTCGGCCGCGAGCTCGACGGTCTTGCTGACCGCCCGCGCCCCGTGACCCGTCTCGGCCTCGTTGCGCAGCAGAATCGGCCGGTCCGAGGCCTGGGCGTGCTGCAGGGCGGCACACATCTTCCAGGCGTGCAGCGGGTGGACCCGGGTGTCGGACTGGAAGACCGTGAACAGCGTCGCCGGGTAGGAGACGCCCTCACGGACGTGGTGGTAGGGCGAGTAGGCGTTCAGCCAGGCGAACTCCTCGGCCTTCGCGGCGGAGCCGTACTCGACGTTCCACGTCGCGCCCAGGCCGAACAGCTCGTAACGGATCATGTCCAGCAGCGGAGCCGAGCAGACGACCGCGGCGTACAGCTCGGGGCGCTGGGTGAGGGCAGCGCCGACCAGGAGGCCGCCGTTCGAGCCCCCGGAGATGGCCAGCTGCTCCGGGCTGGTGATCCCGGTGGCGATCAGGTGCTCGGCCGCCGAGTGCAGGTCGTCGAAGACGTTCTGCTTGTTGGCGAGCATGCCGGCCCTGTGCCACTCCTCGCCCTGCTCGCCACCACCGCGCAGCTGGGCGATGGCGTAGGCGCCGCCCGCCTCGACCCAGGTCAGGATCGACGCCGAGTAGCCCGGGGTCATCGAGATGCCGAAGCCGCCGTAGCCGTACAGGATGGTGGGGCGCGGACCCTCGACGCCCGGCTTGGTGATCACCAGCATGTGGACCTCGGAGCCGTCCACCGAGCGGTAGACCACCTGCTCGGTGTTGACGGCGGGCACCTCGACGGCACCGGGGGAGGCGGCCCACAGGGTGGTCTCCCCGGTGCGTGCGTCGTAGCGCTGGATGCTCGGCGGGGTGGTGTTGTCGGTGTAGACGAACCAGGCCTCGTGACCCCCCTCCGGCCGCTCGGAGATGGCGCCGATCGTGCCCAGCCCCGGCGTCGGCACCCGGCCGACGCGCTCACCCGTCACCAGGTCGTGCACGGAGATCTCGCTGATCGCGTGGCGGGTCCAGCCCGCGAGCATGACCGGGCGGTCAAGGTCGTCGAGGATCGAGAAGTCCGACAGCACGGCCTCGTCGTCCTGCGGGATCAGGTCACGCCAGTGCTCGGGCTGGGGCAGGGCCGGGTCGGCGACGCAGATGCGCGCCCGGGGGGCGTCCAGGTCGGTGAAGACGTAGAGCCTGCCGTCGCGGCCGAAGTGCAGCGCGGTCTGGGCGTCGAGCCCCTCCTGGACGACGACCAGGTCGGGAGAGTCCGGTGCGGAGGCGGCGAGGTCGGCGATCCACAGGTCGTTGCGCGGCGCCGTACCCCTGGAGGCGGAGATCTGCAACCAGCGGCCGTCGCGGGAGACCGCGACACCGTAGTAGTTGGTCTTCTCCATGTCCTTGCCGAAGATCAGCACGTCATCCTCGGTCGAGGTGCCGACCCGGTGCAGGTAGACGCGGCGGTGGAACTGCTCCTCCCCCTCGGGCACCTCGGTCGCGGGCAGCCTGCGTACGTAGTAGAACGCCTTGCCGCCGGGCAACCAGGCGATCGGGGAGTAACGGCACCGGTCGATCGGCCCCTCTACCCGCTCGCCCGAGGCGACGTCGAGCAGGTAGAGGGTGGACTCCTCGTCACCGCCGACCGAGACCTGGTAGGCGAGCAGCCTGCCCTCCTTGTCGGGCTGCCATGAGTCGAGCGTGGTGAGCCCACTCGGGTCGAGCGCCGTCGGGTCGAGCAGCGCGCGCTCGGTTCCGCCGGGGTCGACGGTGTAGAGGACGGCGTGCTCCTGGTCGGGGGTACGCCGCATGAAGAAACGTCGCTCGCCGCGCCAGGCCGGAGCGCCGATCGAGCCCGACCTGAGCAGCTCGGCGACCCGCGCCCTGAGCCGGTCGCGGCCGGTGAGCGCCCCGAGCTCGGCGGAGAAGAGCTTCTCCTGCGCGGCCAGCCACTCCTCGGTCGCCGGACTGTCCGGGTCCTCCAGCCATCGATAGGGGTCGGCGACGGGGACGCCGTGGAGCTCTTCGACGAGGTCGTCACGGCCTGCTGGTGGATATGGCTGTCGGGTCATGGCAGGAACCCTACGACCTCGGGAAGGCTGGTCGAAGCCATTGCGCGAGGGGCGTATTCGATCTTGGAGGGGCCGTGACGTCGATCTTCGGATCGAGGAGTAAAAACTGGTAATGCGGGCATAAAACGTACCAGGCGTCTCTCCTGTCATTTATGGGTGGCGGAAATGACGATGCAGAAGCCAAACTTGGTGGAGGACGGTGCCGTGGTGACCATCCGCTGGGCCGTCCGGCGGAGGTCCCTGTGACGGAAGCATCCGGGCCCCAGGAGGGGCCGCCAATCGGGGTACGCGCCTGCGTGCCCCCTCAGACTCAGACGAAGCGTCGCGCGGCGGGGAAGGCACGCTGATGCGCCAAGTCCTGCTGCTGAACGCAACCTACGAACCCCTGACCACCCTCTCCCTGCACCGCGCGGTCGTGCTGGTGCTCAGGGAGAAGGCGGATGTCGTGCACCGCGACGGGCGGGGCGCGGTCGTCCGCTCGGCGACCCGCACGCTCGACGTGCCGTCGGTGATCAGGCTGCGCCGCTACGTGCGCATTCCCTACCGGTCGCGGATTCCGCTGACCAGGACCGCGCTGATGCGCCGGGACGACTACCGGTGCGCCTACTGCGGACAGCGGGCCGAGACCATCGACCACGTGATCCCGCGGTCGAGGGGAGGAACCCACACCTGGGAGAACTGCGTCGCCTCCTGCACGCCGTGCAACCACCGTAAGGCGGATCGCATGCTGGAGGAGCTGGGCTGGACGCTGGACGTCGCCCCCGTGGTCCCACGGGGCGTCCACTGGCGTCTGATCGGCGCGCACAACGTCGGAGACCCCCAGTGGGCGCCCTACCTGGAGGAAAGCGCCGCCTGACGGTCCACGCCGCGATACCCGTTCGCCCCGGCGGAGTCCGTGTCTGCACAATCGGGTGCATGAGATGGACCTTCACCTCCGATCCAGAGGTGTACGCCGGGGCGGCGGAGCAGTGGTTGTTGCGTGAGCCGGTGCGCAACACGATCCAGCTCACGATGCTGCGCGCGCTGCGTGAGGGGTTGTGGAGTGAGGACCCGCTCATGGGATGGGCGGCGGATCCCGGGGGTGAGATCGTGGCCGCGGCCCTGCACGCCCCTCCCCAGCTCCTGATGCTCGCCGACATGCCGGCCGAGACCGTCCGCGAACTGGCCACCGCGCTCATCGAGGCCGAACGTCCCGTCCTCGGCGTCCGGGGCGGCGTCGCCCTCGCCGAGGTGTTCGCCGCGGCCTGGTGGCGTCCGGAGAGGACGCGACGCTCCGAACGTCTCTACCGCCTGGACACGCTCACCCCGCCGCCTGTCCACCCTCGGGGTGCCCCTCGTACGGCGGGTACCCAGGACCTCGAACTGCTGGTCGCCTGGGGACAGGCCTTCCAGCGGGAGGCGGGCGGCCATTCGTCCGGCGGTCTCGCGGCCGTGCTCGCCGGGCGGGTCGGCAGGCGGGAGATCCTCCTGTGGGAGGTGGAGGGGCGGCCGGTGGCCTACGCGGGCGCCTCGGTGCCGATCGGGGGCGTCTCGCGGGTCGGCCCGGTCTACACCCCTCCCGGAGAACGCGGCAGGGGGTACGGCACCGCGGTATCCCATGCCGTCACGGCCAGGGCACGGGAGTGGGGGGCGGCAGAGGTGCTGCTGTTCACCGACCTGTCCAACCCCGTGTCCAACTCGATCTATCGGACGATCGGCTACCGGCCCGTGGCCGACTACGCCTCCATCGTCTTCGGCTGACCGACGGCCGTGTCCCGGGGTGGGGACGAGACGCGCTCGGGACGCCCCGCCCTTCCCGGACGGGCTCGTGCCGTGATCTCCTCACGACCGTACGGCCGTGCCCGTACGGTCCGAGGCTGAGTAACCTGGTGCCATGCCGCGTTACGACTTCCGCTGCCGCGCCTGCGGATCGACCTTCGAGATCTCCCGCCCGATGGCCCGTTCCGGCGAGCCCGCGCTCTGCCCTCAGGGCCACGACGACACCGTCAAGCTGCTGTCCACGGTCGCCGTGACGGGTGGCTCAGGCGTCACGGCGCCCCGCCCGGCCGGTGGCGGCGGCGGGTGCTGTGGGGGCGGTTGCTGCGGCGGCTAGCCGCTTCGCCGCCCACCACGCCGGTGTCGCCGTGGGGCCGTGGGGTCAGGCAGCCTCGCGGCCCCGCTGGACGGCGCGCCTGCCCTGGAAGGGCAGGAAGTCACCGGCCCTGTGCGGGCGGGCGGGGATGAAGGTCGGCTCGGTGGCCACGATCCGGTCGAACCTGAAGGCGCGGATCGCGCCGCGCATGCGGCACATGCCCACGAGATACCAGTAGTCGCGGTGCACCATGCACGTCACGGGATCGACGTCGCGCACCGTCACCCGCCCGGAGACGTCACGGTAGTGGAGCCGGACGACCAGGTGGGAGGTGATGGCGTTGGCGATGGTCCTGGCCCGGTCGGCGACAGGGTCGGGCATCGGCTCGGTCAGGGTAGCCAGGGTGGTGGAGACGACCTCGTCGTCGATCTCCATGTGCTCGAACGCGTGACGCAGGCCGCTGCGGGCGGCGGTTGCCTGCGGGTCGGAGCCCAGATGGGCCAGGGACAGGGCGAGGGCGGCGATCTCGGCGGTCGTCAACGGGCTGCGTGCGGGCTTCATGACGTTGGCCATGGTCACATGGTATGCTCCGCCACCGACAATTTTCGAACTGCCTGTCGGATACAGCGGCCTTCCCTCGGGAGACACGGCCCAGCCGTACCCCCCGAGGAGACGGTCGTCATCGTGACAGCTGGGACAGGTCCCTTGAGGCGCCGGTCGAGGCCGAGGTGGTCAGCGCGGCGTAGGCCTGCAGAGCCGCGCTGACCGGACGGTGCCGGTCACGGGGGCGATAGCCGCCCAGCTCGGCCAGCAGCCGCTCACGCCTGGTCGCGAGCTCCTCCTCGGCGACCTTCAGCTCGATCGACCGGCCCGGGATGTCGATCTCCACGATGTCGCCGTCCTCGACCAGGGCGATGGTGCCGCCCTCCGCGGCCTCGGGGGAGGCGTGCCCGATGGACAGCCCGCTCGTGCCGCCGGAGAAACGGCCGTCGGTGATCAGCGCGCAGGCCTTGCCCAGGCCCTTTCCCTTGAGGAAGGAGGTCGGGTAGAGCATCTCCTGCATGCCGGGGCCGCCCTTGGGGCCCTCGTAGCGGATGACCACGACGTCGCCGGGCTTGACCCGGTTGTTCAGGATGCCCTCGACCGCGTCGTCCTGGGACTCGAACACCACGGCGGGCCCGGAGAAGCGCCAGATCTCCTCGTCGACCCCGGCCGTCTTGACGATGCAGCCCTCGGTGGCGATGTTGCCGTACAGGACGGCCAGACCGCCGTCACGGGTGTAGGCGTGCTCGGAGTCGCGCACACAGCCCTCGGACCGGTCGAGGTCGAGGGAGTCCCAGCGGGCCTCCTGCGAGTAGGGCTTGACGGTGCGGACGTTGCCGGGGGCCGCGTGCCACAGCTCGGTCGCCTCGGGCAGCACACCCGCCGAGCAGGGGTCCCAGGCGTCGATGTAGTCGCCGATGGTGCCGCCGTTGACGGTATGCGTTTCGCGGTGGATCAGGCCCGCCCGGTCGAGCTCGCCGAGGATGGCCGGGATGCCGCCCGCGCGGTGGACGTCCTCGACGTGGTACTTCGCGGTCGCGGGGGCGACCTTGCACAGGCACGGCACCCGCAGCGAGATCTCGTTGATCTCCTTGAGGCCGAAGTCGACGCGAGCCTCGCGGGCCGCGGCCAGGATGTGCAGGATCGTGTTGGTCGAGCCGCCCATGGCCACGTCGAGGGCCATGGCGTTCTCGAACGCCTCCTTGGTGGCGATGCTGCGCGGCAGGACCGACTCGTCGTCCTGCTCGTAGTAACGGCGGGTGATCTCGACCAGCTGCCGACCGGCGTCCTGGTAGAGCTTCTTGCGCGCCTTGTGGGTGGCCAGAATCGTGCCGTTGCCGGGCAGTGCCAGGCCGATGGCCTCGGTGAGGCAGTTCATCGAGTTGGCGGTGAACATCCCGCTGCACGAACCGCAGGTCGGGCAGGCGTTCTCCTCCATCTCCAGCAGCTCGGCGTCGGAGACGGCGTCGTCGGCGGAGGCGATCATCGGGTCGATCAGGTCGAGCTTGCGGCCCGGGGTCTTGCCGGCCTCCATCGGCCCACCGGAGACGAAGACCGTGGGGATGTTGAGCCTGAAGGCGGCCAGGAGCATGCCCGGGGTGATCTTGTCGCAGTTGGAGACGCAGATCAGCGCGTCGGCGCAGTGCGCGTTGACCATGTACTCGACGGCGTCGGCGATCAGCTCGCGGCTGGGCAGCGAGTAGAGCATGCCGCCGTGGCCCATCGCGATGCCGTCGTCGACCGCGATGGTGTTGAACTCACGCGGGATCGCGCCCGCCTCCCTGATCGCGCCCGCGACCACGTCGCCGACCTCGCGCAGGTGGAC
This sequence comes from Streptosporangium jomthongense, assembly GCF_042650425.1. NCBI lineage: Bacteria > Bacillati > Actinomycetota > Actinomycetes > Streptosporangiales > Streptosporangiaceae > Streptosporangium > Streptosporangium jomthongense. Next base: position 38,918 of record NZ_JBHSBC010000001.1, on the reverse strand, counting down.
GTGGCCCGGGACGAACTGGGTGAAGCTGTTGGCCACCGCGATGATGGGTTTGCCGAAGTCGCCCCCGGCTACGCCCGTCGCCCGGAGCAGGGCCCGGGCACCGGCCATGTTCCTGCCGTGCGTGACCGTACGAGACCTGAGGGCGGGCATGAGGCTTCTCCCATCATCGAAACCGTGTCCTCAAATGGTACGGCCATCGCCCGGTGCGTGAGACGGGCGTCCACGGCGCGAGACACGAACCCCGGGACCTCGGCAGGGAGGAGTCCCGGGGCGCGTGGAGGAACGGTGAGAAGGGGTCAGGGCTCGGGGTAACGGGCGGGCAGGACCCGCTCGGCGGCCTCGTAGATCTCGTCGATCTCGGCGTCGGTGAGCGACCGCTCGCGCTTGGTGATCCACTTACGGACACGGCCGCCGTCGAAGACGTCCACATCACGCACCGTGAGGACCTTCCACGGGATCGCCGGGCCGTAGATCGCGAGGGACGGAATGATCGTCACCTCGTGGCCGAGCGCCTCGCCGATCAGCTCAGAGGCTCTGGAGGCCTCCCAGCGCGCCTCGTCGAGACGGGGCTTCTGGTTGAAGGGGCCGTGGAACAGCTTGCGGTGCGACTGGACGCGGACCGGAAGGCGCTTGTCCCATTTCTCCGAGTCGACGGCGTAGACCCCCGTCGGGCCGACCACCAGGTGGTCGATCTGGGCCTCGCTCTCGGGGATCGCGCGGGCGTGCAGGCTTCGGTAGCCGCCCCGCTCCATCCTTTTGAGCTGCGCCTCGGTCTGACGCTCCGCGACCGAGCCGCGGCGCCAGGCGGGCACGGTCGAGTGGGTGCGGGCCCGCAGTACGGTGTCGACGATCGCGCCGATGATCGCGCAGGTGACGCCCAGCCGTATGTCGGAGAAGAGGATGCCTCCGACGACGCCCGAGGCGACCGCGACCAGGACACGTCGTCTGAGATGGCCGTAGCGGGGGTCGTCGAGCAGGACGCGCAGTGAGGTGCGCTCGACGGGCGCGTACTCGGACGCGGGTGTGGCGGGTCGAGACGGCGGCCTGTCGTCGGCCGTGCGGTCGCCGACCCAAATGGGTGACGTAGTGTTACCGTCTTCTGGTGCCTGACCGGAATCCACGTGACTCACCGTAGCTGACGCCTATGTGGGTGCCTAGTATTGCGTTTCTCATACTTTTGTGGCCTTCGCCTTTCGCATGACGTTTATCCGAACCGGGTATGTCTGTTGTTTCTCTCTAGAGAACCCAGGTCGTTCGCGAGAAGGCGTCGTCCGCTACGTGATCTTACCGTTCCCGGCGTTCCCGGGCCCCGAGAACGCCGGAAGCCGCAGGACGTCACCTGGACGCCATGTGAGGGCCGTGAGCGGCGAGGTCACGGACAGGACTCGACGGGTCGGCGGCGTGGATCTACCGTGGACCTGTGGACACGATCCAGGTCATGGAGCTCCTGTTCGGTGCCTCCGGCGGCCTGTTCCTGATCATCAGTGCCTTTGTCCTGCTTCCCGGCAGGATGCGCGCGAGCGCGATCAGGGGCACCTCGGCGGCCGCGGTGTGGTTCGGCGGTCCGTTCCGCAGCGAGCGGGAGGCGCTCTCCTCGGGCCAGGTCCTGGTCGACCCCGTGCCGTCTGCGAACCTCGCCCCCGAAGTCGACTGGGTGGCCCTGGCCCGGGTCTCCGAGCCGGGCAGACGGGTCGGAGGGGCTTCTGCGGCATGGTGAGGAAACAGTGAGGACATGCTGACGGTCGGTGGCCTCACCTCGACGCAGGCCCGTGACATCCGGCAGGCGATGCGCGTGGCGGAGCGCCGCAGCGGCCTGCGCTTCGCCGTCTACCTCGGCCCCGCGCTCGGGCCGCGCCGCCACTTCTCCGAACGGCTGCACGCCGCGCTGGGGGAGGAGGCGGACACGGCCGTGCTCGTGTTCGTCGACCCCGACGCCAGGGCGGTCGAGGTGGTCACCGGTCCCGTCGCCAGGCTGAGACTGGGCGACGGTGAGTGCCGCGTCGCCGCGGTCTCGATGGCGACGGCCTTCGGTGGCGGCAACCTCGTCGGCGGACTTGTCACAGGAATGTGGATGCTCGCCGATCTGGCTTCCCGGCGCAGGTGAGTTCTCGGATAATGCGGGCGTGCTGAAGATCGGGCGTGATTCCCAAGGCGTCCCGCGGGAGGGCGAGGTGGCCCAGGAGAGGGACGAGGTGCTCTCCTATCTCGACGAGGTCCTGGCGGAGGTGCGCGCGGACAACCGAGGGCAGAACAGGAAGGCGGTCGCGCTGCTGGTCGCGGCCGTCCTCGCCGCGGTCGTCGCGGGGATGCTGAAACCGGGAGTCCTGCCCGGCCAGGTGGAGTGGCTGTGGTGGACGGGAGCGTTCTTCTGCACGATGGGCGCGGTGATGCTCGTCGGCGCGTTGCATCCGCTCAGCTCGGGACTCGCAGGCAGGAGCATCGAGCGCCGCCGTTCGTACGCGGGCCGTCTGCACACCTGGAGCCCGCCCGTCCGGCAGGAGGACGAGGACCGGACGCGGAGCGGCAGGTCGCGCGGAGCCTTCTCCGACGAGGCCCTCGCCGAGCTGTGGGCGAGACTGGGCGGCCAGGACACCCGGGCCGGCGCCGACGACCTGGTGCTGTGGATCAGGAGGCTCGGCGCCGTGGCGCAGGCCAAGGACCGCTACATCCGCAGAGGGATGCTCCTGTTCCTCGTGGCCGCGGCCTGCTGCCTGTTCGCCGTCGCCGTCGGCCAGGCCATCCTGGGCGCCTGAGGGCCTTCAGGAGCGCAGGAGCCGTACCAGGTGGGTGCTGATGTCCGACAGGAGCGTCGAGGGAGTCGTCGGAGCGGTGGCGATCGCGGAGAACAGGCTGGGCAGGCCCGCGAGCGGGAAGCCGTCGTCCTCCGTCGCGGCGTTGCCGATCTCGTTCTTGGCCAGGATCGTACGGCTGCGCTCCCAGGCGTCGAGCACCTCCTCGGGAGAGGGAACGCCGAACCCGTGACCGACAGGGGCGGCGTGGCGCAGCCGTACGAGGGGGGTGTCGGCGAAGGTCAGCGCGACCCTCGCCCGCGTGGACAGGTCATCGCGGCGGGAGGGCTCGATCCATTCCATCGCGGAGCACGGGGTGCGGCAGGTCGCGACACAGGTGGCGAGCGCGCCCGCGACCTGGCTGTGCTGGCGGTCGAAGTAGGCCCGCCAGCCCTCCCCCGGCTCCCCGGCGACCCGCAGGGTCCGGTTGGCCGCCGACTGCTCGGCCTTGGTGTGGTCGCACTCGCGTTCGCCGATGACCCCGAAACGACTGCCCGGCGCGGCCAGCCCGGGCGGCCAGCGAGCCGGGTCGCCGGCGTTGCCGAGCACCGGTTCGAAGGCGAGCAGCGGGAGATACTCGCTGGCGATGTGCAGCGCGGCGACCATCGGGCTCAGTTCACGCCTGTGCCACCGGATCGCGATCACTTCGAGCAGCAGCGCGTAGGCCGGGCGCAGTGACTCAAGCGCTCCGCGCGGCTGCTCCTTCGGTGTCTGCGGCATGGTGCACGCCCGTGCCCGCCGCCTCAGGTCCGCGGGCACGGACCGCGCCTCGGCGGCGAAGTCCTCCGCGTCCAGCGACATGAGCCGCTGCCCGAACTCGCACACCGCCTCGATCTCGTCCGCCCCGGCCACGACGTCCGCCGCGAGTGCCCCGACGTCGGCGAAGGCGTACCTCCGGGCCAGGGATACGAGCAGATCACGGGCCGATTCCACTTGATCACCCTTTCACGGTCGGTGAACGACGGCGATGTCGTACTGCGCAAAATATGGCTTTTCGGCGTCCTCCCAGGAAGTGCCTATTCTTATCATCGTTTGGCGGCCGACCAGACCACGGGGCAGTGACCGGGAACCCGTCAGGGGCAGATAGGCCCTCAGATATAGGCCGACCCTGGCGACGTGCTCACGCCACCGTGCGGGCACCCCTCCAGCCTGCCGTACGGCATCGGACGAGCTGCGGTAGAGACCGGCCAGATTCAGTGCGGGGTCGCCGGGCACGTCCCGTATCCGGGGGCCGAGCGTGCACAGGAACCTGCCGATCGCGGGAATGGCGATCTCCGGGTCCATCGCCCCGGCCAGGGGCGATCGCGAGTAGTTCGGCGGCAGGTAGGCGGCCAGGACGTCGGGTGTCCAGCGGGCGATGCCGTACTCGCCGGCGGTGGCGTCGGCCAGGTCACGGTCGAAGCCGCTCTCCGCCTTGAGCATCGCGGCGACGAGCGCGGGGCTGAGGCCGGGGACACCGGTGCACCAGGTGCCCGCCTCGACGATGGCCGCGCGGTAACGTCCCGGGAGGTCGGCGTCCGGCCGCAGCCACCGTCCGTAGTCCTGGTCGTCCCTGGTCAGGGCCAGCGCGACACCTCCGGCCACGGCGGCCGCGGCCAGGGCGAGCGCGACCGGTGGACGCCACCCCGGCCTGAAGGGGACACGTCGTGCGCGTTCCCGCACCCGTGTGCCGTCCGCGGTCTCGCCGCCCGGGGAGGAGGCCTCCTCACGGGCGGCCCGGGCCAGCGCCGCGGCGAAGGAACGGACGTTCGGCCACCGCTGCGCGCGGTCGTCGGCGAGTCCCCGGGCGACGACGTCGCCGACGGGGCCGGGGAAGGAGCCCGCCATCGCGCCGGGCGGCCCGCCGGTGAACAGGTGGTGGGCCACCGCGGCCAGGCCGTACACGTCGGCGCGTTCGTCGGGGAGGGAGCCGGGCCGCAGCTGCTCGGGCGCCATGTAGCCGGGGGTGCCGCCGCCGACCGTGAGCCCGGAGGTCTGGGCGAGCTCACCCGCGATGCCGAGGTCGGCGACGAGCAGCCGCTCCCCGCCGGCGGGCAGGGAGCGGACCAGGATGTTGGCGGGCTTGAGGTCACGGTGGACGATGCCGTTGTCGTGCAGCGCGGCCACCCCCGCGGCGATCTGGAGCACCTGTTCGACCGCCTCCGCCCACGGCACGGGGCCGACGGCCAGGCGGTCGCGCAGGGTGCCGCGGTCGGCGTAGCCCATGACGAAGAACGGCCGTCCGTCGGGCAGCGCGCCGACGTCGTGGACCTGCACCACGTGAGGGGAGTCGGCCCTGCGGATCATCCGGGCCTCCTGGGTGAAGCGCCTGCGTATCCGCCGGTGGTCGGCCCAGTGGGCGGCCAGCACCTTCACCGCGACGGGAGCGCTCAGGTCGTCGTCATGCGCGAGCCACACCGTGGCGAACGCGCCTTGGCCGAGGAACCGCTCCACGCGGTAGCGGCCGATGGTCGGGGGGACTTCCATGCACTCATCGTTACCATGCCATGACCGTGTGTCAGCGCATCTCGCGGCGCGGCTCGCGGTCCCGTTTTCCTCCCCTTTCCTCTGCGGAGGGTCACCGGGTACGCGAGGATCGTCACCGTGAGTATCCGTAAGCTTTCAGGAATCCTCGTCCAGAGGGGGGAGCAGGTGCTGGAGCTCGCTCCCGGCGAGCATGTCACCTTCGGCAGGGGAGCGGTCGACCTGGTGCTGCCCGACCTTTCCGTCTCCCGGCTCGCCGGACGGATCGACGCGGTTGACGACTACTGGACGATCTCCAACCTGAGCCGCCGCTCCACCTACGTGGTGGACACCCCGGAGGGGGACGGTGAGTTCGTCAGGGTGCCCGCGGGACGGATGCGCGCCCCGATCCCCTTCGAGCTGGGCAGGGTACGGCTGTCCGGGGACCCGTCAGGAGGTATGGCGTCGTTCCTGGTGTTCGCCCCCGAACACGTCCTTCTCCGTCCCGACGCCCCCAGACGCGAGCGGGAGACGGCGCAGACCGTTCCGCTGGACGCCACCGCGACCTACTTCCTGATCCTGGTCGCCCTCTGTGAACCACGGCTGCGCGATCCGCTCTGCGGCGTCGTCCCGACCATTCCGGAGATCATCATCCGGCTGGCCCACCTCGGGCTGGGCCGTTCCGCGGTCAACTTTCACATCGACTATCTCGCCAGGGTGAAGCTCCAGGTGAGGATGCCGGAGCGGCCGGTGAGGCCCGACTGGCGACGCGTCGCGCTGGTGTCCCTCGCGCTGCGGCACGACCTGGTGACGACCGAGCACCTGGCGTTGCTCGAAACGCGAAGCCACATCCTGCCCTGACACCTGACGCCCCTCATCGAACGAGGAGGAGGGGCGTCGGGTCGTCACACGGAACCCGGTCGCTCAGGCTGCGGAGGCGTCCTTCGCCTGGGCGCGCAGGGCACGGCTGATGCCGTCGGCGCCCTCGAGCAGCAGCCGTCGCAGTGCCTGCGGAGGCTGGCTCTCCGAGATCAGGTCCTGGGTCCTGGCCACCGTCTCCGGTGAGATCGCCAGGATGGGGTAGCAGCCGTTGGCGAAGTTCTGGGCGCTGTCGGAGGTCCAGGACTTCCAGATCCCGCCGATCTCCTCGAAGTAGCGCTCCGCGTACGGGTCGAGCAGGTCCGGGTGGCGTGGGTCCACGAAGCCCAGGATCGTCGAACGCAGCAGGGCGCCGCTCAGCCCGCCCTCGGTGATGGCGGCCCACGCGGCGGCCTTGCCCTCGGGCGTCGGGATCGCGGCCCTGGCCAGCGCCGCGGAGCGCTCACCGGTCGCGGTCGCGTCACGCTGCAGCTCCCGCGCGATGTCCTCCTCGCCGAGGACGCCTGCGGACACCAGGGCCTGGACCAGCGTCCAGCGCAGGTCGGCGTCCACGGTCAGCCCTTCGAGGGTGGCCGAGCCGTCGAGCAGGCCCTTCAGGAAGGCCAGGTCCTCCTCGTTGGAGGCGACGGCCGACAGGGCGTTGACGTAGGCGAGCTGGTGGTCGGAGCCGGGCTCGGCGGAGGCGACGAGCGAGCGCAGGCGCGCGGCCAGCGACGCCAGGCCCTCCTCACGCCAGGACGGGTCGGCGTACTGCTGGACGGCCAGACGCGCCTGGCGCAGCACCGTCTGGGCGACGGTGATGTCCTTGACCGACTCGATGCCCGAGTTCACCAGCGCGACGTAGTCGCGGGTGGACATCTCGGCGTCACGGGTCATGTCCCATGCCGCCGACCAGCACAGGGCGCGCGGCAGCGACTCGGTGAACCTGGCGATGCCGCCGTCGACCAGGGTCTGCAGCGAACGCCCGTCGAGCCTGACCTTCGCGTAGGTCAGGTCGTCGTCGTTGATCAGGACCAGGTCCGGCTGGAGCTCACCGACCAGCTCGGCGACCGCGGTGCGGGCGCCGACCACGTCGAGCTCGACCCGCCGGGTGCGGACCAGGGCGCCCTCCCGCAGGGAGTACAGGCCGATGGCGACGCGGTGCGAACGCAGCGTCGGGTAGTCGGCCGGGGCCTCCTGCAGCACGTCGAACTCCAGGAAACGCCCCTCGGCGTCGGTGGTGAACGACGGACGCAGCGTGTTGACCCAGGAGGTCTCCAGCCACTCCTTCGACCAGGAGGACAGGTCGCGTCCCGAGGTGCGCTCAAGCGCGCCGAGCAGGTCGGCGAGCGTCGTGTTGCCCCAGGCGTGCTCGTTGAAGTAGTCGCGGACACCGGCCAGGAAGTTGTCCAGGCCCACGTAGGCGACGAGCTGCTTGAGCACCGAGGCGCCCTTGGCGTAGGTGATGCCGTCGAAGTTGACCTCGACGGCGTGCATGTCGACGATGTCGGCGGCGATCGGGTGCGTCGAGGGCAGCTGGTCCTGGCGGTAGGCCCAGGCCTTCTCCACGTTGGCGAACGTCGTCCAGGCGCCCTGGCCCCAGCGGGTCGCCTCCGCCTGGCACAGCACCGAGGCGTAGGTGGCGAACGACTCGTTCAGCCACAGGTCGTCCCACCAGCGCATGGTCACCAGGTCGCCGAACCACATGTGCGCCATCTCGTGCAGGATCGTCTCCGCACGGCGCTCGATGATCGCGTCGGTGACGCGCGAGCGGAAGACGTAGTCCTCAAGGAAGGTCACGCAGCCCGCGTTCTCCATCGCGCCCGCGTTGAACTCCGGTACGAACAGCTGGTCGTACTTGCCGAAGGGGTAGCGGATGCCGAAGACCCGGTGGAAGAAGTCGAAGCCCTGCCTGGTGACCTCGAAGAGGTTGTCGGCGTCGAGGTGCTCGGCGAGCGAGGCCCGGCAGTACAGGCCGAGCGGGATGCCGTCGTGCTCGGAGGTCACCTTGTGGTACGGCCCGGCGCACAGCGCGGTGATGTAGGTGGAGATCGCCGGGGTCGGCGGGAAGTGCCAGCGCCTGGCGGCCTGGAGTGTGCCGTGACGGCCGCTGTGCTCCTGGAGCTCCTCGGCCGACTCGGGCGCCGCGTTGGAGATCACCTCCCAGGAGGAGGGGGCGAGCACGGTCAGCTCGAAGGTGGCCTTGAGGTCCGGCTGGTCGAAGCAGGCGTACATCCGGTGTGCGTCGGCCGTCTCGAACTGGCTGTGCAGGTAGACGCTGTCGTCGACCGGGTCGACGAAGCGGTGCAGGCCCTCCCCGGTGCGCATGTAGGAGCAGTCGGCGTCGACGCGCAGCTCGTTGCTCTCGGCCAGGTTCGGCAGCGGCAGCCGTCCGGTCTCCGGGTCGTAGGTGTCCACGTCGAGCTCGACGCCGTTCAGCACGGCCTTCCTGACCTTGGCCCCCGCCAGGTCGATGAAGGTTTCCGCGCCGGGACGGGTGCCGGTGAAGCGAACCGTGGTGATACTTTCGAAGCGTTCGTCTCCCTCGGTCAGATCGAGCTCCACGACATACGACTGCACGCTGATCAGCCGTGCGCGCTCCCGCGCCTCGTCACGGGTCAGATTGCCTGCCACTACCGCTCCCTCGTCAACAAATTCCCCCGCTTCGTTGCGAAGGGGTGCCTGAATCCTGCCACGTGAGGCCCTGGATCGTCGCCCCCGCCGGCCTGGGAGTCGACTGTCGATCATGTTCGGGGATAAAGGGGCCGGTCAAGGTGATAACCCGTCGTAGGAATAGGAAACTCGGTGATGCGGGTTGTCGCTGTGCGAAGCCCTCACGATCAGAAAGCTGAGAGATGACTGAGCGCACTCCGGTCGACCTCTGGTTCGACCCCTTCTGCCCCTTCGCATGGATGACCTCCCGCTGGCTGCTGGAGGTGGAGAAGGTGCGGCCCATCGAGCCGCGCTGGCACATCATGAGCCTCAACATCCTCAACGAGGACAAGGACGTCCCCGAGACCTACCGCGAGATGATCGCCAGGGCCATCGGCCCGGTTCGCGTGGTCGCCGCCGTGCAGGACAAGTACGACTCGGAGACGGTCGGCAGGCTCTACACCGAGCTCGGCACACGCCTGCACAACCAGGGCAGGCTCAAGGAACTCGACAGCCTCCGCGAGACCGTCGAGGAGGCCCTTGAGGCCGCCGGGCTTGAGCGGGCCTTCGCGGACGCGATGGACTCCGAGGAGTTCGACGAGATCCTGCGCGCCTCCCACAACGACGGCATCAACCGGGTCGGCCAGGAGGTAGGCACCCCGGTCATCGCCGTCGGGGACGTCGCCTTCTTCGGTCCGGTCGTCTCTCCGGCCCCGAAGGGCGAGGAGGCGGCCAAACTCTGGGACGGCGTCAGGCTCGTCGCGGGCATCGACGGCTTCTTCGAGCTCAAGCGCTCCCGCACCCGGCCTCCGATCTTCGACTGAGCCCGGCCGGTCCGGCGTCCCGCCGTCTCCCGGCCCGGCGGGACGCGCGCCGCCCGGATGTCACGAGTTCTCATGGATCTCAAGGATTCCCCACTCGGGGGAGCGCCTGGCCGTACGCTCATCGCGAAGGCGGACGGACGCGGCCCGTGGAGCCCTCGTCCCGCCACCACTCGCGCGAGGATGAGAGACATGCGTCATCTGTACCTGAACGGAGCATGGCGGCCGTCGGCGTCCGGCGAGGGGTTCGACGTCGTCAATCCCGCGACCGAGGAGACGATCGACCGCGTTCCCGCGGGTTCCCCCGCCGACGTCGAGGTCGCCGTCGCCGCCGCCCGTGAGGCCCTGCCCGCGTGGTCGGCCACGGCTCCCGCGGAACGGGCCCGCCTGTTGAACGCCGCGGCCGGCCTGATCCGGGACCGCGCCGACCGGATCGCGAGCGTCATCGCCACCGACGTGGGCACCCCGTACGGCATCGCGACGCGGGTGCAGACGCTCCTGCCCGCGGAGGTGCTGTCCTCCTACGCCGGACTGGCCGAGAGCTACGACTTCGAGGGCGGCAGGGTCGGCAACTCCCTTGTCCTGAGAGAGCCCGCCGGGGTCGTCGGAGCCATCACCCCGTGGAACTACCCGCTGCACCAGGCCGTGGCCAAGGTCGCCCCCGCCCTGGCCGCCGGATGCACGGTGGTGCTCAAACCCAGCGAGGTCGCGCCGCTGGCCGTGTTCGCGCTGGCCGAGATCCTCGACGAGGTCGGGCTGCCGCGCGGGGTCTTCAACATGCTCAGCGGCCGGGGCCCGGTCGTCGGTGAGGCACTGGTCACCCATCCCGACGTGGACATGGTCTCCTTCACCGGCTCGACCAGGGCGGGCAGAAGGGTCGCGGCCCTGGCCGCGGAGACCGTCAAGCGCGTGACCCTCGAACTCGGCGGCAAGTCGGCCAGTGTCGTGCTGCCGGACGCCGACCTGGAGACCGCGGTCAAGGCGACCGTGGCCAACGCCTTCCTCAACTCCGGCCAGACCTGCTCGGCCTGGACCCGCATGATCGTGCACCGCGACCAGTACGACCAGGCCGTCTGGCTGGCGGCCGAGATCGCCAAGGCCCACACCGTGGGCGACCCCTTCGACGAGGGCACCCGGCTCGGTCCCCTGGTCTCGGCCGCGCAGCGCGAGCGGGTCGTGCGCTACATCAACCGGGGTGAGGAGGAGGGTGCCAGGCTGGTCACGGGCGGCACCGACAACCCCTGTGAGCGGGGCTTCTACGTCGAGCCGACGGTCTTCGCCGGTGTCGAGCCCGGGATGGTCATCGAGCAGGAGGAGATCTTCGGCCCGGTCCTGGTGATCGTCCCCTACAGCCGGGGCGAGGACGAGGCCGTCGCCATCGCCAACGGCACGCCGTACGGCCTGGCGGGCGCGGTGTGGGCGGGGGAGGAGAAGCACGCGCTCTCGGTCGCGCGCAGGCTGCGCGCGGGCCAGGTGACGGTCAACGGGGGCAGGTTCAACCCGCTCGCACCCTTCGGGGGATACAAGCAGTCAGGTATCGGCAGGGAACTGGGCCAGTCCGGGCTTGAGGAGTTCCTGGAGACCAAGGCGATCCAACTGTAGGCCGATGTCCGGTATCGGACGGTCAGCAAGGGACATCCTGGGTAAAACCCTCCGGAAGGATTCGTAAGGACCTGCACGTAAGGCATCGCCTCTGCCGGAGGGCGCCGCATGAGACTGGGCACCACACGTCTGACCGCCTTCGACCTGGTGATCGTCGCCGGAGGACTGCTGCTGGTGGTGCTGGCCGCGCAGAACCTCGGTCCCGCCCTGGCGGCGCTGCGCGGGGTGGGCACCTGGGGCACCTTCACCGCCAGGCGGGTCGAGTGTGTCTCCCACCCCGGCCACGAGCAGTGCACCTGGACGGGGGAGTTCAGAGGCGGCCGGGTCGTCCGGCCGGAGGTCGGTTTCTACGGAGGTGACCGCGACACCTTCACCCCCGGCCAGACCGTCAGGGCGTTCGACACAGGCCGCCAGGGCCACGTGTACGGCGAAGGCGGCTCCAACGAGTGGATCGTGGTCGTCCTGCTGCTGGCCGCGGGGCTCGGCCTGATGTCCTGGCCCCTCCTTCGCCTTCGCCGCCGCCCCTCCGCTGAGCCTTCCCCCTGAGGGGCGGGCGCGCTCAGCGAGCCTGGAGAAGGACCTTGCGGGCGGCGTCCTTGGCGAGGCGGTCGACGTACAGCATGCCGTCGAGGTGGTCGGTCTCGTGCTGGAAGCAGCGCGCGAGCATGCCCCTGGCCTTGATCTGGACCGGGCGGCCGAGCCGGTCGAGGCCGCGCACCGTGACTCCGGCGGCGCGGGGGGTCCCGGCGTAGATCGGGGTGCCGCTGTCCTTACCGGGGATCGACAGGCAGCCCTCCTCTTCGAGGACCTCGGCGTCGTCGTCGACGGTCAGCACGGGGTTGATCACGTGCCCCTTGCGCTTGCTGCAGTCGTAGACGAAGATCCGCTTCGAGACGCCGATCTGAGGACCGGCGAGCCCGACGCCCTGCGCGGCGTACATCGTGTCGAACATCTCGTCGATCAGACGGCGCAGATCACGGTCGAACTCGGTGACCGGCTCGGCCGGCGTACGCAGGACCGGGTCGCCGACCACTCGGATGTCACGCATGAGGACTCTCTCTTGTAAGGGCTGAAGCGGTATGCCGACCGTTACCTTATCCGGGGTGGGGGTCGAGGCGGCCAGCCGTACCTGCGAAACTGGGCCTGTGCGTGTCTACATCGGTGCCGACCATGCCGGCTATGACCTCAAGAACCATCTCGTCTCCTGGCTCAAGGAGCACGGCCACGACGTGACGGACTGCGGGCCGTTCGTCTACGACGCCGAGGACGACTATCCCGTGTTCGTGCTGCGCGCGGCGCAGGGCGTCGCCGACGACTCGGGCAGCCTGGGAATCGTCATCGGCGGCTCGGGCAACGGCGAGCAGATCGCGGCGAACAAGGTGCGCGGCATCCGCGCGGCCCTGGCCTGGAGCGAGGACACGGCCAAGCTCGCCCGCGAGCACAACAACGCCAACGTGATCAGCGTCGGCGCCCGGATGCACACGCAGGAGGAGGCGGTCGGCTTCGTCGAGCTGTTCCTCACCACCCCCTACTCGGGTCAGGAGCGGCACAACCGCAGGATCGCCCAGCTGACGTCCTACGAGACGATCGGTCAGCTTCCGCCGCTGCCCTGACGTTCCTCCCCGGGCCTCGACGTGGAGGCCCGGCGGCGTGCGGAAGCCTGTCCGCGCTGTGTCTCATCCCGCAGGGGCCGTCTGTCGGCGGCCTCCTGCTGCTCACGCGTCGGCCGGGAGACGTCCCTGGCCCGCATGGCGACGGTCGCGTTGATCTGCAAGCTCTGCAGTGCCATGCCTCACCCTAACCCGCGTCGCGACGCAGGGGGAGGCTCAGAAGATCAGTCCGCACCAGGGAGCCGGGTCCCACGACATCGCGGCCGACAGCTGCCTGACCGCTCCCTCCCGCAGCTCGCGCACCACCCCGGCGGCCTGCACCGCCGCCAGCGGACGCCCGCCCAGATAGGCCGCGCCCAGTACGGAGACCGGCAGGACCACGTCGGCCTCGGCGTCGTCAGCGGGAACGCATCGGGCCTGCCGAGTGTCGGCCGACAGCCGCCAGCGGCGCGCGTTCCACGGGCAGACCGTGTCCTCGACCTCGATCACCACGTCCACGGGCGCCGAGTAACGCCGCAGGGGGAGCGCCCGCTCGACGTCCACGAGACGGACCCACAGCTCGTCCATCCACGCCGCGTTGAGGTGGCGGGGCTCGGCCAGCAGGTGGATCAGCGGGTCGTCCGGGGGACGCTGGGCCGTCCTGACCCGGGAGACCAGGTCACGGTCGAGAACGTGCCGCCAGAGCAGGGCGTAGGCGGCCGGGTCGAGGCCGACCAGTTCCTTGAGCCGCAGCTCGCCGTCCGGCACGTCATGGGTGGTGAAGGCCAGCTTGATCCGGAAGATCGCGTAGCCACGGGGGCCCTCGTCGTCCTCGACGACCACGGCGCGCAGCGGGCCGGCGCCGCCCTGGTCGCTCTCCTGGTCCGACAGGAACGTGTCCCAGCGGGCCGGTGTGCGGGCGTAGAGCCCGGGACGGCTGTCGAGCTGGGCCTCGAAGACCTTCTCGAAGACGCTCCTGGCCGCCACGGGGTCGACGACGCGCAGCCGCAGCGAGGGATCGACCGGGGCGTGCCTGACGAAGGCCGAGCCGTGGGTGGGGATGTCGAAGGCGAGGTTGTCCGAGGCCCTGCCGTACCCGAAACGTCCGTAGATCGCGGCCTCGGAGGCGTACAGGGCGGCGATCGCCTCGCCCTGCTCGCGGAGCGCGCCGAGCTGGCGGGTCATCAGGCCGGACAGGACGCCCCTGCGGCGGTGCGAGGGCAGTACGGCGACAGCGGTGATACCCGCGACCAGGACCGGCCCGCCGGGCACCGTCATCGTGAAACCGCAGATGCAGGTGGCGCCGACGAGCTCCTCGCCGTCGAAGGCGCCGAGCGACCGGTCGAAGTCGATCAGTTCCTTGAACAGCTCACGCCGGTGCGGGGGGATGGGGTTGCCGAAGGCCTCTTCGTCGGTCCGGATCCACGCCGGGTAATCGTTTTCGGTCAGGGGACGCAGGTTAAGGCTCATTTGTCCTACGGTATGGCGGACAAACCCTCCCGGCCATTCAATATCCGTCCTTAATGATCAAGGCATTGGTCAAGTGGGCTGCCCAAACGGGGTGTGGGCCGATACAGTCGAGCGCATCATGAGTTCCCGTCCGGTGCCGCTGATACCTCCGGCGCTCCGTGCGTTCCTGGTGAGGGTGCCCTTTCTGGTCCCTCTCGTACGGCTTCTGCGCCGCGGGCCGCTGGCCCGTGACCGTAACCTGCTCGTCACGCTGACCGTGCTCACCCTGGTGCTCGGTGGCCTGGCGGCCAGGGTCTCCGCGGAGTGGTTCTCACCCGCGCTCATGATCCCGATCACCCTCGTCGGCGGCCTGCAGCTCAGGCTCCGCAGCCTGGTCAAGCTGCTGTGCGCGGTCGCCGCCTGCCTGCTCTACGTGGGGATCGCCCTCGGCTTCAGACACATCGGCCCCGGTCTGATGGCCACCTTCGGCTTCACCGGTGTGCTGGCCACGCTGATGGCCCGCACCAGGGGCAAGCTCGGCGTGCAGGGGCTGCGCGGTGACGCGATGCTGCTCGAACTACGCGACCGGCTCAAACGCCAGAGTGAGCTGCCCAGGCTGCCCAAGGGATGGGACTCACGGGTCGTGCTCACCCAGGCGGGTGGCTCCTCCTTCGGAGGTGACTTCCTGGTCTCCATGCGCGAGGGCGACACGGTCGAACTCGCCCTGGTGGACGTCTCGGGCAAGGGGGTCGACGCCGGGACCAGGGCGCTGATGCTCTCCGGGACCTTCGGCGGTCTGCTCGGCTCCGTCTCCGACTTCCTGGGCTCGTGCAACACCTACCTGCACCGTCAACGCGAGGCCGAGGGTTTCGTCACGGCCGTGCACGTACGGCTCAACCTCGCCACCGGCGAGTACGTCATCACCTCGGCGGGTCACCCTCCGGTGGTCAAGTTCGACTCGGGGGCGGGCGCCTGGCGGGTCTCCCCGGCCAAGGGCGTGGTCCTCGGCATCGTCCCCGACCTGCACTGCGAGCCCGACCGGGGGATGCTCCGCAAGGGTGACGCCCTCATGCTCTACACCGACGGGCTGATCGAGCAGCCAGGACGCGACATCGACGCGGGGCTGGACCGCCTGCTCGGGGAGGCGGAACGGCTGCTTCCCTCAGGCTTCCGCAGCGGGGCCCGCAGCCTGGTCTCCTCCATGTCGGCAGGGCACAACGACGACTGCGCGCTGATCCTCATCTGGCGTCCCTGAGCGAGGGCTCACAGCCACCCTGAGTCGCTGGCGATGCGTACGGCGTCGAGCCTGCTGCGGGCCCGGGTCTTGCACATGATCCGCGACAGATGGTTACGGACCGTTCCAACGGAGAGGAAGAGCTGGTCGGCGATCTCGTTGGACCGCGCTCCGAGAGCGGCCAGCCTGAGCACGTCCATCTCCCTGCGGGTCAGCGGGTTCTCCGCGATCTCCAGGGCGGCGACGGCCAGTTCGGGATCGACGACCCGCTGCCCGGCCGCGACCCTGCGAACCCCCGAGGCGAGCTGCTCCGGGCTGACACCCAGGCTCATGAGCCCGAGCGCGTGCGCGGCGAAGGCCCGGCGGACCTGGCCGGGCCTGGGGCGGTGCGAGACCAGCAGAACCCCGCAGCCAGGGGCCCGCGCGTGCAGATCGAGCGTGACGGCGAAGGCGTCGGCGCCGGGCAGGTCGAGATCGACGACGGCGGTCTCGGGGCGGTGTTCGAGGACCGCGGGCAGAACCGCGTCTCCCGTGCCGACCGCCGCGACGACCCTCATGCCCGCCTCGCCCTCCAGTGAGGCCACCAGGCCCCGGAGGACCACCGGCCGGTGCTCGGCAACCAGGATCCCGATCACGTTCGCCCCCTCGACAGCTCTCTCGCTGGGTCACCGAGCGGTCGCTCACTGTCAACGAAGTCTCTCCGCTCGGCAAGGCCCGCGCAAGGGGCGGAACGTGGGGACGTTCGCCCGTGACGCCTGGAACCGCGATAATTCGGCTAATCTCTTAGGGGGCGTTGTCCGCGGCTCCGCGACCGGGGGGTAGGAACCTGTGAGCTGGCTCTTCGGGATCGCTGTCTTCTTCTTCGGACTGATGGCGTCGATCGCGCTGCACGAGGTGGGCCACCTGGTCCCGGCCAAGCTGTTCGGGGTCAAGGTCACCCAGTACATGGTCGGCTTCGGCCCGACGATGTGGTCACGGCGCAGGGGCGAGACCGAGTACGGCGTCAAGTGGATCCCTCTCGGTGGCTACATCCGGATGATCGGCATGCTTCCGCCGAGGCCCGCCGACGACCCGAACAAGCTGCGCGCGGTCTCGACCGGCCCGTGGCGCGCCCTGATCGAGAACGCCCGTGACGTGGCTCTCGAAGAGGTCAAGCCGGGCGACGAGAACCGGGTCTTCTACCGCAAGCCGTGGTGGCAGAAGGTCATCGTCATGGCGGGTGGTCCCGCGATGAACTTCGTGCTGGCCTTCGTGCTGTTCGCGGTCGTGCTGATGGGCTTCGGCGTCGGCGTCCTGACGAACCGGGTCGACGCGGTCCCCGAGTGCGTCAAGACCACCGCCGAGTACACCAAGAACCCCAAGTGCACCTCCGCCGACCCGGCGAGTCCCGCCGCGGCGGCCGGGTTGCGGCCCGGCGACGTCATCGTCTCCGTGGCGGGCAAGTCGACCCCGACCTGGGAGGAGGCGACCCGGGCCATCCGGGGGCACGGCGCAGGACCGGTCGCGATCGGCATCACGCGGGGCGGGCAGGCGGTCACGCTGAACGCCACCCTCATCGCCCAGGACCGCGAGTCGCTGGACGTGCCGGGGAAGATCGAGAAGGGGGTCGGCTACCTCGGTGTCAGTCCCACGACGGTCATCGAACGGCAGGGCATCGGCTCGGTGACCACCCAGATGTGGAACCTCACCGCGGCGACCGCGGGCTCGCTGATGCGCTTCCCCGAGAAGATGGTCGGTGTGTGGAACGCCGCCTTCTCCGGTGAGGAGCGCGACAAGAACGGCCCGATCGGCATCATCGGGGCGGGCCGTATCGGCGGTGAGATCGCCGCCTCCTCCGCCCCGCTGGAGAACAAGGTCGCCACCTTCATCAACCTGCTGGCGGGCTTCAACCTGGCGATCGGCCTGTTCAACCTCATCCCGCTGCTCCCGCTTGACGGCGGGCACATCGCGGGCGGTCTGTGGGAGGGCCTCAAGCGGGCCTTCGCGCGGGTGACCCGCCGTCCCACGCCCGGGCACGTGGACATCGCCAAGGCGCTTCCGCTGACCTATGCGATCGCCTTCGTGATGGTCGTCATGGCCGGTCTGCTGATGTACGCCGACCTGGTCAACCCGGTCCGTCTGGCCGGCTGAATCCTTCCGGGAACCGGTCGTGCGCACCGGTAAGGTTGCGTCGTGAGGGACGTAACGCCGGGAGCGGCGATCGACGTGGCGCTGTTCAGGCTGCGCAGGATCTGGGCGCGGCCGCTGCGTCCGCGCCGGGCCGCCGATCAGCACCGGGCGGTGCAGATGTCGAACGTGATGGTCGTGCACGCCGTGCACAAACTGAACCTGAGCGTTCCCGAGGTGACGGTAGGGGCCGTCGCCGAACAGCTCGACGTCGACCCCTCCACCGCGAGCAGGCTGGTCAACGACGCGGTCGGTGCCGGGTTCGTCGAGCGTGAGGAGTCCGAGGTGGACGCCAGACGGGCCAGGCTGCGGCTGAGCCCGCGAGGCCGCCGGGTGCTTGAGGTGGTCGTCGCCTCCAGGCGAGCCTATGTGGACAGCCTGATCGCCGACTGGGACGAGGGAGACCGGGAGGTCTTCGCCAGGCTGCTCACCCGTTTCGCGGAGGAGAGCGTGGCCCACCCGCCGGACCTGACACATCTCGACCGGCTCATCGCGGAGGCCATCGCGGAGACGGCCGTGGGCTGACCTCGGGCAGGCCGTCACGGCCGTCGGCGGGCCGGTTTCCGCTCCGGCGTCTCCGGACGTTCGACACGGACGGGGTCGCCGCGTACGAGCTCGTCGTGGACGTGCCAGCGGGCGGTGGTGACGGCACGCTCCGCCGTCTCGTCTCCGTCCTCGATGCGCTGCCGCAACAGCCGCATGGCGATGCGGCGGTTGAGGCTGAACTGCCGTTCGGTGTCGACCACGACGACGATCCCCGAGGGCCGGTGGGTCGCCCGTACCGCCGTGCTTGCCTTGTTCCGATGCTGACCGCCGGGGCCGCCGGTACGGCAGGCGACGACGTCGACGTCCGCCTCGGTGAACGTCGTGCGCGGGGCGTCGACCTGGCACGGCTGGGCGATGACGTACCAGTTCTTCCGGCCCGTGCCGGTGCGGTACGGGCTGGCGGCCTGCCAGCACAGGGTTCCGGTCCATGAGGCGGCGAACGCCTCGGCACCGGCTCCCGACATCTGGATCAGGACCGATCGGTAGGTGTCGGGCCGGTCGCCGGGAACGACCTGGACCCGGCGGGTCTCCAGGTTCTGCCGGGCGGCGTCGACTTCCAGGCGGCGCAGCAGCCGGGCCAGGGCCCAGGCGCATTCCTGCGGGCCACGTCCGGCCGACAGGAGCAGGTGGACGCTCACCTCGGCCTCACCGCCGGCCTCGCCTGCGGCGCTGGTCCCGCTGGGGCGCGGACCCGAGGTCGGGTGTCTTGTAGGTGACCAGGGGGACCGTGGTGGCCACAGGCGTGGCCAGGCCGTGGCCGACGAGGTCGGCGATCACCTGCTCGATGCGCTTGTAAGCCGTCGGCGCCTCCTCGAAGAGGAGCTGACGGTCTCCGCACACCACCAGCGAGCCCACCGGCGTGCGGCGCAGCTCCTCGACCGTGTGCTTGGCCCGGCCCCGGCGCAGGGCGTCCGCACGCGACATCTTGCGTCCCGCGCCGTGCGCGACGGAATGGTTGGCGTCCGGCCCGGCGTGGGCGGCCACGAGATAGGAGGGGGTGCCTCGCGTCCCGGCGATGAGCACGTCACGGCCGTCACCCGGTGCCGCCCCCTTGCGGTGCAGGTAGACCCCGTCGCGGACCTCGACCAGGTTGTGGCACTGGTCGAGGAACGGCTCGGCGGGCTCGGCCCCCAGAGCGTGGGCGACCCGGGCCGCCAGCAACCGCCGGTTGAGCGATCCCCAGCGTACGGCGTCGTCGTGCATCGCCAGGTAGGCGCCGGGATCAGGGGCGGGGCCCGCGCCGTGGACCGCGGTGTGCTCCCGCAGGATCCGTTCGCCCAGCCCCCGGGAACCGCTGTGGACGACGAGGACGAGGTCGCCCGCGGCGAGCCCGAGACGGCTCGCGTGGCCCGGGTCGAAGACGGTCCCGATCCGGGCCAGCTCGACGAAATGGTTGCCCCGGCCGACCGTCCCGAGGCCCTCGACGTGACCGGCGGGGATGTCGCCCTCCACGACGGCCCAGGCCGGATCGTCGGCGTCCTGCTCGGGGTCCAGTGCGCGATCGAGGTCGGGGAAGCGGGCGGCGAGCTTCTCGGGCACGGCGCGCTTGAGCTTCATGGGGAACACGGCGATGCCGCAGCCGATGTCGGAGCCCACCAGGAACGGGTACAGCACGGTCGACGCCATGGCGGCGCCGATGGGGGCGCCCTTGCCGGGGTGCAGGTCCGGCATGGCGGCGACGTGCGTCATGCCGTCGAGGGCGGCCACCTGGTGGCACTGCGTGAGGGCGTCGGACTCGATCCAGCTCTCGGGGGAGGCGAACACGGCGACGGTGGCCGGGCCTGCGGCCGTGGACGGCAGAGGGGGGCGTTGTTGCGACAAAAGGCTCTCTTCCCTTAAAGGGGCAGGCTGACAGCGCCGCGGGGCGCGTTGACGCCGTGGCGTCTCGGAGTGGCGGGGCGCTGTCCGTCAGAGCGTCATGGACACGGCGCCATGAACACCACGTTCCCTGAGCCCGCCACGCGAGGGCAAACGGTTTTGCGCCCACCGCCGTCTCGCGACCCGGCCGGCGTACGGGAAGCACGAGGCCGGCGCCTTCATCGAAGCCCGGATGAGCAGGGCGATCGGTAGTGGCGGAGAGTCTTTTTCTGACTGTGTGAATGCTGGTCGGTGAAATCACATCTGGCAGGGCGGTGGCATGGAGGCGTTGGCCTCCAAGGGGCCGGGCGGGGAGAGGTGCCGGCTGGACGAGCGGCGCCTGCAGCGGCTGCGGGCCGGGTTGGAGCGTGGTCCGGCCGCGCACGGATATGTGGAGGACCAGCGTTGGACGCCGGCCTGAATCACCGACCTGATCGCGGTGTTGTTTCACGTCCGCCACACCTTGCGTGGGGTGTCGTGTCTTCTGCACCGCCTGGGCTGGAGTCCGCAGATCCCTGCGCAGCGGGCTGTTGAGCGCGGCGAGGGGGGTGATCACCTCGTGGGTCGTCGAGGAGTGGCCGGCGATAGAGGGCGGCGCTCGACCTGGGCGCCCGGCTGTGCTGGGAAGACGAGCGCGGGCAGAACCTGAGGCCGCCCCGGGGCCTCCTGGACGTGGATCTTTACCTCGCCGTCGACCGGCGGCCTCTCGACGACCAGTGTGCCGGTGTCGGCCCCAGATCGCCTCGGGAGCTTCGTGACCACTTCAACCGTTGGCGGATGCGTTGCCGCGCCCAGAGCGCCGAGACCGTGGGCACGATGGCGGCCGGAGGCTCAGGAACCAGCCACGTTTGTGGGCGCGGTCCAGCCGGTGGCTCGGATCCACTCGACCAGGTCCAAGGTGGCCGGCTCGATCGAGCGCACCGCCGCGGGGTCCGATCTTCTCTAGTACATCGAGATGTGCACGTGGTCGTAGTGGTTGGCGGTCACACCGCCCCGGTTGGACATGGCACGCCAGCCGGAACCGGTGTTGATGCGCTGACGCCAGATGACGTATTTGACGCCGAGCCTGTCCCTGTTCTTCAGCGCCCAGGCGGCGAGCTCGTCGCCGAGCTTGACGTTGGCCGCGGTGGGCATGGACCCGCCGGTGCTCATCATGAAGTCGCAGGCCCGGCCGAGGGGGTGCTCGCCCCCGTCGTTCGCCGATCGGTAGCAGCCCACCTCGTGGGGTAGCTGGAAGGCCTGTCCGACGGCCTCGCGCATGATCCGCGTGCGGTCGGTGATGTTGTCGGACCCGGTGGGCAGCTGGGGTGCCCAGCTGCCGTCGGAGCGGCGCCCCGAGCCTGTGGGAACGAGCTGTTCGAGCTTGTCCTCGATCACGCGGACGACCTTCTCCGCGTCCTCACGCTGAACCTGCACCGTCTTGGCCTCCTGCTCGATCTGCCTGGAGAGCTGGGCCGTCCTGTCCGCGGCCTGTTTCATGAGGTCCCGGCTCCGGGCGAAGCCCTGCAGCTGGGCGATCTGCTGGGCGGTCAGCTGTTCCATGACGGCCGCGCCGCCCACCTCGGGGGCCGACAGGATCGAGGGAAGGTCGAGGGGGCCGTTCTGGTAACGGATCTGGACGATGGAGGCGACCTCCCTGCCCGCCTCGGCGTAGGCCGCTTCCGCCTGGCGCAGGTCGGCCTGCGCGACCTTCTCCGCCTCCTGCGCCTTCTTCAACGACTCCCGTTTGGCGGCGTACGCCTCGATGAGCCGGTCGACTTTCTTGTTGAGCTGGGTCAGTTCGGCGCGGAGCCGGGACTCGTCGGGCTTAGGCGCGGCGCCCGCCGTTCCCGTGCCGCCCAGGGCGAAGGCGAAGGTGAGGGCCGAGGCCAGGCAGGCGGCGGCCGTACGTCGATGGAAAGCGGGGGACAGAGCCGTCACAGCTCTCCTCTCCTCACGCCGACCGGGTTAGCTGACGGGTTCGGGCTGGAGGAAGCCCTTCCACCGAAGTGGTTCACCCCAGATGCATGGGTCCCCGGCTCTCAGGTGAGGCACCTGAGATTAGGCATATCGTGCTGTTTGTCCGATGCGTGAGGATAGTAATGGTAAAAAGGTGACCGCGCGACCCCGAGTCGAGACCGATCGGTGATCATTCCGTGATAACGGCGCGCAGGCGCCGAGCTGTCTCCTCAGGCGGAATGTCGTTCACGAAGGCCCCCATGGCCGACTCGGACCCGGCGAGATACTTGAGCTTGTCCGGCGCCCGGCGGATGCTGAACAGCTCAAGATGCGTGTACGCCAGGTCCCTGCCCACCCGCACCGGTGCCTGGTGCCAGGCCGAGACGTACGGCATGGGCACCCCGAACAGCCCGTCCAGGCGGCGCAGCACCTCGGTGTAGAGCGGTCCGAACGCCGCGCGCTCGGCGGGGTCGAGTCCGTCGAGGCCGGGAACCCCGCGGTGCGGGTAGAGATGGACCTCGACCGGCCAGCGGGCCGCGGCGGGCACGAACGCCGTCCAGTGCTCGTTGGCCGCGACCACACGCTCGGCGGCCTCCCGTTCGGCCGCGAGCACGTCGGCGAAGAGGTCGCCACCGGTGCGCTCCCTGTGCCGCCGCGCCGCGCCGAGCAGGGTCCGGGTACGCGGGGTCACGTAGGGATAGGCGTAGATCTGGCCGTGCGGATGGGGCAGGGTGATGCCGATCTCCGGGCCGCGGTTCTCGAAGCAGAACACCTGCTCGACCCCGGGCATCGCGGAGAGCGCGACGGTGCGGTCGATCCACGCCTCCATCACCAGCTCGACCCGCTCGGGAGAAAGCATGGAGAAGGAGGAGTCGTGCTCGGAGGTGAAGCAGACGACCTCGCACCTGCCGACGCCGGGCCGTACCTCACTCAGGCCGCCGACCTGCGGGTAGGCGCCCAGGTTGGTGGAGAAGGACGGGAAGCGGTTCTCGAAGACGGCCACGTCGTAGGTGGGGGAGGGGATCTCGGTCGGACGGCCGGGCGCCGACGGGCACAGCGGGCACTCGTCGGCGGGCGGCAGGAACGTACGGCCCTGCCGGTGCCCGGCGACCGCGACCCACTCCTCGGTGAGCGGGTCGTAGCGCAGCTCGGAGGCGGCGGGCCTGGGCGGCAGGTCGCGCGTGTCGACCGCGCCGCGCTCCGCGTCGTCCCGCAGGTCGAAGTAGAACAGCTCGCGGCCGTCGGCCAGGTGGGTCGCGGTGCGCCTCATCGGTCGCGGGTCCCGTCACCGGCGACGACCAGCTCACCGACCCTGGCGGCGAGTTCCTCGCGGGCCTCCCGCCCGAGCCCGGAGTCCGTGATCAGGACGTGGGCCTCGGACAGCTCGGCGATCGTGCTGATCCCGACCGTCCCCCACTTGGTGTGGTCGGCGGGCACGACCAGGCGGTGCGCCGAGGCCACGAGCGCCCGGTCCGTCTCCGCTTCGAGCAGGTTGGGGGTGGTGAACCCGGCGCGGGCGCTCATCCCGTGCACGCCGAGGAACAGGGTGTCCACGTGCAGCCCTCTGATGGCCGCGACGGCCACCGGGCCGACCAGCGCGTCCGAGGGGGTGCGCACCCCGCCGGTCAGCACCACGGTGCGGTCGGCGCGCGGTGCGCGGTGGAAGACCTCGGCGATCCGGATCGAGTTGGTGATCACCGTCAGCTCTGGCACGTCGATCACGAAGTGGGCGAGCGTCCAGGTGGTGGTACCCGCGGAGAGCGCTATCGCCGTGCCCGGCCTGACGAGCCCGGCGGCGTGCCTGGCGATCGCCTCCTTCTCCGACTGCTGACGCGCGGACTTGGCGGTGAACCCGGGCTCCTCGGTCGAGCCGGGTCCCGTGGCCGTCGCCCCACCGTGGACCTTCTCCACGAGACCGCGCTCCGCCAGCGCCTCAAGGTCCCTGCGGATCGTCATGTCGGAGACACCGAACTCGCGGACCAGGTCGGCGACCCTGACCCCGCCACTGCCGCGCACCCGTTCGAGAATCACCTGCTGCCGCTGCTGGGCGAGCATCGATCCCTCCTTAATCCACCAGACTCCAGCAAATTACCACAGACTCACAGGAGTGAATGTTGGATTATGGGGGTTAAGTGCTCACAGTCGCTCAAGCTCGGCATGGATGTTGGCCCGCGCCCGCGTCTCAAGGTCCGCGACGTGGAAGATCACGGGAAGGTCGAGCAGCGAGCGCAGCACCGCGGCCCTGCCCTGCCTGAAGAGCTCGTCGGGGACGAAGAAGTACTCCTCCCGCACCGCCGCCGCGTAGACGGCGTACTCCTGAGGAGAGGAGGCGAGGATCGCCAGGTCGGCGTCGCACAGCACGGCCCCGTCGGCGTCCCCTGGCTCGGGGGCGTGTGTGATCGTGAGCCTGACCAGCCGCGCGACCGTCCCGACAGCCTCCGGTGACATCCCGAGCTCGGGCAGCGCCCGCTCGGCGAGCCTGGCGCTGCGCTCCTCGTTGTCGCTGCGCCGGGGGTCGTAGACGGCGTCGTGGAACCAGGCCGCGAGCCGTACCAGGTCCGGGTCGGCGGCACTGCCGGCGAGCGCGTCGACGTGGTCGAGTACGGCCGTCAGATGTGCGGTCGTGTGGTATTTGCGGTGTGGCTCGCCGTACCGGGACAGCAGGTCCGCGCCGAGCCGGTCGGCCTCGGTTCCGGCCAGGAGGCGCCAGCGCTCCATCAGCTTCTCGCTCATGCGAGGCAGCCTAGATCCGCCCTCTTGTACGGCGGGTGCCCCGGGAGGAACGTAAGAGGCGGATCCCGCACCCGGCGGGGTTCACGGAAGGAGGCCGCGTGGGCAAACGAGCGCGTAAGAACCGGGCCCGCAAACGGAACAAGGCCAACCACGGAAGACGCCCGACGTCGCGTTAGCCGCGTCGTCCCCAGGAGGCGAGCAGCCGGGTCTGGGCGTCGGTGCCGGAGGCGATCGGCTGCTGCGCCCCGATGACCCCCGCCTGCCGGTAACCGGCCTCGGCGCCCGCGACCCACGCCGCGCAGGCCTCGACCAGCTCGGGATCGAGCCGTTCGTCGGCGCCGATCGCCCTGGCCAGGTCCCAGGTGTGGATCAGGACGTCGGCGAACAACTCGGTGACGTACTCCCCGCCGGGCACGTCCCCGAAGGAGAGTCTGGCCAGACGGGTCAGCGCCCCCTCCCCGTAGGCGGCCTGCACGGCGGCGGTGGCGGAGGTGTCGAACGCCTTCAACGGGTCGTCGCCGAGCAGGTCGCCGTCGAAGTCGTCCCCGACCTCGGCGGCGGTCCGCCCGCCGAGCAGTTCCGGAGCCCACAGGTTCTCGCCCACCACATGTTCGACCAGATCCCGCACGTCCCAGTCGACACAGGGTGTCCGGTTGTGCCACTGCTCCGGGGTGATCCTGTGAACGAGAGCGCCGAAGTCGTCCAGCGCGCGGCGGTAGGCCTCGCGTACGTCGGTGATCATCATGCCCTCCCAGCTCCTCATTTCGACCGTAACTCCTGGGAGGCCAGTAGTCATCGCGCTTGTCGGGCATGACACCGGGGTGTGACGGACTCGCTCGACGAGCCTCACGATGGCCGATAGTGAGGTATGACGAACTCGCGAGTGGCGATCATCGGTGGCGGCCTCGGGGGGCTGTGCCTGGCGCAGGGGCTGCGCCGGGCGGGCGTGGAGGTGACGGTCTACGAGCGTGACCGCACTCCCGGCGACCGGCTCCAGGGTTACCGCATCCACATCGACCCGACGGGGGCCCGCGCGCTCAACGAGTGTCTGCCTCCGGAGTTATGGGAGACGTTCCTGGCGTCGGCCTCAGGGAGCGGGCGGGACTTCGGCTTCCTCACCGAGAGGATGAACCCCCTGATGGTGATGGAGACCCCGCGCGGGCCGGACCCGCTGGACAACCACCACTCCATCAGCCGGGTCACGCTCAGGGAGCTGCTGCTGACCGGCCTGTCCGACGTCGTACGGTTCGACAGGACCTACGAGCGCTACACCCGGGAACCGGACGGGACCGTGACCCTGCACTTCGCCGACGGGACCACCGAGAACGCGGACGTCGTGGTCGCCGCGGACGGGGGCAACTCCCGGGTCAGAAAGCAGTACCTCCCGCACGCC
Source organism: Streptosporangium jomthongense (assembly GCF_042650425.1). Taxonomy (NCBI): domain Bacteria; kingdom Bacillati; phylum Actinomycetota; class Actinomycetes; order Streptosporangiales; family Streptosporangiaceae; genus Streptosporangium; species Streptosporangium jomthongense. The sequence goes on along the minus strand of NZ_JBHSBC010000001.1, from coordinate 12,849 downwards.
CGGCGGATCGACACCGGCATCCTCACGGTCGCGGGCAGGTTCCCGCTCACCGGCGAGACACGCGCCCAGGTCGCCCCCCGGCTGTGGCGGGGCCCCAACATGATCATCCCGCCGAGGGGGTGCGGCATGTTCACCGCGCCGCAGGAGTTCGGACAGCGGGACGCCGGAGGCGACGGAGCGGGCGACTACGTCATGTGGGTCTTCGGCGCCTCGGCGGGACGCCTCCCCACCGGACTGTCCGGCATGAACGGTCAGGAACTCAGGGACACCGTCGCCGGGCTGGTCGCCACCTGGCACCCCGACCTGCGAAGGCTGGTCACCGCCTCGGCACCCGAGAGCGTCTCCCTGCTGCCGATCCGCACCGCGGTCCCCGTCGATCCCTGGCCCGCGACGAACATCACCCTGCTCGGCGACGCGGTGCACAGCATGACCCCGATGCGGGGGATCGGGGCGAACGCCGCCCTGCGTGACGCCTGCCTGCTCACCCGCGCCCTGCGCGACGGAACGGACCCCGTCACGGCCATCGCCGGCTACGAGACCGAGATGCGCGAGTACGGCTTCGCCGCCGTGCGCAGGTCGCTCAGGGCCGCCAGGCAGTTCGTCGACGACAGCCGCCTGGCCAGGGTGGCCTTCAGGGGCGCGCTCAGGCTGGCCGGGCGCATGCCCTCCCTCAGGAGAAAAGCCCTGTCCTGACCTACGGCAGGCGCTGCTCGACCCAGACGACCTTCCCCTTGGCGGTCGTCCGGGAGCCCCAGCGGTGGGCGAGCCAGTTGACGAGGTGGAGGCCGCGGCCGGTGTCGTCGTCACTGCCCGCGTCCCGCATCGACGGCAGCACGGTGGAGCGGTCGCTCACCTCGCACACCAGCGTCGGGCCGCGCAGCATGCGCAGTCCGACGCTTCCCGAACCGTGCTCGACGGCGTTGGCGACCAGCTCGCTGACCATGAGCTCGACGTTGTCGACGATCGCCTCAAGCCGCCACTCGGCGAGGGTGGCGCGCACGAAGGCACGGGCCTGCCCCGCGGAGCGGGGGTCGGGGGGCAACAGGAGGTCGACGACGTCGTCCTCGTCCAGCTCGCGCACCCTGGCGAGCAGGAGCGCGATGTCGTCGCGCTCGTGCCCGGGACGCTGCGCGCCGATCGTGAGGTCGCAGAGCTCCTCAAGATCGTGACGCCCGCCGGTGAGCAGGTCGCGCAGCATGCCGATGCCCTCGTCGATGTCCCGGTCACGGCTCTCGACCAGGCCGTCGGTGTAGAAGGCGAGGATCGAGTCGTGCGGCAGCACCAGCTCACGCCGTTCGAAGGGCTCGTTGCCGATGCCCAGGGGCAGACCGGCGGGCAGTTCGAGCAGCTCGGTCTCGCCGCCCGGCCGTACGAGGACGGGTGGGACGTGGCCGGCGCAGGAGATCGCGCAGGCCCGGGTGACCGGGTCGTAGGTGGCGTAGAGGCAGGTCGCGATCTGGGTGGTGTCCAGGTCCTGGCTCATCCGGTTGAGCCGGAAGAGCACTTCGGAGGGGCACAGGTCGAGACTGGCGAGCGTACGGGCGGCGGTGCGCAGCTGGCCCATCGTCGCGGCGGCCCTGATGCCGTGCCCCATCACGTCGCCGACGACGAGGGCGACCCGGCAGCCGGGCAGCGGGATCACGTCGTACCAGTCGCCGCCGACCCCGACCAGGTCGCTGGCGGGCAGGTAGCGGGAGGCGATCGTCAGACCGAGCGGCTGGTAGAGGTCGGCGGGCAGCAGACTGCTCTGCAGGGTCAGCGCGGTACGGCGTTCGCGGTTGTAGAGCCGGGCGTTGTCGAGGCAGACCGCGGTCCTGGCGGCCAGTTCCTCGGCGAGGTTGACGTCCTGTTCGTCGAAGGGCTCGCTGTCCGGCCTGCGGGTGAA
>NZ_JBHSBC010000001.1:0-10909 GCF_042650425.1 Streptosporangium jomthongense | reverse complement strand
CTCCTCCAGGACCCGGGCGACCGAGTCACGCTTGGAGGAGCGCCCGATCTCCTCCGAGGTCCTGCGCCCGAGGCGGGGGTAGAGGATCGGGTTTCCGGTGGCCATGCACCTGGCGTACGGCGTCCACGCCGCGTAGCTGGTGACCTCGTCCACCGGGAAGGCCTCGGCGTACTCGTCCGGGGTCGTGCTGGAGACCCCGACGGCGATCCGCCGTACGAGCGCCGAGCCGTCGATGCTGCGCTGGGCGAACTCTCCCTCGGTCAGCAGCCTGTCCTGGACCAGGATGCCCGCCGCGTCCGCGAAGCGCGGCACGGCGACGTTCATCAGCTCCCTGCCGGTCTCGAACATGTCCAGCGTGCTGCCGATCCGCTTGCTGGCCGCGTTGAGCAGGGAGAGCTGCTCGTGCATGGTCGCCGGGCTGCTCATCCTGGGGGTCGACGACGCCGGATCCTTGGCGACGAAACGGCGGTTCACCCGTTCCACCGCAGCTCCGTGCCCAGCCTCCCGCTGTGCGCCGGGACTCCGGCGGCCCCGCGGGCGCCGCAGCGAGGGGTCACCGGACCCGGTCCGCCGGGGTGACCGCCCGCGCGGCCGATCATGACGCCCTCGAACCCCGCCACGTTCCCTCCGGTGACTTGACTGCCGCTCATGGAGAATCGTAAAGAACGATCTATATCCCGTATCCGCATTTGGCGCAGATTTCCCGATATTTCTCCGCAGCGTAAACCCGATGGCCGTCGAGTCCCCAATCCGGTGCGGCCGGTCCCGGGCCTCGCGCGACGTCCGTGCCGTACGAGGCCGTCCTCCGTAGTGCGGACCGTTCCCCGCCGGACGGATGGTCATCCTTCGCGACACGGCCGGACGAAAGATCGGGAGCGTGAGAACGGCCACAGAGGATCGGACGGTTCCCGATAGCGGAAGGGCCAGGACACCATGGAGGTGACCTGGCCCTTCGCCATCTGAGCGGACGACGGGAATCGAACCCGCGTAGCCAGTTTGGAAGACTGGGGCTCTACCATTGAGCTACGTCCGCGCGAGCCGGTGTCAGTCTGGTCTAGACTTCATCCGGTCGTCAGGGCGTAATCGTACCGGAGATCCGGAGCGAGCGCGCACCGACGTACGGGGTGTGGCGCAGTTTGGTAGCGCACCTGCTTTGGGAGCAGGGGGCCGCAGGTTCAAATCCTGTCACCCCGACGCTGGTGGGGGCCGATCCGATCGGATTCGATCTGGGTCGGCCTTTTCATCTGGTTCGCCTGGCTCATCCGACTCTGTCGGGTGGGTCAGTGCGTCCCGCTGAAGAGCGCCCAGACGGCCTTGCCGCCGCGGTTGAGGTGGTCCCAGCCCCAGCACTTGCTGTAGGTCTCCACGATGTAGAGGCCGCGGCCGTTCTCCGAGATGAAGTCCGGCTCCTTGGGGGTGGGGACCTCGTCACTGGGATCGGCGACGGCCAGCAGCACGTGGGGAGACAGGTGCAGCAGCACGAGGGTGATCGGGTTGGCCTCCATCGTGCTCGGTGGACGCAGCGCGTAGCGCACCGCGTTCGTCACGAGCTCGGAGACCACCAGGGCCGCGTCGTCGCTCAGCTCCGACAGGCCCCACTCCCGCAGCTTCGACCTCGTCACCTCGCGGGCGGTCTTCACCGAGTCCGCCTGGTGGGGAAGCGGGCACGCCGTGGCGTCGGAGTGCCTGGCCGCGAGCAGGTCGTCGAAGCTCACCTCGCGAGTCGCCTGCAGGTAGCCGGCAGCCGATTTCGGCTCCTCCACCATCCTGCCGGTATCTCCCGCTCTCATCGTGAGTCTCCGCGCTGGTTGTGAGTTTTCAGAGCTTGTGCACCATAAGCCCAATATGCACTAGGCCATCATGGGTCACCGGAACGCCCGCTGCAAGACCCAAATGCACGTGCAGTTGCATCGTGCAGGCGCATGGGCGAACAGTAGAAGAGGTTGTCGGACCGGACACGGAGTTGGGACCTTGTCATTGCGCCTGGAAGTGGTGACACTGTGTGCGCTGGCCCAACTGAATAGGGAGGCGAAGTGACGCAGGTTCAACCGGGCTCGGGTCCCACGGCTCTGCGGATTCTCCTGGGCTCCCAGTTGCGCCGGCTGCGCGAGGCCAAGGGCCTGTCGCGTGAGGAGGCCGGGCACCTCATCAGGGGGTCGGAGTCCAAGATCAGCAGGATGGAGCTCGGCAGGGTCGGCCTGCGGGAACGCGACGTCGCCGACCTGCTCACCTTCTACGGTGTCGAGGAGGAGGAAGCCAGGGCGGCCGTCATGGAGCTGCTGCTCAAGGCCAACGAGCCCGGCTGGTGGCACCGCTTCAACGACCTGCTCCCCTCGTGGTTCCAGACCTACGTCGGCCTTGAGGAGGCGGCCTCCCGCATCCGCACCTACGAGGTGCAGTTCGTGCCGGGCCTGCTCCAGACCAAGGAGTACGCCCGGGCGGTCATCACCGCGGGCAGCGCGGGCATCTCCCCCGAGGAGATCGCGCGCCGCGTCGACCTGCGGATGCAGCGCCAGCGGGTGCTCGAACGCCCGGACGGCCCGTTCTTCTGGGCCGTCATCGACGAGGCCGCGCTGCGTCGCCCCATCGGTGGCGCCGAGGTGTCCCGCGCACAGCTGGAGCACCTGCTCGACCTCATGCGCCAGCCCAATATCACGATTCAGGTCATGCCGTTCAGCTTCGGCGGTCACAGCGCCGAGGGCGGCGCCTTCAGCGTGCTGCGTTTCCAGGACAGTGAGCTTCCCGACGTGGTCTACGTCGAACAGCTCGCCAGCGCCCTCTACCTGGACAAGCGTGAGGAGGTCGACCGCTACAGCGAGGTCATGGAACGGCTGTGCGCGGTCAGCACCACTCCGGGGGAGACGACCGACATCCTGCGGAGAATCATCAAGGAGAACTGAACGAGCGCCGGTCGCTCCCAGGCGCGGCTCTGCCCTAGACTGGCCAGCGGCGTTGGACACCCGCCACAGTTGATCATGCCCTAATATCGCATGTCTGAACGGCTGTGTCCGGTGCCGCTCATGTGGGCGCGGCGCGCGAGCTTGCCGCGGTAGCCGTACGACTTGACGCGCCCGCGATCACTCGAAGCTTGATCAAGGAGACCACCCCGTGAAGACCGCTGTCGAGGAGCTCAGCCCGACCCGGGTCAAGCTCACTGTCGAGGTGCCGTTCGAGGAGCTCGGCGAGAGCATGCAGGCGGCGTACAAGAAGGTCGCGCAGCAGGTGCGCGTCCCCGGCTTCCGCCCCGGCAAGGTCCCGGCCCGGATCATCGAGCAGCGCTTCGGCCGCGCGGTGGTTCTGGAGGAGACCCTCAACGACGCGGTGCCGAAGCTGTACGGCCAGGCCGTCGACGAGAGCGACATCTTCCCGGTCAGTCAGCCGAGCATCGAGGTCACCAAGATCGATGACGGCGAGCAGGTCGAGTTCACCGCCGAGGTGGACGTCCGCCCGAACTTCGACGTTCCCGACTACGAGGGCATCGAGGTCACCGTCCCGGTCGCCCAGGTGACGGACGAGGACGTCGAGGCCCAGCTGGACGGCCTGCGCCAGCGCTTCGCCACGCTGACCGGCGTCGAGCGCGCCGCGGCCAACGGCGACTACGTCGTGATGGACCTGGCCGCCGCGATCGACGGTGTGAACATCGAGGAGCAGCAGGCGGGCGACGTCTCCTACGAGGTCGGCGCGGGCTCCGTGCTGCAGGGCCTCGACGACGCGCTGGTCGGCATGTCCGCCGGTGACGTCAAGGAGTTCACCACCAACCTGGTCGGCGGGCAGAACGCCGGCGAGGAGGCCGTGGTGACCATCACCATCAAGAGCGTCAAGGAGAAGGTCCTCCCCGAGCTCGACGACGAGTTCGCCCAGCTGGCCAGCGAGTTCGACACCCTCGACGAGCTCAAGGAGAGCGTCCGCGAGCAGGTGCGCCGCACCAAGCTGATCGAGCAGGTCGTCCAGGCGCGCGAGAACGCCCTCGACGCGCTCCTCGACAAGCTCGACATTCCGATCCCGGAGAGCGCGCTCAAGGCCGAGGTCGACAGCCGCAAGCACAACCTTGAGCACCAGATCGCCGAGAGTGGCCTGAGCAAGGAGGCTTACTTCCGCCTCTACCAGACCACCGAGGAAGAGCGTTTCGCCGAGTTCGACACGAGCTCCGCCAAGGCGATCAAGACCGGCTTCGTGCTCGACAAGATCGTCAAGAACGAGGAGCTCGGCGTCAGCGAGCAGGAGCTGACCGACTTCGTGGTGCGCCGCGCCATGCAGATGAACGTCGCCCCCAACGCCCTCGCCAAGCACCTGGCCGACAACGACCAGCTCACGCTGGCCATGGTCGAGATCGTCCGCGACAAGGCCAAGAGCGTCGTCGGTGACGCGGCCAAGGTGGTCGACGAGGCCGGCGAGACGGTCGACCTCAAGGCCATCTACAGCGAGATCAACGGCCAGGAAGTGGTCGAGGAGCCCGCTGAGGGCGCCGAGGCCGCAGAGGGCGACGCCGACAAGGCCGCCGAGTAGGCCACAAGGCGGTTCCACGACCTACGTGACGCCTCCCCGGTGCCGGGCACCGGGGAGGCGTCACGCTTTCCCACACGCGGGAAACCCCCATCCGGGCAGTCAGGTACGGCTGAGCGCCCGCACAGGTGTCCCGGCGTGTCGCGCCGTCCTTGTCCGGGGGACCGCCCCGAATGTCCTCCAGGGGCCTTCCTGCGCCGTGGACGCCGTCCTACACGGCGGATTCGGCGGCGGGGCCGTAGGGGCTCGGACCAGGCGAAGAGGTGTGGGACGGTGCGGGGAGCATGCGCCGTCAGCGAACAGCACGTGGAGGGGGCATGTCCGGTAGGCGCCGCGCGTTAAGGTCACAAGCAAAGCCAATCGATTACGACGCATCGGAAGGTGACGCTGTGACCAGCCCGCCGACCTTCTACCAGCCGACCGGCTCCGGGCCCGAGTCGATGAGCCAGCAGAACGGCTCGTTCAGGCTCGAAGACCAGCTCTATCAGCGGCTGCTGCGTGAGCGCATCATCGTGCTGGGCACCCAGGTCAACGACGAGATCGCCAACCGAATCTGCGCCGAGCTGCTGCTGCTCGCCGCGGACGATCCCGACAGGGACATCTGGCTCTACATCAACTCGCCGGGCGGATCGGTGACCGCCGGTATGGCGATTTACGACATGATGGAATACGTGCCCAATGATGTGTGCACGGTCGCGATGGGACTGGCCGCCTCCATGGGGCAGTTCCTGCTCTGCGCCGGTGAGAAGGGCAAGCGTTACGCGCTCCCGCACGCACGCATCATGATGCACCAGCCGTCCGGGGGCATCGGTGGCACCGCCGCCGACATCGCCATCCAGGCGGAGCAGATGCTCTACGTCAAGAAGACCCTTGCCGAGCGCATCGCCTTCCACACCGGTCAGCCGCTCGACCAGATCGAGGCCGACTCCGACCGTGACCGCTGGTTCACGGCCGAGGAGGCCAAGGACTACGGCTTCATCGACAATGTCGTGCGCAGCGCCCGGCAGGTGCCCTCAACGGGCGCCGTCTCCTGAAGGGGCAAAAGGTGAGTGAGTTGATCCGGCCGGGAGACATCAACGGCCGTTACGTTATCCCTACCTTCGTCGAGCGCACGTCGTACGGCGTCAAGGAGATGAGCCCGTACAACAAGCTCTTCGAGGACCGCATCATCTTCCTCGGCGTGCAGGTTGACGACACCTCGGCCAACGACGTCATGGCGCAGTTGCTGACGCTGGAGTCGATCGACCCCGACCGCGACATCAGCATCTACATCAACTCGCCGGGCGGCTCGTTCACCGCCATGATGGCGATCTACGACACGATGCAGTTCGTCCGGCCGGAGATCCAGACGGTCTGTCTCGGTCAGGCCGCCTCGGCGGCGGCGATTCTGCTGGCCGGCGGCACGCCCGGCAAGCGGTTCGCCCTGCCCAACGCCCGCATGCTGATCCACCAGCCCTCAACCGAGGGTGGCGGCCAGGGAAGCGACATCGAGATCCAGGCGCGTGAGATCCTGCGGATGCGCACGCAGATGGAGTCGATCCTGTCCAGGCACTCGGGCAGGAGCGCCGAAGAGGTCCGCAAGGACATCGAGCGGGACAAGATCCTCGATGCCGAGGAAGCCAAGGCGTATGGGCTGATCGACGACATCATCCCGTCGCGCAAGAAGCTCGCCAAGGCCATAGCCTCCTAATGAGGTCTATCGCACCGGAACGGTGCCCAATTGGGCACCTTCCGGTGCGACTCGCCGCTAGGGGGCTCACTGAGGGCTCAGAAGACGGTAACGTCGAAACCTGAGCGGGATGACTTTTCGCACCGGGTATCGGTCCGGTCGGAAGAAACGGACCGCGAAGCCAGGGCGGTCCCACGCAAAGGAGTATCTGGGGTGGCACGCATCGGCGACGGGGGAGACCTGCTGAAGTGCTCTTTCTGCGGGAAGAGCCAGAAGCAAGTCAAGAAGCTCATCGCCGGACCCGGCGTATACATCTGCGATGAGTGCATCGATCTCTGCAACGAGATCATCGAAGAGGAGCTCAGCGAGTCCTCCGAGCTCAAGTGGGACAGTCTGCCCAAGCCGAGGGAGATCTACGAGTTCCTCGACGCCTACGTCATCGGTCAGGACCAGGCGAAGAAGGCGCTCTCGGTGGCGGTCTACAACCACTACAAGCGGGTGCAGTCCGGCGAGCGCGGGCGTGACGACGGCATCGAGCTGTCCAAGTCCAACATTCTGCTGTTGGGCCCGACCGGTTCCGGCAAGACACTGCTCGCCCAGACGTTGGCGAAGATGCTGAACGTGCCGTTCGCCATCGCCGACGCCACCGCCCTGACAGAGGCGGGCTATGTGGGCGAGGACGTCGAGAACATATTGCTCAAGCTGATCCAGGCCGCTGACTACGACGTCAAGAAGGCCGAGACCGGCATCATCTACATCGACGAGGTGGACAAGATCGCTCGCAAGAGCGAGAACCCCTCGATCACCAGGGACGTCTCCGGCGAGGGCGTGCAGCAGGCCCTGCTGAAGATCCTGGAGGGCACCACCGCGAGCGTGCCGCCCCAGGGCGGGCGCAAGCACCCCCACCAGGAGTTCATCCAGATCGACACCACCAACGTGCTGTTCATCTGTGGTGGCGCCTTCGCGGGTCTTGAGAAGATCATCGAGTCCCGGGTCGGCAGGAAGGGCATCGGCTTCAACGCCATCATCCGTTCCAAGGACGACATCGACACCTCCGACATCTTCGGAGACGTCATGCCCGAGGACCTGCTGAAGTTCGGCATGATCCCCGAGTTCGTCGGCCGCCTCCCGGTCATCACCAGCGTGCACAACCTTGACCGCGACGCGCTCATCCAGATCCTCACCGAGCCGCGCAACGCCCTGGTCAAGCAGTACCGCCGCCTGTTCGAGCTGGACAACGTCGAGCTGGAGTTCAGCGACGACGCCCTGGAGGCCATCGCCGACCAGGCGATCCTGCGGGGCACCGGTGCCAGAGGCCTGCGCGCCATCCTGGAGGAGGTCCTGCTTTCGGTGATGTACGAGGTGCCCTCCCGACAGGACGTGGCCCGCGTCGTCATCACCCGAGAGTCGGTGCTCGAGCACGTCAACCCGACCCTCGTGCCCCGTGACCAGCTGAACAAGCAGCAGCGCACGCCGCGCGAGAAGTCCGCCTGACCTCAGCGCCGGACGATCCGAAGCGGCGACGCCCCCGCGTTCCTCTACGCGGGGGCGTCGCCGTGTCCACGGTCTTTCCGGGTCTTTCCGGTGGCTGGAGTCCGGCCGCCATCCGAAGAGAGACATGTCTGGACAGGGCGGAAGGTGTGCGGACACCTGACGACGGCCGCGAGTCGGGGACATCGACCGTCCGGACGTCTCTAGAATTGGACACCGTGACGACGCCAGAGCTGCCTACCCAGTACACCCCCGCCGACGTGGAGACCCGGAGCTACGAGCGCTGGGTGTCCGAGGGGTACTTCACCGCCGACCCCAGCAGCGAGCGCGAGCCGTACAGCATCGTCCTGCCCCCGCCGAACGTAACCGGTGTCCTGCACATCGGCCACGCCCTCGACCACTCGATCCAGGACGCGCTGACCCGCCGCGCCCGCATGCGCGGGCAGGAGACGCTCTGGCTGCCGGGTATGGACCACGCGGGCATCGCCACCCAGAACGTCGTCGAGCGTGAGATCGCCAAGGAGGGCCTCTCTCGCCACGACCTTGGCCGGGAGGCCTTCGTCGAGCGCGTCTGGCAGTGGAAGGAAGAGTCCGGTGGCCGGATTCTCGGGCAGATGCGGAAGCTCGGCGACGGCGTCGACTGGTCCCGCGAGCGCTTCACCATGGACCCCGGTCTCTCCCGCGCGGTCCAGACCATCTTCAAGAAGCTCTTCGACGACGGGCTCATCTACCGCGCCGAGCGCATCATCAACTGGTGCCCGCGCTGCCTGACGGCGTTGTCCGACATCGAGGTCGAGCACAGCGAGGACGAGGGCGAACTCGTCTCGATCCGGTACGGCTCCGGCGAGGACGAGATCATCGTCGCCACGACCCGCGCCGAGACCATGCTGGGCGACACCGCGGTCGCCGTGCACCCCGAGGACGAGCGCTACGCGCACCTGGTCGGCAGGCAGGTCGAGCTCCCGCTGACCGGCCGCAGCATTCCGGTCGTGGCCGACGAGCACGTCGACCCCGCCTTCGGCACCGGAGCGGTCAAGGTCACTCCGGCGCACGACCCCAACGACTTCGAGATCGGCCGCCGTCACTCGCTGCCCTCTCTCATCGTCATGGACGAACGCGGAGTGATCACCGCACACGGTCCGTTCGAGGGGCTCGACCGCTTCGAGGCCAGGCCCGCGGTCGTGGCCGCCCTGCGTGAGCAGGGCCGGATCGTCGCGGAGAAGCGGCCCTACCTCCACTCGGTCGGTCACTGCTCACGCTGCAAGACAGTGGTCGAGCCGAGACTGTCGCTGCAGTGGTTCGTCAACGTCTCGCCCCTGGCGAAGGCCGCCGGCGACGCGGTCCGTGAGGGACGCACCCGGATTCACCCGCCGGAGCTGGCCAAGCGCTACTTCGACTGGGTCGACGACATGCACGACTGGTGTATCTCACGGCAGCTGTGGTGGGGACATCGGATTCCGGTCTGGTACGGCCCCGAGGGTGAGGTCGTCTGCGTCGGCCCCGACGAGGAGCCGCCCGCCGGCTACGTCCAGGACTCCGACGTCCTCGACACCTGGTTCTCTTCGGGACTGTGGCCGTTCTCGACCCTGGGCTGGCCGGAGAAGACCCCCGAACTGGCCAAGTTCTACCCGACCTCCGTCCTGGTCACCGGTTACGACATCCTGTTCTTCTGGGTGGCCAGGATGATGATGTTTGGCATCTACGCGATGGAGGGTCGTCCTCCGTTCCACACCGTCGCGTTGCACGGGATGGTCCGCGACCAGTACGGCAAGAAGATGTCCAAGTCGTTCGGCAACGTGGTGGACCCGCTCGACTGGGTCGAGCGCTTCGGCGCGGACGCCACCCGTTTCACGCTCCTGCGCGGTGCCAACCCCGGATCCGACGTGGCGATCAGCGAGGAATGGGCAGGCGGCTCCCGCAACTTCTGCAACAAGATCTGGAACGCCACCCGCTTCGCGCTCATGAACGGCGCGACGGTCGGTGAGCTTCCTGTCGAGGAGCTGACCGCGGCCGATCGCTGGATCCTCTCTCGGCTGCAGGAGGTCGTCGGTACGGTCGACGCGGCCTTCGAGGAGTTCGAGTTCGCCAGGGTCTCCGATGTGCTGTACCACTTCGCCTGGGACGAGGTCTGCGACTGGTACCTGGAGCTGGCGAAGATCCAGCTGGCCGCGGGACAGGAACACACCCGGCTGGTGCTCGGGCACGTCTTCGACGCGCTGCTCCGTCTGCTCCATCCGCTGGTGCCGTTCGTCACCGAGGAACTGTGGCGAGCGGTGACCGCGGCCCCCTCCATCGTGGTCGCCCCGTGGCCCGTGGTTCAGGAGTCGCTGCGCGACGGTGACGCGGAGAAGGAGATCGTCGCCCTCCAGGGGCTGGTCACCGAGATCCGCAGGTTCCGTTCCGACCAGGGTCTCAAGCCAGGCCAACGAGTAGCGGCACGACTCTCCCTCACCGGTACGGCCCTGGCCCCGCACGAGGGGGCGATCAGGTCGCTGCTCCGCCTCGACCAGCCGTCCGACTCCTTCGCCGCGACCGCGCGCCTCGACGTCGGCGGAATCCAGGTGGAGATCGACACCGCGGGGACGATTGATGTGGCGGCTGAGCGCAAGCGTCTGGAGAAGGATCTCGCGGTGGCACGCAAGGAAGCCGCCCAGGTGGCCGCCAAGCTTGGCAATGAGCAGTTCATGTCGAAGGCGCCTGATGACGTGGTGGCCAAGGTGCGTGCCCGTGCCGCCCAGGCGGATCAGGACATCGCGAGACTGACGGCCCAGCTCGACGCGCTGCCTGTCGGCTGAACACTCGATCGCATTACAGAGCCCGGGATCGGTTGGTGGTCCCGGGCTCTCGCGTGTCGGCTTCGGGCACACGTTTGAGACATGGTGACCCAGGGAAGACTTAGTTGTTACCGGCAAGTTGGTCCTGAGAGCCCGAATGGACTGCTAGAGTTCTTCAAGTGGGATGAGATCCCACACACCCCTCCAAAAGATCACTGAAGATCTAGCCTGTCTGAGGGATTGGACAGAAGCCGGATGTCAGAGTAAGTTGGAAGGGTTGCTCCGGAGACGGGGTGAGCGAGATCCTAGCGGGTCTGGCAGGTTGGTGTCGAGTGGCTGCGAAGGCGGCGGGTTGACACGGACCGGCCAGAAATGATAGGATGGGAACACGGAAGTTTATGCCCCTGAAGTGGTCGCACCGGGTGGTGTGGCGGCGGACGGTGAACGCGTCCGTTTCTTGAGAACTCAACAG